>NZ_KI914981.1:69186-84838 GCF_000520595.1 Arthrobacter sp. H5
CGGCCTGTCCATGGGCGGGGCGCTCGCGCTGCGTCTGGCGGCGCTGCAGCCGGTTGCGGGCGTCGTCGTCGTAAATCCCGGGCTGACATTTGCCGATCCGCGGGCGCGCTATGCGGGCGTGCTGAAGTATTTGATGCGCTCGGTTCCGGCAATTGCCAACGACATCAAGATGGAAGGCATCGACGAGGGCGCCTATCCCCGCACTCCCGTCGCCGCGGTCGAGCAGCTGTACAAACTGTTCCACGACACCACCCTCAGACTGCCGGATGTCACGGCCCCCACGCTGGTTTTCCGTTCTGAAGTTGACGCAATAGTGCCGGAATCCAGTCTTGAGGTTCTCACGCAGCGGCTCGGCAGTGCAGACTTGGAGATAGTGCGTTTGATGAACAGCTACCACGTGGCCACCATGGACCATGACAAGGAGCAGATCTTTGAGCGTTCCGCAGAATTCATACAGCATGTGAGCGCAGGTACCAACGCATGAGCCCCCGAGGCCAGGACCCCGATAACTCAAACGAGTCCAACGGCTCCACTGATGATGCCGTGTGGCAGGACCTTGTGTCGCGCCTCGAGCAGACACCAAGCAGTGCTTCCCCCGTCGCCCCGGCACCCAGCGGAGAGCCCGAGAACGGGCTTTCACAGCAGGAGAAGGTGAGGGCCGTGTTTGAGAACCAGCCACGCTTTCCCGCCGGTGGTCCGCGCGACTATGCTCCGGCGGACGACGACGACGACGACCACAGTTACCATCCCCCCGAGCCCCCCGCTCTGGGAGTGGGTGAGCCGCTGGTGGTACTCGCCTGGCTCGGTGCTATTGGCGGGCCGCTTGCCCTGCTGGTGTTCGCAATGTTCTGGCGAACCGCGCCGGTGATGGTGATGCTCGGGATTGTGGCCGTGTTTGTTGTCTCGGTCTGTTTCCTGATTTTCCGGTTGCCAAAGAACCGCGATTACGACGACGACGGCGCGGAAGTCTAGCGCGCGGGTTTACCCCACACCACGATAGGCGCGCGGCACCGCGCGGCCACGGCGGTGACCCGGACGCAGCGTGATCCTGGAAAGGTCCGCAGCCCCGATCAGGCCGGCTTCGGGTCCGAGCGCTGCCGCCGTCACTACTGCGGTGGGCCGGAAGCCGCGTCCGGTCAGGTTGCGTTCGAAGGCCCGGCGGGCCGGGTCGATCAGCAGGTTCCCGGCCGCGCCAAGTCCACCGCCAATCACAAATGTCCCCGGATCCAGCGCGGCCGCCAGGTTGGCGAGGCCAACGCCCAGCCATTGTCCGACGTCGTCCACCAGTTCCCGGCACGCCGGGTCCCCCTGCAGCGCGAGCCGGGTGACCACCGCCCCGGTGATCCGGGAAGGGTCTCCGTCCACTTCCCGCAGCAGCGCCTGGGCCACCGGGGAGTTTGAGGTGGCCAGCTCACGGGCTTCGCGCCCCAGGGCATTGCCGGACGCGTATTGCTCCCAGCAGCCGCGGTTGCCGCATTCGCAGCGATGGCCGCCCGGGACGATGATCTGGTGCCCAAATTCACCCGCGACGCCATGACGGCCGCGTTCCACCCTGCCGTCCATGATCATGGCACCGCCGATGCCCGTTCCCAGGGTGATGCAGACCAGCCGTGGTTCTCCGCGGCCTGTGCCGAACCGCCACTCCGCCCAGGCCGCGGCATCGGCGTCATTGACTACGCTGACTCTCCGCCTCAGGAGGATCTCAAGATTGTCCCGAAGGGGCTCGTTGCGCCAGGCAAGGTGCGGGCTGAATAGCACGGTGCCATTGGCGAGATCCATCCAGCCGGCGGCGCCTATACCAATGGAACGGATGCGGTGGCGCGGAGCCAGCTCGCGCACCAGACGCACAATCACGTTTTCCACTTCCCTGGGGTCGTGGCCGGGCGTGGATTCGCGGGCCTCGGCAATGATGTTCCCGTGGAGGTCGACAACGCCGGCTGCGACCTTGGTCCCACCGATGTCCACCCCAATGGCGAGCCCGCGCCTGAGCAGCTGACCGGCACCGTGTTCAACCGCGACGGGTCGTGGCCGCCGTGTTCGCCTGCGCCCGAAAAACGGATGCTGAAGGCGCGGCCCTGGTGCTGCGGAGTCCTGTGGCTCGGATTGCATGCTGCTGGTGATCTCCTGACGGGCTGGGGTGCGGCGCCTCAGTTCTGCGACCGTTACCGTTTCGTACATTACTGGACAGTACTAAACCACCGAAAAGCTATAGGCTAATGAAATCCCGCAGGCTTGCATGATTCAAAGGAGAAACACGTGCGCGAATACAGCGTTCCCGCGTTGGTGGACATACCCCGCACCAGCAATACCACCGATCTTGTGGTCAAGCAGGCGGAGAAGGCCAGCAATCCGGCGTTGTTTGCGGTCAAGAGTGCCTCGGGCGACTGGCAGGACATTCGGGCCACCGACTTCCTGGCGGACGTCAGGGTGCTGGCCAAGGGACTCATTGCCTCCGGCGTCCAAGCCGGGGACCGCGTTGCCATCATGGCCCGCACCCGGTATGAGTGGTCGCTGGTGGATTTTGCCATCTGGTTTGCAGGTGGCATCCCGGTTCCCGTCTACGAGACCTCGTCACCCGCGCAGGTGGGCTGGATCCTGGGTGATTCGGGGGCAGTCGCCGCCTTTGTCGAATCAGGGCGGCATGAAAACATTGTGCGCCAGGCTGCAAGCTCGGAAAATCTGGATCAGGTGGCCCACGTCTGGCAGTTCGACGGCAACGGGCTGGACGAGCTCCGCGCAGCCGGTGCCTCCATTGACGACGCCGCGGTGGAGGAACGCCGTAGAATTGCCGGCCTGGATGACGTTGCCACCCTCATTTACACTTCGGGCACCACCGGCAAGCCCAAAGGCTGCGAACTGACTCACGGCAACTTTGTCGAGCTCTCCGAGAATGCCGCCGCCGCATTGCCCGAGGTTGCCCACGAGGGTGCGCAGACCATCATGTTCCTGCCGCTCGCGCACGTTTTTGCGCGGTTTATCTCTGTGCTGTGCGTGGCCTCCGGCGCAACGGTGGCCCACACGCCGGACGTGAAGAACCTGCTGCCCGACCTGCAGAGCTATCAGCCAACGTTCATCCTGGCGGTCCCCCGCGTTTTCGAGAAGGTCTATAACAACTCCATGCTGAAGGCCGAGGACGGCGGCAAGGGTAAAATTTTCCACGCTGGAGCTGACATTGCCATCGCCTGGTCCAAGGCCGATCAGGCGGGCAAGGTGCCGCTGATGCTCAAGGTCAAGCACGCAGTGTTCGACCGGCTGCTGTACAGCAAAATCCGCGCCGCCATGGGTGGCCGTGTCCAGCACGCGGTGTCGGGTGGCGCGCCCCTCGGTGACCGCCTGGGCCATTTCTTCCACGGCATTGGGCTCATGGTGCTGGAAGGCTACGGCCTCACCGAGACCACTGCACCTATCTCGGTGAACACACCGAAAAAGATCAAGATCGGCTCGGTAGGTGCTCCCCTGCCGGGCAACTCGGTCAAGATTGCTGACGACGGCGAAATTCTTACCAAGGGTGTCTGCGTTCTCAAGGGCTACTTCAAGCGCCCCGACCTCACTGAGGAAGCGTTTATTGACGGTTGGTTCCGCACCGGCGACGTTGGCGAACTCGACGCGGACGGTTTCCTCAAGATTACGGGCCGCAAGAAGGAAATCATTGTCACGGCCAGCGGAAAGAACGTGATCCCCGCACAACTGGAGGACACCATCCGCGCCAACGCCCTGGTCTCCCAGTGCGTGGTGGTGGGCGACCAAAGACCGTTTATCTCCGCGCTGATCACCTTGGACGAGGAAGCGCTTCCTGGATGGCTTGAACGCCATCAGCTTCCCGCGGGAACCACCATGGCAGAAGCTGCCGGGCATCCCATGGTGCAGACCGAAATCCAGGATCTCGTTGACCACGCCAATGCGTCCGTGTCGCAGGCAGAGGCCATCAAGGTTTTCCGCATTGTTGAAAGTGACTTCACCGAGTCAAGCGGACACCTGACGCCTTCCTTGAAGATTAAGCGCGCCCAGGTGCTCAAGGACTACTCGGAACTGGTGGAGGGCATCTACCTCAAGGCGAAGTCCTAGGCGGATCTCCACGCGCTCCTTCGTCGCTTGGTCGATCACCGGGGGTGGACGACGTCGCTTGGTCTTTTCCCCGGGGGTCGACCAAGGCCGCCCGCGGCCGCGTGGAGACCTGCCTTAGCTACCGCTCTGTGTCTTCAGGGACAGCAGCGCATTTTCAACGACTTCCGTGAGCGCGGGGTGAATCCAGTATTGACCCCGCGCCATGGTGTCAGCATCGAGCCCGAATGACATCGCCTGGATAAGGGGCTGGATGATCATGGAGGCCTCATGGCCCATGATGTGGGCGCCCAGCAGCTTTCCGCTCTCCTGCTCGGCGATCAGCTTCACAAAACCGGTGGTGTCCTCCATGGCCCAGCCGTACGCCGTCGAACCGTATTGTTGGACGGCCACGCAAATCCGGGTGCCGGTGGTCTCCGCATAGCGGAGCGCCTCCTCCTCGGTGAGACCAACCGCTGCAACCTGCGGATAGGTGAAGACGGCTGCGGGAACGTACCGGTGGTCACTGGCCTGCAGATGATCCGGGTTCACCAGATTGTGGGAAACAACCCGCGCTTCATAATTGGCCACGTGCTTGAGCTGATGCAGGCTGCTGACATCGCCGAGCGTCCACAGCCCATCGACCGGACGTCCGTTCTTCAGCACCCGCTGGTATTTGTCGGCAACGATCCGTCCGTTCGTGGCAAGATCAAGCCCGACGGCGGCGGCCCCCAACCGGTCGCTGTTGGGGACACGCCCGGTTGCCACCAGCACGGCGTCAACCTCGATCCGGCGGACATCACCACCGGTGGCTGCGAGCACCGCGCGCACGGAACCGTCGTCGTTCGCGGTCAGGGAGGCAACAGTGTGCTCGGTGACCACGTTCCACTGGGCTGACGCGGCCTCCGTGAATTTCTCCGACACGGATTCATCCAAGGCGCGCAACAGCAGTCGGGACCGATTCACGATGGTCACCTCGGTGCCGAAAGCGGAGAAAACATGTGCAAATTCGGCCGCGATGTAGCCTCCACCAATAATGAGCAGGCGGCGCGGCTGCTCATCCACCCGCATGATCGTGTCCGACGTGTGGACCTGCGGCAGGTCGATACCGGGAATGTCCGGAAGGACTGCGCGGGAGCCTGCGGCGATGACCAGCTGGCCGGCCTCAATCTCGGCGCCGGATGCCGTCCTGAGGGATTTCTCTCCGGTGAGCCGGGCCTCTTCCTCGTACAGTGTGACGTGATCCAGTTCGTCGGCCCGGTAGTCCCGCCCGCTGCTGGAGATCGAGTCGATGCGGGTGAAGATTCGGTCCCGGATTTCCCGCCAGCGGACCGTGCGCAGGTCAAGGTCCACGCCCAGACGGGCTGCGTCCGCAGCGCCCTGTGCCAATTGGGCCGGGTAGACAAACATCTTGGTGGGAATACAGCCTACGTTCAGGCAGGTCCCGCCGAAAGTGCCGCTGTCGATGAGGGCGACTTTCTTTCCGTCCCAATCCGGCGTGATGAGGGTGTTGCCTGAGCCGGAGCCCACAATGGCGAGGTCGTAGTAGGTCACTGTGTCCTAGGAATGGAGATGGTCGACAACGTGGGCGGCCAGTTCAACAACAGCGTCCCGCGTGCGGGGCTGCAGCTTGGCCAGGTCCACGCGGGAGCCCTCAGCCAGATGGCGGTCGTACGGAATGCGCACCACGGTGCCCACCCTGGAGCGGAAATGATCCTCGATCTCCGTGACATTGACTTCCGTCCGGTTTCCCGAGGAGAGGTTGACCACCACAATGGCCTTGGCCACCAGGTCGTGGCGGCCGTGTGCCTCAAGCCAGGACAGGGTTTCGGACGCGAGCCTCGCCTCGTCCACGCTTCCTCCGGATACCAGCACCACCGAGTCGGCTTT
This sequence comes from Arthrobacter sp. H5, assembly GCF_000520595.1. Classification (GTDB taxonomy): domain Bacteria; phylum Actinomycetota; class Actinomycetes; order Actinomycetales; family Micrococcaceae; genus Arthrobacter_D. The sequence goes on from NZ_KI914981.1 coordinate 75,118, forward strand.
TTCCAGCGTGCCCTTCATGACGGAGTGCACCATGCCGGTGCCGGAATCGGTCAGGACAATGGAGTAGTAGCGGCCGAGGATGTCCGTGACGGCGCGATAGTCGGCATCGTCGAACGCCTGGGCAACGGCCGGATCAGTGTCCGAAGCGAGGACGTGGAGCCGCGAGCCGTCACGGGTGACGTAGCTGGAGAGCTGGGCGAAGGAATCCACCATGAAGCGGTTCTGCACCAGCTGGCGTGCGGTGGAATCGGCCTTGCCGGGCGAGCGGTCCGAGAGGGTGCCGCGGTCCGGGTTGGCGTCCATCGCGATGATGCGGTCTTCGCGGATGTCCGCCAGCGCCATACCCAGCAGCGTGGTGACGGTGGTCTTGCCGACTCCGCCTTTGCGGGAGAGTACCGGCACGTAGCGGGTGCGCTCCCCCAGCCTCACGGCGATGCGGTGCTCCAGCGCCCGCCGGATGCGTACGGCGTCCGAATCCCCGAGGTTCACATACCCGAACGTGGCTTTGTACAGCAGGCGCCGCCAGCCGTCCACGGGCGGGCGCTGCTGCCCGGCCAAAAGTCTGTCCGCCGTGAGCGACGACGCCGGCTCCGGCCCGTTGTCCCTGTCGCGCCTGGCACTGCGGTCACCCGGGGTGTCGTTTTGGGCCGGAGTGTCATCCGTCGGGAGTCCGGTGTCGTTCTGCCTTGCCGTGCCCACGGTGGGAGCCAGCGGGCCCGGGGACACGCCGTCGTCGTTTGTTGATTCCACCGGCTCCCCGCCCACCGTGGGCAGATGCTCCGGCGCCGGAGGCTGAAGCAGCGGGCCGCCCAGGCCCGGTAGTGCTGCGGCGTCATCGCTGCCGGCCACGGAGTCCACGGTCACCAGCGGAACAGGGCCCGACGGCGCGCGGTCCTGTTCGAGAGTCTCTACCGGAGTCACTTCCGGAGTCACTTCCGGCGTCTGTCGGTTGTCAGGTTCGCCGGTTTGTCTGGCCTCGGGGCTTTGTGAAGCGCCGTCCAGGTTCTGGAGTGTGCCGCTGCTGTCTTCCGCTGGCTCTCTGTCGGTGGCCATGTTTCCTTACACCTTGAAGATGGCGCGGCGCATCAGCCGACACGCCGGAGGGTTTCCTGCCAACACCTTAGCGCAGGTGGGACCTACGACGTTTCGATGACCAGGAGGAGGTCGCCGCCCTGGACCTGTGCGACGGCGCCCACGGCAACGCGCTGCACGGTGCCTCCGACATTGGTGGTGATGCCTGCCTCCATTTTCATGGCTTCGATCGTGGCAATGGTGTCGCCGGCCTGCACGGTGTCGCCTTCGGAGACGGTGAGGGTGACGGCGCCCGCGAAAGGTGCCGCGACGTGGCCGGGAGTAGAGGCATCTGCCTTCTCCGCCGCCTTGACGTCACTGTGGACGCTGCGGTCGCGGACCGTGACGGGGCGCATTTGCCCGTTGAGTGTGCACATGACGGTGCGCATGCCCTTTTCGTCCGGATCGGAGACTGCCTCCAGCGTGGCGATCAGGCGGACACCCTTTTCCAGGGTGATGACGTGTTCGCTGCCCTGCTGCATTCCGTAGAGGTAGTCGCGGGTGTCCAGGACGGAGACGTCGCCGTAGGTTTCGCGGGTAGCCTCGAAGTCCTTGGTGGGGCCGGCGAAGAGCAGCCTGTTCAGGGTTGAGCGGCGGGTAGCTGAATCGGCGTCGAGGCCCTGCTGATCCTCATCGCTGAGCGTGACGTCGCGTTCCTTGATGGTGCGGCCCTGCAGCGCCTTGGTGCGGAAGGGTTCGGGCCAGCCGCCGGGAGGGTCGCCGAGTTCGCCGCTGAGGAAGCCGATCACGGAATCCGGGATGTCGTAGTTCTGGGGGTTTTCCTCGAAGTCCGCCGGATCCACCTTCGAGCCGACCAACTGCAGGGCGAGGTCGCCGACCACCTTGGAGGACGGTGTGACCTTGACCAGCCGTCCGAGGATGCGGTCAGCGGCCGTGTACATGTCCTCCACAGCCTCGAAGTGCTCGCCAAGGCCCAGGGCGATCGCCTGCTGGCGGAGGTTGGAGAGCTGACCGCCTGGGATTTCGTGGCGGTAGACCCGGCCGGTGGGTCCCGGAAGACCAGACTCGAACGGTGCGTACACACGGCGCACAGCCTCCCAATAGGGCTCGAGCGAACACACATCTGTGAGGGAGATCCCGGTGTCCCGACTGGTGTTGGCCAGGGCTGCGACCAGCGCGGAGGCCGAGGGCTGGCTGGTGGTTCCGGCCAGCGAAGCGCTGGCGACGTCAACGGCGTCGACCCCTGCATCCGCTGCCGCGAGCAGGGTGGCCAGCTGACCGCCCGCGGTGTCGTGGGTGTGTAGGTGGACGGGGAGGTCGAAACGCTCGCGCAGTGCGGTGACCAGCTGTGCGGCGGCGGCCGGACGGAGCAGGCCGGCCATGTCCTTGATTGCCAGCACGTGTGCGCCGGCGTCGACCATGCGCTGTGCAAGGTCCAGGTAGTAATCCAGTGTATAGAGCTTTTCCTCCGGGTCGAGCATGTTGGAGGTGTAGCAGAGCGCCACTTCGGCGACCGCGGTGCCGGTCTCGCGGACGGCGCGGATCGCCGGTTCCATTTGGGAGACGTCGTTGAGCGCGTCGAAGATGCGGAAAATGTCGATGCCGGTTGCCGCGGCCTCCTTGACGAAGGCCTTTGTCACCTCTTCGGGGTACGGCGTGTATCCCACGGTGTTCCGGCCGCGCAGCAGCATCTGCAGGCAGACGTTCGGCAGCTCCCGGCGAAGAGCGGCCAGCCGCTCCCAGGGATCCTCGCCCAGGAAACGCAGCGCCACGTCATAGGTTGCCCCGCCCCAGGCCTCCACTGAGAGCAGCTGCGGCATGCGTTCGGAGACGGCACGTCCGGCCGCCACCAGGTCGCGGGTGCGGACCCGGGTGGCAAGCAGTGACTGGTGGGCGTCACGGAAGGTGGTGTCGGTGACGGCAAGGGCCTGCTGGGCGCGCAGTTCGGCGGCGAACCTCTCCGGACCCAGCGCCTGAAGCCGCTGCCGGGAGCCCGGGCCCGGCTTGGTATCCGTGGGTTCCGGGAGTTTCTCTGCCGGATCCAGGCCCACGGTGAGTTCGCCGTGCGGTTTGTTCACCGTGACGTCCGCGAGCCAGCTCAGCAGCTTCGTCCCACGGTCCGCTGGAACGCGGGCGGTGAGTAGCTCGGGTCGCTCATCGATGAAGGAGGTTGCCACGTCTCCGGCGATGAAGGCGGGGTCATCCAGTACGGCCTGCAGGAAGGAAATGTTGGTGGAGACGCCGCGTACCCGGAATTCGGCCAACGCACGCCGCGCCCTGGTCACCGCGGAGGGGTAGTCCCGGCCGCGGCAGGTCAGCTTCACCAGCATCGAATCGAAATGCGGACTGATCTCCGCCCCCGCGTACACGGTTCCACCGTCGAGCCGGACACCCGCCCCACCCGCGGAACGATAAGCGGTGATCCGACCGACGTCGGGCCGGAACCCGTTGGCCGGATCCTCGGTAGTGATACGGGACTGCAACGCCGCACCCCTCAGCTTCACCGTCTCCTGGCTCAGACCCAGATCCGCCAAGGTTTCACCACCAGCGATACGCAGCTGCGCCTGCACCAGATCCACATCAGTCACTTCCTCCGTGACCGTGTGCTCCACCTGGATCCGGGGATTCATTTCAATAAAGACGTGCTGGCCTGCGCGCTCCCCCACCGTGTCCACCAAAAACTCGACAGTGCCGGCATTCACATAATTCAAGGCCTTCGCAAATTTCACCGCATCCCGATAAAGGGCCTGCCGGATACCCTCATCCAGATTCGGGGCCGGAGCAATCTCGATGACCTTCTGATGCCTGCGCTGCAGAGAACAATCACGCTCGAAGAGGTGCATGACATTGCCTTCGCCATCCGCGAGGATCTGCACCTCAATATGGCGTGGGCGCAGAACAGCCTGCTCCAAGAACATAGTGGGATCACCGAACGCCGAATCCGCCTCACGCATTGCGGCTTCCAGCGCGCCGGGAAGACCCTCTCGGTTATCAACCCGGCGCATACCACGTCCGCCGCCACCGGCAACAGCCTTGGCGAAAATGGGGAAGCCGATCTCGTCCGCGACCTTGATCAGCTCATCCACATCCGAGCTCGGCTGGGAAGACTTCAGAACCGGAATGCCCGCCTTGCGGGCTGCTTCCAGCGCCCGGACCTTGTTGCCGGCCAGTTCCAGCACCTCCGCGGGCGGCCCCACAAAGGTGATGCCAGCATCCGCCGCGGCCCGCGCGAGGCCAGGATTCTCAGACAGAAAACCATAGCCCGGGTAGATGGCGTCGCAGCCGGACTCCTTCGCCACCCGCACAATCTCATCCACATCGAGGTACGCCCGGACAGGATGCCCCTCCTCACCAATCAGATACGCCTCATCTGCCTTCTGCCGGTGAATCGAATTCCGGTCCTCGTGAGGGAACACCGCAACAGTGTTGGCGCCAATCTCATAACTGGCCCTGAAGGCACGAATGGCTATCTCGCCACGGTTAGCTACCAAAATCTTCGAGAACATTGCTCTCCTGCGTCCTTGCGGGTTCGGTGGAACTTTCGACGTGGGCGTCCCCAGCCTACATTTGACCAATCTTTAGCCTGTAATCGAAACCGGCAGCTGAGGTAATTTCCCGCAATGCGTCAGTGGACGCGCCGTTGACGGTCTGTGTGACCTGAGAGTTCAGGGGCCACACCGCGTGGAGGATTCGTCAGCGGGTCGGGTCCACATATGATGATGGGAGAGGCGGCTGACGAATCCGGGCACCGCATACGCAAACGTTAGGTATTGGTTTTTCAAGTGCAAGTAGTGAGCATTAGCAGCCTCAAAGGTGGGGTCGGCAAGACCTCCGTCACACTGGGACTGGCCTCAGCGGCACTTTCCGCCGGAATTCCAACCCTTGTTGTTGATCTTGATCCACACGCCGATGCCACCACAGGTCTGGGGGTGCAGGCTGACGGGCACCTGGATATTGGGCGTCTGCTGAAGAATGCGCGCCGCGGTGATCTTGCCGCGAATGTGGTGACCAGCGGCTGGGTGCCCACCGCCATGAAGCGCAACCCGGGCAAAGCCACCCCTGTCCTGGACGTCGCCATGGGGTCGGCGTTTTCAGGCATCTATGACCGGCCCGACCTTGGTAAGAGGGATCTGCGCAGGCTCTCCACACTGCTAAGCCGCCTGGAGGGTTATGGGTTGGTGCTGATCGATTGCCCGCCGTCCCTCAACGGACTCACCCGAATCGCCTGGACGGCGAGCAACCGTGTTCTCCTGGTGGCCGAGCCCGGTTTGTTCTCGGTAGCCGGGACTAAACGGACAATGCGTGCCATTGAGCTGTTCAAGGCAGAGTTTGCACCGAATCTGGCCACGGCGGGCATTGTGGCCAACCGTGTGCGCTCTGGTTCCAATGAGCACACGTTCCGGCTCAACGAGATGAGGCAGATGTTCGGCGAGCTCCTGCTCAGCCCCACCATCGCGGAGCAGGCTAACTGGCAGCAGATTCAGGGCGCAGCACACGCGGTGCATCACTGGCCTGGAGAATCGGCCAAGCAGGCTGCAGGTTACTTTGACGAACTGCTGAGGGCTCTGCTCGATTCCGGTCGGATGCGCAGCCGGGTGGCGCGCCGCACCTAAAAACGGTGCCGGGTAAAACAGAAATGCCCCGCATCTGGCGGGGCATTCACGTCAACCAGTGTCAGCTGATCTTGCGGGTTGCGCGCCTTTTGCTGAGCTCGTCATCGGGGAAGACCTGATCGGTCACGTGTTCGCTGGGCAGTGCGGCCAGGCTTCCTTCGACCTCACGCCAGACTCTTCCTACCGCAATTCCAAAGACACCCTGCCCGCCCTGCACCAGGTCAATGACTTCTTCGGCCGAGGTGCATTCGTACACACTGGCGCCGTCGCTCATGAGTGTGATCTGGGCCAGATCCTCGACGCCGCGTTCGCGGAGATGTTCGATTGCAGTGCGGATCTGCTGGAGTGAAACTCCCGTATCGAGGAGCCGCTTCACTACTTTGAGAACCAGGATGTCGCGGAAACCGTAGAGTCGCTGCGAGCCGGAGCCGGCGGCACCGCGGACGGCTGGTTCAACCAGACCGGTGCGTGCCCAGTAGTCCAGCTGGCGGTAGGTGATACCTGCGGCCTTGCAGGCGGTGGGACCCCGGTAGCCGGCGTCCTCGTCGAGCACGGGGAGATCCTCCGTGAAGAGCAGTCCCTGCGCACCTGCCGGAATGGCTGTGCCCGCAGCGGCCGCGTTGGAACCCGTACCGGCGTCGCCTTTCGGACTCACGTGTGCCTCCTCGTTTCGGTTCCCGGGAAGTCGGCGCAAGCTGGGATCCACAGGGTTTGCTTCAAGTCTGCCCTGTGTTCTCCACCAGTGCAATGGGAACGATATGCTTCGACGTTAGATCCCCGGGTGGCCGAGGTCAAAGATGCGGGCCATATGGATCTGGCGTGTCGGGCTCAGTGTTCAAAATCCTCGGGCTCAACGTCCGCGAGGAATTCGCGGAATTGACGCAGTTCCCGCTCGGCGTTGAGCTGACCTTCAGGACCCGGGGCGGCGTCGTCGTCGTCCTCTTCCGCCTCTGCGATCTGGACACCGGTGTCATTGAGGACCTCGGGTGCGCAGTAGATGGGGCAGGGAACGCGGAGCGCGATGGCGATGGCGTCAGAGGCCCGCGAACTGACGGTGGTGCCGTTGTCGAACACCAGCTCTGCGTGGAAAACCGTGTCCTCGACGCTGACCAAACGGACCTCGCTCAGGCTGCGTCCGGTCGCCGCGATAACACTGACCAGCAGGTCATGGGTCATGGGGCGGGGCGGGACGATCCCCTGCTGCACAAAGGCGATGGCACTGGCTTCAGGGGCACCAATCCAAATGGGGATGTGGCGGGTTCCCTCAGTCTCCTTCAGGAGGACCAGGGGTTGGTTGGACGGCAGCTCAATGCGCACTCCCACTACTTCGACTTCCAGCATGGCTGTACCCGCTCCCTAGCTGTCCATCCGGGCGATCTGGCCCTGCACCAGTGCGCTATGGAGGTTGAGGCACAGTTCGCTGATCTCCCGGGCGGTCTCTGCCGCCCGCGCTTTCGATGCCACGTCACGCCGCGACGCAACCGGGGCGACCACGCGCTCCACGAGACCTAGCTCGCGATCCGCTGCGGCACGAAAGGGGCGCAGGTGGCGGGGTTCAATGCCGTGTGCTTCCAGCTGGACGCAGGCACGGGTGACCTTGAGGGCGTGCTCGTCGAAGCGGCCGTCCTGTTCAGCAATCAGGCCGAATGATACGAGGTCAGAGACCAGGCCCCTACGTGCTCCGGCTTCAGCGGTCAGCGTTTCCGTGGTGAGGCGGCGTGCGTGTGCACCGAGTTCACGCGTCAGCTGGTCGGAGACCATCCGCGGCGACAGGGTCAGGCCGCCGGGAAGGGATTCGGGACGTTCACCGCGGTCGATCGCATCCACGTAGTCCTTGATGACTTTCAACGGGAGGTACTGATCCCGCTGGAGCGCCAGCACAAACCGAAGGCGCTCCACATCAAGCGCAGTGTATTTGCGGTACCCGGCTCGGGTACGTTGAGGCGTGATCAGGCCCTTTTCCTCGAGGAACCGTATTTTCGACGCGCTGATTTGGGGGAAGTCCCCGGCAAGCTCCGTGAGGACCTCTCCAATATTGAGAACGTTTCCGCTGACCCGCTCTGGGGCGATGCCAACGGTTCGCGGCGCCTGCTGGGATGAGGGCATGCAGTGGCCTAAGCCTGACGATGCGTCTGGGTGTGCCCCTGGCCGGCCGTGACGCTTCCTGCTGCGTAGAAGGAGAGCCGGAACTTGCCGATCTGCACTTCGTTGCCGTTGCGCAGGGTCACGCTGTCCACGCGGTCGTTGTTGACATAGGTGCCGTTGAGGCTGCGTGTGTCAGCGACCTCGAATCCGCCGCCGCTGCGCCGGAATTCTGCGTGCGACCGGGAGACAGTGACATCGTCAAGGAATATGTCCGCGTTGGGGTGCCTGCCGGCTACGGTGACATCCTCATCCAGCAGGAACCGTGCTCCCGAGTTTGGCCCGGAATGGGCTATCAGGAGGGCAGAACCATCTGGAAGGGCTGCCACAGCCGCGAGCTCTTCGCTGCTGAGCCTCGGCTCGACGGCGGTGCCCCCGCTCCGTGGAGGCATGCTGATGTTGGTGGTCTCAGGAGACGTTGACTTTCCCTCCGAAGCGCCATGGGCGGCTGCGTTGCTCTCGCCAACCATTGATGATTCCTTCCCCAAAAATACGTGGCCAACCGGTCAAACCGGCTGGCCACTTGATTACTGCAGAGCCGATGCGTCTAGCCTACCTGCTGTGAGTATTCGGATGAACTGAGAAGTTCCTCAACAACGTTCTTGTTTTCGACTTTGATCTCCAGGAGCCAGCCGTCACCGTACGGATCCGAGTTGATCAGAGCGGGATCGGCGTCCAGCGACTCGTTGCGGGAGACCACTTCTCCGGTCACCGGGGCGTAGATGTCGCTCACGCTCTTGGTTGATTCCACTTCTCCAACGACGTCGGATGCGGTCACTTTGTCGCCGGCTGCCGGCATCTGTACGTAGACCACATCGCCGAGTGCGTCCTGGGCGAAGTCGGTGATTCCAATGCGGACAACACCGTTGTCATCCGGGGTGGTGATCCACTCGTGTTCGGCGGTGTAGTGAAGGTCTTCGGGAACGTTGCTCATGGTCGGCCTTTCATGGGACACCGGTCGATTGTGTTGCGGTCCCGACGCTCAATGACCGGGCCACTGAACGAGTATATGCACAGTGCCGCATCTGGTGCGCCCCCCTGTCCACAAAACGGCTACTTCCTGAGGGAGGGCAGTGCCGCCACTTGCTCATTGGCCATCTACCCGTGCCAGTTCGAAGCCCACCCCGAACACCGAGAAGCAGTCCATCACCATCGACATATCCACGGACGGTTTGCCGTTCTCAAAGTTCACAAGCCACCGCTTGGACACACCTGCTTGGTCAGCTAGTGCGGTTTGTGACAGGCCCGCGTCATCACGTAACTGCCGCAGCAGCATCCCGGCTTCTCGTGGAGATCTGAACACAAAGGACCTTCCCAACTATTAGTGCATGTACGTGCACTGCATTAGATGTGCACGTACATGCACCCATCGCAGAGTGCACGTACGTTCCCTGCAGTAGCGGGTACCTGCCACTTGGGGCAAGATCGGAGCATGACTTCCACTCCTTTTCCGATTCAGCCGATGCTTGCGAAAGCCGTCTCCCAAGTACCGTCGCCTGACAGTGTTTCCGGTGGCCTCTCGTATGAGCCGAAATGGGATGGATTCCGCGCGATCATCTACATTGAGGACGGCAAGTGCGAGATCGGCAGCCGCGGTTCCAAGATGTTGACCCGGTATTTTCCGGAGCTGGTGGAGGCGCTACTTGATGCCCTGCCGTCCGAGTGCGTGGTTGACGGAGAAATAGTGGTGCGCACAGGCGCCCTGGGCAGCGAGCGGTTGGACTGGGAGGCACTGTCCCAGCGGATACATCCCGCCGAGAGCCGGGTGCGCCTGTTGGCCGAGCAGACGCCCGCGTCCTTTGTTGCGTTCGATCTGCTGTCGCTTGAGGGTTTATCTTTGCTTGATGCACCGTTTTCTTCCCGGCGCGCGGCGCTTGAACAGGTGTCCTCCGGCTTTTCAGCGCCGATCCACCTGTCGCAGACAACCGACGACG
>NZ_KI914981.1:84938-103064 GCF_000520595.1 Arthrobacter sp. H5
TTCGAAGGAGCGGGTTTGGACGGCGTGGTCGCCAAACCGCTTGATGCCCCCTATGAGCCGGGCAAACGGCGGATGCTGAAGATCAAGCATCATCGGAGCGCCGACGTCGTTGTCCTCGGATACCGCGTGCACACCAGCGGGAGCGGCGTGGGTTCGCTGTTGGTGGGCCTATACGACGACGACGGCGAGTTGCGCAACGTGGGCGGCATCTCGGCGTTCACGGACAAGCGCCGCGTCGAGTTGGTCGACGAACTGTCGTCCGACGTGGTGCGCGATTCCGCCGGTGAGATGGTCCGTGGCGAGACCGACCGCAGCCGTTTTACTGGTTCGAAGGACGTTTCCTTTGTGCGGCTGCATCCGCGGCGGGTGGTTGAGGTGCGGTACGACCAGATGGAGGGTTCACGGTTTAGGCACACGGCGCAGTTCACGCGGTGGCGGACTGACCGTGAGCCTGAATCCTGCACCTTTGAGCAGCTCGAAGTGCCGGTGGCGTATGACCTGAGTGAGGTTCTAGCGTCGGCGACCCGGTGATCGGCGGAACCGGTGGCTTACCAAACCGGTGATCGACCAAGCGAGGAACGAGCGCGTGGAGATCCCCCCACCCCACTCCCTGTGGATAACCTAAGCGCCCAAATTCCGTCCGCGCTATTATGGTTTTCGATCAAGGTCTCAACCCTCAAGGAACGTATATGGCTCAGTTTCAAGCCGTCGGCACTCTTGCTTGTGCGGCCCTAGCTGCTTTGATACTCACTGGTTGTCAGGGCGGGGAAGCTGCCCCGGCGGATCCATCTTCATCGGCGCCTGCCAGCGGGTCTGCTTCTGCATCGGCCACAGCATCTGCATCACCCACCCCAGAAACGCCCGAACCCTCCCCCGCCTCAGCTGATGGGCCGGCGGTCAATATCCCGGTTCCGGAGAAGCCAGAGCTGACGGATGAGAACACCGCAGAGGGCCTTGAGGCATTCACCGAGTGGTGGTTTGAGCTGGTGAGCTACGGATACGTAATGAACGATATCGCACCAATGAACGCGGTAACTGACCCGGGATGTGGAACCTGCCAGAATATCCAGCAATCGATAAGCGAGGTTTACGCTGACAAGGGTTGGATGAGCGGTGGCGAACTAACTATCGACACGTTCGACACGAGCTTCGAAGAGACCCTCGATGGATCTATTGACTCATATGTGACGAACAAGCAGGCATCCATAAGTGTTTACAGCGCTTCCGGTGACCTGCTGAACGAGATCGACGCGATTGTCGATGAAGAAGCGAGCCTCACGCGCGCGTACTATGCGGATGGCTCATGGCTGATGGTCGACTACGGCTTGATTGGCGTCGACTAATGAGTAACTTAACCAGTCGGCTTTCCCCGATCCGCCAGTCAGTCGCCGTGCTGGTCGTCTTGTTCGCCATCCTGCTGCCAAATTCCAACGCGGTCCTCGCGCAAACGGAGGCGCCCAATCCGGGCATCAACAAAGATCGTATTGAAGCGGGTAACACGATTACTCCAGTTCCACAGCCTGTGGATGGTGAAATTCCCCCACAAGATTCGAGCCCTGATGTTGAGCCAGTAGTCTCGCCAAATATCACCTATACCTATGAGCGGGTTTGCCTTCAGGGTGTGGCCAACAATCTCGACCGGTGGGACTGCGTTCGTATCAACGCGATCTGTAATGCGGAGGATAACGGCGTACTCGTGGAATGGATTGCAATCGATTCCACGACAAGCCCCCCGACAGAAAGTCGAACTGGCAGTCGCTCTTGCCTCTACCCTGGGACCTCACCAGAGCCTCCAGGCGGCGGAGAAGTGGTGGAACCCGAGGTCATTGTGACTTTGGAGGATTTCCAAAGCCAGCCGATCCTGGCGGCTGAAATCGTCTCTGAACCCGCGAGCTTCGGTCTTCTCGGCGGACATAACAACGTCTACGCAAACGTCGATGAGCAAGAGTTCACATTCGACCTACTTGGCGACGAAGTGCAAATCCGTGCCTGGCCGGTCGGCTACGACTGGAATTACGGGGACGGAAACACCCGGACCACCCAGACTGCGGGCACCTCCGTGCCCGAAGTCGACTGGCTGTTCGTTGAAACACCCACCAGCCACGAATATGCAGACACCGGCGATTACAATCTTGTCCTCACCACTCGATTTGCCGGCGACTACTCGGTGAACGGAGGCCCGTGGCTGCCTATCGCTGGAGAGGCAACCGTGCAGTCCGAACCACACCTGATGAGTATCTGGAGATCAGACACCCGCCTTGTCGACGGAACCTGCGACGAGAATCCAAACGCTTGGGGCTGCGGCTAAACATCGCCGATCGTCCACGCGCCACACGCTTCCGGTGATCGACCAAATGCCCGCAAGGGCGTGCGTAGAGATCCAGTGACTACTACTACTCCTTCTTCTTGGCCCTGCTCGGCTGCACCCTGGGTGGCTCTCCCGGCATCTTGGGGTAATCGGGCGGAAACGGAAGTTCGCCAAGACCCGAATCCAGATCACGCTGCCACCAGCCGAGCAGTGCATCGATCGTCCCAGGCTTAGCGTGGAAGTTGCCCCATGGATCACCGGTAGTTTTCAGACGGTCGGGCACAGTGAGGATCGTAAACTTCTTTGGGTCTGCGTTTTCCAACTCATCCCACTCAATGGGACAGGAAACTGGGGCGTGTGCCAGCGCACGGGGGCTGTAGGCGCCGGCGATGGTTCGGTCGCGGTTGGCCTGGTTGAAGTCGACGAAGACTTTTTCGCCGCGCTCTTCTTTCCACCATGAGGTGGTGACGGCGTCCGGCATCCGCCGTTCCAATTCGCGCGCCGCGGCGATGACTGCGTGGCGTACGTCAAGGAACTCGCGGACGGGCTCAATGGGCGCGTAGACGTGCAGCCCGCGGTTGCCTGATGTCTTAATGAAAGCGTTCAGACCGGCTTCTTCAAGAACCTTCCTCAGCTCGATGGCGGCAGGGATGGCGTCGTCGAAATGGGTACCGGGCTGTGGATCGAGGTCAATGCGCAATTGGTCAGGATTGTCGGAGTCTTCGGCCCGGGACGGCCAAGGGTGGAAGACGATGGTGTTCATCTGTGCTGCCCAGACAGCCGCAGCCGGCTCGTCGATGACCAGCTGCGGGTGCGAGCGTGCGCTCGGGTAGATGACCTTGACTGAGCGGACATAGTCGGGAGTGCCTTTGGGCGGGTTCTTCGAAAAGAACTGCTCGCCGTCGATATTTTCGGAGAAGCGCTGCAGTGCGACAGGTCTATCACCGTTGGCGGCAACGAACGCCTCCCCCACAGTTGCAAGATATTTGGCCAGATCGAGCTTGGTGATCCCCAGTTCCGGCCATAACACCCGACTTGGACTGGAAATACGCACGTCGCGCGTGCCATGGGGACCGTCGACGGACAGGGTGGTTGCCTCGGATGCCATGGGTACAACTTACTCCGGTGCTTGCATTCTGGTAGTCGCTTACAGTCGCGTCCAGGCCGGCACCAAACCGCCGGGGACTCCCCAACTTCGATACTCCGGCTGTGCTTGCGGCGTGTGAAGGGGCGGATGCAAAAGGCATCCCAGGCAAAGAAAAACCGCCCCGCAACCGGGATACTTCGCAGTGCTGGAGCGGTTTTCGTATGTCGGGATGACAGGATTTGAACCTGCGACCCCTTGACCCCCAGGTAGCAGGATGAGCCCTCTTGGCGGACCTGACCAGGGTTTTTATGTTTCAGGAGATGACAGCGAACGTCATATTTTGCATGGATTGCAGGGCGTTGGTCACTTCGTTGGTCCACTTCCGTGGAAGACCCGTGTGGATCGCGCTATCCGTGTCAGGCGACAAGCCGCGTCTCGATGCACACCATACGTCACTACCCGCGGCCCATCACTGCGAGGGCGAGTGCAGCCGCATCGCCCGACGTCCTCGAGACGCGTTCAAGCAGTGGACGCAAGCGGTCGCGCGCATCTGCCCATCTCTCCGTCCAGCTGTCCCTGGCGCTATCAGCATCGACTCGCGCGATGGCGGCGTTGAGTACCGCCGCGTCCAGGTCATCCGCGAGAGTAATGAACCGCTCTATTCCTGCCAGATCATGTTTCTGCGGCTTCGTAATCGCCGCCACCAGTTCGTCAAGCATTTGGTTGAGCCATCGGATCGCCGCATCACGATCGATACTTGCCATCGCCTCTACATCTGCGGTGATTACGCCCCATCCTGATCCGGCTGGAGCGTGAACCTGCACGCGCACCCCCTTATGTATCGAACGCACCGCGAGGTCCGGGTACTGCTTCACGAGAGCGGAAGGGAACGGTTCGATGTCGTTCTCATGTTCTTCGAGGAACCCGCGCACGACACCGGCGCCTCGCTCTCCCCCACACAGGTTGCGAAGCAGATGTACGATAGCACCGACGGGACGACCTTCTGGCCATCCCTCTTGCTGCGCTTCGTCGACGACGCGCAGGAGCCAGTCGGTAGACAAACTGGTTGCGATCTCGTCCGTGATGTCAGTCGACAGGTACGACAGCCAGCCGAGCAGCATGTCGAGATTGTGGAGCTGGTATTTCTTCTTCCGTTCCAGCGACTGCGTAGCAACAATCCAGTCAACCTTCTGCATCTCTGCGAGAACAGTCGCAGCGAGCTCACGAAGGGCTGGCTCCGTAGCGTTCATGAAGGCGGAGCGAGCAGCGTCTGACTCGTTGGGCTCGCGTTCATCATCGTCTTCATCAGCGTCGCGCGCTGACGGGACATTTGCGAGCATCGCCACGAGAATCATCGTGCCGAATACCCAGTCCCCGAAGTTGCTCGCTGCATCCGCGAGGTCTCGCTCCATCGTCTCACGTATCTCGCCGGCACACGCCTCAAAAACTGTCTTTGCCGTACGAGGGGCGATAGAAGCGAGCGCATCTATTAGGTCATATACCTCGAACGGATGTGATCGCGAGTCCCGGTCCGACAGCCAGTGAGTCAGGTCCTCGGTGTCGATACCGCTCTCGAACTCGTCACTCCAGGCAAGCAGGTTGCCGTTTCGCCAGTCTGGGCAGAGTTCTTGGATGACGTGTGTCCAGTCCATCGCTGACCCGCGGCTCCCGGCGACGGACAGCCGCTCGGCGATCACCCTGGCCGGGGTGGCATCACGAACTCGTTCGTAGGCAGTTTCGTGATTCGAACGAAGCCCGCTCAACATCCATCGATAGCCGTTGGCCTCTTCAGCGGTCAGGTTCGGGAGCCACCCGATCATGCTGCTTGCAAGCTCGTCTGCAGCTGCATCGGGTAGTTTGCGCAGCCATTCCGAAGACCAGAGGAGGTTGAGTGCCACGCCGCGGTCTCTACCGGGCTTTGCTGCGAGACACTGGCGAAGCAGACTTGCAGACACTTCCTCGTCGAGGATTGAGCTGGCCCATCGGTGGCGGTAGACGTCGATCCGGTCGAACACTCGAAAGAGCCAGAACTTGCCCGCGACATCGATATCGTCGTCGAGCAGGGCTGCGCGCACGCAAGCTCGCACTGTCTCCCCGATCTCGGCCGTTTCGCGTTGTCCGAGGTTCTGCAAAGCGCGTTCAGCGATCCGGATATGTGACGCGCGGATGCGGCCGTCATGTTCGCGGATGAGTTTCTCATTGGTCAGAAGCAACAGCGCGCGGTCGATGCGATCCACTTCCAGTGCACCGTCGGGACAGAAACGGGCGCTCGCCTGCCTCGCCGCTACTGAGGCAAGCTCTCCCCGCGTCACGCCTGCATCGCGAGAGGTCATCTGCGCCGTGCAGATAAAGGCCAGCACGAGCGCCGCATCCTCGTCTTCAACTGCCCGATCCAGCGCGCCGATAATGCGACGCTCACCACCGGATGCCACGAACATGTAGAGCCACGGCTCTGTAGCCGTGCGCGCCGCGAGGTCGAGTCGCTGCTCGGGAGTATCGGAGAATACCGACCATCGCACCCGGTCATCGAGCTGCGATAGCAACGGGGCAACTGTGTCGATGTTGGATCGGCAATAGTCGTCGAGAACTCTTATCGCCTGAGCTGCGAGAAGCGTCTCATCGTCCCGCGTCTCCAGCCGTTCTGTCGAGATCAACAGGACCGCGTGGGTGTCGTCAACGGACGATTCAAAGTCAGCAACCACCCCTCTCTCGATGGCCTGGGCATCGTCGACGACCGCAAGCACAGGACCTGTCAGGCGCCGGAACTCTTCAACATCGGCCGTCGAAGCAACTCCCGCCTGCTTCAGTTCGACAACTTTCCAGCCGTCGCGGTTGAGTCGACGAGCAGCGTGAAAAGCGGTAACGGACTTTCCGGTACCGCTCGAACCCGACAAAGTCGCGAACCGTGAAGCCAGCAACCGCTCCGCAAGCCTCGGAGCAGCCGGCAACTCGGGGCACGCATCCACATCTGTCGGACGAAGGCGCTCTCCTCGCAGCGCTGCCAGGAAGCTCCTGCTCCGTAGAAACGTGACGTATTTCCATCCACTGAGAGGGTCGGGCGGCGCGAGTTGTGAGGCAAAAGCTGCCAGGGCCAAATCAGCATTGCTCGCGACCGCCCCATCGCCAGTGGCAGACGGCCCGACTCGAACAACAGGCCATCGCTTCTCTAGCGGCGCAAGCAACGATTCGACGACAGCCGCATCGCTGCCGCTATACCCGAGCACCATGAGTGTCCGGGGCCGGTCCGAGAACTGGACGACGCGGTCGAGCACCTCGGACGGGACCTGGCCATCCTCGTCTGGGAGCACCCAGTTGTCTTCTGGACGAGCGGCGTCTCCGTGTGGCTTGTGAAGGAGCCCCGTTGGCAATCCAACTCCGTACATACGCTCGTGAGCTCGCTCAAGGCAGGTGTCCCAATTGTAGGAGACCACCTCTTCGACGTGTCCGGTGTTCACAAGACGAGCGAGGTCGAAATGCGCACTCGACGGTTCCCGGTCAGCGTCAAGTGCAGCGAAGGCTGATTGGAAGGACTGCCTGACGAGAGAAAACTCTCGAACAAACTGCCACCCGACCTGAAGTGTGTCGGGATCTGACGACAGAATCTCCTTCGCGCTTCCTGTGGCGTTCGTACGTGCACGTAACTCTGCGAGAGCTTCGGGGACGTCCTCGATTCCCTGCCAGAGCAACGGCGGAAGCTGCGCTGTCATTGGGTATCCGCCGGCAGACAGGCCGGCGCCAACCACCACAAAGGCACCAAACGAACGGATCATTCCGACCGCGTGCGCCAGCTGTTCGTCCACCTGAGTAGCGAGCGTCGTTCTAGCCATTCCCCTGCACTCTCTCGCGCACACGATCAGCAACGCGCTGTCGGAGCTGCGCGTGAACCTCATCATGAATGGTCGTCGAAGTCTCCTCGGCCGTTTCGACGGAGACGACGAGCGCGTAGCGTACGGTCTTCCCAGCTTTAAGACGCTGGGCGTCATCCATGCACTCCACGTGGATTGGGAATACATCGCCGTCGCCGAAGACCATCGCTCGAGTGCCTTGCACGATCTCGTGCTGGAGGCTCCCCCGTCTCACTGAGTTGTACTCGGCGTCGGTGCGGTCTCCGCCGACGAGGTCAGTGTTGGGCGTGGCGAAGTAGACCTTGGCACCTCGATACCTGGTGAGCTGACCAACGGTGGGAACCATGTACGCAAGGGTGATCGTGAAGCGGTGCCATTCCGCTCGCGCACGGAGGGATGGCGGCAACGGCAGCTCGAAGGTGTGGCGCTGATTTCGCGCGATCAGTCCCCCGGCGACGAGTACGGCCCTGTTTGTCGCGGCGGTTTCTAGCCGGTCGGTATCAAGCCGCCCGTATCCGAGAAGCGCCGTCAGGTGACGACGGGCCTGTTGATTGGAGAGGCCGAGTTCGTGGCGGACTCTCGATTCCCATTCGCCCCAGCTGCTTGCGTGGGCGAGGAGGGCACGTACGAGGAGCGGGTGGTACTGCGGATCAGGCAGCGGAGCGTCCCCGGCGTCGGCTGCGCCGGCTTCGAGAACATCGAACAGTCGGCTGGCTTCGCGGGTCACCAATGCGGTGGCGTTGCTAGTGCCGACGGTAAAGACAGTGTTGTTGGTCGCGCCAGCTCGTCCAGGAGCCGCGACCTGGAGACCAGGGCCTGTGATCGCTGTCTTCGCAAGTTCGATGGCAACTGTTTCCTCGCCGGGACGGGTGACCGGCCGCGTGTAAAGCGCCCTACCTCCGACGTGGTGAAGGTCCGGCTTGACGGAGCGGTCAACACCGGGACCTGTCGCGCCGTAGTGAGCGGGAGCGCCAGGATGGGTAACGTCCCACACTGTATCGGGCACGTCGATGTCTCCGAGCCCGTCGTCATGTGTGGCACCGACGGTCAGTGCGTTGAGCGAATCTCCTGGCGGCAGGATGCCTCGCAGGAGTGTGGCGTCGTAAACGGAGCGAGCTACGGCCGACCTTGCGGTGCCGGGAGTGCTAGCCGCGTCGGTGGGAATGGTGATCGGGTCGAGGTGGTTTCCAGCGCTGACGACGAATAGCAGGTTGTAGGAATGGGCGAGCCAATCGAGCAGACGCCCCACCGGGCTCATCCTTCGCACGAGCGCCCTGGATTGCGCGCCGATGGAAAGGTTGACGATTCGAACGCTGGGTGCGGCGGCCTCTCGGCCCTCGCCTCCCTCGGCAATGCGCTTGATGGCCTGGTGGAGCAGGTCGGTAAGCAGTCGATTGGGAAGGATCTGCTCGTGCCCTGCGGCGAACTCGTGGGGCCGCATGATGGGCCGCACATACAGTGGTCGGTCCAGAGGTTCACCGTCTGCGGAGAGGTCGCCGTGGATGATGAGCGAAGCCATCGCGGTTCCATGATTACGAGCAGACAGCGGGTAGTTCTCGCCGAGTCCATCGGGATCGTCCACGAGCAGCCTGCCAGTGAGAGCATCGTGTTCTGAAACGGCAGCCCGTCCAGCAGCGCGATCCGAGGGAGACCCTCTACTCGATCTCCTGGAGCAAGTCGAACCTCGGCGACGGGTTCGAGTGTGGCCGGCGCGACACTCATCGGTGTGAACGGGCTGACGAACATAACCTCGTCAGTAGTGAGCAGCCGGATCGATGCCGCGCCATCGTTCAGCACGGAATGAACTTGCTGGATCGGAAGCTCCGCCAGTAACGCGTGATAGCCGATGTCGCCGATCTGGGAATGATCGAGGATTCGCCCACCGTTCGCGGTGACGGTCTGCTCTACGTTGGCCTGGGCGGTAGCGCGCTGCGCGGCATCGCGGCGGTACCATAACTCGACTTCGACCATGACCTTGCTGACGGACTGGCCGATCATGTCTAGGGTTTCCTGCCACTGCTCGCGCAGGCCTGTCTCGCGGATGCGGTCCTCCGGTCCCCACCGCCGAATCGCGGTCAACTGTTGAAAGGCCGACTTGAACTTCCCCAGCCCACGCTCGAAAGAAGCTGTTGGGTCTTGCTGCCATAGGGCGAACAGCCGTAGCAGTTCTCCAATCGCCTTGGCGTTTGACATCACGAGATAGAGGGAGTGCGAGATTGGCTTCTCCGTGCGGCCCGTCTCTCGCTCGGTCATATGGAAGTCGTCATCTGGATCTGATCGGTCTCCGAGCAGTTCGGACAGAAACTCCAAGCCGTCGATCTTGTCGATCGCATTGCGGAAGTCCTTGATGCTGCCTGCAAGGTCGAAGACAACCACCAGGGCTGGATCGACCTCGTCGGGGCCGGTCAGCGACGACTGGCGGACCGAAAGCCAGTAGCGGACGGCGCTCCGCGGTCAAGCCGTTGCCTGACCGCGCCTGTGCTCAAGACGTTCCTGCACGATCCGTCGCAGGTTGCTGTCCGGCAGCTCCAGCACCGCTCGGCGCCGCACATCAAGCGCGAACTCTTCCAACTCGGAGTAGCTCGCACCGGCGAGTTTGTCCGCCAAAGTACGCGGAGCAAAGCCGAGGTCACCGCCCAGCCGGGCGGCCAGCCGTTCGAGGAACACAGTTGCCTCTGAGCGGCTGGGCGGTTCGAGCTCTGCGCGAATCTGGAAACGCCGCCATGCTGCGCGGTCGAGCAACTCGCTGTGGTTGGTCGCGCCGATGAACATTACGTGCGCCGGCAGTCGGTCAATTTGGAGCAACAATGTGGATACGACGCGCTTGATCTCGCCCGTCTCGTGCTGGTCTGAGCGTTCCTTGGCGATCGTGTCGAGTTCGTCGAAGAACAGCACACAACGGCGAGTGCGTGCGAACTCGAAGGCGTTGTCGAGCCTGGCAGCCGTCTCGCCAAGGAAACTCGAGACAACGCCTTCGTAGCGGATCACATAGAACGGGAGCATTAGTTCGGAGGCGACAGCTTCCGCGACGCTAGTCTTCCCATTTCCAGGGGGGCCAGACAGCAGAAGTCGGTTTCGCGGCTCGATTCCGTAGCTGCGCAGCAACTCAGCGCGCTTCTGCTCCTCGATCAATTCCATTACGACCCGCCGCGGAACCGGTGCGAGTTCGATGTCCGCCAGACGACGGTTGGGGACGACTTCGTGAACTAGATCGCGAATCGCCGTAGCTCGGTCGTCACGGACGTGGCTCTGGCCGGTCGTGGTAATGATCTCCGAAAGACGGTCGGCGACCAGATGATGCTGGTTCGCGCGTTCCTCCGCGATCACTGCCTCTACGAGAGTTCGAAACCGATCCCGGTCACCGCTGCGTTCGGCCTCGACGAGATCGAGAAGTAAGTCCGCGCGCGCCATCGCTCCCCGCCCTTTGCTCGTGTGCCATCACCTGATCACATTCTATCGCCGACGGTGCCGAGGATATCTATCCACGCCGACACCGCGGATAGGTCCGACCTGTGGAGGAAGCCTCGGCCGGAAATACCCACTGCCACACCCGGTTCGGTAAAGCCATCTGCATCGTTCCACGGCGCAGGGGTCTTGCGCTATCAAACGTCTGGCTCGATACGGCAAATCGCAACAAAGCACCTGCGCCCTATTCCCGCCTAAACGGAACGAGCCTTGCTCGCGTACCGGCGCGCAACGCAATCGCTTCACGACCGCGAACACGCATCAGCAGGGCGAGGCTGATCGGTCCCATGACGATGAACTTCATCGCGTTCCACACGAACAAAAGCACAAGCAGGTTGAGCCAGCCCGGTCCGCCATCACTGGCCAGGTTGCTGCAGCAGCTCGCGGCCATCAGGTAGGGCGCGGCGAGCAGCATCGCGGGGATGCCCCATTTGAGGCCTCGTCGGGTGCGGATGGCGTCGAGGAGGATGTTGGTGGGCATGTAGCGACGCAGGAAGTAGCGGGTGCGGACGCTGAGGGCCCAGAGTAGTCGGATCATGGAAGGCAGTCCTCTCGTTAGGTTCGGTAGCGAACAACTCCCTGAGAGGGCCTTCCGCCGGGGCGGGGCCATACCGTCAAAACGATCGACGGCGCAAAATAACGAGCTACCTCGCCCGCTAGACTACGCCGCTCCCCCGACAGCAGGAAAGGGCTCCGGACGGAGTGATCACCTGAGACTCGGCAGCTGTCGCTCCGGCCCTCGCCTATACGTCTGGGGCACCCTCTCCCCTGTGGAGACTTGGCGAGCTTGCTCGAGTGCCCGTCGCGCACGGTCGGCATCGATCTTCTGCACATCGTCGGTCGGGTCTGGCCCCAGCGGTGCTGCGTCGTTGACGACGTATCGGTCACGGTACGCGGCAACGGTGCGGGCCTGGTTTCGCCAGACGGCTGCCTTCTTCGAATCAGATGGCGCGGCGCCGAGTCCGGTGAGCCACGGTTCAAGGTCGGCGATCGCGGTGTCGAGGACGGCGTTGGCGCGTTGCACGATGAGGTCGCGCCGTTCGGCGAGCGCTTGCCGCATGTGGGCGCTCATGGCGCCGGCGGCTTCAGGGATGAGCCCTGCGATGAGGCGCGGCGCCTTGCGGGTGCGGCCAGATCCTGCCGGGCGCAGGGTCGCGGCGGCGATCCGGTGGTGAAGTATCGAGGCGATGTCGTCCGCGTCTGTGAACCCTCGCGCGCGCACGAGGCGTGGCAGCAGAATGTCGAGGTCGTGATGGTTGGCTTCGGCCCGGCGCAGCTCTGCGGTGAAGGCTCCGAAGGATTCTGAGGTGATCGCGTCTTCTGCTTGCTCGCTGGTGAGTCCGGATGCTCGCACGAGAGAGGCCCACCGGTCCTGTTGAGCTGCGGCTGCGATCGTCTCGTATTCGGCAGCGAGTTGCGCTATCGACCCCCACTGCTCGTGTTCGGCGGTGATGGTCTCGTGGGCGGAGAGTTCGGCGCCGACATGGTGCAGCACTCCGTAGAGCACGCTCCGCGCGGTCGCCTCCGCGTTATCGGCCGGATGCGGGCCCTCATGTGAAGCATCGGGCCTGTCGGTTGCGACGTAAGCGATGTTCGACTCCCGGCCCCGGGTCAGCGCAACATACAAGTTCTCCCGAGTCATGGTCTGGTCGACCAGCACGTGGGCGCTGTCGGTGGTGATGCCCTGCGCCCGGTAGGAGGTGACCGCATAACCGAGGTCGAGACTCTCAGCCACATAACTTGCCGGGAGGACCACCGATCCGCCCCACTTCAGTCCGGCGCGGCGGAGGGTCAGCGAGCCGTCATCGCGGACATTGGTGACCGTCCATCTGTCGCCGTTGCGAACCCAGGACCGTCCCGCACGTAGCCGGCGGTCGTTGCGGCGGGTGATGACGGTGTCGCCGGATGCCGCTCGTGTGCCGTCGTGGAGTTCCACTTCACGCCGAGCGTTAACGGTGCCGTCAAGGATCAGGTCCGTGCGGGCCCGCGTGTTGAGCGCGATGACGGATTCGTTGGAGTCGGCAACCAGCACAGTCGCCCGGCCCGCGAGCATGTCGGTTCGCCACGCTGTGTAGGCAGCGTCGATCATCTCCTCTGTTGCGCCGCCGCGAACCCGGTCGTGGTCGGCGTACACATCGATGGCTTCGGTGCGGCCGTGGCGGAGGTCAAGGGACGCGGTCTTCTCCCGGTGTGGGTGAAGCGGTGCACGTCGACCAGTTCAGGAGCATCCGGCCGGTCATGCACGAGGAGTGCGAATGCGCCACCGGCATCGATAGATTGGAGTTGGGCGTAGTCGCCCACGATGAGCACTTTCGCGCCGGCATCGGCGGCCAGGTGGGTGATGCGGTCCAGGGAGACGGTGCCCGCTAGGGATGCTTCGTCGATGATCACCAGCTGTCCGCGAGCAAAAGTGATGCCGTGTAGGAGGTGGTTCTGCCACCATTTGGCGGTGTTCTCCGTCTCGATACCGAGGTCATCGGCGAGAACCTGCGCGGCCACCGCAGACGGGGCAAGCCCGACGACAGAACCCCTGCCGTGCTCGTCTTCCCACGCCCGCCGCAATGCCGACATCGCCGTCGTCTTCCCCGCCCCAGCAGGCCCAACGAGGACGTCGACCACACGCCCGCACGGACGCCTCATCGAGGTCAGCCCATCGCGGTTCACCGGTATTCACCAATGCCTCCGTTCCTTGCAGTAACTACTGCGTCATATCCGCTGGGGCCCTTCGCCATGTACGAGGCTTTCCCCCGCTCGGACTACTACGGCCCCTCCGCCCCATCGCACGTCGATCGACGGACAACACGCCCACCCGACCCCGCACCCCTGGCTGGGATGCGATGCCGGGAGACCCACGATGGTTCCCACGTTCACTGTTTACCGATTGGCAGGTTAGGTGCCCAGCTATGCTCCTGCGATATCGCCACGGCTACGCCGTAGGCCTTCACCATGGCCTCGAATGCCAACGACCTTAATCGACATTCAAGTTCCCACCCCGTAATGAGGGGGTGGTGCGCATCGCAGACCAGCCCATATCCACCGAATTTGAGCTGGCGGGAGACTTGAGAAGCTTTTAACACCGGTTCCTCTCGTACACCTTCCTGCCTTGCTTGCCGGACCCGACCCATTCGGTAGTGCTGGTCCGTCCCGGCGTTGTCGGGGCTGCTCTCCACCCTTCCCGGTGTTTCCCCAGGTCAGGCTGCCCCCAGCTTCATCATGCTGCTACGACAGCACAACGGCGAAGGTCTTCCACCTCCGCTCGGTAAAACAGCGCCTCGTGGCGCACCAGATCGCCTTCCCAATGCCCCGGGACCGCGCGATCCGCGGCCTCGGCGGGGCGCTCACTGAGGACGACACCGGCGGTGACGTGCCCGTGCGGCTTGTTCCGCGACCGCGCCCGAGGCTCCCGCAGCGCACGGCCGGTGCGCAGACACGTGACCAGCTCCCGCTTGAGGGCACCGCGTCCCTCGATGAACAGCGACTGATAGATTGCCTCATGGCTGATGCGCATGGACTCATCATCAGGGAAGTCGACCCGGAGCCGGTGCGAGATCTGCTCCGGACTCCACGCTATCGCCCACCTTCGGTCCTGCCGGTGCGGCTTGTTCAATCCCTTCCACGCGGGAGTCCCAGGCCCCGCGACAATCGCGCCGTCGGGTCGGCGGACACTCCCGACGAGCCGTTCCTGAACGTACTCACGCAACCTGTCGTTACCAACGAGCTTCGCTGTCTTCGGCCGCTTCGCAGCCTGCTGCGCCTTCCACTGCGCCACCAGAGCCCGGTAGACCTGCTTGCCGCTCCTGGTCGCCGCGTTACGACGCAGCTCGCGAGAGATCGTCCCCGGGTCGCGTCTGACCCGACGGGCGATCTCGCGCACGCCGACCTCCTGCGCGCGCAACAGTGCGATCTCCTCCCGCTCGGCGAACGACAAGTAACGGCCCGTGGGCTCGTCAAGACTGATCGGCGGCATGCCGCCAGCGTGACGGAACCATTGGGACCCCACCGGCCACGACACACCAACAGCCGCCGAGACCTCCGCCGTCGTCACGCCCGACGCGATAGCCCGCCAGAAATCCCGCTGCACCGCACGAGACGCCTCGGGCCGGCCCGGTGAACGCATCGGCGGTCGCAACGCCCGATCCGCTGCCCACTGCCGCCGCGCACTTGCCGGCACTTCGAGCATCTGCTTCTTGCCATGTCCCATCGCAAACCTCCTCGATCGAGGTGTTGCGACGACCAATTGAATCCGCCAACCGAGCCGGCATCGGTGTGATGCGTGAGGCCGGCGAACCCGGCGACTCCCTCGCGTCGCCTCGTCCAGAGCGCCATCTCGAGACAGTCCAGTACGAGTGGCGTCGTCATTGAGGTGGCGGCTCGCCAGCCGAGGATGCGTCGGGAGTGCGCGTCGAACACGAACGCGACGTAAACCCACCCGGGCCACGTCCAGACATACGTGAAGTCCGCGACCCAGAGCTGATCGGGGCGGAACCGAGCGAAGTGCCGGTCGACGAGGTCAGCCGGTCTGGTCTCCCGCGGATCCGCGTCGACCGGGCGCTTGCGACGTCCACGGACCACACCGGCGATCCCCAGCTCCCGCATGAGCCGTTCGACCGTGCAGCGGGCGATGTCGTGCCCTTCGCGACGCAATCTGAGCCAGAGCTTGCGGGCGCCAAGTACCTTCCGCTGCTTCTGCCATGGTGCCAGGATGATCGGCTTCCACCGTTCGTCCGACAGCTCCCGCACCGACGGGGTTCGCCCTCGGGCGTCGTAGTAGGTCGATGGGGCGATCTTCACGTCGTGCTGGGTGAGCACGGCGCAGATCGACTCGACACCCCATCGCAAGCCACCATCGGAGCGGTCCTTGTGCTGATCGATGAACGTCACTAACGCAGGTGTGGCCGGTCGAGTTCGGCCGCGAAGAAAGCCGAAGCTGCCTTCAAAATTTCGTTCGCCCGCCGCAGCTCGGCGTTCTCCCGCTTCAGCTTCTTGATCTGCGCCTGCGTGTCGGTCGTGACACCGGGCCGGTCGCCGGTATCGACCTGCTGCCGGCGGATCCAGGTGCGGATCGTCTCCGGGGAGCCGATGCCGAGCATCCCGGCCACGGCGGTCATCGCCTGATACTCGCTCGGATAGTCGGGCCGCACCTCGGCGACCATACGGACAGCGCGCTCACGAAGCTCTCGCGGGTATTTGCTGGGACGTCCCATGAGACAGATCCTTCCAAGGAATCCTCCCTCCGGACACACCGGGGTGACTCAATCAGCTGGACGGGCGGGAGGAAGGACTTCGGTTGGGAGATCTCACCGGCACGTTCACGATCGAACTTCCATGTCGGCTTCCTGCTGACAGCGGTCGCTTGGGCCGGGTTCACCCTATTTATCCGTAGTCAGAAATCCCTCGGTTTTTGATCGTGAGAATGACACTCCGGCTGGTGGGATGCGTTCGCTCGCCCAGCACCGCGCGTAGCCTCGCCTCGGGCGCCCCTAACGCACGGCGACCTGTTGTTGGGGTCCACGGAGATGATCTTCGACGATCGCCTCGTGGTTCATCTTTCGCTCGTAGTCGAAGCAAAGCTTCGACGCGCCTGCAGGGCACGGCTTAGTTAGGGGCGGCAATCGTGCACAGGTTCATCCTGATTCCCGGCCACGTCCTGCTCGTCCTGCTCTGGGCTCTGGCGGTTCATCTCCTGACTCTTTTCGATTTGTCGTAGGTTCAGGAAGTGATCGGCTTGCTATAGTGTGTGATGCACAGTATCGTGTACCTGTGTTGAATGAAGAAGCGCTCGCCACCCATCGCCAGGAACTGCGGCGGGGAACGATCGTTCTCGCCTGCCTATTGCTACTGAGTCGGCCGAACTACGGCTATGCGCTGCTTGACGCGCTGGAGAAATCCGGGTTCGAAGTCGACGCCAACACCCTGTACCCGCTTCTGCGCCGGCTCGAGAAACAGGGCCTTCTGACCAGCGAGTGGAACACAGACGATTCCCGGCCGCGCAAGTTCTACGCAACGAGCAAGGAGGGTGCCGCTCTTGCCGACACCCTGAAGCGGGACTGGCATGCCCTGGACACAGCGTTTCTCTCTCTGAAGGATGAATCATGACAGCGACGTCTTCCCCTACTGACCGCTACGTCGCGGCAACCCTCCGCAGCCTGCCGGAGCGGCAGCGCCAGGACATCGAGGCAGAGTTGCGCGCGCTCATCGCCGACGCCATCGACGACCGGCGTGAAGCAGGCGTGGACGTCGATGTCGCGGAGCGGCAGGTACTCATAGAACTCGGTGCGCCGGCGCGCCTTGCCGCGAGCTACACCGACAGATCCCTGCACCTGATCGGCCCTGAGTTCTATCTCGACTACGTCCGCATACTCAAGGTGCTGCTGTCCACCCTCGTTCCCGTGTGGTTCGTCATCTTTGCGCTGGTGACATTCGCCGACG
The DNA here is from genome assembly GCF_000520595.1 of Arthrobacter sp. H5. Lineage (GTDB taxonomy): Bacteria > Actinomycetota > Actinomycetes > Actinomycetales > Micrococcaceae > Arthrobacter_D. Next base: position 102,073 of record NZ_KI914981.1, read on the forward strand.
GCTCCCCCGCCGCGGTCGCCTTCGGCGCAGCGCTATACAGCGCACTTGGGACAGCGATGTCCATCGCGTTTTTCACCACGCTCGTCTTCGCCATCATCGAGCGCGTGTCGGCGGTGCGCACGAAGCGCAGAGCCAACTGGGATCCGTCGTCCCTGCCCGAGGTGCGCGACAGCCGCGGCTACTTCAAAGAGTTGATCGGCGGCGTCGTTTTCCTCGCGGTCATCGTGGTCGCACTCGTGCTCACCGAGACCCTTGGCACCGTCGAGGGCCCGGAGGGTGCCGAGATTGGCCCCATCGCTTCGGGCTTGTGGGAGTCGGGCCTCTTCTACATCGCTCTGCTGATTGCAATCGCCAGTATCGCCTTCCATCTTCTTTCCTATTACACGGGCTGGTCGACGTCGAACGCGATCGCGAACACAGTTTTCGTCGTACTCTTCGCTGTGCCAGCCATCTGGCTCGCCGCCAGTGGCCGCCTCCTCAGCGAAGACTACTTCCGTGCCGTTGGCTGGCCCGAAGGGGCGAACGTCATCGCGGTTGTGGTGATCGTGGTCGTCATTCTGCTCACTGCCAGCGACGCCGTCGGCGGATGGGTACGGGCGAGCAAGAAGAGGCGTACGCGCTAAAGGCGGATTGGGAGGCGGACTTCTCCACGCACATCCACACTCCACGCACATCCACACTCCTCGCACCAACCGCCTCGCGCCGGAGGAGTTTTCCTGAGGTAGAGGTAGACAGCCCCGTCGTTCTGGGGTCTGGCAAATGCCGCGGAGGAAAACATGGGTTGGCCGCATGACGACAACTCGCCGGCCATGGTTCCTCACTCTTGCAGCGGTCGCGACGCTCAGCGGGTGCTCGCTCAGCCTCGAGCCTGTCGACCCTGCGATCGAAGAGTTGATGAGGGATGACGCGCTCGCCAGCAACACGCCCGGCTTCCTGATGACCGTGAAGCAGACCGGGTGTTCGGGGAAGCAGACGGCCGCTGGCTGAACATG
>NZ_KI914981.1:103164-112800 GCF_000520595.1 Arthrobacter sp. H5
CCCCCCGCCGAGCCCTGAGGCTCGACGGGGGCGGCAATCATGGTGACCCACCGGTTGATCGTGCGGCGTAGCACGTTCGACAACAAGATCATGGCGATCGGAATGTGCATCAAGACTCTTGCTGCCACCAGAAACTCCGATGTTAAGCCGACCGCCGGACAGCTCGCCACGTCGGTCAGTCTGGCGAGCTACGAGCGTGCGATCGACGTCTGCGACGAAGCGTTTGGCGTCGCGGACGATTCGACCCATCCCGCGGGCGTTGTCCACCGGCCTGTGATCCCCCGCGCGGACACCGGACCGTTCGTGAGCAGGTTCTCTGCGCATACTGCGACGAGCTGGTCACGGTCGGTCCGGTGTCCGCGGCGGCGGGCTTCACGCCGTAGGACTTTACACGGATACCTACTGTCGAAGGTCCTGTCGAAGGTCGGTCGTCGCGGGACCGGCTGGGACGGCGGGGGTTCGAGGCCATGTCCAGGCGGAGCGCAGGATGAAGGCCAGGAGCAGCACCTCGAGTACGACGCCGAGGCCGTAGAAGTAGAGCCAGGACCCACCGGCCAGGTTGAAGGCCGAGTAGGGGATGTAGAGCGATGCCACGACGAGGTTCGTTGCGCGGTTCACCCGGGCGGGCAGCGTCATGGAGAGCATCACCATCAGGGCCGGAATGGCCACGGACGTGAGCCCGATGACGACAAAGGCTTGGTTGATGTCGAACACAAAGACGACGCCGTCGAGGATGTCGTCGATGGACCCGGGCTTGTACAGGCCGAGGTAGTCGACGTAGATGTAGAGGAACATGAAGCTGGTCCATGCGGCGGCGAGCTTGGCCTGCACGGGGATCGGCGGGTTGTCGAGCACCTTCGGGGTGTTCGTTCGGATGGTCATCGGTTCTTCTTTCGGTCTCGTTGAGTGCGCTTGGTCGCGCACTACTGTATGACACACACTATAGGTAGTGGCACGAAAAGGCTAGTCTGTTGCGGTAATGTGTTTCACACAGTATTGTGTACCTCACCGCGGAAGTGGGAGAGACCACGCAGGGAGAGAAACCATGAGCTCACGCACTCAGCCCGCGCCGGGAACGATGAAGGCGATAACCCAACACCGCTACGGCGGACTCGACACTCTCGAATACGAGACCGTTGCCCGGCCAGTAGCGGCGAAAGACGAAGTGCTCATCCGGGTTCAGGGAGCATCCATCAACGCCGCCGATTGGCTGCTCATGCAGGGTGAACCCTTCGTTGCAAGGGTGGCGTTCGGCCTCCGGCGGCCCAAAGTCTCGACGCGGGGCAGGGATGTCGCCGGCGTGATCGAGGCTGTGGGCGACAACGTGCGCCGTTTCAGCGTGGGCGACGAGGTTTATGCAGAGGTGGATGCCGGCAGCTTCGCCGAATACACCGTCGCCCAGGCGAAGCGCCTCGCTCACAAACCCTCGCGAATCAGCTTCGCCGAAGCGGCAGCCGTGCCGATCGCCGCAACAACGGCACTGCAGGGCGTGCGGGATGTCGCGAAGATCAAGCCGGGCGACACAGTGCTCATCAACGGAGCGTCCGGCGGAGTCGGCTCCTTCGCCGTGCAACTGGCTAAGGCCTATGGGGCCGAAGTGACTGGCGTCTGCAGCACCGCAAATCTCGAGTTCGTGCGGTCGTTGGGCGCAGACCACGTCATCGACTACACGGGTGAGAACTTCACGACGGGCGAGGCCCGCTACGACGTAATCTTCGACCTCGTCGGCAACCGATCGCTGGCCGAGTGCAGGCGGGCCCTCACTCGTCGCGGAACTCTTGTGCTGGCGTCGGGCAACGGGGGACGCGTGCTCGGTCCGATCCGACGCATGCTCGCAGCGATGCTGGTGCGCATGTTCGTGACCCAGAACCTTCGACCCCTCGCCGCAGTCGCGAGCGGCGCCGACCTCGAGGTGCTTCGGGAGCTCATCGAGGCCGGCACCATCACGCCGCCAGTCGACCTCAGCTACCCGCTCGCTGAGACGCCTGAGGCAATCCGCTACTTCGTTGAGGAGCACGCCAGGGGAAAGATCACCATCACCGTAACCAACCAGAACAACACCAAGGAGCAGCACCAGTGAACACCACCGCCACAACTCTGAGCCCTCCCATGCTCGCGGCCCACGACATCCGTAAGTCCTACGGCAAGGGCACCGCCCGGTTCGATGCGTTGGCTGGTGTGTCGCTGTCGGTGTATGCCGGGGAGTCGATCGCGATTGTGGGGAAGAGCGGGTCGGGCAAGTCGACCCTGATGCACCTGCTTGCGTTGTTGGACCAACCGGATGACGGCACCCTGATGGTCGGCGACACCAACGCCGATGAGTTGTCGGTGCGGCAGCTGAACCGGTTACGCAACCAGGACTTCGGGTTCGTGTTCCAACAGTTCTTCCTCACCCCCAACGCCACCGTGTTCGACAATGTGGTGCTGCCCCTGAAGATCGCCGGTGTTGGTGCCCGGGAACGCAAAACCCGCGGCATGGCAGTACTCGAACAACTGGAAATGGCAGACAAAGCCAAAAACAAGGCAGTCAACCTCTCTGGCGGACAAAAACAACGAGTCGTCATCGCCCGCGCACTGGTGAACAACCCGAAGGTCATCTTCGCCGACGAACCCACCGGCAACCTTGACACCATCACCGGTGCCCTGGTCGAAAACATCCTCTTCGCCCTTAACCGCGACCACGGCATCACCTTGGTGATCGTCACCCACGACCCCGAACTGGCGACGCGATGCGACAGCCAGCTCTTCATCCGCGACGGACGCGCTGTGCGCTCCCTCGACACCCTAGGAGAAGCAGCATGAACCCCCTCGACAAGAGCTTCTCGATCGACCAAAAGATGACGGCCACCCGCCCGATTGCTGTGCAGAAGGGCGAGCGGCAGCGACCGAGGAGCGGATGGCTTGCAATAGTCGGTCTCTTGCTGCTCAGTGCACTCCCCGTGCTAGGCGGTGTGCTTCGCCTGAGGGACGTGAGCGCTGACCCTGAAAGTGAAATGCTCTTGGCCTCATTGGTGGCGATAGTTGCGCACATCGTGGCGATGAGCGTGTTCTGCCTTCTCGGCGCATTCCAGTTCTCTCCGGCACTGCGAATTCGGCGCGGTTGGCACCGTACCGCCGGCCGTGCACTGATCCCCGCTGGATTCATCGCGGCACTGTCCAGCATCTGGCTCGCGGTCTTCTTCGGTGGCCCCCCTGATGAGCTCGCACTCGCGATGGTTCGACTCGTCTTCGCCGTACCGATGATCATGTTTCTTGTGCTGGCAGTGATCGCGATCACGCGTCGCGACTTCGCCGCGCACGGAGCATGGATGACGCGCGCCTACGCGATCGCTGTCTCCGGCGGAACCCAAGCGCTCGTCTTCGCGCTGTGGACGCTCATCATCGGTGAGGTCGACGCATTCGGCGAGGCAGGGCTCGTCGCCGCGGGCTTCGTGATCAACAGTGTCGTGGCGGAGTTGCTCATCCGGCGACGGTCCGGCCAGCGGAGGCGCGGTCGTTCGGGGCGTGGTGCGCTCCGCGACGGACGCGCTGTGCGCTCCCTCGACACCCCAGGAGCAGCAGCATGAACCCCCTCGACATCACCCGAGCTGCCATCAGCAACACCTTCCGCAGCAAAACCCGCACCACCCTCACCGTCACCGCCATCGTCATCGGCGCCTTCACCCTCACCATCACCAGCGCCATCGGCACCGGCATCTCCACCTACATCGACAACCAAATCTCCTCCGTTGCGGCACCCGACGCGCTGTCGATCACAAAAGCTTCGGATGCGGCTCCCGGTTCGCAGTCGGGGCCGGCGCCATACGATCCGGATTCGGCAGTTGTCGGCGGACGGTTCGATGGTGACGGGTCGGAGTTCTCGAGCGGAATCCTGACAGCTGCGGATGTAGACGCCATTGCCGGCGTGGATGGCGTGCTGGAGGTTAATCCGATCCTCCATCTCGCTCCGCTGTATATCGAGCACGACGGCACCGGCAAGTATGAGCTGGCCATCAATGCCAACATCCAGATGATCACTCCGGATCTGGCTGCGGGCGCTCCGACGCCCGAAGGCGGCAATCATGTTCTGCTCACAAGCGCTTATCTCGAGAGCCTCGGCTTTCCCGACGCGGAATCGGCCGTCGGGCAGCCCGTGAGCATTGGCATTGCTGACCACAGCGGCGAGATACACGAACGTGAGGCGACCATCTCCGGCGTGCAGAACGAGACGCTGTTCGAAAGTGGGATTGGGCTCAACCAGACCCTCTCCGACGCGCTGCGGGAGGCACAAGACATCGGCAGTCCCGCGGATACCGAAGTCGGCTTCTTCCTCGCCACTGCGCGATTCGATCCGGGCATTGGCGAAGAAGCGCTCAGCGCGCTGAAAGCGGATCTGGCAGAACTCGGCTACAACGCTATGACGGCTGCCGACCAGATCGGCATCTTTCAGGCCATCATCGGCGGCATCATCGGTGTGCTGAACGCCTTCGCCGTGATCGCGCTTATCGCCGCCGGGTTCGGCATCATCAACACGCTGCTGATGAGTGTGCAGGAACGCACTCGCGAGATCGGGCTCATGAAAGCAATGGGCATGGGCGGCGGACGGATTTACACGCTGTTCAGCGTTGAGGCGGTCTTCATCGGCTTCCTCGGCAGCGTGATCGGTGCACTCGGTGCGATGGGCGTCGGCGCCGTCACGAACGTGATTCTCGCCGAAACGGTGATTGCCGACCTCGAGGGGCTCAAAGTACTCATCTTCGCACCCATCCCCATGCTCGCAGTTGTGCTCCTGGTGATGGGTATCGCCTTCCTCGCCGGAACAATCCCAGCCCGGCGCGCAGCGCGCCAGAACCCAATCACCGCGCTCAGGTACGAGTAGCTGTCGCAGGCGGTGTGGCCTCGAGTGCATTTGTAGTGCTCGCGGGAGCGTCGGTAGTTCCACGCGTTGTCGGTCATCACCCAACTCGAGCATCCCGAGGCAGCTTGACAACAATAGGAGCATCCACCCCGGGGACGTCACCAAGTTGACCGACGCGAAACGTTCATGGTCCAACGGAAAAACTCCCATTACTGACCGTTCGCGATGCTGGACGGACGATGAGCCATGACGGCTGTTAGCGGACGAATACCCCACTGGCATGACTGCCATCCTTCCCGCCCCGATCGATCAGATCAAAGCAGTCCTGGAGTCAATCAAAGCTTCAGCATTCCCGTCCCTCTGCACGTGCTCCAGCAGATCCTCGGGCACCAATCGATCGAGACCACCAAGGCCTACCTGCACCCCGACCACCGGCACCTCTCCGAAGCCGCAAAACAGGCCAACAAGTTCCTCGCCCAAACGCCCAGACGAAGGGACGTAGCCTACCGCGACGGACCCACCCGGTGACCACCCAGATGACCCTCTTCCGACACCTCTCTGAGGGGCCGGAACATCGTCATGCGCCGATATTGGTCCACTCCATGGACACCTTTTGGTCCACTTCATCGCTTCACGATCGTGTGAAAGTGGTCCACTTCAGAATCGCCGCTAGACCGCAAGTGGACCACCAAGGGCCCGTCAGTGACTATGAAAAACTACTTCCAGAACCGACAAAACCCTAATGAAAACTGCGTCTCATCAGGGTTTTTCTGTCGGGATGACAGGATTTGAACCTGCGACCCCTTGACCCCCAGGCGTCCAAAACACCCGCCTGGGGAAAGTTCCCGCGTGATTCCGCGGGTCCAGAGTTGCTCAGCGCAGCATGGGGTCCATGACTTGCATGGTTCTGGTCCCCTTTTGGTCCCCCAGGTAGATCAATACCGACGCAGGGGCGATCAATCACCCGCTTCGAGCGACAGTACATCCTGAGATGATTCCGCAACTCCGACAGGGAGGAATCCGTATCGTCCAATCCCGGTTTGCTTCGTGAACGCGATGTCGTATGCGTCTGATCCGAGCGGCTCCGGCGGGTCGGTATTCTCTATCACGATCACTTGACCGTCGAAATGCTCCTGAATGTCGCGGTAGAACGCCAGAACCACACTCTCAGGAGGTTCTTCATCCCCTTCCAACTGCTGATCTGGCGGGCGGTAAGTTACGAGCGGAGAGTCCAGAACAATAAATCCCGGATGTGGTAGCTCGCGGTCGAAGCAATACTGCGCAAGCGACACTGTGAAAGCGGCATGAAGGATAGCTCGTACTCCCTTGCCATGAGCAGACCGCTGCTGATCCCCGGCAACGATGTCTTGCTCGTTTCGGTCATATCGGACGGAGCCCGCGTCGGGGTATCCCCACTCCGTGAGACGCTTCGAAATCTCGGAGGAGAACTCCCGCACGGCAGTGAGACTTAGACCAGCGACTGCCGTTGCAACCTCTGCGTCAGTCTCATCAGCCATCTTCCGAATCATGGCTTCCAATGAATTCATCTGTTCGTATAGCCCGAGCTGCCGCTCAATCTCACTCCGCTTCGTGAGCAGGTCACGGAAGTCTCCTTGCTGGGGACTCAGCGCAAGGTCGAGCTTCTCGACCCGGCCCTGCAACTTCGTGACTTCGCGGCGTGAGTCCGCAATCGAGCCGTGCAGTTCACTGATTCGGGCATTGAGGCTTTCAACGGTCAGCAGAAGGTCTTCTCGGAGCACTTGCGTCTTGCGTGCCTCTGATTCAACCGACGACCCGAAACTCGTGGTATTGCCTTCGCAACTTAGGTTGAGGTGTTGGTTTGCTGGCTCAGCACCACAGAAGACGCATATGCCACGTCGAAAGTACCCGAGCAGGTTCCCTGCCTCGGCGATCATGCCGAGTCGCGCGAGATCGCTCTCGTACTGTTTCAACAGGAGATTGAACCGCGCACGAAGCACCAATGCTTCGGAATGCTCGACCCGCTGGGCCCTCCCGCTCTCCTGGACGCGTGTTCGCTCCGCGAGAATGTCGCTGCGTTCCTCTGCGATATCCCCGATTGTCGCGCTGTACCCGTCGATCGATTGGTTCAGCTTCGCGATTTGCTTCTGAAGCTCACCGGGCTCAGCAACATCTTGCAGCTGCGCATCAAGCTGCCCAAGCATCCGCTCGACGACCTCCAGCCGTGCGCCACGGAGTCGCTTTTGGTCCTGGGCTGACGCGACCGCTACGAGAGCAGAGTCATCCTCCCCTTGGAGCAACAGCTTCAGAACTGAGACCTCTTTGGTCTTGTTGACCGGATTTCCGCTGAGACCAGGCGCCACTTCCGCCTGCATGTCTGTCTCACCGACAAGGGACAGACGCATCAGATCGCGGAAGCTGAGCATGTGGGTTTCGTTCTGCGCGTTCTTACGAACCCGCTTTTCATCGAGACCAACTTGCTCAAGCAGAAGGCGAGAGATATTGGCAGTGCTGGACGCACTGTGTTTCCACGAAAGCGCCTCGTCAGGCGGGCCCGAGGGCTCAGTGCGGACGTCGCTTTTGTAAAGTGCGACGCCGCCTCCATCCACGGAACGAGCGAACGTGATGCGGTCCCCCGTTGGCAGTTCGAGTCCCAGCAACACGCGACTGTAGCCGTCTCGCTCTGGAATCTCCTTGAGTTCCTTTGCGCCAAGAACGAAATCAATCGCATCAACGACGAAGGACTTGCCCGTGTCCGAAGGTCCGTGGATCACAGTCACATGCGGGCTGAAGTCGAGCGACGCCGGGGACACGTTTGCGCCAGTGAAGGTCAAGTGGGAAAGCGTGAGTCGCCCCATCTAGAAATCCGCTCCGCTCTCCACCTGCATGAACTCGAACTCCTCAGGCCAGTGCGATGAGACTTCTCGCATGCGATCTCGCAGGTGGTCGTCGTCGATGGCTCCAAGCTCCTCCACGACCCATTGCGCGCGGTCATGCAGGGCGTGCGCATAGTCGGTCTCAAGGAGTCTCAGGAAGCTCTCCGCGGCCTCGCTTGCACGGAACTCGATACCACTGTTCTCGGCAAACATCTCGGCGAGGCCCGCGCGGATCATGACTTGGAGCCCATCCTCGATGTGTTGCCTCTTCACCCCGAGTTCGCCTGCTCGTATAGGAAGGGGCGGGTGCAGGCTCTCTGGGCCGTTGAGGTCTGCGCTATGAAGCAAGCCGTGATCGAGTAAAACCAGACGATTGATGTCCAAGTGCGCTGGAAACGCCTCGGCCAGAAGCATGAGAACGCGTAAGCCGACTTCGAGCGGGCTGTTGAGGGGGCTACTCATCGCTTGCCACCCATGTCAATCGGTCTCCATTGGCGAGTTGATGGCATATTCCTTGACGATCCTCTATCCGCGATACGGAGATGAGTGAGTGAGCACCAAGGTCAAGTTGCCCCGACTGCGTCAGGACCGCACGGAGTCGATCCAAACCACTCGCGTGGTCCGCTTCTGCAGTGTCCACAACGCCCGCGTAAACATCGCCTTGCAGCAACTCAAACGTTCCGTCCGGCACTGAGTCCCTCGCGTAAAGTCGTAGCGCTTCTGCCGCGTAGAAAGCTTCCCGCTGACGCTGAAGGTGCACACCGTACTTTGCGTGAGTGGTTACTGACTCCGTGTCGACGCATGTGCCTGGGTCCTGCTCGTTGTAGACATCGACAAGTTTCCTGACGTAGGTCACTTCAACCGGCGCGGGCTTCTTTGGTGGGTCGCCCGCTGGAGGCCGAGCAGGCAGCGTCGTGCCGAACCGAGCAGCATGGTATGGCGTTCCCCGATGTACATCCAGCATCTCGCGGAGTTCCGTAGAACGGAACATCGAGAAGTCTGATGCCGTCGCCAAGTCGCGAATCGACTGTAAAGTCCCATCATCGATTTCCTTGGTAGCGCTGCTACGGGAATCGATGGTCTCTAGCAATTTCGTCTGCAGCTCAGTGGGCCTACTCAAGAGGCGATTGAGGGAGCCTCCGCATCCGCGCGGCGCAGCGAACACGTACTGGTCAGGTAGTACGTAGTATCCATCGACGACTCCGCGGAAGAGTTTGAGCATCTCGGGGAGAGCATCGGACAACACGAGTGAAGCCGCGTAATGCTTTGCTTGGAAGCAATCCCATGAGTCTTCGAGCCCACGCTCGGTCCTGAAGGCGGCCACGTCGACTCCTCGGTCACCTGGGCCGCCAAGTCGCTTGACCTGGTGGTAGCCGACACCAAGTCCGACCGCCCACTCAGAAATGAACACTTCCCACTCATCGGGAGAGTAGAAGTAGATTCGCTGGGCAGGGGGTACGGGCGGACCAAGCAACGATGGCGCCGGTGATATCGGGGCTGCTGGAGCTGATAGGTCATCGAGCTGGGGAGCATTCCCTGCGCTTGATTGGACAACGGACACGCAGGAACCTCCTCGTTTCGATTGTCACATTGTCCCAATCCTATGAGACCAACGCTCGTGGCGAGCAGATCATGGCTCCGCGGGTCGCATCCGTTGCTCGCGAGGCCGCTCTACGCCGGAGCAGGAACGGGCGGCGGCATGCTGCGTTGTCTGGCCCGATCTTCAGCACGCTTGTATCGGAGCAAGAACACGGCCGACACGGGACCGATCACGATGAACTTGAGCGCGTTCCAGATGCAGACAAGAGCAACGACGTAGAACCAGCGGGACGCCCCTACGTGTCAGGGTTGGGTGAGGCCAGTACTTCGTAGCAACTTCGTCTAATTCGTAGGGCGAGAACCAGGATCACCACTAATGTCTATCTCCACAATTTCCCCGCCGCG
>NZ_KI914982.1:0-5234 GCF_000520595.1 Arthrobacter sp. H5
CCCGTTCCATCCTCGTGATCATTTGGCATCTACTGGCCAACCCCGACACCCGCTTCCACGACCTCGGCCCCGACCACTACACCCGGCGGACCAATCCGGACACCAGGAAGCGCGGCCATATCCGCCAGCTCGAAGCCCTCGGCTACAACGTCACCCTCACCCCGGCAACAGCCGCCTGACCCCGCCCAACCAGTCACGTGACCGGCCACCGGCCGGAAGCGTCACCATGCCCACCTAAGCGCCTAACCCGCCTCATTTTCGGACTAGGTTAATAACTTTGCGGGGCACTTTGTACATATGACTACGTCTGCGACGTTATAAGCCTGGGTGAGGCGTGAGCTCCGGGACAGGATCGTTCTAGCTGTCGCTGGGTTATATCATGCGATATAATTTGACCATGGTGAATCCAGTTCGAGCGCTTCGAGAGGCAGCCGGCCTGAGCCAGGCAGAGCTTGCCCGGCGGTCCGGGGTTGCTCAGCCGAATATTGCCGCCTATGAGGCTGGGCGGCGCAGCGTCTCTGTCAAGATGCTTGAGCGCCTGCGGGCAGCCGCGCGGCCGCTGCCTCATGATGCGCTCGCTGCACGCCGTGCCGACCTTCTGAGCCTTGCGGGCCGGTACGGCTTCGACAATGTCCGTGTATTCGGCTCGGCGGCTCGCGGCACAGATAGTTCCGGCAGCGATCTGGACATCTTGGTCACCCGCTCACCCGGCACCGGGTTGCTTACGGTCGCGGCGTTCGCTGCTGACGCGAGCGAGTTGCTCGGTGTCGAGGTCGATGTGGTGACCGACGGAGGTCTGCGGGCCGATCATGAGATCTTGGTGACGGCTGTCGCGGTATGAATAGGCGGGATGACTCGACTCTGACTGAGATCGTCCGGCTGTGTGGCGTCGGCGCGAATCTCGTGGCACGCGGCGACAAGTGGTACTTCGGGGACCCCGACAACGTTCCGGGCCTGGCGGCAGAGTCACTGATCATCAAGATTGGCGAGAATGTGGCTCGTCTGAGCGGCGCCACGACCGAACGGCATCCCGAAGTGCCATGGTCATTGATCAAACGGATGCGGGATCGCCTGGCGCATCACTACGAGGGAACGGATTACGGTGCGGTCTGGGACACGATGATCCTCGACCTGCCGGCGATTAGCAGGCAGATCCAGTCGCTCTCAGCAAAGTGAGACCGCGAGGCCCGTCGGGGAAAGGTTACTCCGTGCCGGAACGTGGTTGAGTTTAGATTCAATGTTTGGACCATGACTAGGACCAGCTAGCCGACCCGTCTTCCCGCAGACGTGTATGAGTCCGCGCTCGCAGCCACGCTCGTCACATCGCGCACCGTGCCTCAGCAGATTGCGCATCGGACGCGAGCTGGAGATGTCGCCGGGGGTGAACCACCGTGCGATCACCCAGGTCCTCGCAGGCACGAGCTCATACGACTCGCTCGGAGAGCAGGGGCAATCGTCCGTGAGGAATGGGCCGATCGCATGACTGCGCTGCGAGGCGGGCTGGACTACGCGGCGCAATCGCCGCCGCAGGCGAACAGCACTCAGAGGTCGACGAGGATGGCAACCTTTACGCGCGTCTATGGGGGCATCTCGGCGCGGCGATCCGAATCGCCGATGTGACCGCGGTGCTCGACAACAGCAGCGCACGCGCTCCATTTCGTCCGTGCGCTTCGTTTGAGTACGGTGTGCTCATCGGTTCCCTGAGCTGGCCGACGTGGACGCCGTACGCCCTGCGGGAAGCTGAAGGCAGTGTCGATCACGGCCAACGCGACGGCGGGTAAACGTACGATCGGTGAGACGTTGCACAGTAATTCGTAACGTTTCCAAGTGCAGGAACGCGATTGAATTTCGATTTAACGTCTGACGACCGCCGATCCGTTGACTCGAGTTATCCACAGATGGCAGGATGCCGGCCTGCGCAGCGTACTGCCGTCTCAGAATTGTCGTATGGGAATCAGATACTACGCATACGCATTCGACAACGATCAGACCGAGGAAGCTCTCGCTGACCCACTCACCGTGATCGGCTCCGACCCGCTCGCGGACGCATTGGGCCTTGAGCCGGGCTTCACGCAGGGCGTCACAGACTTCCGACAATCCCTGACCGGGCGCGACCTTCTCTACCTCGACAAGGCATGGCCGTACCTGCAGCGGCTTACTGCTCCGCCCTCTTCGGGTGCTGGAGCCAGAGCGGCCTACCGAATATTCGAAGGGCGGGTGACATACACTGACGACAGTTTCACATGGCGCCCGTGGGTGCGCGCCCTTCCTCCACGTGAGGTCGCACTGATCGCCCTGGACTTGGAGTCGATCAGCGACCACGACATGGAAGCTGGTATGGACGGGGTCTGTTCTTCTTGTGAGGCGTTGGGGTCCGAGCTCGCCTATGCCACTCAGCTACTCCATCGGGCCAGAGACTTCGTCCACGCGGTGGCCTCGGAGGGGCGCGGATTCGCCTACGTGATCGGTTGACCTCGGTGCAGCAGCAACGTATCCACGTTGGCGTGACCATGACGCGTTCTGCCCGCCGGCGGTCAACCGCGACTCACTGGAGCGCAGTGTCACTGCGGCGGGGCTGATCGCGACTGCTCGCTGCGAATGGGCGCCGCCTGCGCAAGGGGGCGTCCGGTGCTGATCCCTCGTTGACAGGTTGGTTCTCGTTCAAGACCCAACCGCTTGCTATCATTGCTGATATCACTTGAGGAGGTGGTCACGATGGCATCCATCGTTATCCGCGGTCTCGACGAGTCTGTGAAGAAGCAGCTCGCCACGCAGGCGAAGGCGCACGGCCGTTCCATGGAGGCCGAGGTCCGCCAAATTCTCACCAAGGCCGCGAGTTGGCCCCACGTCGGCTTGGCGCTCATGCAGGCGGCACAGGAGGCCGGCGGGGTGGACGACCTCCCGATCCCCGAGCGCACAGACGTCGCGCGAGCGGTGGACTTCGAGTGATCGTTCTCGACACGAACGTCATCTCGGAGATATTCAAGCCGCAGCCTGACTCCCAGGTCGTCACGTGGCTGGAATCCCTCAGTGGCGAGGTCTCCATCACTGCCGTCACTCTCGCCGAGTTGCTGGCTGGCGTGCGCCGACTCCCGAAGGGACGGCGCAGGTCGATGCTGAGTAATCGGATCGACGCTGCGCTGGAGCCCTACCGGGAGACCCGAGCCATCCTGCCGTTCGACGATATCGCTGCTGAGCAGTACGCAGACGTCCTCGTCGTGCGCGAGCAGATGGGGATGCCGATCCACACGGCCGACGCCCAGATTGCCGCGATTTGCCGGGCGCACGGGGCCACGTGCGCGACCCGGAACACGGGAGATTTCGCTCAGACAGGGATCGAGCTGCTTAACCCTTGGGGAGCTTGAGTTCCACGATCGTCCTGCGGCTGCGCCAAGGCGTCGCGGAGCATCGGGGAGTCAGCGCTCGGAGTTCCAGACGTTTTCATGTGTGGTGACGTCGTCGAATTTAGGTTCAATGTGTAGGTGAATTCTGGTCTGCAGTTTTTTCTCGGGGTGGGGTCACGGACCTGTCCGTCCATGCTGGAGGACCTCAAGTACCTTATGTTCGTGGCCTGCAGGCTTAACTGGTGGCCAAGTAAAGCGATTTTGGAACCGTGCTGACGCTAAAGTCAGATGAGTGCACTCGACGCATCGTTAGACGAAAGATTTCAGTGGGGGCAGGCAGGCACGTAGGCGATGACTCAACAGGAACTATTGTGCGAGCGACCGGGTCGGCCGTGTAGCACGGTGCTACTATTGGACCATGACTAGGACCAGCCAGCCGACCCGTCTTCCCGCAGACGTGTATGAGTCCGCGCTCGCAGCCACGCTTGTCACGTCGCGCACTGTGCCTCAGCAGATTGCGCATTGGGCGCGCATCGGACGCGAGCTGGAGATGTCGCCGGGGGTGAACCACCGTGCGATCATCCAGGTCCTCGCAGGCACGAGCTCATACGACTCGCTCGGAGAGCAGGAGCAGGCTATCGTCCGTGAGGAATGGGCCGATCGCATGACTGCGCTGCGAGGCGAGTTGGACTACGCGGCGCAATTCGCCGCGGCAGGCGAATCGTACTCAGAGGTCGACGGGGACGGCAACCTCCTCGTTCACCCGGCTCACGGCTGATGCCGCTGCTGCATCTGCTCGTTGGACCCAACGGTGCCGGGAAGTCCAGCTACGTCCGTGACGTCCTGAAGCCGACGACCGGCCTGCCGTTCATCAACGCCGACGAGATCGCCGCTTCGCTGTGGCCCGAGGCCCAGGCCGCGCGTGCTTACGAGGCCGCGCAGATCGCCGAAGCGCGGCGTCGCGAGCGGATCGCCGACGGGGAGTCCTTTATCTCGGAGACGGTGTTTTCACACCCGAGCAAGGTTCAGCTTGTCTCAGACGCCGTGGACGCCGGATACCTCGTGTATCTACATGTGGTCATCGTCCCCGTCGAGCTCACCGTCCAGCGCGTCCTCGAGCGCGTTCGCCGCGGCGGCCATGAGGTGCCTGAGCAGAAGATCCGCGACCGCTACGCGCGTCTATGGGGGCATCTCGGCGCGGCGATCCGAATCGCCGATGTGACCGCGGTGCTCGACAACAGCAGCGCACGCGCTCCATTTCGTCCGTGCGCTTCGTTTGAGCACGGTGTGCTCATCGGTTCCCCGAGCTGGGCGACGTGGACGCCGTACGCCCTGCGGGAAGCTGAAGGCAGTGTCGATCACGGCCAACGCGACGGCGGGTAGACGCACGATCGGTGAGACGTTGCACAGTAATTCGTTATGTTTTTCCACCCGGAAACCGGCTCGAGGCGTTGAAGGGCGGGCGATCGGGCTGGGCAGGATAGCATCAGGATCAACGACCAGGGGCGGATCTGCTACGCGCGCGACCGACGTTGGTCCGAGGAGGTGGAGATCGTTGACTACCACTGACAAGCTCGCTCCCATTCACCCGGGCGAGGTCCTCATGGAGGACTTCATCGAGGGTTTCGGCATCACGCAGAACAACCTCGCGGTGTCGATCGGAGTGCCGCCGCGGTGCATCAATGAGATCGTGCATGGCAAGCGCGCTGTTACGGCTGATACGGCACTGAGGCTCGGCAAGTACTTCGGCACGTCGGCGCAGTTCTGGCTCAACCTGCAGACGCACTACGACTTGGATATGGCCGAGGATCGCGTGACCGATGAGTTCGGCGCGATTGTCCCGCTGCAACGTCGCGTGAAGGTCTGACGGAGTCGATCCTCGAGCCGGGC
>NZ_KI914982.1:5334-23818 GCF_000520595.1 Arthrobacter sp. H5
GCCGGGCTGGCAGGTGGGTGCCGCCGCGTACGAGGCGGTTCGAGCCATGGCGTGCACCTGCTGGTCTCAGATCGGCATGAACATCAGCGGGGGCTGGTCGGTCGTGATCGTGGCTTCGTCAACGTTCCCGAACCTAAAGGGGAACACGCACAAGGCCCAGGACTCACGCCTGCTCGGACGTATCTGGCTTCCTGCGAAGTCACTGGGTGTTGGCTGGGAATCTTTGGTTGCATCTCGGTAACAACCGGATACCGAACAGAGATTTGATACCTTCCGGCAACAATTACCCTTTAGGCTTCTTTTCATGTGAGGCACGCCACTTTGACCAACGAAGTGCGTGTCAGTCTTTTGTAAAACCACAGGAGACACTTTCCAGAACATGAAATAGGAGGCGGAATGCGTTTCGCACGTACTTCCAAAGTTGTGGGAGTTGCCGCAGTTGCTGCACTCGCACTTGGCGCCTGTGCCGGTCCCGATACGGGTGGCGAGGACACCGATAGCTCAGACCCCGCTCAGGCTACGGGTGGCACTGTCACCGTTGCTGAGACCAACTCATTTACGTCGTTCAACCAAAACAGCGCCACCGGCAACGTGGACATCAACGGCAAGGTGTCTACGGCCACCCAGTCAGGGTTCAACTACATCGACAATTCGCCGGAAATCGTCCCGAACGAGGATTTTGGCACCTACGAGGTCCTCTCGGAGGATCCGCTGACCATCGAATACCGGGTCAACGAGGGCGTTACCTGGTCTGACGGCGATCCAATCGACGGCGGAGATCTGCTGCTCGCGTGGGCTGTGTTCTCCGGGCACTTCAATGACGAAGACCCGGAGGCAGAGACTGGAACCACGTACTTCGACTACGCAGGCGACACCAGCGGCGTTGGTCTAAGCGGTCTCCCCGTGATGGGTGAAGACGGCCGCTCGATGACCCTCGAATACTCGGAGCCATTCGCCGACTGGGAGTCTGCCTACGACATCGACCTTCCTGCCCACGTTGTGGCCACAGGTGGAGGCCTGGCCGACGAGCAGGCTCTGATCGACCTCATCATGAGTGCCCCCGAGGGCGATCCGGAGAACCCGGAGGAACGTCCCGAGCTCTCGGCGGTTGGGGACTTCTGGAACACTGCGTTCGACACCACATCCCTCCCAACAGACCCGTCGCTGTTCCTCTCCAGCGGTCCTTACGTTGTTCAGGACA
The DNA here is from genome assembly GCF_000520595.1 of Arthrobacter sp. H5. GTDB lineage: Bacteria > Actinomycetota > Actinomycetes > Actinomycetales > Micrococcaceae > Arthrobacter_D. Next base: position 6,536 of record NZ_KI914982.1, read on the forward strand.
TGGTTGCCGAGCAGTCAATGACGCTGGTCAAGAACGAGTCCTACACGTGGGGACCCGAACCAATGGTGGACGAAATTACCATCCGCTTCATCGGGGCGGCTCCGGCGCAGGTTCAGGCGTTGCAGAACGGTGAAGTAGACGTCATCGCCCCGCAGGCTTCTGCGGACACCCTGGCTTCCACAGAAGGGATCGAAGGCATCACCATCGAGCAGGCTAACGACCTCTCCTTCGACCACCTTGACCTCCACCAGGGCGGAGTGTTCGAGGATGAGAATGTCCGTCGTGCGTTCCTGCTGACGGTGCCAACCCAGGCAATCCTCGAGTCGACCATCCTGCCGCTCGTGCCGGACGCGGTTGTGCGTGATTCGCAGATCTTCGACGTTGGAACGCCGGGTTACGAGGCTGCAATCACGGTGAACGGCTCGGAAGAGTACAACGACGTGAACATCGACATGGCCACCGAGCTTCTTGAAGGTGCCACTCCTGAGGTTCGGATTATGTACAACGCTGACAACCCCAACCGCGTGGATGCCTACACCTTGATCGCGGAAAGCGCGACCCAGGCGGGCTTCACGGTTGTGGACGGTGGCCTTCCCGCCACCGAGTGGGGTGCCGCGCTCTCGAACTCGGGCGAAGCGCATGACGCCTCAATCTTTGGTTGGATCAGCTCGGGTGTTGGCGTGACCGGTGTCCCACAGCTTTACGGCTGCGGATCAGCATCCAACTTCGGTCAGTGGTGCGATGAAGAAGCTCAGGCAGCAATGGATGAGCTGATTGTCACCACCGACGAAGCACGTCAGGACGAGCTGTCAACCATCGTCGACCGTAGGCTCTTTGAGACCGCGTTCGGTCTGCCGCTGTTCCAGGGCCCCGGATTCGTTGCAGTTGCCGATCGGGTTCAGGGTGTGGAGTTCAACCCAACCCAGACCGGTGTGTTCTGGAACGTATGGGAGTGGTCCGTCACGGAGTAGTCCGTATGGCTCTATCCCTAGACAACTAGAGATGTACCGCTGGAGGCGCTGGGCCCGCGTAAGTGGTCCCAGCGCCTTCTGGTGTCACGATCCCTTTTATCGAGATGGAGCGATTGGGACTTCCCAAATATCGACGACACGTAACGTGCATTACACTTTTTGCGACAACCCCGGGCGATCCCCGGAACCTTAACATTGAGGTTATAAAACTATGCTGACCTACATCGTCCGGCGGCTTATTGCCGCCGTACTCATCTTGCTGGGCGCATCCTTCATTGTGTATCTGCTGACAGCGGTGTCAGGTGACCCACTAATGGACCTGCGTGCCAGCAATTCGCCCAACCGGGAAGCACTGATTCAGCAGCGGACCGATCTACTCAGCCTCGACGTGCCACCGGTCCTCCGGTACTTCGAATGGCTCGGAGGCGCCGCAAGCTGCCTTGTACCCTTCGCGGGAACCTGCGACCTTGGCTTCAGCGTCACCGGCATCGAGGTGACCACCCAACTTTCCCGAGCCATGGGGCAAACCATCCAGTTGGTGACGGCCGCAACCGTGCTTGCCATCCTGATCGGCATCTCCCTCGGTATCATCACCGCCCTTCGCCAATACAGTGGACTTGACTACGGCGTCACATTCATGGCTTTCCTCTTCTTCTCACTCCCCGTTTTCTGGGTGGCGGTGCTGCTCAAGGAGTACGGTGCCATTGGCTTTAATGACTTCCTGCAGGACCCAGTAATCCCACTGGTAGCCCTGATGATCGTGGGCCTCGTGAGTGCTTTCATTTGGTTCCTGGTTTCCAACGGGTCACTCAAACGCAAATTCATTGCCGCGGCAATCGGATTTGTTGTTGCCGCAGGAATTCTGTGGCTTCTGGACATCACCAGGTGGTTCCTCCAACCCGGCATCGGCCTGATTGTCATTCTGATCGGCGGTGTGGGAATCGCCTACGGAATGACTCTCCTCACCGCGGGCCTCAAGAACCGCAAGGCACTCTATTCGGCGCTGATCACCGTGGGTATAGGGGCAATCGCATACTTTCCTGTGCAGCCGTTGCTGGATCAAGCGACACCGCTCATGATCTTCCTGCTTGCCGTTGCCACAGTGCTTGTAGGTCTGGCTGTGGGCTATTTCATGGGCGGATACGACCGCCGGCAGAGCATGAACGCCGCAGCATTGACCGCTTTCCTGGTGGCTTTCCTGATACTGCTGGACCGCTTCATGCAGTCCTGGCCGGCGTATGTGGACAACGGCCGCATCCGCGGCCGACCCATTGCCACCATAGGTTCGTCGACGCCCAATATTGACGGTGATTTCTGGATCATAAGTCTTGATACGTTTACGCACCTCCTGCTGCCGACCGTCGCCTTGATGCTTATTTCCCTAGCCGGCTACAGCCGCTACTCGCGGGCCTCCATGCTGGAGATCATGAACCAGGACTACATCCGAACCGCCCGGGCCAAGGGGCTCGGCGAGCGGACCGTGGTCATGCGGCACGCCTTCCGCAATGCGCTGATTCCGTTGGCAACCCTGATTGCGTTCGATATTGGAGGTTTGATTGGCGGTGCCATTATCACCGAGCAGGTATTCGCCTTCAGCGGCATGGGCCAGCTCTTCGTCCAGGCACTGTCAAGGGTTGATCCGAATCCGGTCATGGGCGTGTTCCTGATCACCGGCATCCTGGCCCTGGTCTTCAACCTGGTGGCCGACCTGGTCTATTCCGTACTGGATCCACGAGTAAGGGTGAAAGCATGAGCGCACCAACGCAAGATCCCAATGCAACGCCGAAGGAAGCCGAAGCCAAGGGGCTGAGCCAAGGACAACTGGTTCGCAAACGGTTCTTCGGCCACACCGCCGCTGTGGGGAGCATCGTTGTCTTCGTTGCCGTGTTCCTGTTGGCGTTTACATCCATCGGCTACGCCGGCATACCGGGATGGTGGCAGTACAGCTACACGCAGACGCTGCCGCTGGAGAATGGCGCAGCGCCCACATGGCAATTCCCGTTCAATTTTGGTGACCACCCCTTCGGTCAGGACCGCGTTGGCCGGGACATGTTTGCTATGACCATGCGGGGCACGCAGCTGTCGCTGATTATCATGTTCATCATCGGCTTTCTCGGTGCAGCCCTGGGAGTGATTATCGGGGGTGTGTCGGGTTATTTCCGCGGTTGGGTCGAAAGCATACTCATGCGGCTCACCGACGTCATCATTGTTATCCCGCTGGTTATCCTGGCCGCCGTTCTCGGTACCATCGGCCGCGATATCTCCGGCCGGGATACTTTTCTTCGCAGCCTGTTTGGCGGCAGCGCCGGCGTTATCCTGCTGGGGATCTTCGTTGGCCTGATTATCTGGACAGGCCTCGCGCGTCTGGTCCGGGGTGAGTTCCTGAGCCTTCGTGAGCGGGAGTTTGTCGACGCCGCCCGGATTGCCGGTGCGTCCGACACACGGATCATCTTCAAGCACATCCTGCCCAATGCCATTGGCGTGATCATTGTCAACACAACTCTGGTGATGGCATCGGCCATCCTGCTGGAAACCGCGCTGTCCTACCTTGGCCTGGGAGTTCAGCCACCGGATGTATCGCTGGGTAGTCTGATCAGCGACAATCAGGAGGCATTCAACACCCGCCCCTGGCTCTTCTGGTGGCCTGGCATCTTCATCATCATCATCTGCCTCAGCATCAACTTCATTGGTGATGGGCTGCGTGATGCTTTCGATCCGCGTCAAAAGAAGTTCAACGCCAAGAAAGCGACCATGGTCGGAGCAACCGCAGACCCCAAGCAGTTGAAGGCCTAACATGCTGGACATCAGCGAAAGCCGGGTCACCGTGCGGAAGAGTCTTCCGCACGGTGCCGGCTGCGCCGTCTGGTGTGTTGCTGATGGTCAGGTCGTCAAGCACACATCAGGAAAGGGCGAAGCCCAGCAGGCTCACGCCGATCAGGGCGGCCGCGCAAAGGGTGTGTATCCAGTGGAACCGCACTTCTGCCGAGGCGGCCGCGGTGTGGTCGAGTTGATCGGCTTCGACCAGTTCGTTCCAACGGCTGCGAACCAGATAGGCTGCCGCACCCGAGTCGGTGTTCTTAAGGTCTCCTGGCCTAATGGATTGGCCGTGCCCATAGGTGGTGCCCGGAAGGCCCTGGACGTGCTCCGGTCTCCCACGGTGGGTCCCCCAGATCCCGGGGGCAGGTGCTGCCCAGGACCCGTACCGTCCGGTGGGCGTGATCAGGGTCAGCGAATATTTTGTGTCAACGTGTATCAAGGAGGCCCAGGGAACGCTGACGCTGCGCACGGGGTTGATCAGGGTGACGCCGGACTGATCAACGCACACCGACGGGTACCAGAACAGCCACCATGCAAGGTACGCCAACGTCAGCAGGGGCAACGCGGTCTGGAGCCCCTCAAACCCACCAGTCACCACGGCAAAGACCAGTCCAATGCCCACCAAGACCCACGTGGCGCCGGCGAACCACTTGCCCGTCCGCGGTTTGAACACTACGGGTTGATTCGCATTAGCAGGGGTAGTCATACCCACATAGTTTCAGGATTCCGGCTGAGTTCACCAATCAAGGAACATACCCGGATTCATTGGGAAGGAAAGAAGCAATCATGACCGAAGGCGTCAATGAACATCTGGACACCGGGCAATCCCCGGCCGTCGGCGATGAGGTTCCCGTTCTACAGGTAAGAGACCTGTGTGTCGATTACGGAGTGGAAAAGGAATGGATCCCCGCGGCCATCGACCTTGACTACGATGTCAAGGCCGGGGAGGTGCTTGCCATTGTTGGTGAATCAGGATCCGGCAAGAGCGCCAGCTCAATGGCGCTGCTGGGGCTTCTTCCGTCAAACAGCCGGGTCACCGGCAGCGTCAAGCTCAACGGGCGCGAGATACTCGGCCTCACAGGGAGCAAACTCCGCCAGGTCAGGGGCCGCGACGTAGCGGTCATCTTCCAGGAACCCATGACCGCCATGAACCCCGTATACACCATAGGGTTCCAGATTATCGAGACACTCCGGCTGCACAACGAGATTTCGCCGCAGGAAGCCAAGGAGCGTGCTCTCAAGCTGCTTGACATGGTCGAGCTGCCGGATCCGGACAAGGCATTCAAGTCCTACCCCCACCAGCTTTCGGGCGGGCAGAGGCAGCGCGCAATGATTGCGCAGTCGCTGTCCTGTGATCCCAAACTGCTGATCGCTGATGAGCCGACCACCGCACTGGACGTAACAGTCCAGGCGGAGATCCTCGACCTCATGCGTAATCTCCGCAGCAAGCTCAACAGCGCGATCGTCCTTATTACGCATGACATGGGCGTTGTCGCGGATCTCTCGGACAAGATCGTGGTGATGAGTCAGGGGAGGATTGTCGAGGCGGGGTCGGCGGAGAAGATCTTCCATCATCCTGAGCACCCGTACACGCAGAAACTTCTTGCTGCTGTTCCGCATCTTGGCCGTGGCAGCGATGATGACAGCGGGGAGATCGATGTGTCGGCTGCGCTGGCCGCGGCAACACATTCAGACCTTCAGGGCATTGACCACGCGGAACTGATGCGCCGTGAACGTGAGAATCAGGCGAGGCTGCAGGAAGCGGAGAAAGCGGCGGCGGGGGGCAAGGGCGCCCCGGTCCTGGAGCTCACCGGTGTTGCTATCGAGTACCCAAAGCAGGGCAGGGTGCCGGCGTTTCGCGCTGTCGAGGATGCCAACATCACAATCTACCCGCGGGAGATCCTAGGCCTGGTCGGCGAGTCGGGCTCCGGCAAGACCACCATAGGCCGGGCCGCCGTCGGGCTCTTGAAAGTGGCTGAAGGCTCACTCAAAGTCACAGGGCAGGAAATTTCCAATGCAAGCCGCAAGGAGCTGTTTGAGCTGCGGCGAAGCGTTGGCATGGTGTTCCAGGATCCATCGTCCTCGTTGAACCCGCGGCTTCCGCTCGGCGAGAGTATTGGGGAGCCGATGTTCCTGGCGAAGGTTGCCAAGGGGGCTGACCTGCAGAAGCGCATCGAAAAGCTCTTGGACCAGGTGGAACTGCCGCGTGCGTACCGCAACCGGTACCCGCATGAACTCTCGGGTGGGCAGAAGCAGCGGGTGGGTATCGCCCGTGCACTCTCCCTCAAGCCCAAACTGCTGGTCGCGGATGAGCCCACCTCGGCGCTTGACGTATCAGTGCAGGCAACGGTGCTTGAGCTCTTGAAAAATCTGCAGCAGGAGATGGGCTTCGCCTGTCTGTTTGTAACCCATGACCTGGCGGTTGTGGATCTCATGTCCGACCGCATCTGTGTGATGCGCCGCGGCAAGATCGTGGAGCAGGGGACCAGGGACCAGATTCTGCGCAGCCCGCAGGATCCCTACACGCAGCGGCTGCTGGCCGCGGTGCCGCTGCCAAATCCGGAAAAGCAACGGGAACGCCGCGAGCTGCGGGCCAAGCTGATGGCGGCCGCCGAGTAGTAGTAACCGGACCAAACACAGTGCGACGGCGGTGCCCGCCCAACGCGGGTGCCGCCGTCGTGCGCTGTTCTCACGCGACCCGCGTTAGGCCATATTTTCTCCAGAGCTTAGACTGGTATGAGGGCGCACTGTGCTGCCGCCATTCATTTTTCCCTAAGCAAACGAATTGAGTCCTTACGCATGTCTGATTCCACAGGCAACACCGCTGTACGCAGCGATCTCCGCAACGTTGCCATTGTGGCGCACGTTGACCACGGAAAGACCACCCTGGTCGACGCCATGCTGAGGCAGACCAACTCCTTTGCCGCCCACAATCATCTCGAAGACCGGGTCATGGACTCCGGCGACCTTGAGCGTGAGAAGGGCATCACCATCCTCGCCAAGAACACCACGGTGTTCTACAAGGGTCCGGCCGCCAAAGGTGAAACGATCACCATCAACGTGATTGACACGCCCGGCCACGCTGACTTCGGCGGTGAGGTGGAGCGAGGACTGTCCATGGTGGACGGCGTTGTGCTGCTGGTCGATGCTTCTGAGGGGCCGTTGCCGCAGACCCGCTTTGTACTCCGCAAGGCGCTGGCCGCAAAACTCCCGGTGGTGCTGCTGGTCAATAAGACCGACCGTCCTGACTCCCGAATAGATGAAGTAGTCAGCGAATCCATGGACCTGCTCCTGGGTCTCGCCTCCGACCTGTCAGATGAGGTCCCGGATCTTGACCTCGATTCGGTATTGAACGTGCCTGTGGTCTACGCAGCTGCCCGCGAAGGCGCCGCCTCTTTGGAGCAGCCGGCTGACGGCACCGTTCCGGAAAATGACAATCTTGAGCCGCTTTTCCAGACCATCATCGATCACATTCCCGCGCCCCGTTACAATCCCAACGGTGTGCTGCAGGCCCACGTCACCAACCTCGACGCTTCGCCGTTCCTTGGACGCCTTGCCCTGCTGCGTATTTTCAACGGCACTCTTCGTAAAGGCCAGCAGGTTGCTTGGGCCCGTCAGAACGGCGAGCTCAAAACCGTGAAGATCACCGAACTGCTGGCCACCAAGGCGCTTGACCGCGTGCCCACCGATTCCGCGGGACCGGGCGAGATCGTGGCCGTTGCCGGAATCGAAGACATCACCATCGGCGAGACCCTCACCGATCTCGACAATCCACAGCCACTCCCGCTGATCACCGTGGATGACCCGGCGATTTCCGTCACCATCGGTATCAACACCTCGCCGTTGGCCGGCAGGGTCAAGGGCGCCAAGGTCACCGCCCGCCAGGTCAAGGACCGGCTGGACAAGGAACTGATCGGTAACGTTTCGCTCAAGGTGTTGCCCACAGCGCGTCCGGATGCGTGGGAAGTCCAGGGTCGAGGCGAGCTGGCACTGGCCATTCTGGTTGAGCAGATGCGGCGCGAAGGCTTTGAACTTACGGTGGGCAAGCCGCAGGTGGTCACCCGCACCGTCGATGGCAAGATCCACGAACCGATGGAACACATGACTATTGACGTTCCCGAGGAATACCTCGGCGGCGTCACCCAGCTCATGGCGGCCCGCAAGGGACGCATGACCAACATGGCGAACCACGGCACCGGCTGGGTGCGGATGGAATTCATTGTTCCTGCCCGCGGCCTGATTGGTTTCCGTACCCGCTTCCTCACGGACACCCGCGGCGCAGGCATCGCGGCGTCCATCTCCGAGGGTTACGAGCCCTGGGCGGGGGACATTGAGTACCGCACCAACGGCTCCATGATCGCCGACCGGGCAGGGGTGGTCACCCCGTTTGCAATGATCAATCTGCAGGAGCGCGGTTCCTTCTTTGTTGCCCCGACATCCGAGGTATACCAAGGCATGATCGTCGGCGAGAACTCCCGCGCCGATGACATGGACGTGAACATCACCAAGGAAAAGAAGCTCACCAACATGCGTGCCGCTTCCTCCGACAGCTTCGAGAACCTGACCCCGCCACGCAAGCTCACCCTTGAGGAGTCCCTTGAGTTTGCCCGCGAGGACGAGTGCGTTGAAGTTACGCCGGAATCCATTCGCATCCGCAAGGTCATCCTCGACGCCAACGAGCGCATGCGCGCCGCCCGCTCGCGGGCGCGCGTCTAGCGGTAACTGCGCGCTGTGGCTGATCCGGCAGGACAAGGCACAAAGTATGACGACGGCGCGGAGCCTGGTTCCGCCGTCGTCGTACCCCAGCGCCCTCCCGTGCCGCTCTGGCGGCAGGTGACAGGGGCGGTTGTCGGCGGAGTGATCGCCGCTTTGCTTGGAACCGCGTTGCACGCCCATGTCTGGTACCCGTTTGGGGTTGGAGTTGCTGCCGGGGCGATTGGTGCCGTTCTGCTGGCCGGAAGTGTTGCGTTGTATGTCTCGCTGTGGGCCCGCAATGTGATGATGGTTGCGCTCACGGGGGTGGCGGCCTATGTGATTGTGGGATTCATTGCCACGGGATCGCTGGGAAGCCTGATTGTGACGGGAACCGCTGATGGAGCAGTCCCGGTTATCGGCGTGGCGGGCTACGTGTGGGTTGTTGGTCTTGCAGCGGTCACCGTGGTGGCCGTAGCGGTGTCGTGGTGGGTTCTGAAGCGCTCGACGGCGGCGCTGCAGTCGGCCTAATCTGCCGCTCGGTCCAGATGGTGGGCCAGCATGATTGAGGTTGCCGTGCCGTCCACGTCTGATTCACGCAGTGCGTACTCTTCGAAAATGTTGCGGATTCTCTCCATCATTTCCGTGCGGTTGGCGTCATTCAACCGGACGCCGAGCCGCCAGACGTCAATCTCCGACGGGGCCAGCCCGTCTATCTCCTGAAGGAAAGTTTCCACCAGCACCGGTGCGGCGTTGGGCGTCTTGCTGCGCCAGGAGAGGCCGGTTGCCCGGTAGGGGATTTCCTTAGCGCCGCGGTTGCCAGTGCGCGGCTCCTCTGCTTCGAGGAAGCTTGTGGCCAGGAGCGTGCGCACGTGATGTAGTGCGGTGGCAGGATTGAGGTCGAGGATCTCCGCAATTTCCTTGTTGGTTCTGCCTTTGTGAAGGCATAGACGCAGGATCCTGAGACGAACGGGGGAGCTCAGCGCCCGGCCGCGTGCCTGCACATCCTCATCTGTTTCCATAGCTAAAAGCATACGATAGCTTGGCGTACTGATTGACATTAGTCAATCAGTACGCCAAGCACGGAGCAACCTGCCCGATGAATTCGCTGTCTCACTGGCCACGAGGACGGACACGTCGGCGCGGGGGAGCGGGCGGCACGGCTTTGGCCGCGGTCACCTGTTCCAAGAGCACGACGACGTCGCCTCGACGGGTGTGCACGGTGCAGGACACTCCATCCAGCGCAATCAGTTCACCGAGTGCGTCGGTCAGACCGTCATCCACCCTGTACCGCACTACAACACGGTCGCCGGTTACCAGTGAGGCGGGGAATTTCATGGCCATAGCGTGCCATATTACGGCGTGTTAGGCCGGTCATGCCTCAGTGCGGCTCCTCTGGTGCTGTGCGTTAAGCTGAGATGAGCGCTAAGCGTGTACATGTCCCAAAGGAAAGGCTGGGAAGTTGACCTACGTAATAGCACAGCCGTGCGTGGATGTTAAAGATAAGGCCTGCATTGAAGAGTGCCCCGTGGATTGCATCTACGAAGGCGAACGGTCCCTGTACATCCATCCCGACGAGTGCGTTGACTGCGGAGCCTGCGAACCCGTATGTCCGGTTGAAGCCATCTACTATGAGGATGACACCCCGGAGGAGTGGGCCGAGTACTACAAGGCCAACGTTGAATTCTTCGACGACATTGGTTCGCCCGGCGGCGCTGCCAAGCTGGGCAATACCGGCAAGGACCACCCGATCATTGCCGTCCTGCCTCCGCAGAACCAGGACGCGTGAGCCCTAACAAGCCCTTTGGGCTCAGCCTGCCGGATTACCCGTGGGACTCCATGGGTACGTACATCCAGGAGGCGCAAAAGCATCCGGGCGGAGTGGTGAACCTGTCGATCGGGACCCCCGTCGACCCCACTCCCGAACTCATCCAGCGGGCACTTGCGGGCGCCTCCAACGCCCCCGGCTATCCCACCACCCACGGCACGCCCGAGCTCAGGGAAGCAATCAGCGCATGGTTTGCACGACGGCGCAACGTCCCCGGGCTCGATCCCGCGCACGTCATGCCCACGGTCGGTTCCAAGGAGCTCGTCGCGTGGTTGCCTACCCTGATGGGGCTGGGACCGGGCGACGTCGTCGTGCGTCCTTCAGTTGCCTACCCCACCTATGACATGGGGGCTCACTTCGCCGGTGCGACACCAGTGGCCGCGGATTCCCTCGCCGGGCTCGATTCGCAAACTCGCAGCAGGGTACGTCTGGTCTGGGTCAACTCGCCGGGAAACCCAACGGGAAGCGTCCTCGACACGGATGGGCTGCGGAGCGTAGTGGAGGAAGCCCGCGCAATTGGCGCAGTTGTCGCCTCGGATGAATGCTACGGCGAGCTGGGATGGGGCCAGTGGGACAGCGCCCGTGGGGGTCAGGCCGTACCCAGCGTGCTTGATCCGCGGGTCAACGGCGGCAGCCACGAGCTTCTGCTGGCGGTGTATTCGCTGAGCAAGCAGTCCAATCTGGCCGGCTACCGTGCTGCCTTTACAGCCGGCGACGGCGGGATCCTCGCAAATCTGGTCAATTCGCGTAAGCATGCGGGCATGATCGTGCCGTTCCCGGTCCAGGAGGCGATGCGGGTGGCTCTCAAGGATGACCGTCATGTTGCCGAACAGAAAGATCTCTACCGGTCCCGCCGCGAACGCCTCATTCCCGCTCTTGAGGGCTTTGGGCTCACGCTGCATCATTCTGAAGCGGGTCTGTACCTGTGGGCCACTGCTGGCGAAGACACCTGGCACACCGTCGGACGGCTTGCCGCTTTGGGGATTGTTGTTGGTCCGGGCACGTTCTACGGTGAAGCTGGTAGCGGCTTTATCCGGGTGGCCCTGACTGGAAGTGATGAGCGCATTGATGCGGCCATCGGCCGTCTGGGCGCGTAGCCGTCATGTTGCTATTGCACAACAGAAGGCGTATCGATTAGTGCTCCGGCCGTCCCTACCGGTAGCGTTTTAGCTGACTATGCATGCTTTTACTCAAGCTCCCATAAGGAGAGTCAATGACTGAGCACAACGGCGCCTCATTGCAGTATGACGGGGGCAACCTCAGCCTTCCCCTGATTACTGCTGCCGAGGGCAACCACGGCTACGACGTTTCAAAGCTCTTGAAGCAGACGGGCGCCGTTACGTTCGACCCCGGATTCATGAACACGGCTGCAACAACGTCCGCGATCACCTACATTGACGGTGACCAGGGTATTTTGCGGTACCGCGGCTATCCGATCGATCAGCTGGCGCAGCACTCGAGCTTCCTCGAGGTCTCCTACCTGCTGATCTACGGCAACCTGCCCACGCCCAGCGAGCTCTCGGCCTTCGACGACCGGATTCGCCGCCACACACTCCTGCATGAAGAACTCAAGGGTTTCTTTGGTGGTTTCCCTCGGGACGCGCACCCCATGCCGGTCCTCTCATCGGCTGTGTCGGCGCTGTCCACTTTCTATCAGGACTCCCTGGACCCGTTTGACGATGAGCAGGTTGAGCTCTCTACGTTCCGCCTCATGGCCAAGCTGCCGGTAATCGCGGCCTATGCGCACAAGAAGTCCATTGGCCAGCCCATGTTGTACCCGGACAACTCCATGAACCTCGTGGAGAACTTCATGCGCCTGTCCTTCGGGCTTCCGGCCGAGCCGTATGATCTCGATCCGCTCATGGTCAAGGCACTTGACCTGCTGCTCATCCTCCACGCTGACCATGAGCAGAACTGTTCAACGTCCACCGTCCGTCTGGTGGGCAGCTCCAACGCCAACATGTTCGCCTCCATTTCCGCGGGCATCAACGCACTTTTTGGTCCTTTGCACGGCGGTGCCAACGAGGCAGTGCTGAACATGCTTCGCCAGATCAAGGCCGACGGCACGCGGCCGGAGGACTTCATGGAGAAGGTCAAGAATAAGGAAGACGGCGTCAAGCTCATGGGCTTCGGACACCGGGTCTACAAGAACTACGATCCCCGCGCCAAGATTGTCAAGGCCACTGCACACGACATCCTCGGCAAGCTGGGCGGTAATGATGAACTGCTCGAGATTGCCATGCGCCTTGAGGAAAAGGCTCTGGCGGATGATTACTTTATCGAGCGAAAGCTCTACCCCAACGTGGACTTCTACACGGGGCTGATTTACAAGGCTATGGGCTTCCCCGAGAAAATGTTCACGGTGCTCTTCGCCATCGGACGCCTCCCGGGCTGGATTGCCCAATGGCGCGAAATGATGCAGGATCCGCAGACCAAGATTGGCCGGCCACGGCAGCTATACACGGGAGAACCCGAGCGGCACTACCCCGCTCGCTAGGGTCTCCACACGGGCCTGGCGGCTCCAGGTCGACCGCCGGTGATTGTCTAAAGCGCCCCCGGCGCCGCGTGGAGATCCCGCCGACTCTCCTACGAAGGCGCGTAACCCTGTGGGTTGTTTTTTTGCCAGCGCCAGTGGTCTTCGCACATTTGATCCAGTGACTTATTGGCGGACCAGCCCAGGTCCGCCAGCGCAGAGGACGGATCGGCGTAGCTCACGGCAGCATCCCCCGGACGACGCGGCGCAAACTCTCGGGGAACCTCGTGCCCGGCTGCCTTGGAGAAGGCTGCCAATACCTCCAACACCGATGAGCCGTTACCGGTGCCGAGGTTCCAGCGGTGGACGCCGGTGTGGCTGGTCAGATAGTTGAGGGCGGCCAGATGGCCGGCGGCGAGATCCACCACATGGATATAGTCGCGGACTCCTGTGCCATCCGGTGTGGGGTAGTCATTGCCGAACACCATGACCTTTTCACGCCGTCCCACCGCAACCTGCGCCACGAAAGGGAGCAGGTTATTGGGGACGCCGGTTGGGTCTTCGCCGATCGAGCCGGACTCGTGGGCGCCCACCGGGTTGAAGTACCGAAGCAGCGCGATGTTCCACCGTCCATCAGCAGCCCCGACGTCGGTCAGGATATCTTCAATCTGTTCCTTGGTTCGGCCATAGGGGTTGACCGCGTCCAGGGGCATCTTTTCGATCAGCGGCACCTCCTCGGATGCGCCGTAAACGGTTGCCGATGAGCTGAAAACCAGCGTCCGCACATCATGACGGTCCATCACACGCAGCAGATTGAGTGTGCCGCCCACGTTGTTGTGATAGTAGAACAACGGCTTCTCGACCGACTCCCCAACAGCTTTCAAACCCGCAAAGTGCACGACGGCGTCAATCGCCTCGGTCACGAAAACCTTCTCCAGGGCGGGCTCATCCAGCAGATCAACCTGATGGAAGGTCAGTGGCTTTCCAGCCAGCTGTTCCACCCGCTTCAGGGCGGTCTCGCTTGAGTTGGCCAGGTTGTCCACCACCACCACGTCATGGCCCTCCTCCAGGAAGGCAAGAGTTGTGTGTGAACCTATGTAACCGCTTCCGCCGGTAACCAATATCTTCATGTGACTAAGGGTAATTCCCGGAAGCGATGTTGAGAGAATTGTGGCTCTGGAGCAGTTGCGACGTTCGGTCTACCCTTAGATCAGTATGCCGGGCGCCCACCCCTGGTCAAGGACAGGGCCCGCTGAAGTGGAAGGCAGCGATTAATGCGGGAAACAGCTGACCCGTCATGGCAGATCAACGTGGATACGTCGCCGGCAATGTTGTTAGCGCTTTATCTGAGGGACTCGGCGGGCCTCGATGGCTGTGGTACTCCTGCTATTTCGCGCGCGGCGCCGGCCGTGCACCGCTCCGATCCTCGTCAACTCGTCCACGCTGCCGGAGGGGTGACTGCTCTGCGCATCGAGTGGGAAACCTGGTGGCACCAGCTGGTGTCAAACCATTCCTACGGGGCGGCTTCCGCGTCGCCGCCGGATTTTCCGGAGTTCGACTCCCTGCCGGCCTTGCAGCTGCTGGCACACGCGCACTACGGTGCCGCCATGACCTGGTCGGGGGAGCGCAGAGCGGAGTACGTCCAGCTCAGGCAGGAGCGTGTGACTGCAGGCAGACAGCAGCTCTTCGGCGGGCTGGTTGAGGAACGTGTTCTGGAACTTGGACGCGACGCACGCGGCTTCACGCTCAAGGTGGTGGAACTTCCACTCAGCGAGAACCGGGCCTGGTATGTGGAACCTAACAAACTCATCATGAGCCAGGGATTGCACGACGACGAGCCGGCTTTCCGGAGCTATATCCAACCGGTAGTGGAACTGCTCGTCTGACCATTTCGCCTACGCCAGCCGGTTACGCATCCGGTCCAGCGGCCAGGGTGATGACCACCTCACCGGAACGGGTTTCCGCCGATTTCCAGCCTCCCTCGGCGCGGATCCACTCCAACCCGGAATGCGAGACCGACTCTATGTTGAGGGCTTTGGCGTTGGCAACCGCCCACTGCGCGGCTGCCCACCCGTTGGCGCCCGAGGCACTCAACGTAACGTCAGCCTCGCCCACGGTGGAATCCACCGAAGTGAAGATACCGCCAAGACGGGCCTGGACTGCCGCAGGGTCACCAGGCTCCGTGACCTTCCTCAGTACGCAGTTCAGCGACGCAGGGGACTGTCCGGTCAAGGCTGAGGCAAACGCCCGGGCCTCCGCCTCATGATCGGCATACGCGTCGGGGAACGCGCTGCGCTGCACGGTCTGGGCCGCTTCGGTAATAGAAAGGCTGTCATAGTCCGGCACTGCAACCAAGGCATCATAGAACGCCCCCGCCGCGTAAACCGGATCCATCACCTGTGTTTCCGACCCCCAGCCCTGCGAGGGCCGTTGCTGGAACAATCCCCGGGAATCTGGACCGGCCTGATCGCCGTAATCAAGGTTACGCAGGCCAGACTCCTGAAGAGCCGTGGCCAGGGCGATTGACGCGGCGCGTGCGGGAAGCCCCCGCATCACGGCTATCCCCGAGATCAGGGAGGCATTGGACGCCTGTTCCGGCCCCAGTTCGTAAGTATCAGCGCCGACGACCGCAGTGCACCGCTCCCTCACAAGAATCTCTGAGGAATTGACCTGGCTTACTGCAAGGTAAATGCCGCCACCCACCAGGGCGACCAGCGTCAGCAGGACCAACGACGTACGGAGGCGCCGCCGTCGTCGTGCCTGTGCTTTTGTCTGCGCCACCGCGCCCTAGTTCGCGTGGAGCGCAGCATTGAGGGCAATGCCCTGCCCCTTGCGCTGCCGCGCTTCCACAACGCCGGTGGTCGAATTGCGCAGGAACAGGATGCTTGATTCGCCGGAAAGCTCGGCCGCTTTGACCACTGCACCATCTGGGAGCGTGACCTTGGTCCCGGCCGTGATGTACAGGCCAGCCTCCACCACACAATCATCACCGAGCGAGATGCCCACTCCCGCCTGCGCGCTGAGCAGGCAGCGCTCGCCAATCGAAATGCGTTCCCGTCCGCCCCCGGAGAGTGTCCCCATGATGGACGCGCCGCCACCAATGTCCGATCCGTTACCCACCACGACTCCCGCAGAAATTCTGCCTTCCACCATTGAGTGGCCAAGAGTCCCGGCGTTGAAGTTGATGAAGCCTTCGTGCATTACTGTGGTGCCTTCTGCGAGGTGGGCGCCCAGCCTGACGCGGTCAGCATCGGCAATTCGGACGCCGGAGGGCATCACATAGTCCACCATCCGGGGGAACTTGTCCACGCTGAAGACCACCACCGGGCCTCGTGAGCGAAGCCGAAGCCGGGTCGTCTCGAAATCCTGCACGGCGCAGGGCCCGTGGTTGGTCCAGACAACGTTGGCGAGGAGGCCAAAAACCCCGTCCAGGTTGATGCTGTTGGGTTGCGCGAGCCGATGCGAGAGGAAGTGCAGCCTCAGGTAGGCGTCGGAGGTATCGGCCGGAGGAGTGTCGAGATGGCTTACCATCTGGATGACCTGCTGGGTTGTCCCCCGCAGCGCATCGGACTGTGCGATCGATTCCAGATCACTCCGCAGATCCTGCTGGCCGGCGGCGTCGAAGCCGGGCCGCGGATACCAGACATCGAGCACCGTACCGTCATCAGTGACAGTGGCGAGGCCCATACCGTGCGCTGTGCGGGACGAGGCAGGATCTGTGTGAGAGACAGTGGAGACGGTTTCAGTCATGGCCCCATTCTACCGAGCGTAGCGCCTCCCGCGCTCCCACCCCTCGCTCCGCTCGGCGCGGGGCCCTCGCCCGGTAGGCTTGGGAAAATGATTGCACTGAACCGCCCATCACTTGATCCCGCATCCGATGTAGCTGACCTGACGGCGGCCTTGCTGGACATCGAGAGTGTTTCCG
This sequence comes from Arthrobacter sp. H5, assembly GCF_000520595.1. Classification (GTDB taxonomy): domain Bacteria; phylum Actinomycetota; class Actinomycetes; order Actinomycetales; family Micrococcaceae; genus Arthrobacter_D. Next base: position 23,242 of record NZ_KI914982.1, read on the forward strand.
GTAACGAGACGACCCTCGCCGATGCAGTGGAATCGGTCCTGCACGGATGCACCCATTTGGAAGTGGTGCGCGACGGCGATTCCATCATCGCGCGCACTTCGCTTGGACGTGCCGAGCGCGTCATCCTCGCAGGACATCTGGATACAGTGCCGTTGCCGCGCGTGCCCGGATCGCGGGGAACGGTACCGAGCACTTGGGAAGGCGGCGTGCTGTACGGCAGGGGTGCAACGGATATGAAGGGTGGTGTAGCGGTCCAACTGGCACTCGCTGCGTCCCTCACTGATCCGTCCAGGGACATCACCTATGTTTTCTATGACCACGAGGAGGTGGCAGCGGACCTGAGCGGACTCGGCCGGCTTGCGGATCGATACGCCGATTGGCTTCACGCCGACTTTGCCGTGTTGTTGGAACCGACCAACGGCACCGTCGAGGGCGGCTGCAACGGGACCGCCCGCTTCGATGTGACCACCGCTGGAAAGGCCGCTCATTCCGCGCGGGCCTGGATGGGAGAGAACGCAATACACGGAGCGGCCGAAATACTGGTGCGTCTGCGCGACCACCAGCCAGCCACGGTGGG
>NZ_KI914982.1:23918-34069 GCF_000520595.1 Arthrobacter sp. H5
CCAGCCAGCCACGGTGGGCGTTGAGGGCCTCGATTTCCGCGAGAGCCTCAACGCAGTGCTGATCAGCGGAGGGACAGCCGGCAACGTCATCCCTGACCGAACGGTGATCGAAGTGAATTACCGCTTCGCTCCGGATAAGAGCCCGGACCAGGCGGAAGCCTATGTCCGCGACCTCCTGTCCGGTTTCGATGTTGTCCGGACGGATGCGGCTGCCGGTGCGCGTCCCGGTCTGAACCATCCAGCAGCGGCCGCTTTTGTGTCCGCCGTGGGTGCAGAGCCAAAACCCAAGTACGGCTGGACCGATGTCGCGAGGTTCAGCGAGCTGGGTATTCCAGCGGTGAACTTCGGGCCGGGTGATCCCCTGTTGGCCCACTCCGACGACGAGCACGTCAGCGCGGACGCCATCCGTGAGTGCCTGAAGGTTCTCAAGGCGTGGCTGGCCTGAGCGAAAAATCCTGATCGGAGGGCAGGGACGGCGGAGGTCCACCGTCCCTGCCCTCGTTGTCGGGAATCTAGCTAAGCGTGTTGGTCGCATCCATGGCAACCACCTTCTTGGTGTTGTCCTTCTTGGGTTTACGGGCTGTCCGGAAACTGAGATAGCCGGAAAGCCTATTAGCCAAAGACGAAAGTGCGAAGTTGATCAGAATAAAGATCACCGCCGCGATGAGCAGGGCCTGCAGCAGATTTCCCTCGCCAACACCAAGCCGTCGCGAGAATTGGAGCAGCTCGGCGTATCCGATGATGTAGCCGAGCGCTGAGTCCTTAAGGATCACGACAAACTGGCTCACCATCGCCGGAAGCATCGCGACCAGGGCTTGCGGTATCTCGATGCTGCGGAGGGACTGACCCCTGGTCATTCCGATCGCCATGCCTGCCTCACGCTGGCCCTTGGGGAGTCCGTGAACCCCTGAACGGACAAGCTCGGCGATGACGGATCCGTTGTAGAGCGTCAACGCGATCACCACAGCAGCGAAGATAGGATCTTCGACGGCTTCGATCCGGGCCAGCGCAAGCCAGAGGAAGATCATCATCAGCAGCACCGGGACTGCGCGCAGGAACTCGACAATCACTCCCGCCAGCCACCGGATCGGTAGGACATGAGACAGTCGGCCGACACCGAAGATAAGCCCGAACACGATCGAGGTGACCACCGCGACGGCTGCCGCCTGGAGTGTGCTGAGCAGGCCGGGAAGGATGAAAAACTGCCAGGTTCGGGCTTCGAGGAACGGTGTCCACTTTGCTGCATCAAGCTGGCCCTGGCCGGCAAGAGCGAAGATCACCCAGGCGATGAGGCCGAGGACAAACAGCACGCCGACTATATTGCCTACGAGGATTCTTCGTTTCGCGCGTGGGCCGGGCGCGTCGAACAGTACTTGTTGAGCGCTCATCGGGACACCGCCAGCTTCTTGGACAACCAGGTGGTCAGCAATCCGACCGGAACTACGATGATCACAAATCCCATCGCGAAGATGAGGAAGATGGGGATGACCAGGTCACCCCGGAACTCGATCATTTCCTTCATGAGGTTGGAGGACTCAACAACCGACCCTGCGAAGGCGACGGTGGAGTTCTTGGTCAGGGCGATGAGCACGTTGCCCAACGGGGCAACAGCACCGCGGAGAGCCTGGGGAAAGATGATCAATCGGGCTGCGGGCAGGAAGCTGAGCCCTATTGCGCGTGCGGCTTCCGCTTGGCCCAGCGGAACGGTATTGACGCCGCTGCGGATGGCTTCGCAGACGAACGCCGCGTGATAGATGCTCAGACCCATAATGGCAAGGCGAAGGAAGTTGAGATCGAAATCCTCTGCGAGGATAACGTTCAGTTGGCCCCACAGGCCGAGTATTCCGAAGGCGATAATGACAGTCAGGGGAGTGTTGCGGAAGATGTTGACATACGCCGCGCCGAACCATTGCAAGCTGGCAATTGGTGAGATCCGCATGAGGGCGAGAATCGCGCCAAGCAGGAAGGACCAGATCGCCGCCCAGAACGTCAGCTGAATGTTCACCCAGAAGGCACCGGGTACGTCGTATTCGGCGAAAAGTGAAAGGAAGCTATCCATGTCTCACCTCTTTCCTTGGTCTTGAACATGAGTGGTGGGGTGGCACGCGGCCACCCCACCACTCGATTGCAGATGTTATGCGCACTCATCAGGCGTTGGCGGGTTCAACTCGGCGTTGAAAGTGTAGTCCGCGCCCTCGGTGTTTGCCGTGATGGCTTCTTCCCAGGCGCCTTCTTCAATCATCTTGGTGATGGCCTCGTTGATGGCTTCGCAGTCTTCGCTACCTTTGGGCAGTCCAACGCCGTAGTTCTCCTCGGAGAAGGGGTTTCCCACCACCTTGAACTGGCCGGCGTTGGCTTCCTGGGCTGCCAGTCCGGCAAGAATGATGTCATCCGTGGTGACGGCGTCAATCTGCCCGCCGCCCATCAGGCTGACACACTCGGCATAGCCGGGCTGTTCCACCAGATTGGCTTCGGCGCCAAACTCTTCGTTAATGCGTGCAGCGGAGGTTGATCCGGCCACTGAACACAGGTTCTTATCCGTCAAGGACTCCGGCCCGGTGATTTCCTCATCATCCGCGCGCACCAGAAGATCCTGACCGGCCACAAAGTACGGCCCGGCGAAATCAACTGTTTCCTTTCGCTCATCGGTAATGGAGTAGGTTGCGAAAATCATGTCGACTTCACCAGTGGACAGCAGGTTCTCGCGGTTCGCTGAGGGTGCCTCCACCCACTCAATTGCGTCTTCCTCGAAGCCCAGCTCCGCGGCTACATACTTGGCAACATCGACGTCGAAGCCGGTGTATTCGCCGCCCTCGTCGAAGCCCAGTCCAGGCTGATCGAACTTGATGCCGATGCGAACGGTGTCGCCGCCAGCTTCGCCGCTGGCTTCGCCTCCGGCCTCTCCGCCGTCGTCGCCGCCACCACAGGCGGCCAGGGTCAGGGCGGCAGCCGCGGCCATTGCCGCCGCTGCGTAACGTGTCTTGCGCATGATTTCTCCTTGCGTTGCTTTACTTACTGAAAATTTAGGTGAGCTAGTGTGCGAGGATCTTGCCAAGGAAATCCTTGGCACGGTCGCTCTTGGGGTTGGTGAAGAACTCCTCCGGAGTGGCCTGTTCAACAATCTGACCGTCGGCCATGAAGAGGACACGGTCTGCGGCCTTGCGGGCAAACCCCATCTCGTGGGTTACCACGATCATGGTCATTCCCTCCTTGGCCAGCGCAACCATGGCGTCAAGAACCTCGTTGATCATCTCGGGGTCCAGCGCCGAGGTGGGCTCATCGAAGAGCATCACTTTGGGCTGCATGGCCAGCGCCCGCGCGATGGCCACGCGCTGCTGCTGCCCTCCGGAAAGCTGGGCGGGAAGCTTCTGCGCCTGATTGTCCACGCCAACGCGTTTGAGCAGGGACATGGCCAGCTCCTTCGCTGCGCCGCCCTTCATTCCTTTGACTTTGATCGGGCCGAGGGTCACATTTTCCAATATGGACTTGTGGGCGAACAGATTGAATGACTGAAACACCATTCCTACATCGGCCCGCAGCTTGGCGAGGGCCTTTCCCTCGGCCGGAAGCACCATCCCATCGATGCGGATCTCGCCATCATCAATGGTCTCCAGCCTATTGATTGCCCGGCAGAGTGTTGACTTGCCTGAACCGGAGGGGCCGATGACCACAACCACTTCGCCCCTGGACACCTCAAGGTTGATGTCCTTCAGCACGTGCAGGTCACCGAAGTGCTTGTTGACGTTCTTGAGGGAGACAAGGGATTGTGCTGGGGAGTCAGCGGCGGACGCGGTTGTGCTCGACTGTGAATCACTGGTCATAACAAGAATCTAGCGAAAGATTCCCTTCTGGCAATACTTTGGGTTGCCTTAGACGGAAATCGTGATTCAAGAGCAACCAAAGAGTTTGGGCGCGCTTCCTTGCAGTTAGCCTTGAGCTATGTCCCACGCAGAGAGTACAGATACCCCCGGAAGCAACGGTGCGGGCAACCGGCCACGCAGGCGCGGCCAGGTAGAGCTGAGACGTGACCAGGCGAAATCTGTCCAGTCCGACCGCTACCTGCTCGACTCGGATGCGGGAACACCCTTCACCAAGACAGACCCCTGGCGCGTGTTGCGCATCCAAAGCGAGTTTGTCGAAGGCTTCGGTACGTTGTCAGAACTCGGTCCCGCAATCAGCGTTTTCGGTTCCGCGCGGATCAAGCGCGATTCGCCCTACTACGCGATGGGGGAGGAGGTTGGCCGAAGGCTGGTTGGGGCCGGCTACGCGGTAATCACCGGCGGCGGCCCCGGCGCCATGGAAGCCGCGAACAAGGGCGCCTGCGAGGCGGGCGGCGTTTCCGTAGGGCTGGGCATCGAACTGCCCTTCGAACAGGGCATGAATGAGTGGGTGGACCTAGGCATCAACTTCCGCTATTTTTTGCCCGCAAGACGATGTTTGTCAAGTACGCCCAGGGGTTTGTCGTCCTGCCGGGCGGCTTTGGAACCCTCGATGAACTCTTCGAAGCCATGACGCTGGTGCAAACCCAGAAAGTGACATCTTTCCCGATTGTGCTGATCGGTTCCGAGTTCTGGTCTCCGCTGTGGGAATGGGTGAGGGGATCCCTGCTAGCCAACGGAATGGTTTCAGCCAAGGACCTAGACCTCGTTCATCTCGTTGACAGTCCGGAGGAAGCGGTGAAGCTCGTCATCGCGGATACAGCCTCCCATTCCGGCCCGTAGGCCCAAGAACTGTCGGCGCAGTCTGGCACCATTGGTGCAGTGAGTATTTTCCTCGTCTTCATCGCAGTGGCGCTGGTCGGTATTACGTCCCTGCTGGCCGTCGGGCGCCTGCGCCGCACGGATCCTGACGGTTTGCACCCGTGGGATCCCGCCGTCGTGCCCGGCCTGGTGGAACCAACGCCGTCGCTGCCCGCTGTTCTTCTTCCGGAGAATCCCGGCCCGGCGGACATTCATAGGTTGCGGTTTGCGCTGGGCCTCCGGGGGTACCGGATGGATCAGGTGGACGAGGTCCTTGACCGTCTCGCAGCAGTATTGGAGCAAAGGGATGCCACCATAGCCGCGCTGCGCGCAGACTTCAGTGAAGAACCATGACCGCTGTCATCAGTGGATCCGATCAGCGGGCGAGGTGCGGCTGGGCAGTCGAAAGCGAGGACTACCTCGCGTACCACGACCTCGAGTGGGGCCGCCCGGTTGTCGGTGAGGCAGCACTGTATGAGCGCATCAGCCTTGAGGCGTTCCAGTCTGGTCTGAGCTGGATTATCATCCTGCGCAAGCGTGAGGCCTTCCGCGCCGCGTTCGCGGCGTTCGATCCGGTGGTGGTAGCGGATTACGACGACGACGACGTCGCGCGCCTTCTTGGGGATGCCGGGATTGTGCGGAACCGGGCAAAGATCGTTGCTACCATTGCCAACGCCCGGGCCCTGCTGGCACTACCGACAGGGACCACGCTTGCCAGCATTCTGGAATCGCACCGGCCGCCGCCAAAGCCGGCGCCGCGATCGCTCGGTGACGTGCCCGCCGTCGTGCCCCAATCTGTTGCACTGGCCAAGGAACTGCGGTCCCGCGGCTTTCGCTTTGTTGGCCCGACCACCGCATACGCCATGATGCAGGCCACTGGCTATGTCAATGACCATCTCGATGATTGCTGGGCCCGGGAATATGCCGGAACAACCATCTGACGGCCGGCCGGGTGCGGACGGGTTGCGGCTGCCCGGGTCGGAGTCATTGATGGGGCGGACGGGCCGGATCACTGATCGGGCGGCAGCCGCCTTCAGTCGGCTTCCCTGGTGGCTGCAGGTGACCGCGGTCTACGGCCTTGCCCGTGTCTTTTCCTTTGCCGTTCTCACCGCCGCGTCAGCCAAACAAATCACCAGCCCCTGGGCGGCCACCGCACCCTCCTACCTCGAGTTCGTCAACTTCTGGGACAGTGGCTGGTACCAAAGGATCTACGAAGAGGGCTATCCGTCGGTTCTGCCCCGCGATGCGGAAGGCGCCGTTGCCGAGAATCAGTGGGCTTTCCACCTGCTGTTCCCTACGCTGGTGCGTCTCGCCGGGTTGGTGACCGGGGCGGAGTGGATACCGGTTGCGCCTGTGGTGGCAACAGCTTTTGGGTTCGCCGCGGCGCTGGTGATCTTCAAGCTCTTCAGGATGCGGGCTGGCCATGCCGATTCACTGTGGGCGATTGCTCTGGTCGCTTTTTTCCCGACTTCCCCGATACTCCAGATTCCTTACGCGGAGTCATTGCACCTGTTCCTGCTTGCGCTGGCACTCCTCCTGGTTGCGCGCGGACGCCATCTCACTGCGATTCCCGTGGTGGTCCTCATGTGCCTTGCGCGGCCGGCAGGAGTGCCCTTTGCGATGCTTGCTGCCGGTCTGCTCCTCATTCATCTGCCTGCCCAATGGAGGAGTGACCGGCAACGGGTGATCCGTTTGGCGGCCCTCACGTCATCAAGTGCTCTGGCCGCTGTCGCGTGGCCCTTGATTGCCTGGGTTGTCACGGGGGAGCCAAGCGCCTACGTCGAAACCGAGACCGTGTGGCGGGGAGAGGAACTGGTTCCGTTTCTTCCCTGGTGGACTGCTTCGGTGAGGTTCCTGGGCGGGGCAGTTGGCCCGCTGGCCCTGATCGGCATCGTGGCGGCGACGGTGTGGTTCCTTTTCTCGACACCTGGCAGGCGGCTGGGAGTGCACCTGCAGCTATGGTGCGGCGCCTATCTGCTGTACCTTGCGGCTTTTTGGAATCCGCAGACCAGTACCTTCCGAATCCTGCTTCCCCTTTTCCCGCTTGCTCTCGCAGCGGTTTTTGGGTCCCGGTCCCGTGCGTACCGGCTGGTGCTTGTTGCGGGCTTTGCGGTACTGCAGATCGTGTGGGTCACGTGGCTCTGGGCATGGACCCCGCTGCCCTCAGGAGGGGATTACTCGCCGTGACCTCAGCGATGCGCCGCGCACCGGCGATTCGCCCGGCGCGCTAATGTGCGGGATAATGGCTGAGGAACAATGCGCGGGGGAAGCATGCCGCCGTGCATCGTGTGTTGACGGGCGGCTGGGAACCCAGCTGCGCACTGTGGAAAGGGAATCTCTTTATGGCTGCCATGAAACCGCGTACCGGTGATGGACCAATGGAAGTCACCAAAGAGGGACGCAGTCTCATCATGCGGGTACCCATCGACGGAGGCGGCCGGCTTGTGGTTGAACTGAACTCCGAAGAAGCAGGCAAACTCAAGGATTGCCTGGTGACCGTCACTGACTAGCCCTGGACGGTCCGGCTAGTTCACACGTTTGACTGCGAGCAGCAGCCCATTTCCAACCGGGATGAGCGAGGACAGCAGTTGCTCATCCGCACGGATGGCCTTCCCCACCTGTCGAAGGATATTGGTGGAGGTCTCGCGCATCGCGGGATCCGCTACTCGGTCCTGGTCAAGCGCATCATTGATAATCAGCATGCCCCCCGGTTTGAGCAGGCGGAGCGCCTGCTCAGAGTATCCGGGTAGCCCCTGCTTGTCCGCGTCAATAAATACAATGTCGTAGGCGCTGTCTGTGAGACGGGGGAGCACGTCCGATGCGCGGCCGGAGATGGTCCGGGTTCTATTGCCCGGAATGCCCGCTTCGACGAAGGCCTCGCGGGCCGCACGGAGATGATCCACATCGGAGTCGATTGTGGTGAGCACCGAGTTTGGACTCAAACCGCGCAACAGACAGACGCCTGACACGCCCGCTCCTGAACCAACCTCCACCACGGTCTGCGCCTTCGAGCCAGCGGCGAGGACGGTGAGCGCGGCGGCCACTCCGGTACTGACCGGCGTGACGCCGAGTTCCTGCGACCGGTCGCGCGCGCGCAGCAGAACGTCGTCCTCGGTGGGCAGTCCTTCCGAATAGGACCAGCTGGCCTTTTTGTCCGCGCCCATTCGATTGCTCATTTCGTGTGTGTTGGTTTGGGTGCGCTCCGACCGATCCTGACCGGACGGCGGTGCCTTACATTCCCCAGCGTACTGCGGGGAGGGCCGATGGCTGTTGATAACCGCGCGTTGGTACCGCACCGGGTTTTTCCAGCAACCTCCCAGCTTGATCGGGCATATTCGTAGCTCAAGGCATCCACACAAGGCAGTGCCCCGAATAACTTACAGCACACGTTTTCGTCCGCCGTCCGTGGGCGTCAGCTTGCAAGCATCACTCAACGGTATTCGAGGGCGGGAGGAGAAGACCAATGTCTACTTCACACACGGCGGTCGTCTCAGCGGCGGACCAGGCCACCACTGAAGAGCACGATTCCAGCGAAACCACTTGGGTGGCTCCGTCCTGGGAGGAAGTGGTCACGGTTCACTCTCCGAAGGTCTACCGGCTGGCTTACAGGCTCACGGGAAATAAGTTCGACGCCGAGGACCTGACCCAGGAGGTATTCGTGCGGGTTTTCCGTTCCCTTGCCAATTTCAAACCGGGCACGCTGGACGGCTGGCTGCACCGGATTACCACCAATCTGTTTTTGGATCAGGCCCGACGCAAGAGCCGTATCCGGTTTGACGGGCTCACGGAGGACGCTGAAAGCAGGCTGCCCAGCAAACATCCAGGCCCGGAGCGGAGCTTCGAGTTTAACAATCTCGATATCGACGTTCAGGCGGCACTTGAGGAACTGCCGCCCGACTTCCGCGCTGCTGTTGTGCTGTGCGACCTTGAGGGTTTGGCTTATGACGAGGTCGCGAGGGTTCTCGGGGTCAAACTAGGTACCGTCCGTTCGAGGATTCATCGTGGACGGACCATCCTTCGCGAAAAACTTGCGCACCGCGATCCCAGGGTTGACCCGGCCAGCGCACCCCGGCTGAAGATGCCTCGGATTGCGGGTGCCCGCTAGCTCCCATGCGTCACCCAACACGTTTTCTTGCTGACTTTGTCGACGGGGAGTTGACCGGGTCCCGCCGCACTTCGGTGGAGGATCACCTCTCCCGCTGCGGCGCGTGCAGACGCGCCGTGGAGCAGGAACAACTCATCAGGCGGCGCGTCAGGAGCTCTGACATACCGGACCCGGCGGAGGACCTCTGCGAGCGCATCCTGAGACGCTCCGGCATTGGTGAACAGCGATCTTCGGCAGCTTCCTGGGATGTTGCCCACACGGAGCATCAAAAGCCGTCTGGTTTCGCCACCCGCCACCGCAACGCGATGGCCGTCGGAGGTGGCTTGGCCGTGGTCACACTGGCAACCCTGACTGGCGCCTACGCACTCGGATCCGAAGTGGAAACAGGCCGCGGAAACGGAGGGCAGGCATCCAGCTCTCTTGTCGCAGGATGGCAGTCCGTGGCTCATGACACTCCGGCGAGGCTTTCGTCGGACCAGCTGACCCAGTTGCGTCAAGGAGGATGGTATTGCCCTGAGCTGGGTTCCATGGGATTCGAGGTGATCAGCGCTGATGCAATCACGGTGGGCGGGAGCCCCGCTCTGCGCCTGGTCCTGGAGGACGGCTCCGATTCTGTCACCATCTACGAACACAGGAAGCTCGAGGGCGCCAACGTGTCCCAGGCGGCCCCCGTCAACGCGGTGACGGGTAATACTGTAACCGCTGACGGGTTCGAAAGAATTGGCGGAATGCAGCGAGAGGTCTGGGTGCACCCCGGCCATTCCTGGCAGATTGTCCTCGACTCGGAGTCCGTTACCTACACTGTGGTCTCCAGCCTGCCGGTGGCGGACATGCCGCGAGCGGTCAATCAGTTGGTACTGGCCGAGCACTCCCAGCTGGCACAGGGTCACACAGTTGCACCGGCCGACCCGCTGAGCAGGATCCTTCGGGGGCTCAGTAAACTCACTCAGCCATCACCGTAGGGAAATAGCATCCAACGGGCAGCGAACGGTAGTCTTCTCTCGTGTTAGGAATCAACGGCTACGAGTTTGTGCTACTTGCGATCCTTGCTGTGGTCATCCTCGGCCCGGAAAGACTGCCCGAGTACGCCGCGCAGCTCGGACGCCTGGTCAAAGGGCTCCGGCGCATGGCTACCGGCGCGCGGGAACAGCTGCGTGAGGAAGTGGGATCCGAGTTCGACGACGTCGACTGGCAGAAGCTCGATCCACGCCAGTACGATCCGCGCAGGATCATCAAAGAGGCGCTGCTTGATGACATCGAGGACGCCATCAAACCCCTGAGCGAAGGTGCGCCCAAGCCGGTTGCAA
>NZ_KI914982.1:34169-48643 GCF_000520595.1 Arthrobacter sp. H5
CAAAGCCGGTTGCAAAACCATCTCCCGCAGCGGCGGCCGGTCCGCCCGCGGTGGCAGCTGCTCCACAGTTGGCCGACGGGCAGCGCGCGCCCTTCGACGTCGAAGCCACCTGAATGCCGGACCGCTGATCAGTTGTTCTTGGGCGTCACCGTCAGGCGCAGTTCTCCGAGTCCCCTGGGCCTGCTTGCGAGTGTGCCGGCAATGGCCTTGAGTACCTGAGCCGCCGGCGAGTCTCCGGCCAGGACCAAGGGGCGGCCGGAATCCCCACCAATGCGAAGCGCTGTTTCCAGTGGGATGCTGCCCAACAGCTGAACGTCGCTGGGGAGGGTCTCGCTCAGCCTGCGGGCCAGGATCTCCCCGCCGCCGCTTCCAAAGATTTCCATTCGTTCGCCCCCGGGAAGTTCCAGCCAGGACATGTTTTCGATGACTCCAGCCACCTTTTGGCCTGTTTGGGTTGCCATCGATCCCGCCCTCCCGGCCACGTCCGCCGCTGCAGACTGCGGGGTGGTGACCACCAGTAATTCAGCGCCCGGGAGCAACTGCGCAACGGAAATTGCGATATCCCCGGTTCCCGGTGGCAGGTCAAGAAAGAGGACATCCAGGTCACCAAAATAGACATCGGTGAGAAACTGCTCCAGTGCGCGGTGCAGCATGGGGCCACGCCATGCCACCGGCTGGTTGTCGTTCACAAACATGCCGATCGAGATGACCTTCACTCCGTACGCAACGGGAGGCAGGATCATCTCGTCGACACGCGTTGGAGCTTGGCTGATCCCCATGAGCCCCGGAACGGAGAAACCGTACACGTCCGCGTCCACGATCCCCACCCGCAGACCGGCCGCTGCCATGGCGGTCGCCAGGTTGACCGTCACAGTGGACTTACCCACCCCGCCCTTGCCGCTGGCCACTGCGTACACCTTGGTGAGGGACCCGGGCTCGTTGAACGGAATTCCCCGCTTGGCATGTGGTCCGCGGAGCTGCTCCTTCAGCGCGTCCCGCTGGGACTGAGTCATCACACCGAGCTGCACCGTGACCGAACTGACGCCGTCTATCCCGGCTACGGCGGCGTCGACGTCGCGGGAAATCGTATCTTTCAAAGGGCAGCCCGCAATGGTGAGCAGGACCCCCACCGTTACGCCGCCGTCGTCGTCGATCGTGATGTTCTCCACCATCCCAAGTTCGGTAATGGGGCGGCGAAGCTCGGGATCGATGACCTTACTGAGGGCCTGCTGGACCGTGCCCTGCAATGTCACTTGCGCTCTTTCCTGCCGCTGGGGGTGATCTTGGGCAGATTCACGGTGTTGTCGGAGACCTTCCTGCGTTGCTTTTTTTGCAGGGTGATCTCCTGACCGTTGGCGCTCTCCAGCGCTTCCTCGAGTACCGAACGCAGCTCGGAGCGGACATAGTCACGGGTGGCGACTTCGCGCAGGGCAATACGCAGCTCTGCTATTTCGCGGGTGAGGTACTCCGTGTCGGACAGGTTCCGCTCAGCTGTCTGCCGATCCTGACGCAACGACACACGGTCGCGGTCGTCCTGCCGGTTCTGTGCCAGAAGCAACAAGGGGGCGGCGTAGGAGGCCTGTAGGGAGAGCATCAGTGTCAAGAGGGTGAAGCCGATGGCGGCGCTGTCGAAACGCCAGCCTTCCGGCGCCCAGCTGTTCCAGATCAGCCAGACCGCAACAAACACAGTCATATAGAACAGGAACTGTGGTGTGCCCATGAAACGCGCAAAATTTTCGGTGGCACTGCCAAAGCGGTCCGGGTTTGGTCTCAGGCGTGGCAGCCAGCGGGCACGACTTTCCCTGGGCGTATCCAGGCCCCCCACTGTGGTCTTGGTCTTCTCAGCCATAGGATCCTCCCCGCTTAGTTCCCGGTGCGTCGTCGTCCTGCGCCCTCCAGTCATCGGGCAGGAGGTGGTCGAGGACGTCGTCAACTGTCACAGCGCCCACCAGACGGCCGTCGCTGTTGACGATGGGCAGTGAGTTCAAATTGTAAGTGGCGAGAATGCGGGACACCTCGCTCACGTTCGCCTGGTCGCCAACTGGCTCCAGATCGGTGTCCACAATATTGCCCAATGGTTCCGGGGGCGGGTAACGGAGCAGCTGCTGGATGTGGACGACGCCGAGGTACCGTCCGGTGGGTGTCTCCAGTGGCGGACGGCAGACAAAGATCGACGACGCGAGCGCGGGCGTCAACTCTTCGCGGCGCACATGGGCCAGCGCCTCCGCAACGGTCGCCTCCGGTGGCAGGATCACGGGAACCGTGGTCATCAGGGAACCTGCCGTGTCCTCCTCGTATTCAAGCAGGCGGCGCACATCTTCGGCATCGTCGGGCTCCATCAGCTGCAGGAGCTCTTCCTTCTGCGCTTCGGGGAGCTCGTTGAGGAGGTCCGCGGCGTCGTCGGGATCCATCTCCTCTAGAATGTCCGCCGCACGCTCACGGTCAAGCGAGGAAAGAATCTGTACCTGATCGTCGTCCGGGAGTTCCTGCAGGATGTCGGCGAGCCGTTGATCCTGCAGTTCGCCGGCAACCTCAAGGCGACGCTTGTCGCTCATCTCGTGCATCGCGTCGGCGAAGTCCGCCGCCTTGAGATCATCATGCTGGGCAACAAACTGTGTGGCTGCCTGGGGTTCATCCGAATCACCGTGATAGGCGTCCAGCCAGTCAATAATGAGTTTTTCGCCCCTGCGCAGGCTCCGCAGCGGGGATGAAACGCCGCCCCGGCGGATAAAGATTTGGGACACGTTCCAGTCACCGGACCTGTTCTTTTCCATCGCGATGTCTTCGATGGTTGCCCCGCCGCTGCCGTCCCGAAGGGTGAGCCGCCGGTCGAATAACTCAGCCACCACCAGCATCTCCGCGCCCCGCTGTTCGAACCGCCGGAGATTGACCAGACCCGTGCAGATTATCTGCGAGGGATCAATCGACGTCACGCGGGTCATCGGAACGAAGACCCTTTTCTTGCCCGGCACCTCGACCACCAGGCCAACTGCCTGTGGTGGTTTAGCCGGCCCGCGATCAAGGACCACGGCATCGCGCAGCCGCCCAAGACGATCGCCCAAAGGATCGAACACGTCCAGGCCAAGCAGCCGCGCCACAAATACGCGGGTTGGGTTTGTACTCACATGCCTAGGCTACTGCGACAGCCGTGCTTCCGGGGCATTGGGTGACAGGCTCCACCTGTTCGCCGGTGAGTAAAGCCGCGGGCAAGTTCACTGCGAGCGATACGGCCACACAGGCTGCGGAAAGTGGGTCAGAATAAGAACATGTCAAACGTACTTGGACGAACAGCGCCACGGCAAGAGAGCCGCACTCTGCCCACCGGCGAAACCATCGGCAGGTACAGTTCCTACCTGGACGCCCAAAAGGCGGTTGATTATCTAGCGGATCACAAGTTTCCCGTGCAGCAGGTGTCGATCATCGGCAATGACCTGAAGACAGTTGAACGGGTGACAGGGCGGCTGAGCTATCCCCGGGTCGCGCTCTCCAGCGCGGCGACCGGCGCTTGGTTCGGTTTGTTTGTTGGCCTGATCCTGACGCTGTTCGGTGGCGACTCAAGCTATATTCCGCTGATTTCCTCGATGGCCCTTGGTGCTGTTTTCTGGTTGCTGTTCGGTGTGATCGCGTACGCGTTTCAGCGCGGTAAGCGGGACTTCACCTCCACCAGCCAGGTCATCGCCACCAGTTATGACGTCATCGTCGAGCCCTCAGTGGCAGGCGAGGCGAAGCGGCTGCTCCAAAAACTGCCCATGAACGGCCAGGCGCAGCACCCGGGCGGTCAGGGACCGGGACACGGTGCGGTTACCCCCCCGGAGCGCCCCCAGGGGTGGAACGACCCGTATTCGCAGGGTGGCCCCGGTCAGGCTGGTCCCCAAACCGGTCAGGTTATGCCCCCGCAACAGCAGCCGCAACAGCCGCCGACTCAGCAGCCCACGCCCGAGCCATCGGGTGATCAGGCAGATACCAGCGAAGGCCCCCGGCGCGGACAGTTCCCCGATTTGCCCGATGGCCGGCCGCAATACGGTGTGCGCGTTCCGACAGCGTCCGGAAGCGAGGACGGAGAATCGGCAGGAGATGACTCCGCGTCGAAGGCATCTGACGGCGGATCCGGTGGACAGCAGCCCAGAGGCTGATTCAATCTTCTGAACACAAAAAACCGGGCGGAATGCAGTTGCAAGCTGCGGTCCGCCCGGTTTTTGTTGGGTTATTCGCCTGTGGGGCTGTGGATTCCCGCCATCCAAGCCTCGACGTCGCTGGCTTCGCGTGGCAGTGCCGCGCTCAGATTCACGGGACCATCGGCGGTCATGAGGATATCGTCCTCGATGCGGACCCCAATCCCGCGGTACTCCTCGGGCACGGCCAGATCCTCTTCCTTGAAGTACAGGCCGGGTTCAATGGTGAAGACCATGCCTTCCGTCAGCGTTCCATCGAGGTAAAGCTCCCGCTTGGCTTGGGCACAATCATGCACATCCATGCCCAGATGGTGGCTGGTGCCGTGCGGCATCCATCTCCGGTGATGCTGCCCCTCGGGGGAGAGCACCTCGTCCAGCGGTGCCGGAAGCAGGCCCCAGTCGTTCAGCCGCTCCGCCAGAACCGTGATGGCCGCGAGGTGTACCTCCCGGAATTTCCGCCCGGGCTGGGCCGCCGCGAAGCCCGCATCGGCGGCGTCGAGCACGGCCTGATAGATCTTCCGCTGAATGTCGGAGTATTCGCCGGTCACGGGCAACGTTCTGGTGATGTCCGCCGTGTAGAGACTGTCCGCTTCCACCCCAGCGTCGAGAAGGAGCAGGTCACCCGCGTCCACCTGGCCGCTGTTTCGGATCCAGTGCAACACCGTGGCGTTGTTTCCGGAAGCGGCAATGGTGTCGTAGCCAAGGTCATTGCCTTCCTCACGGGCCCGGGCAAAGAAGGCGGCTTCGACCACGCGCTCACCGCGGGGGTGTGACAACGCACGGGGGAGTGCCTTCACCACTTCATGGAAACCGTTGACGGTGGCAGCTACGGCGATGCGCATCTGCTCAATCTCCCACTCGTCCTTGATCAGGCGCAGTTCGGACAAGGCTTCGGCCAGTTGCGCGTCAAGATCGTCGGAAGCCTCAAGATCGACGCCGGTGTTGATCCGGGAAGTGTCAACAAGTGCGTCGGCGTTGGGATCGACGTCGCGCAGCAGGCGGATGCGGAGACCGCCCACTTCGACCACGCCGGCATCCTTGGTGACGGCAAGTTCCAGCTCGCTGATGTCAGTTGTCTCGAGCGCCAGCAGCGCCTTGATTTCAGCCATGGACAGGCGTGCGCCAATCCAGAACTCGCCATACCGGGCGTTTGCGTAGAACTCGGCGCTGTCCCGGCCCGCAAGTTCACGGAAATACAGGGTGGCGCGGTGATTGCCGCCGTCGTCGCCCTGTCCCTGTTCCGTGGGTTCCATCACCAGGACGGCCTCCGGTTCGTGGTCCAGTCCGAGACCGGTCAGGTGGGCAAAACCGGAGTGCGGGCGAAAACGGTAGTCGGTGTCATTCGACCGGACCTTCAATGGTCCGGCCGGGATGACCAGGCGTTCCCCCGGGAACTTTTCGGACACCGCACGACGACGCTTCGCAGCATGAGGTGCCACCTCCGACTCAGCTGGAAGTTCAGTGGATTTACGGGCCCAGCTGGATGACATAAAGGCTTTGAACGCCTCCGAATCCGGACGCTGCGACCGGTTTTCGTTGCGGGCCGACAAGGGCTGCTCTTCTGGGGTGACAGGGGTGGAGTCGCCGCCGGGCTCTGACAGGGTGCTTTTCTCTGCTGTACTCACCATTCCATCGTCTCACCGGGCACACAGGCGGACAAACCCCGGACCCGCGTACGAGTGTCGATTGACCGGCACACAGAGAGTTCACAGCACATTCTGCGGCGATGCACCGGGTGGCGGGTGGTTGCCGGGCGCAGCCCTTTGTACTGTGGAACACTGACCCGCGAAGATGTGGCGCTGCCCAACTGCCTAAGGATCCATGACTTCAGTAACCCCCACCGCCCGGAACAAATCTCTCGATGGCCTCAGGGCACTGGCAGTTGCCGCAGTCATTTCCTATCATCTGGTGCCGTCGGCTCTGCCCGGCGGATTCCTAGGCGTTGACCTCTTCTTTGTGCTGAGCGGGTACCTGATCACGCGGTTGCTGGCCGCGGAGCTGCTGGAGAGCGGCCGGGTGGACCTTCGGGCTTTCTGGACGAGGCGGCTCCGCCGATTGGTTCCAGCGTTGATTCCCCTGATGCTCGTGACTCTTGCGGCGGTGTCCATCTTCCCCTCGGAGGCCGGACGGACTCTCAAGCTGCAGGTACTGGGCGCTGCGACCTTCAGTACCAACTGGCTTCAGGTCGCGGATCAGGGAACGTACTTCGCCGAATCCGAGCCGCCGATGCTCCTGCACCTGTGGTCTCTTGCAGTCGAGGAGCAGTTCTATCTGGTGTGGCCACTGGTGCTGTTGATCCTGTGGAAGGCCGGGGCAAAGGGAACAGTGGAGCGTCTGCCTGTCTGGATGGCGCTGGTGGTGCTTGTGAGCGGCCTGGGCAGTGCGGGGCTGATGGCCGTCTTGTTTGACCCGGCTGCCGACCCAAGCCGGTTGTACTTCGGAACGGACACCCACGGGTTTGGGCTGTTGCTGGGCGCAGCCCTCGCGCTGGCCTCGCAGGGCGTTTCAGAGATTGTCACGCCGGGTCGGAGCCGCGTCCTGCTTCCTTTGTCGCTCGCAGCGCTGATTGTATTCTTCTTTGTGATTCCGGACTCTGGAGTTCCCGCGTATAGGGGCGGGATGGTGGCCTTCACCGCAGTCTGCGCCCTCATTATTGCGCTGCTGATCCGGCCTTCCGGTCCCGTTGCTGAACTGCTGGCCACCCGCCGGGTTCAGTGGCTGGGCAGGCGCAGCTACGGGGTTTACCTGTGGCACTGGCCGCTTATTGTGCTGGTGCAGTCGTGGCTGCCTGTGGGGTCACAACTGTGGGTGGCGGTGATCGTGATTCCCCTGACCCTCGGATGTGCGGAGCTCAGTTGGAGGTTTGTGGAGCTGCCGGTGCTCCGCAACGGTTTCGTTGGGGCGCTCAAAAGACTGTTCCAGTGTTGGAGCGTCCCCCGGCTGCGTCCCGTTCTTGCGGTAAGCCTGTCCACCTGTACTGTTGCGGCAATGCTGGCCGGATCCGCGGTTGCACTCTCACCGGATTCAACTCAGCTTCAGGAGCAGGTAGAGGCGGGGCAGGCTGCGGCTCAAGCGGCCGCAACACAGCAGGCGGCACCCTCTGCCCCGGCGTCGCCTGCGCCGTCGGAAGGCGCTGAGGAAGCGCCTGCGGTAGATGCCCCGGAAGCCGGCCAGCTTGAGGGGCCGGAGGTCACTGCCCTGGGCGATTCTGTGATGCTCGCCTCCGCCCCGCAGTTGGCCTCCGAACTGCCGGGGATTGATATCCGCGCGGGCGTGGGACAGCAGATGGTTGATGCACCCGGCACGGTTTCGGAGCTGGCCCAATCGGGAGAGCTTCGCGATCAGGTGGTGATCGGACTGGGTACCAACGGGGACTTCGATGCGGCGGTGCTTGAGCAGGTCCGCGATGCCGTTGGTCCCGATCGTGTAGTCACGGTAGTCACGGCGCATGGACCGCGCGACTGGATTGGATCAGTCAACCGGAAGCTCGTTGACTTTGCGCAGAAACACGACAATGTGGAGCTGGCCGACTGGGACGCGGCGGCTTTATCCGTGCCCGACTTCGCGCAGGATGGCATTCATCCAGGCCCTGAGGGGGGCCAGGTCTATGCCGACCTGATTGGGCGCGCACCAGCGGAGTGAGAAGCAGGCGTAGATTGGTTTGGTGAGAATTGACCTGCACACGCACTCCACGGTGTCCGACGGAACGGAGAGTCCCGCTGAGCTAGTCCAGGCAGCGGATGCTGCCGGGCTAGATGTCGTCGCCATCACCGACCACGATGCGACGGCTGGCTGGGACGAAGCCACTCTCGCCGCCAATGGGCTGGGGATTGGCCTGGTGCGCGGAATGGAGGTCTCCTGCCGGACGGATACCGGAATCAGTGTGCATGTGCTGTCCTATCTGCATGACCCGGCTCATCCGGCCCTGGTTGCGGAGATACAGCGCTCGCGGGATGCCCGCCTGACCAGGGCAGAGCGGATGGTTGAAAAGCTTTCGGCGGACTATCCGATCTCCTGGCCGCATGTCCTGGAGCATGTCGCGGACGGGGCAACCATTGGACGGCCGCACATCGCGGACACGCTGGTAGCGCTCAAGGTCGTTGCCGACCGGAGTGAGGCGTTCGAGCAGATCCTGACGTCCCGCTCGCGGTATTGGGTGAGCCACTACGCACCCCACCCCGCCGAGGCTGTCGCGCTGGTGCGTGCCGCCGGTGGGGTTCCCGTCTTCGCCCATCCCGTTGCCAGCGCCCGAGGCCGGACTGTGGGCGGAGACGTCATGGGTCAAATGATTGATGCCGGCCTGCTTGGTCTGGAAGTGGACCACCGGGACAACCCGGAGCAGGGAAGGGTTGAACTGCGGGCCATTGCCGCCCGTGACGGCCTGCTGGTTACTGGGTCCAGCGACTACCACGGCACCGGCAAGCCCAACCGCTTGGGGGAGAACCTGACAACCCCGGAGACTCTCGCCCGGATCGAGGAACTTGCCACCGGTGTGCCCGTTGTGCGGTGAACGTCCGGTGATACCGGACGTGCAATGGCCAGTGCCCGACGGCGGCTGGCCGGCATGGGCGCGAATGGTTCCCTACAGGGGTGGCCGACATCCAGGTGCGGCGGCCGACCCTATTACTGAAGGCGCAAACTGCCAACGGTACGCCTACGAGGTGCTGGAGTTGTTCGGCCGGAGGGTGCCACGGCATCGCTCCAGCGAACTGTGGCTGGATCCTTCGGCGAAAACGGTGGCGCACGGCGAGGTTACGCCTCTGGATCTAGTGCTGTTCAATCGCACGGCTCAACCCTACGGCGCCCACGTGGGGCTGTATATGGCGCCGGACCGCATTCTTCACCTTTGCGCGGAGATCGGAATCCCTGCGGTCTGGACGTGGGCTGATTTCGCATCGCGCGCCCGGTATGCCGCATTTGTCGGCGCAAAGCGGTACCTGCCGTAGATAATGCACCTCAGGCATCCGATCATCGGCACTGAGCCGTTAGCTGAGGTCATACCCGAGGCCTATTCCGACCTCTGCTAACGAGTCCGCAAAGAGACACTCGCCATAGCTAACGAGTCAACGCGGGATGTCATACGGCATGGACGGCGACAGGTTATGGGGCGTCGGTCCACACAAGTGGCAGCGTAGCCTCAGGGGGTTCCGCTCCGGCCGCGCCGCAGTAGGGGGCCAGTCTCGAATTCATGACCTCGATCGCCTGCGGGTTCGCGTCGACGCAGACAAAGCGACGGCCAAGTTTGCCGGCTACAGCACCCAACGTCCCGGAGCCGGCAAAGAAATCAAGCACCCAGTCTCCCTCCCGGCTGCTTGCCGTCACGGCACGGCGAAGAAGGCCCTCGGGCTTCTGGGTGGGATAGCCCGTCTTCTCCTTGCCGGTCGGTGACACTATGGTGTGCCACCACACATCAGTGGGCAGCTTGCCCACGGCAGCCTTCTCCGGTGTCACCAGGCCCGGCGCCATATAGGGTTCGCGGTCAACCGCCGTGCTGTCGAAGTGGTACGCGGCCGGATCCTTCACGTACACCAGGATGTTGTCATGCTTGGCCGGCCATTTGCGCCGGGCACGGGCACCGTAGTCGTACGCCCAGATGATCTCGTTCAGGAAGCATTCCCGCCCGAAGAGAGCATCCAACATCACCTTGGCATAGTGCACTTCACGGTAATCCAGATGCACATACAGGGTGCCGTCCTTCGCAAGCAGCCGCCACGCCTCCGCAAGCCGGGGTTCCAGGAATTCCCAGTAGTCCTCAAACGCATCATCGTAGCTGGCGAGGAGTCCCTTGACGGTCGAGTAGCTGTGTCCCTTGAAGCCGATCCGGTCACCGGCGCCCGGTGAGCTGCGCACCATGGATGTCTGCTGGCGGCGCTGGACCCGCCCGGTATTGAAAGGCGGATCCACATAGATCATGGTGAAAGAACCGTCCGGCAGCGTGGGAAGAAACTCCGCGTTGTCCGCATGAACCACAAGATTGCCACCGTCCGGGCTCCAGACCGGAGCCTTCACGGATCTCGTCATGAAACGGCTATCCCTCTGAAGCGGGCTTGTTGACAACCTCGCCGTCGCGGCGGCGCGTGCGTGAGCGGTTCCGCCGGGGACGGTCCGCACGTGCAGCCGCGTCCTTCCCCGAGTCCGCTCCGCCATCTGCAGCAGGACCGGTACGACGGCGGCCGCTGCCCTGGTCCGTGGATTCCTGACGTCCGCTGGTCCGGCTCCTTCCTCCGCCGGCACCACCCGAGCCGCCATGACTCCTGCCGGCATCCTCGCGTGTCCGGTGCTTCTTGCCCGTCTCGCCGAGGTCCTCAAGCTTTTCCGCGCCGATTCCCGCCAGTTTCCGCTGGCTGCGCGGAAGCCTGCCCTTGGTGCCCTCGGGAATGTCCAATTCCTCAAAGAGGTGCGGTGAGGATGAGTAGGTTTCCACGGGGTCGGGCTGATCCAGCCCCAGCGCCTTGTTGATCAGACCCCAGCGTGGAACATCGTCCCAATCCACGAAGGTGACGGCGGTGCCCTTCTTACCGGCACGGCCGGTACGGCCAACCCGGTGCAGGTAGGCCTTTTCATCTTCGGGGCACTGGTAGTTGATCACATGGGTGATGTCTTCAACATCGATGCCGCGGGCAGCAACCTCGGTGGCTACCAGAACATCAATCTTGTCTCCGCGGAAGGCGCGCAGTGCCTGCTCCCGGGCGCCCTGACCGAGGTCTCCGTGAATGGCACCCGCAGCAAAGCCGCGGTCGATGAGCTCCTCGGAGAGCTTGGCAGCCGTGCGCTTGGTTTTGCAGAAGATGATGGTGCGACCGCGGCCGCGCGACTGCAGAATCCGGGACACCACCTCTGCCTTATCCAGGTTATGGGCACGGTAGATGACCTGGCGGATGTCCTTCTTGGTAATTCCCTCGTCCTCGGGATCAGCTGCCCTGATGTGGGTTGGCTGCGTCATGTAGCGCCGTGCCATGGCCACGACGGGGCCAGGCATTGTCGCGGAGAACAACAGCGTCTGCCGGACCAACGGTGTTGCGGCCATCAGCGTTTCCACGTCGGGGAGGAAGCCGAGATCGAGCATTTCGTCGGCCTCGTCCAGGACTACAATGCGGACGTTCTTCAACGAGAGGAGCTTTTGGCGGTACAGGTCGATCAGACGACCGGGAGTACCCACCACGATTTCCGTGCCTTTCTTAAGGGCTTCGATCTGCGGCTCATAAGCACGGCCGCCATAGATGGTGACAATGCGTGCGTTGCGCTTCTTCGCCGCCGTCGTCAGGTCGCCTGCAACCTGCACCGCCAGTTCGCGGGTGGGAACCACAACGAGGGCCTGGGGTGCGCCCGGAACCGGAAGGCGGTCATAGCCGTCATCGGACGGGCCGACAACGCGCTGGAGCGCTGGAATACCGAACCCGAGGGTCTTGCCTGTACCGGTTTTTGCCTGGCCGATGATGTCGTGTCCCCCCAGCGCGATGGAAAGGGTCATCGCCTGAATGGGGAAGGGGTGGATTATGCCGGCGTCAGCGAGGGACTCGACGATGTCGGGACGGACATTGAAGTCGGCGAAGGTTTCTGCGGCTTCCTTGTGCGGCTCCTCGGTGGTAACGAGGGTGTCTTCGACGAAAAGTTCTTCGTCGCTGTTATCCGCGTGCAGATGGTGGGTATCAGTGTTCAATTAACTACCGTTCATTTAGGCCGTGCTACCGCCCGCCGTGGCTCAACGAGGCGACCGTAAAAGGCCGGACCCGGAGCAGGACGGAGTCGCAAAGCATCCAGTGGAAGCCGATCGCGGGCTCAACTGCTTGGCTCTTCAACGGGAGTATTCAAACCCCTCAATGATGAGTAAATCAAGATCGTAGGTACTTGCGGGTCGATTCAATCTGTCAAAAAGACGACCGGGCATCCATGAGTACGCGTTCCAGTCTACCCTGCAACACCCTTTGGCGCCCGCGGCGCGCCTTCAGCGGGCAGCGGCTGCGAGTTCGAAGCGCATTTGGCGTTTGTCTATGTCTGCAGTGATGAGACGCACCCGCACCTGGGCGCCCGCTTCCATGACGCCGTGGCACCGCCCTTCGACCGCCGGGTCAAGAAGCTGAACCATGCCGAACGGGGTGCCGTTGCCGCTGCTGTTGTTGCTTGTCGAACCGTTTGACGGCTTGGACCCTGTCAGCACCACCGCATCGAATTCTTCTCCCACCCGGTTGCTCAGGAGAGCCGTCTCGACTGCGTCCAGGGCCCCGCTTTCCATCCGGGCCGCCAATTGGTTTGAGGCAGACATAAGGGCATTCAGCTCAGGCAACGCCTCCCGCACCCACCCTGGGACCTGCCGCCCCGCACACAGCGCCTCGCAGGTAACCAACACAAATCTATCCACCAGGCGGCGCAGGGGAGCGGTGGTGTGGGCGTACGGTGCGGCAATTGCCGCCTGCTCGATGGCCTCTGGAACCTCCCCATCAAAGGACGTGTACCCTGCGCCGCGGAAGAGGGACGCCGCCGCATGCATGAGCGAGAGCTGCGTCGGATTGGAGGTATCCAGGCTGCGGAGGAACTCGCCGTACGGAACGTCCTGCGGCCACGGGCGGCCGAGGGCCTTGGCCTGATTCCGGAAGCGTGAGACGGCAGAATCATCCGGAGGCGGCATGGTGCGGAGAATTCCAATACGTCCTTTGACCATCAGCCCGGCTGCCGCCATGCCGGTCATGAGGGAAATCTGGGCGTTCCAGTCCTCGGCAGGCAGCGGAGGCCTGCTCACGATGAAGTAGCGGTCACCGTCGTTTGCTATCTCCTGCTCAGGCAGGTTCAGGCTGGCTCCACCGCGCTGTTTCTCGAGCAGGATGCGCTTGAGGCCGATTTCTTTCAGCAGGGCAAGGTTCTCTGGTGCGCCGCCGGAATCAATATCCTGCTGAGCCTCCTCGTAGGTCAGTTGTGCGCGGCTGCGTACGGACGCGCGGCCCACCGCCGTGGACACTACGTTCGCTGCGGGATCCAGCTCTAACTCCCAGACGAAAGCTGCCCTGACCTGTCCGGGCAGGAGACTTGCCGCGTCTTCCGCGATCACCTCGGGGTGGAGGGAAATCCTGCCGTCCGGCGCATAGATGGTCTGGCCGCGGCGGCGTGCCTCCAGGTCAATGGCTCCACCCGGTTCCACAAAGGACGGAACATCCGCAATGGCGTACCAGACCCGGTAGCCGTCCCCCAACCGTTCGAGGTGCACGGCCTGGTCAAGGTCAGTGGAGCCCTGCGGATCAATGGTGATGAACCCCAGCTCGGTGAGGTCCCGGGCCGGAAGCACCTGCCCGGCGACCATGCGGCGGGCTTCCTCGAGGACGGCAGGGGGAAACTCGGGACTGACGTCCAGCTCTTCCTTGAGCGATTCGAGCGCCCGGGTGAGCTGCAGCTGCGAGTCCCGGTTCTTCAGGTCCAGATGCGTGTACGGCACAAATCCCACCGTAATACACGAACGGTACCCTTGAGGTCATGACAGCAATACCTTCCCAGTCCGCCACCCCGGATGCGTCAGCCTCCCACGTTGACCAGGACCCGCGATTCAGCCGGTTCATCGTGGACCTGTTTGGCGTCATGGCCTACGGCGAACTGTCAGCCTTTGAGCGGCTTTCCTCTGATGCTCGTTTCTCGCCGACCCTGCGGGACCGCGCAGCGCTCGGACGGTTGGCGGTCATTGAGTTCGAGCACTTTGAGATGGTCAGCGACCACCTCGCCGGTATGGGCGTTGATGCCGAGGAGGCCATGACACCCTTCCAACCGTCCATTGATTCCTTCCATGAACGGACCCGCCCGGCCGACTGGTACGAATCCCTCATGAAGGCGTACGTCATCGATGCGATTTCGGGCGATTTTTACAAGGCGCTCGCAGGCCGTCTGGACGAGGGTACGCGGACGCTGATTAACCGCATCCAGTCTGCAGATGGACAGGGTCTGCTGCAGACGCGGCTGAAATCCGCGCTCTCGGACGATCCACGGCTGGCCTCGCGCCTGGCGCTGTGGGGCCGGAGACTTGTGGGCGAAGCGCTCACTCAGGCACAGCGGGTGGGCATTGAACGGGAGTTCCTCGGCGGGCTGCTGTTCAGCAACGCCAACGAGAACCAGGAAAAGGACATGGTCAAGCTCTTTGCCCAGCTCACACGGAACCACTCCCGGCGGATGAGCTCGCTGGGACTGACCGCTTAGGCCACCGGGCTACTCCGGTAGCTCCGACCGCAGCCGGGCAGCTGCCTCTGCCGGATCGGCAGCCTCCGTGATTGCACGCACGACGACGACGCGCCGGGCCCCTGCGTCAACTGCCCGGCCAATGGTGGT
>NZ_KI914982.1:48743-67845 GCF_000520595.1 Arthrobacter sp. H5
CCCCGCCGATGGCGAACCATGGCTTGGGCTGCCGCCCTCCTTCGAGGGTCTCCCTGTCCAAGCGAGCCGCGGCCCGCAGCAGATCAAGCCCGACGGCGGCGCGCCCGGGTTTGGTGGGGGTGGCCCAGACCGGGCCCGCACAGAAATAGTCGATGAGCTCCGAGCGGGCTGCGGCCGCCGCCTGCTCCGGGGAGTGGGTCGAGAGACCCAGCATGGCGCCGTCGTCCATTAGTTTCCGGGCTGCCGCCGCAGGCAGGTCCCTTTGCCCCAGATGGAGCACCGGTGCGCCGCTCAACGCGGCGACGTCCGCCCGGTCATTGACCGACCACAACTTTCCGTGCGACTCGGCGACGGCGCGGAGCGTGGAGAGGAGTTCGAGCTCCTCCGCAGCCTCGATGGTCTTCTCACGCAGCTGAATGATGTCCACGCCGCCCGAATAGGCGGCGTCGATGAAGTCGTGGAAATCCCGTTGACCGGGCCGCGCGTCGGTGCACAGGTACAGCTGGGCTGAAGAAAGAGGCATAGCACCTACACTAAAGGGGTACTGCGGGAGCCGCGCGTTGTATGACAAACGGCTGAGAGGGCGCTGGCGCGCCGACCGCGTTGTGATTGCAACGAACCTGATCCGGATCATGCCGGCGTAGGGAAGGACAAGCCGTTTTGACTAAGCCGTGCCGTGACGTCGCCGTGATTGGCGCCGGAATTATTGGGCTGGGTGTCGCCTGGGAGGCCGTGAGGCGCGGTCACCGGGTGACGCTGATCGATCCGTCTCCGGCATCCGGCGCCACCCGGGCAGCAGCCGGAATGCTTGCGCCGGTGAGTGAACTTCAGTACCGCGAAGAGCGCTTCCTTGAACTCACCCGTGAATCCGCGTTACTGTATCCGGCATTTATCGACGAGCTCGCCAACACCGGAGTCGAAACGGGCTACCGCAGCGAGGGAACACTTGTTCTGGGCTTGGACCCCGCGGACAGGCTGGTCCTCGCAGACCTTCGGGCCGCACAGGTGTCCCACGGGTTGACGGTGGACGAGCTGACCATCCGCGAGGCACGCCGCCGGGAGCCCTTGATCGGTCCTGCCGCCACCGGCGCCTTCCTGGTTCCCGGCGACCATCAGGTGGACCCGCGTCAGCTCGCCTCGGCACTGTTCAGCGCGCTGGCCGGCAATGCCCGCCTGCTGGAGGGCACGGCCAGCGGGCTGATTGTCGAAGGTGGACGGGTGACCGGCGTAGCGCTCGACGACGGCAGCTCGGTCAGTGCGGACGAGACAGTGGTTGCCAATGGACTGGGCGCCCCGGCTTTGGCCAGTCTGCCGGTGGCATTGCCTGTGCGTCCCGTGTACGGCGACATTTTACGACTGCGAGTCCCGGCCCACCTCAGACCGTTCCTGACCACAACGGTAAGGGGACTTGTCCGCGGCAACCCCGTCTATCTCGTTCCGCGGACAGACGGCACGGTGGTCATCGGCGCCACCCAACGGGAGGACGGTCGGCGCGCTGTCTCCGCCGGCGGCGTGTACCAGCTATTGCGCGATGCGCAGCAGTTGGTTCCAGCCGTCGTGGAACTGGATCTCGTGGAGAGCATGTGCCGGGCGCGTCCGGGCACCCCGGACAATGCCCCGCTGCTGGGCAGAGTCTCCGGCGTTGAAGGCCTGGTGGTGGCAACAGGCTTCTTCCGGCACGGTGTGCTTCTGACGCCGGTCGCCGCCCGGATCTGTGCCGACCTGCTGGATGGCAAGCCCGCCGCACCAGAGCACAACGCCTACCGGCCGGACCGGTTTGGGAAAGGATCATCATGAACATTACGCTGAACGGACGTTCCTCGCACACCGGAGCCGGCCAACTGCTGGACCTGGTGGCGGAAGTGACCGGGCGAACGCTTCTGCCCACAGGCCATCCCGCCGATGGCCAGCGTCTTGGGGTGGCAGTGGCGCACAACTCGGAGGTTGTGCCCCGCGCCGAATGGGCAAGCCGACCGCTGGTTGATGGCGACGCCGTCGAACTTGTCACTGCTGTACAGGGAGGTTAGACATGGCAGGAACAGCCGATCCACTTCTCATCGACGGGGTGAGTCTCGGTTCCCGGCTGATTATGGGCACCGGCGGAGCGCCAAGTCTCGAGGGGCTCGGTGAAGCGCTCCGCGCGTCCGGCACGGAGCTGACCACTGTGGCCTTGAGGCGGTACAGCCCCCAGACCGGAGGCTCCCTGTTTGATCTGCTGGAGACCCACGGCATGAGGGTACTGCCCAACACTGCCGGGTGCTTCACCGCGCGCGAAGCGGTCATGACGGCGGAACTGGGCCGTGAAGCCCTCGAAACCAACTGGGTGAAGCTCGAGGTTATCGCCGATGAGCAGACACTGCTGCCGGACGCCGTCGAGCTGGTGGACGCGACGGAGGCGCTGGTTGCCCGCGGCTTCACCGTCTTCGCCTACACCAACGACGATCCAGTGCTTGCCCTGCGGCTGGAGCAGCTCGGCGCCGCTGCTGTGATGCCGCTTGGCGCACCGATCGGCACCGGGCTGGGCATCCTCAACCCACACAACATCGGGCTGATTGTCGCCAGGGCGACAGTTCCGGTGGTCCTCGATGCCGGGATCGGCACGGCATCGGATGCCGCGCTGGCGATGGAACTGGGTTGTGACGCGGTACTGCTTGCCACAGCCGTGACCAGGGCACAGGATCCGGTCCGGATGGCGGAAGCCTTCAAACTAGCTGTCAGGGCGGGCAGGCTTGCGGCAAGTGCCGGGAGGATTCCGAAGCGCGAGCATGCACTGGCATCATCGCAGTCTGCGGGCCGGGCGGACCTCTGAGCTGGTGCCCGCCGGGCGGCCTGTCAGCGCTTCAGCGCGTTGATCATGGCCTCACGATCAAGCTGCTCGCGATGGCGCCCCAGCCACCAGGCGGAGCCAACAGTGACGGCAGCCGAGACCACCAGAGGCAGCAGCCAGCTCAGCCAGAACAGATCCGGGTTATAGCCCAGCCCGGCAAATTGGAGGATTATCCACAGCACCAATGCGGAACCCAGACTGATGGCCGGCAGCAGGAGGATGCCGTAGCGCTGGTGTCGCCTGTCCACGAACCACACAGAGAATCCCAGGGTGATGGACACCCCCGTGATGACGATCAACGAAACCATGCCCAGGCTCCTCTCATCTCACTGCCCCAACGACGCTTCTTCCAACCGGCGAATCTGTTAGGGTGCGCCGAATCCTACGCGGCGGGATTCTTCGGCGCCGATTTCTACATAGCCGAGCACGTTCGCAGGAACAATGACGTTGCGGCCCTTACTGTCGGCGAGCCTTAGCTCAGCTCCACCGTTCATCGCTTTGGCCACAATGTCGGCCACCTCGTCCGCGCTTTGGTCCGAGTCCAGGACAATCTCCCGGTTGACGTTCTGAATACCGATCTTGATCTCCACGGCGTAAGCCTCCTGCGTAGTGTTTTGGGTAGTGAAAATTGTTGGTGCGGGACCTGTCTCGAAATCTAGCTCAGATTGTCCCGGATGTCCTTTGGGAACCGGCTGATTCCGCGCCAAGCTAAACGGTAGATCAGCTCGCTTGCCGCATCGATGTCGAGACTGCCGTCTGTTTCCAACCAATACCGTGCGCTGACCTGCGCCATCCCCGCCATAGCCCGTCCCAGCAGCGTGGCCTCCAGGTGGTTCAACTTGGTGTCCCCGGCAATCACACCGGCAATTGCGTCAGCGAAACGGGCGTTGAATTCTTCGAGGCGGCGGCTGACATCTGGGTCATTGTTTAGATCGGACTCAAACACAATCCGGTGGGCCTGACTATCCTGCGCAATGAATTGGAAGTACGCCCGCATGGTGGCGTGCACCCGCAGTTTGTTGTCCGTGGTGGATCCGAGTGCCTCAACCAGCAGTTCTGTCAGCGAGGCCAGATGGCTCTCGAGCAGCGCCAGATAAAGCTCGCGTTTCCCCGGAAAATGTTGGTAGAGCACCGGCTTGCTGACCTGGGCTACCTCAGCGATCTCATCCATCGCGGCGCCGTGATAGCCGTTGGTGACAAAGACCTCATGCGCTGCGAGGAGGAGCTGCTTCCTCCGCTCGTCGCGGGGGAGCCGAGTGGCCTTGCCACCGGTCGCTGCCTCTGAGGTCACGTTCTAAGGGCCTTTGGTTGGTGATTCATGTCCGGACGTCCCTGCCAACAGCTGGCCTGGACCCCTACAGTTTACCTGCGGGTAACACCGGGGACAGCCAGGCAGTGGTTCACTGTGTTGCGCTCCGGCCGGTGCCTGGGCCTACATTGGATCATGAGTGCAATGGATACTACATTGGAGCCGCTGGTTGCCCCCCACCCCAATCTGACACGGGAGGAAACCGAGCGGTATTCACGCCACCTCATCATTCCCGAGTTTGGACTGGATGCGCAGAAACGGTTGAAGAACGCCAAGGTGCTGGTGATTGGGGCCGGTGGTCTCGGATCACCCGCCTTGCTGTACCTTGCCGCCGCAGGGGTTGGAACGCTTGGGATCGTCGATGACGACGTGGTGGACCTGTCCAACCTGCAGCGGCAGGTTCTGCACGGAGTGGCCAACGTAGGTCAGTCGAAGGCTGCGTCTGCAGAGGAAAGCATTGCACGCCTGAATCCGCTGGTCCGGGTAGAGCGGCACGAGCTCAGGCTCGACAACACGAATGCCCTGGAGATTTTCGCGGGCTATGACCTCATTGTGGACGGCACCGACAACTTCGCCACGAGGTATCTGGTCAGCGATGCCGCCGAGATACTGGGAAAGCCTTATGTTTGGGGCTCGATCCTTC
The DNA here is from genome assembly GCF_000520595.1 of Arthrobacter sp. H5. Lineage (GTDB taxonomy): Bacteria > Actinomycetota > Actinomycetes > Actinomycetales > Micrococcaceae > Arthrobacter_D. The sequence continues at coordinate 53,523 of NZ_KI914982.1, forward strand.
GCTTCGATGGACAGGTAAGCGTCTTCTGGACGAAACACGGGCCAAGCTATCGGGATCTCTATCCGGAGGCTCCACCTCCCGGCGCTGTTCCTTCCTGTGCCGAAGGCGGGGTGCTCGGTGTCCTGTGCGCACAGATCGGCTCGGTGATGGTCAACGAAGCCGTCAAGCTGATCACCGGCATAGGGGACACACTGCTGGGAAGGGTGTTGATCTTCAATGCGCTGGAGATGACCTGGCGCGAAATCAAAGTTCGCCGGGATCCGTCAGCTCAACCGGTGACGGAACTGACCGACTATGAGGCGTTCTGCGGCATTGTCCCGGTGGATAATGTCAATCTTCCTTCGGTCACCGCCACGGAACTCGAGGAGCTGCTGCGACAGCGGGAATCCGGAGTCCGGGATTTTGATCTCATTGACGTACGGGAAACCGGGGAGCACCAGATAGTCAGCATCAGAGGGTCACGACTGGTTCCCAAGAACCAGATCCTCACTGGTGAACAGACGCTGGATCTAAACCGGGAGACCTACGTGCATTGCAAGGTGGGCGGACGCTCCGCGGATGTGGTGCGTTTCCTGCGGGCGAACGGACATCGGCACGCCTACAACGTGGAGGGTGGAATCATCGAATGGGTACGTCAGGTGGAACCCGACAAACCCGTTTACTGAACAGGATTTCTCAGGCTGTTTCCGCTGCCTGATGCCCGTCCTGCGGGCCATCGCCGGCAGAGTGGGATTCCGGTTCTGCCGCTTCAACGGTGATCCCGTACAGCGCTTCCAGCGCGGACGTGTACTCCTCCTGCCGTCCTTCGGCAGCGAGTTCCCGGGCGCGCACAGTAGGAACGTGCAGCAACTGCCTGACCATGCGGCGAAGAGCGAATTCAACTTCTTCGGCAGCCGCGGTGCAGCCGTGCTGGGAGCGCACTCGCTTCATCTCTGTTTCGAGTGCCTGTTGGGTGTGCTTTCTGAGAGCCACGATCGCGGCATCTACGGAACGTTGTCCGCGTTGCTCCTCAAAGCCGAGCGCTGCCTGGGACACGATCTCGGTGGCCTGCCGCAGGGAGTCAGCCTGCTCCTCGGGCGCCGCCAACCGGACGGACTCAAGGGTGATCAGCTCAACTTTGTCCAGTGCGGAAACCCCTGGATCAAAATCGTGGTTGAGGGCGAGATCCACAACCACCAGGGTCCTGTCCGTGCCGGACCGGATCTGTTCCAGTTCGGAGGTCTGGATGCGGGTGTCGCTGCCGCTGCAGCCCACCACCAGGTCTGCCTCGGCCAGGGCCGCAGGCAGAGTTTCTGCGGTGAGCGCTCTTCCGCCGCGGGTGGCGACGAAGCTCTCGGCGCGGCCCGAGGGCGAGTAGACCGCGATGTCAGTGCATCCGCGTTCCCTCAGGAGCGCCGTCGTGGCGCCCGCATAGGCGCCGGTGCCGAAGACGACAACTTTCTTGGAACCGAGGCCGGGGGCCTCGGACAGGTCGGCTGCCAGATCAAGGGCCACCGAGACGATGGACCGCCCGCGGCTGCCCAATGCGGTCTGCCCACCAACATCCCGGGCTGTGCGGGAGGCCGCTTGAAACAGCCTGACGAGCCCGCCGCTTGCGGTGCCTGCGCCTTGCGACTCGACGAGTGCCCGGCGCACCTGACCGGCAATTTCGCGCTCACCCACGACGGCGGAGTCAAGTCCTGCACCGACTGTGAACAGATGGCGGGGAACTTCGGACCCCGTCAGGGTCGCGAACGATGCCGACACGGAATTCTTTGGAAGCCCAGAGCGGGCGCTGATTGCGGCGATGATTGAAGACCGTGCAGCTTCGAGATCGTCGAGGGTTGCGGCTTCGGCGTAGATTTCGAACCGGTTGCAGGTTGCCAGTACCACCGCGCCCCGGAGGGCGGGGCCGTCCTCAAGCGCGTCTGCAGGGACCTGGGACGCTCCGACGCTGAGTCGGCCAACGGTTTCCAGATCAACATCGGAATGGGTCGCAACCAAAGATAGTAGATTCACAGCCCCCTCAGCATAGCGAAAGGCACGGCTTGAGGGCTAATAGGCAAGCCTTGGTTAGGGCCGTAAATCCCTGTATTCACAGGGTTTCTCCAAGGTGACGCCGCCAGCGGTGAGGGTGAGTTTCACCACGCGGGCCGGCGCCGGGTTATCCATTGGCCCGGAACTTCGGCACAATCAAATGTATGACCTTCAGCGCATCTCATCCCCTGGTGGATGGCCGTACGTCCGATTCCCCGTTGATCGCGGCCTATCAGGGGCGCAGGCCGGACCGCCGTCCCGTGTGGTTCATGCGTCAGGCCGGACGGTCCCTGCCTGAGTACCGGAAGCTGCGGGAGGGGACAGCCATGCTTGACGCATGCCTGGACCCGGGCATGGCTTCGGAAATCACACTGCAACCGGTCCGGCGGCACGACGTCGATGCCGCCATCTTCTTCTCGGACATCGTCATTCCGCTGAAACTCGCGGGGGTTGACGTAGATATTGTTCCCGGGGTGGGCCCGGTGCTCGGATCGCCGGTTCGGACGGCCGCGGATGTTGCCGCCCTGCCAGAACTGACTGATGAGGCATTAAACCCAATCCGTGAAGCTGTCGGCAAGACCGTCGCCGAACTGGGTTCGACGCCGCTCATTGGGTTTGCCGGTGCGCCCTTTACCCTGGCCGCGTACATGGTGGAGGGGAAACCGTCCCGGGACCACTTGGGACCACGAACCATGATGCATGCGGATCCTGATGCCTGGGGCGCCTTGACCGCCTGGGCGGCGGATGCCTCCGGAAAATTTCTGCGCGCTCAATTGGAGGCCGGTGCCAGTGCGGCGCAACTCTTCGACTCATGGGCGGGGTCGCTGGGACTTGCGGATTACGTCAATCATGTGGCGCCGGCTTCCCGGCGGGCCCTGGATCATGTACGCGGACTGGGTGCGCCGCTGATTCATTTCGGAACCGGCACCTCGGAGATCCTCGTCGCCATGCACGACGTCGGCGTCGATGTGGTGGGTGTCGACTACCGGCTGCCGTTGGATGAGGCCAACCGCCGCCTTGGAGGCACGGTCCCTTTGCAGGGCAACATCGATCCGGCACTGCTGTCAGCACCCTGGAACGTCCTCGAGGAACATGTCCGCAGTGTGCTGAGTGCGGCAGCCGGTGCGCCTGGACATGTGGTGAACCTTGGCCACGGCGTGCCGCCGGAAACTGATCCCGCCGTCCTCACCCGTGTGGTTGAGCTGGTCCACTCGGTGGCCCCCTAGCCATGCCGCACCGGACGCAGCGCGCAGAGTCCGATCCCGCCGTCGTCGTCATCGGTGGCGGAATCGCCGGACTGTGCGCCGCCCGCGAGCTGATGAACCGCGGACTTCGCGTTCTCCTGCTTGAACGCAGCGACGCTTTTGGCGGGTGCGTCACTACCCACGAGCTGGCGGGGTTCACACTCGACGCCGGAGCGGAGTCTTTCTCCACCCGGTCGGACACCGTTCCTGGCCTGGCGCGTGAACTGGGACTGGGGGAACTGATCGTTGCACCGAACCCTGTGGGGGCATGGATTCAGCTGCCCGGGACGGACCCGCTCCACCAGGCGTTGCCACTGCCCGCCACGGGCATTCTCGGAATTCCCGCCGATGTGCGTGATCCGGACATCGTCAAGGCGATTGGCCGGGCAGGAGCGGTGAGAGCGTCGCTGGACCGGGTACTGCCGCTGGGAGGCCTGGTGAAACAAAAAAACCTCAGCTTGGGTGAGGTGGTGCGCCACCGAATGGGTGTTGACGTGCTGACGCGACTTGTGGCTCCCGTTGTGTCGGGGGTGTTTTCTGCGGATCCCGACGACCTCGATGTGGATTCAGTGGCACCCGGGTTGCGTGCAGCGATGAAGCAGCACGGTTCCCTTGGTGCTGCCGTTGGTGCTTTGCGAAACGCGGCGCCCGCAGGCTCAACAGTGGGAGGACTCAGCGGTGGCATGGGACAGCTCACCACCGCCCTGGTTGCGTCGCTCCGTGAAGGCGGAGCTGAACTGGCGGCCGGTGAGACGGTACTGACCCTGGCGCGGGGGATCGCCACCGGCTGGGACATCACCACGGCGTCGCGTCACCTCCACGCCCGCGGATTGGTCGTGGCCACGGACGGTCCAGCCGCCGTCGACCTCCTTGGCAGAACGCTGCCGGCACTCGCTGATGAGCGTCCGGCGGTTGTGCCGGGCGTTGCGCTGGTGACCCTCGTGGTGGATCTACCGGAACTGGATGCCCATCCCCGCGGTACCGGGGTCCTGGTTGCGGCGGGAGCGCAAGGCGTCACGGCCAAGGCACTCACGCACGCCACCGCAAAGTGGGACTGGCTTGCCGACCAGGCGGGCCCGGGCAGCCATGTGCTCCGCCTTTCCTATGGCCGTGCGGGAGAAGCAGGTGGATGGACGGATGAGGAACTGCACCGGCTTGCCCTGACGGACGTATCGGTACTGCTCGGCACGCCGGTCAGCGACTCCGACGTGGTGGATTGGGATGTTGTGCGGTGGCGGAACGCTCTGCCGCACGCATCCGTAGGGCACCGGGACCGGGTGGCGCGGATCAGGGCTGCGACCGGCGAGCAGAGCCTCGAAGTGACCGGCGCCTGGCTGGCGGGCACCGGACTCGTGTCCGTCATCGACGACGCACGACGGCGCGGAGCAGCGCTTGCGGATCGCCTGGTGTGAGATTCATAACTTCTACGGGCTGTAGAAGGTCCATGATTTCGACTTGCTTTGCGGCAGGGGGCAGACTAGGTACATGACTGAGCATGCAGGGCAAGACACCGGGCAAAATACCCCCGAAACAGCCGGCAGCGATGCGGCAGCAGAGCAGTTCTTCACCCTCTGGACCGTATTCAAACGATCGGGCGCCGGGGTCGCTGGGGTGGACCCCCTGAATTCCCTGGACACAGCGCTGGAAGAATTGAATACCGCCGGCGTAACCGTGCGCGGATTTTACGATGTGTCGGCCATGCGGCAGGACGCCGACGTCATGGTGTGGCTGCACGGCTCCCGGGCGGAAGCGCTGCAGGCGGCTGTGCGGACCCTCCGCCGGACGGACTCCTTCGCGGCAACGGAGATTGCCTGGTCCGCCATGGGCGTACACCGGGACGCCGAATTCTCCAAGAGCCACAGCCCGGCTTTTTCCCGCGGCCTCCCACCAAGCACGTGGGTATGTGTCTACCCGTTTGTGCGGTCCTACGACTGGTACATCCTTCCCAGTGAAGAGCGCCGCGAGATGCTCTACGATCATGGCATGAAGGGCCGCGAGTACCCTCAGGTGCTGTCCAACACGGTGTCCTCCTTTGCCCTGGGCGACTGGGAGTGGATCCTGGCGCTTGAGGCCCCGGAGCTGACTGACCTGGTGGATCTGATGCGCTACCTGCGGGAGACAGAAGCCCGCAGGCATGTCCGGGATGAGATTCCCTTCTACACGGGCCGGCGTATCGACGCCGGCGAGATAGCGGAGGTGCTGCGGTGACTGCTCAGGCATTTGATCCCCTGGCCGGCGTCGACGACACGGGCAGGATGGCGCCCAAGGACTATGACGCAATTGTCTTGGCGTCCTTCGGCGGACCCGAGGGCCAGGAAGACGTTATCCCCTTCCTCCGCAACGTGACCCGCGGCAGAGGCATCCCCGACGAACGGTTGGAAGAGGTATCCCACCACTACCGTGCATTTGGTGGCATCAGCCCCATCAACCAGCAGAACCGCGAGCTCAAAGCAGCGATGGAAGCCGAGCTGAAGCGGCGCGGCGTGGACCTGCCCGTGTTGTGGGGCAACCGCAACTGGGCGCCGTTTATTGCCGACACGCTCAAAGACGCGTACGACGCCGGCCACCGCCGCATCCTGGCCGTCACCACGAGTGCGTATTCCTGCTACTCCAGCTGCCGCCAATACCGCGAAGACCTGGGCATGGCGCTGGTGGAGACCGGGCTCGACGGGCGCCTGGAAGTGGATAAGGTCCGGCAATACTTTGACCACCCGGGATTCGTCGAGCCATTTGTCGAGGGCTTGAGTGCCGGCTTGGCTTCTGTCCGTTCCGCCCTCGCTGCGCGGGGCGAGCACGATGCCGCTGTGCACGTTATGTTCGCAACCCACTCCATCCCGATGGGGGATGCGGAGGCTGCAGGACCGCGGTCAGGCGACGCCGCGGACTCACCGCCCGCCTACGAGGACGGAGCCTACGTAGCCCAGCATCTCGCCACTGCCCAGGCGATCCTCGACCGGGTACCTGCGGCAGCCGACGCCGGCTGGTCGCTGGTCTACCAGTCCAGGTCCGGCGCGCCCCATGTTCCGTGGCTGGAACCCGATATCAACGACGCGCTGAAGGACCTCGCCGCCGGCGGAGGGAAGGGCGTGGTGATCGTTCCCCTGGGGTTTGTCAGCGATCACATGGAAGTGGTCTGGGATCTGGACACCGAAGCAAAGGAAACCTGCGCGGAACTGGGACTGGCGGTTGCACGCGTACCCACCCCTGGAACCCATGCCACGTTTGTATCCGGTCTGATTGACCTTGTTTTAGAACGGACAACGGAGAACATCATCTCCGAGCGCCCGGCATTAACGGAGCTTGGACCCTGGTATGACGTCTGCCGTCCCAACTGCTGCGCCAACCGGCGCGGCGAGAAACCCACCGTTGCTGCCCTTGATTCCACGGTGGGGGTCTCAGGGCTGAAGCCGGAATGAGCGGGCGTGTCAGGGTTGGGACCAGAGGCAGTGCGCTAGCCCTAACCCAGACCACAACCGTCGCGGAAAGCCTGTCCGCGATGGGAGGTTTCGATTTTGAACTTGTCCGGGTACGCACCGAGGGCGACGTGCTGAAGGGCTCGCTCTCGCAGATTGGCGGCACCGGCGTTTTTGTTGCCGCCCTGCGGGAAGCGCTTCTGGCTTCAAGCTGCGATCTTGCGGTGCATTCGCTGAAGGACCTGCCAACCGGCGACGCCGCGGACCTGGTAATTGGAGCAATCCCTGAACGGTTCGACCCGCGGGACGCGCTGTGCGCACGTAATGGACTGACCCTGTCCACCCTGCCTGACGGAGCACGGGTGGGAACAGGTTCACCGCGCCGCGCCGCCCAGTTACGCGCTGCCCGGCCGGATTTTGATGTCGTGGATATCCGCGGGAACGTGGACACCCGGCTTGGCCGGGTTGCGGGGCTGGTGGAGGGCGCACCAGGTGACCTTGACGCCGTCGTACTCGCTGCCGCAGGACTCACCCGACTGAGCCGGCAGGACACTATTACCGAGTACCTTGATCCTTCGGTCATGCTGCCGGCACCCGGGCAGGGAGCGCTCGCAGTGGAGTGCAGGGCGGATGATGCGTCATCCTCGGAATTTGCTGCAGCGCTGGAATCCTACGATCACTCAGCCACCCGGCTGGCTGTTACCGCCGAGCGGGCGGTGCTTCGCAGGCTGGAGGCCGGCTGCAGCGCTCCGATCGGTGCCTTGGCACGGTTGGAGGACGGAGCACTGGGACTCGAAGCCGCAGTGTGCAGTATTAGTGGCGACCGGCTCATCCGACGCGCAGGCTCGACGACGGACCTCTCCACCACCGGAGCAGCCGCACTCGGAGAGCTGCTGGCCGAGGACCTGCTGGATGCCGGGGCCGCTGACATTGCCGAGCTTTCGCCTTCCCGATGATCGTGAAGTCCCACGGTCCGGCCGAACTTCAAGGCCTCAGGGTGGTGCTGCTGCGAAGCGCTGAACGGGCCGGCGGCATGGCTCAGGAACTCACCAGGCGTGGCGCCGATGTGCACTTGGTGCCGTTGATTGACTTCGAGGGGCCCCACGACACCGGACGCCTTGATGCTGCGCTGGGCCAGCTGGAAGGCTATGACTGGCTAGTAGTCACCAGTGTCACGACGGTCAGGGCACTTAAGCAGCGGGCGGACACGCTGCGTTCCGACCTCCCGGCGCTGGTGGGATCGCTCAAGATTGCTGCCGTGGGGACCAGGACGCTGGAGGCGTTGGAAGGTGAAGGGCTCCTCGTTTCACTGGTTCGTCATCACGACCAATCCGCCGCTGGACTGCTCGCGGAACTGCCCATTGGAACCGGCCGGATTCTGCTGCCCCAGGCTGACATCGCTGATGATTCACTGGAGCGGGGGCTTTTGGCCAAGGGCTGGGAAGTGGATGCGGTAGTGGCCTATCGGACAGTGGACTATCCAGCGGTGCCGGAACGCCGGCTGACTGCTTCCCTGGCCCCTGACCGGGATCCGGCGAGCCCCTTGGCTGTAGTCCTTGACCCCGCAGGGCTCCGTACGGGCCTCGAGGCAGGAATTATTGACGCGGTGGTGGTGTCGTCACCAAGCATTGCCCACCGTTTTGCGGCACTGGCGCTGACCGGGGTTGCAGCCCCCGTCATCGTGGCCATCGGCGCGCGGACTGCCGCAGCCGTCGAGATTCTGGGGATTCACCTGGACGGCATTGCTGTCTCACCCACGCCAGTGGGTATCGCGGATGCGGTGGCAGCCGCCGTCGTCAATCAACAACGGAAAGGGACTTCCCGTTCATGAGCTTCCCCCAACACAGGCCCAGGCGGCTCCGCGCAACACCGGCGCTGCGGCGATTGACCGCGGAGTACCGCGTGAGCCCGGCTGAACTGATCCTGCCGGCGTTCATCAGGGAGGGGCTCTCTGAGCCCGCGCCAATCACATCGATGCCTGGCGTGGTGCAGCACTCAACCGAGTCTCTGAAGCGTGCCGCCGCCGAAGCTGTGCAGCGCGGTGTCGGTGGCATCATGTTGTTCGGTGTTCCGTCCCACCGCGACGCGACCGGCAGCGCCGGCTTGGACCCCGATGGCGTCTTGAACCGCGCAATCGCCGATGTGCGCTCCGAAACGGGCGACGACCTGGTGATTATGAGCGATGTCTGCCTCGACGAGTTCACCGACCACGGCCACTGCGGCGTCCTTGCGGCCGATGGAACCGTGGACAATGACGCCACGCTCGCGGTGTACGCAGAGATGGCGGTGACGCAGGCAAGCGCGGGTGCCCATGTGTTGGGACCGTCCGGCATGATGGATGGCCAGGTGGCCGTCATCCGGCAGGCGCTGGATCAAGCGGGCCATCAGGAGACGGCCGTACTGGCCTACGCGGCCAAATATGCTTCCGCCTTCTACGGCCCGTTCCGCGAAGCGGTCGACTCCCAGCTGACCGGAGACCGGCGTACCTACCAAATGGACGCCGCGAACCGCCGCGAGGCCCTGCTTGAAGTTGAGCTGGATCTGGAAGAGGGCGCCGACATGGTCATGGTCAAGCCCGCCATGAGCTACCTGGACATTCTCGCCGATGTTGCCGCGATGTCACCGGTGCCCGTTGCCGCCTACCAGATCTCCGGGGAGTACTCGATGATCGAGGCGGCGGCCGCCAACGGCTGGATAGACCGGCGCCGCGCCATCGAGGAATCCGTGCTGGGCATCAAACGCGCCGGCGCGAACCTGATTCTGACCTACTGGGCATCCGAGCTTGCCGTATGGCTGAAGGAGACTGCATAAATGACCATTTCAGAGGATCTCTTCGAACGGGCGCAGACGCTGATGCCGGGTGGCGTTAACTCGCCCGTGCGTGCCTTTGGCTCCGTGGGCGGCACCCCGCGTTTCCTGGTTTCGGCGCAGGGGCCCTACGTCACCGACGCCGATGGCCGTGAATACGTGGACCTGGTTTGTTCGTGGGGGCCGGCGCTGCTGGGGCATGCGCACCCGGCCGTGCTTGAGGCCGTTCATGCCGCCGCGGACCGGGGCTTGTCCTTTGGCGCTTCAACGCCCGCCGAAGCGGAGCTTGCCCAACTGGTCAGGGACAGGGTGCCGGCGGTCGAGCGGATCCGCATGGTCTCCACCGGGACCGAAGCCACGATGACCGCAGTCCGGCTGGCGCGGGGATTCACCGGCCGCAACCTGATCGTCAAGTTCGCAGGCTGCTATCACGGGCACCTGGACGGGCTCCTGGCCGCAGCCGGCTCCGGGGTCGCGACGCTTGCACTGCCCGGTTCCGCAGGTGTCACGGACGCAACAGCGGCCGAAACACTGGTACTGCCGTATAACAACATCCCTGCCGTTGAGGCGGCTTTTGCGGAGCACGGTTCCTCCATTGCCGCCGTCATCACCGAAGCAGCTCCGGCCAACATGGGAGTGGTCACCCCGGACGAGGGCTTCAATGCTGCGCTGTCCAGGATCACGTCAGCGCACGGTTCGCTGCTGATACTCGATGAAGTCCTGACGGGTTTTCGGGTGGGGTCGGGTGGATATTGGGGGCTGACCGGACAGCCGGAGGGCTGGAAGCCGGACCTCTTGACGTTTGGCAAAGTCATTGGGGGCGGGCTGCCCGCGGCAGCGCTGGGCGGGCGCGCCGACATCATGGATTTCCTCGCCCCGATCGGGCCGGTATACCAGGCCGGAACGCTATCCGGAAATCCCTTGGCCATGGCAGCGGGGGTAGCTCAACTGACCCACGCCACCGACGAGGTCTACCGGGATATCGATGCACGTTCGCTGGAACTGTCAGCCGCCCTGACCGCGGAACTTGACCGTGCCGGCGTCGACCACTCCATCCAGCGGGCGGGCAACCTGTTCAGCGTTGCGTTTGGCACGTCCGCACGGGGCGTGCACAACTACGCTGACGCCCAGGCGCAGGAGTCGTTCCGCTATGCTCCGTTCTTCCACTCGATGCTGGATTCGGGTGTCTATCTGCCGCCGTCGGTGTTCGAGGCCTGGTTCCTTTCCTCCGCACACGACGACGCCGCCATGGAGAGGTTACACGCGGCGCTCCCTGCCGCCGCGCAGGCAGCGGGAGCAGCGGTGACCTGAGTGACGAATGCTCTCTCAGTCGGCAGGGTCTCCGCGCGGCCGCAAGCGGCCTTGGTCGACCACCGGAGGTCGACCGAACGCCCTCTGGGGCGTGCGTGGAGACCCAGTAGCCGGGCTTAGAAAGCCGGCGCAACGTCCCCGCTAGGCCAGGTTTCCTCGATGAACGCTGTGACCTCGGGGGAGTGGAGCAGCTCATCGAGCTTCGCAATGCGGGCATCCCCTTCAGCGGAGGTGTTCCACGTAAGGAAGTTGGCGTACGGGTTGCCCTCCAAGGACTCAACAACCAGCGCGTCAGCTGTACTTAGACCCGCGTCGAGAATGTAGTTGCCATTGATGATGGCGATGTCGACGGTGGGATCCTGAAGATCGTTCAGCAGCAATTCGGGCTGGTTTTCGACAAACTCGAGGCCCTTTGGATTCTGCTCATCGGTGAGGGCCAGAACCGAGGCGTCTGCCTCGATGCTTTCAAGCAGGCCGGCCTCCTGCAGCAGGGTGAGTGCGCGGGCTTGGTTGGACGGGTCGTTGGTGATGGCAACCCGGCCGCCATCAGGCACGGCTCCGACGTCGTTGTGCTTGTCCGAGAACGCTGCATATGGCTCAATGTGGATGCCCCCGCCATGGCTGAATTCATAACCCTGCGATTCAACCTGGCTCTCGAAGTACGGCAGGTGCTGGAAGTAGTTGGCGTCGAGGGTGCCGTCACTGAGCGCAATATTGGGAGTGGTGTAGTCGTCGAACTCCTCGATTTCGAGATCGATGCCGCTACCCTCCGTGAGGAACTCGTCCACAAATTCGAGGATCCTGGCGTGCGGTACAGGGCTCGCGCCTACCGTGATGGTGGCAGGATTGGCCGGGTCCAGCGACTCTACAACCGTGGGTGTGGATCCCGCGGCGCCGCAGGCGGAAAGCGCCAGGGCTGCGGCAACTCCGGTGGCCGCAAGGGAAATGAGCTTACGCATTGAATGCGTTCCTTTCATAAGGTCCGGCGGAGGCATTGCCCGCGCCGGAGATGTGACAGCTGGCGGCTACCGGCTGCCATGATCCGCGCACCCGGGCGCGGGACAGTTCTCAGACGCCGACGACGTCGCCGGGTTTGGACTTGTGACGCCGGCCGCTTCCGGCCGTGGCGGCATTCCGGTGGTCCACACGCTGCGCGGCCCAGTCGCCCGCCAGCTGAATGAGCTGGACGATCGCAACGATGATCACAATGATCGCCACCATGACTGTGGTGTCGAACCGCTGTAGGCCGTAGTTGTAGGCGAGCCGGCCAAGACCGCCGCCGCCGATGATGCCAGCCATTGCCGAGTAGCCCACCAGTGTGACCAGCGTGGTCGTCAACGCCGCGATGAGGCCGGGCAGCGCCTCCCGGAGGAGCACTTTACTGATGACTTGGAAGCGGGTGGAACCCATCACCAAGGCGGCGTCGATCTTTCCGGACCCCACATCGCGGATACTCGACTCGACCAGGCGGGCGAAGAATGGAATGGTGCCGATACTCAAGGAGACGGACGCCGCTACCGGGCCGATGGATGTGCCGGTCAGGAACCGCGCCAGCGGAATCAGCGACACCATCAGGATGGCAAACGGAATGGACCGTGTGATGTTGACGATTACATCGCTGACGATGCGGTGGGTGATCCTCATGGGTCGTAGGCCGTCCGGGCCGCTTGTGTGGAGGAACACTCCGAGCGGCAACCCGATGAGAACAGTGAAGAAGCCCGCGATTCCCACCATCTGGATGGTGGCCAGGAATTCTTCAGGCAGCGCCTCGGTGATTCCGGGATTGGTGAACAGTTCGTCGAAGAAGTTCATGCTGCCACCTCCACCTGGACACCCGCGGATTCGAGGAATTCAGTGATCTCAGCCAGGGGTGCCTCGGCATCCAGTTCGACGCGCAGGCGTCCAAACTGCCGGCCGGCAAGGTGCTCCACACTTCCGGCAAGGACATTGACTTCAGCGTTGAACCGGCGGGTGAGACCGGAGAGCACCGGCCCGGACGCGCTGTTGCCAGCGAGGAGTAGCTCAAGGACGGGCAGCGCAGATGTCCGCTTGAACCCGGGCAGAGGCATCAGCGCACGGGCCAGGCTCCCGTCGAGGGTGGCAGCCACCTCAATGAGCGGCCCGTGTTCAACCACCTTGCCGTTCTCCAGGAGAGATACCGAGTCGCAGATTCGCTTCACCACGTTCATCTCATGAGTGATGACGAGGACGGTCAGCTGAAGGGTCCGGGTCAGCTCGTGGATGAGATCCAGGATGTCTTCGGTGGTGGCCGGATCCAACGCGGACGTTGGCTCGTCACACAGCAGGACATCCGGTTCAGCGGCGAGCGCACGCGCTATGCCAACGCGTTGTTTCTGGCCGCCCGAGAGCTGGGAGGGATAAGCGTCCCCGAAGCCGGTAAGGCCCACGAGGTCAAGCAGCCGGGCCACCCTGGCCGAGATCTCCGCCTTGGGCGTCTTGACCAGTTCAAGTGGATGGGCAACATTCTGGGCGGCGGTGCGCGAGTCCAGCAGGTTGGCGTGCTGGAAGACCATGCCGATCCGGCGGCGTGCCAATCGGATCTCCGCATCCCTGACCGAGGTGAGCTCGCGCCCGTCGATCATCACCGATCCGGACGTGGGGCGGTCCAGCAGGGTGAGACAGCGCACCAGAGTGGACTTGCCCGCGCCGGAATGGCCAATGATTCCGTGGATGGAACCTTTGGGGACTGACAGGCTGACGCCGTCGAGGGCCGTGATGGTGCGTTCGCCCTGCCGGTACGTTTTGCGCAGGTCCGTAACAGTGATCATGGGTCCTCACGATTGTGGTGCGGTGCTTCCGTCCGCGGATGACGGACGTGCTCCCGAATGGGGCGCGCGCCAGGCATCGAGAGCCGCCGGGCGCCGGTGTAATTGTGGCACGCATGAAAGAAGTGACTGAACTTTAGTGCTGTGGATCACCAGCGGCGAATTCAACGGGGCATACAGCCCCAGCCGTCAAAGATCCTGCGGTGCGTCGCTATGAGGCGATGGCCGGCCAGCGCCCCTCAACCACGGCCGCCGGATCCGTCTTGCGGAGATAGTCCTGAAAGCTGGCGGCCTGGCGGGCTGCCCAGCTGATCTGGGAATCGTGGAGGCGCCCGGCCGGCTGCTGCAGATATGGGTAGCGTGCCGCAAGAACTGCTGCGACCTGAAGTGTGGCAAGAACGTCCGCCGCCGATGTGTGGGCATTGTTGAGCGTGACCCCGTAGTGCTCGCACATGGCGGTGAGAGTGCGTTTTCCCCGGCGAAAGCGGTCGACCTGCTTATCCATAATGAATGGGTCAAGCACGGGGCGCGGGATAGGAACGGCAACGCCGTGGCGGGTGCCCTCGGTGGCGAGGACCGTAAAGTCATAGCGCGCGTTGAACGCCAGAACGGGAATGCCCTCCCGGAAAAGACCGGCAATGACGGCGGCGACTTCAGCCGTCACCCGTGCCGACGGGAGGCCGTTGCGCTGGGCTGCAGCGGTGCTGATGCCATGGATCGCGGCGGCTTCCTCAGGAATGGGAAC
>NZ_KI914982.1:67945-68721 GCF_000520595.1 Arthrobacter sp. H5
TGGTGCTCCATGACATTGCCGCGCGCGTCCACCAGGATGATCGACGCGGTGACGATACGCGCCTCCAACGGGTTGCGCCCAGTGGTTTCCAAGTCAAACGCGGCCCGGGGAAGTTCATGCCAGCTGTTCATGATTCAGACGGTATCCGGCAGGTCCGACATTTTGCTTGAGGCAGCCCCGATAAAGTGGAATCCATGTCTGAACCCGTGATCGACTACCAGGAAGCTGTTCTGGAGGTGGTGCGCCTGATCCCGTCCGGGCACGTTCTCTCCTACGGCGACATCGCCGAGATTCTTGACCACGGCGGACCACGGCAAGTGGGTGCCGTGATGGCGGCCTCGCGGCGGCTTCCTCAGGAATGGGAACGCCCGGATCGGCGAGCCACTCATGGTGCTCCATGACATTGCCGCGCGCGTCCACCAGGATGATCGACGCGGTGACGATACGCGCCTCCAACGGGTTGCGCCCAGTGGTTTCCAAGTCAAACGCGGCCCGGGGAAGTTCATGCCAGCTGTTCATGATTCAGACGGTATCCGGCAGGTCCGACATTTTGCTTGAGGCAGCCCCGATAAAGTGGAATCCATGTCTGAACCCGTGATCGACTACCAGGAAGCTGTTCTGGAGGTGGTGCGCCTGATCCCGTCCGGGCACGTTCTCTCCTACGGCGACATCGCCGAGATTCTTGACCACGGCGGACCACGGCAAGTGGGTGCCGTGATGGCGGCCTGCGGAGCCGACGTGGCCTGGTGGCGGGTGATCCGGGCCGGCGGCGAACC
>NZ_KI914982.1:68821-72227 GCF_000520595.1 Arthrobacter sp. H5
GCGGAGCCGACGTGGCCTGGTGGCGGGTGATCCGGGCCGGCGGCGAACCGCCGCAGGGCCTCGCCCGGCAGGCGGCCCCACACTACGAGGCGGAAGGGACCCCGCTGCGTCGCACCTCAGGACCAGCACAACACGACGACGGCGGTACGGCCCGGGTGGACATGGCACAGGCACGCTGGGTGCCGCGGACGGCCGACCAGCTGAAGCTTGAGGAGGTATATCTGCGCCTGCGCCCGTCGGTGGATGGAATGTCGGAGCCGGATGATGGTCTTCATTCATGACACCGCAGCTTCGCCTTCCCAGCAGGGCAGAGGGATCCACCGCGCAATTTGTTCCCAGCCCCGATCAGGAAAGGATCCTGGAGCTCGGGTCCGGCTGCGGACCTGTCCTGGTGCTGGGCGGCCCCGGGACGGGTAAAACAACGGTGCTGATCGAAGCGGCGGTTCGACGGATCAGTAGTGGATCGCTCCATCCGCGGGAGATCCTGATGATTACGCCGTCGCGGGTTTCCGCTGCGCGGTTGAGGGACAACCTCACCTCACGGCTCGACCGCAGCCTGAGTGCAGCGCCCGCGCGGACCTGGTCCTCCTACGCTTTCGACCTGGTGCGGCGCGCCCGGATCCATGGACTGCTGCCGCATCTCGACCGGGCTCCGAGGCTACTGTCCGGTGCGGAGCAGGATCTGATCATTAGGGAACTCCTTGATGGACATCGCAGAGGGATGTCCAGACGGCCGAATTGGCCTGAGAATCTTTCTCTGGCACTGGGTACCCGCGGGTTCCGGCAGGAGATCAGGGAGCTCTTCGACCGGGTCAGCGAGTACGGGGCGCACGCGGAGGAGCTGGCTGCGTTTGGCGACCGCTTCGACCGTGCGGACTGGCAGGCAGCAGCAGCACTGTATTCGGAATACCGCGACGTACTGGACCTCAGAATGCCGGAAGCATTCGATCCCGCAGGAATCCTGACCGCCGCACGGAGCATCCTCGAGCTACATCCTGACTTTCTCGCGGAGGAACAGGTTCGACACCGGCTGGTCCTGGTGGACGACTACCAGGAGGCCAACATCGGGGTTCACGCCCTCCTCAGCCTGTTGGTGCGCAAAAACGACCTTATCGTGACCTCCTGTCCCGACACCGTCGTTCAGGGTTTCCGTGGTGCAAGGCCTGAACTGACGGCCAGGCTCGGCCAACTGTGGGACGTGCACCCGACGCGGACCATGCTGTTGACCACGTCCCACCGCCTGCCTGCGCCCTTGGCTTCCGCCTGGCAGAATGTGGCGTCCCGAATCTCAGTTGCGGGCGCCGCACCGGCCCAGCGTCAGCTGACCCCAGCCAATCTGGGCGATTCCCATGCCAAGGTGTCCGCACATGTGGTGGATTCTTCCTTCCACGAACTGCGTTATGTGCTCCAGCGGATACTCGAAGCCCACGTGGGTCAGGGGCGCAGCCTTGATGACGTAGCCGTGATTGTCCGCACCGGAGCACAGGCCGCGGAGATCCAAAGGTATCTGGTGGGTCAGGGCGTCCCGGTGAACGTTCCGGCGGGGGAAAAGGCCATCCGGGATGAGCCGGCCGTCCGTCCGCTCCTGGAAATTCTAGCGCTGGTCCTCGGCGATTCCGCCGTGGACGCGGATCTGGTGGTTTCCCTCCTGGGGTCGAGGGTGGGAGCCGCCGGAACGCTTGAAATCAGGCGGCTGCGGCAGGCATTGAGACGACGTGAGGTGGAATCCGGGGGGAGCAGGAGCAGCGATGAATTGTTGATTGAAGCATTCCAACAACCGGACAAGATACCCGGTCCGCGGGAAGCCCGGCCAATCAGGAGGCTTGCCGCGGCCATTCACGCCGGCGGCGCCGCTTTGAAGGAGCCGGGATCAAATCCCGAATCAGTACTGTGGGCCATCTGGTCGGCACTCGGTCTTTCCGACCGCTGGGCTGCCGCCGCCGTTGCGGAGGGGCCGGGGTCAGCCCGCGCCGACCGTGACCTCGATGCGGTGGTGGCGCTCTTCCAGACTGCCGAGCGCTTTGTGGACCAAATGCCGGGCGCTCCGGCCGCACTTTTCCTGGAGTACCTGACCAACCAGGAGCTGCCCATGGACACGTTAGCCCCGAGGGCACAGAAGGCGGGATCGGTGGCCGTGATGACGCCGGCATCCGCAGCCGGCAGGGAATGGCCGGTGGTTATTGTGGCGGGGATCCAAGAGGGTGTGTGGCCAAACCTGCGGCTGCGCGGAGAGTTGTTGGGTTCCGGCGAGCTTGCCTCGCTCATGGATCATGGCCCCGATTTCCGACAGTATCGAGACCCTCTGAGCCTGATGCGCGAGACGCGTTTCGACGAGCTCCGAAGTTTTTCGACCGCCGTCTCACGCGCGGGTTCCGAGCTGATCTGCTGTGCCGTGGCGTCTGACGATCAGCAACCGTCTCCGTTTCTCGACCTGATTGATCCCTTACCTGATGGTGTGTTGGAGCGCGCGCGCACCGAGGTGAACCGCCCTCTGACACTGCGCGCACTCGTGGCCGAGCTGAGAAAATTTGCCCAGCAGCCCGACGCCTATCCTGAATGGTCACGGGAGGCCGCACACCACCTGGGCACCATGGTCAATCACCCCATCACGGTCCCTGGGGCCGCACCGGATACTTGGTGGGGATTGGGCCCGTTGTCCTCTGCCCTGCCAGTGGTACCGGAGGATCAGGTCATTCCGGTCTCGCCCTCCAAGGTTGACGCTGTGATGCGGTCTCCCCTGAACTGGTTTGTTTCGGCCGCGGGCGGTGAGCGGCCAACGGACTTCGCCCGCTCACTCGGTACCCTTGTGCACTCCATCGCGCAGGAACTGCCAGACGCGACAGGAAGCGAGTATCTGAAGGAACTCCTGCGCCGATGGCCGGCTCTCGGCATGAAAGACAACTGGGAGGGAAGGATCGATTTCAAGCGTGCGGAAGGCATGGTGCGTAAACTTGCCCGCTATGTCGTGGCGATGCGGCAGGATGGCCGCTCGCTGGTGGCCACGGAAGTCGACTTCAGTGTCGATCTGCCGGTCACCGTGGAAAACTGCCGGCGGTATGCCCGGCTTCGCGGTCAGATTGACCGGTTGGAGATAGATGAAGCGGGCCGGTTGCACATTGTGGACTTGAAGACCGGTAAGTCCAGTGTGTCCAAAGAAGACGTCCCGTTCCATCCACAACTCGCGGCGTATCAGGTGGCTGTCAATGCCGGGGCACTCGCCGAAACGCCGCAGGGCGCGGCGCCGGCAACCGGTGAATCCGGAGGCGCCTCACTGGTTCAGCTGGGCACTCAAACCAAGGACGCACCGATCCAGCAGCAGCCGGCCGTTGAACCGGTGGATACCTGGGCGCTCGACATGCTCGGCGAAGCGGCAGGGCTGATGTCCGGCTCGGACTTCGACTCGGTG
>NZ_KI914982.1:72327-74335 GCF_000520595.1 Arthrobacter sp. H5
GATGTCCGGCTCGGACTTCGACTCGGTGCATGATCCCCGCCGGTCGGGCCACGGAGGCACCGGCTGCCGCCTGCCCGAAATCTGCCCGTTGTGTGCTGAAGGCAAGCAGGTGACCGAGTGACCTCCCTTATAACCGGTAGTGATCGTTCCCTGGAACTTCCGGCATTCACGGCAGCCGAGCTCGCGCAATTGCTGCACCCGGACCCCTCTGCTCCGGTGCAGTATCCAACCCTGGACCAGACCAGAATCATCGAAGCGCCCTTGGAACCGATGCTTGTGATTGCAGGTGCCGGCTCCGGGAAGACCAAAACCATGGCCGACCGCGTGGTATGGCTGGTTGCCAACGGATACGTAAGGCCAGAGCAGGTCCTGGGCGTCACCTTCACCCGAAAAGCCTCCGGCGAGCTGTCCACGAGGATCAGGCAGCGGCTCGCTGCGCTGTACAGGGTGCTGGATGCCGCAGACGGGGCACATCCCGCTGCGGACCGGATGGATCCCAGTGTCTCCACCTATCATTCCTACTCGAACGGGATAGTCCAGGATTACGGACTGCGCATTGGTGTTGAACGCGACGCCGTCATGCTGGGAACGGCCCAGGCCTGGCAGCTTGCCAGCAACGTGGTGGAAAGATACCAGGGTTCGTGGGAGCACCTCAGCGCAGCTAAATCCACCCTGGTCAAGGCCGTACTTGGGATGGCATCCGA
Organism: Arthrobacter sp. H5; assembly: GCF_000520595.1. Classification (GTDB taxonomy): domain Bacteria; phylum Actinomycetota; class Actinomycetes; order Actinomycetales; family Micrococcaceae; genus Arthrobacter_D. The sequence continues at coordinate 73,032 of NZ_KI914982.1, forward strand.
ATGTGCCGAACACCTCGTGACGCCGGCGGATGTGAGAGCGGGCCTGGAGGAGCAGATAACGGAAATGGAGTCCCTGAGCTACGTAGTCGGGGCCAAGCGGCCCCGCACGCAGGCAGTCGACAGGTTGCTGGATAAGCTTCGAACCCGCGTGACTGTGGCGCATATGGTGGATCTCTATTCAGCGGCCAAGTCCGGGGGGCGGCAACTGGATTTTGGGGACCTGGTGGCGTTGGCCGCACGAATTGTCAGTGAGGTTCCTGAGGCAGTTGAGCTGGAGCGCGAGAAGTACAACGTGGTGTTGCTGGACGAGTTCCAGGACACCTCATTCGCCCAGATGGTGCTCTTCTCGAAACTTTTCGGCGATGGCCGCGCGGTGACTTCGGTGGGAGACCCGCATCAGTCAATCTACGGTTTCAGGGGCGCCTCCGCGGGACAGCTTGGCACGTTCCGCACCCGGTTCCCGCTGAGCAACAACGGCGAACTCTCGATCTCACCCATGTCCAATCTGTCGGTCGCCTGGAGAAATGCCACCAGCATCCTGGCGGCCGCCAATACCGTAGCCGCACCCCTGAATCGACCCGCGGCGTGGCTGCGAAACCTTCCGCGACAGGAAGTACCGGACCTGCAGCCACGGCCCGGAGCTCCGGTCGGGGAGGTTTACCTCGGAAGATTTCTCAGTGAAACCACTACCGCTTCGACCGGCGGAGACTGGACCGGGCCGCAGCCGGGCGGGCAGAACAACAGGGAAACCGGGGAGTCCGCAGCCTTGGCGGAGCTGGTTCAACGACACCGGTCAAGGTCGTTCGAGAAGGACGCGCTGGGGCGGCCGCTTCGACCCACCGTTGCCGTGCTGTGCCGCGGCCGGAGACAATTTGAGCCTGTCCGCAGGGAGCTGGCAAACCGGGGGATTCCGGTTCAGATTGTTGGTCTGGGTGGACTTCTCCGCACCCCTGAAATTGTTGAACTGCTCGCCGTCCTCAAGGTACTTGGAGATCCCGAACGGTCGGATGCGATGTTCCGGCTGCTGGCCGGTGCGCGCTGGCGGATTGGCCCGGCCGATCTCATGGCGCTGGGAGACTGGGCAAAACACCTTGCCCGGGAGCGCAGCCAAAGACTCGGACGAATGCGGACGGTTTCCACGGCTGAAAACCTGGGCCAGACGGTGGTGGGAGGGGCCGCGAATACTGCGCCGCAGAGCGGCCCGACGCCTCCCCAGGCCGTCGTTGCTGGCACGGCAGCCCTGCAGCCGGATGCCTCCGAGGCGGGTAGCCTCGTGGAAGCCATCGACCACCTGCCGCCACAGG
>NZ_KI914982.1:74435-80005 GCF_000520595.1 Arthrobacter sp. H5
CCTGCCGCCACAGGAGTGGATTTCGGCGGGTGGTCGTGCGCTCAGTCCTGCGGCCAGGGAGCGGCTGACGCAGCTCCGCGACGAACTGCGGGCGCTTCGTGACTCAGTCGGCGACGACCTTGGAACGCTCATCGGGGCGATTGAGCGCAGCACCCTGCTGGATATCGAAGTTGCAGCCAAGCCAGGTGTCGGGATTCATGAGGCACGGAGGAATCTTGATGCGTTCGTTGACGCTACGGACGGGTTTGTCGCCAGTGCGGACCGCGTGGACCTTCCCGCGTTCCTGGCCTGGCTGGAAGCTGCAGATGCCCAGGAGGACGGGCTGCCGGTGACACAGCTTGAGGCCAGCCGCGAGGCGGTCCAACTGCTCACAGTGCACGCAGCGAAGGGTCTCGAATGGGATGTGGTCCTGGTTCCCGGCCTCAACGAAGGTTCATTTCCCAGCGGAAGTGATTCCCGCTGGAGCAGCGGTGACGCAGCAATACCGTGGAACCTTCGCGGCGACGCCGGCGAGCTCCCGCAGTGGGACTGGCAGCAACCTGATCAGCAGGGATGGTTGGAGAGCGAGAAACTATTCGCCTCCGATGCACGGACGCATACGGAGCGCGAGGAGCGGCGTCTCGCGTATGTCGCACTGACGCGCGCAAAGCACGTACTCGTGTGCACCTCCTCAGTCTGGGGTGGTGGGCGTACCAAACCGAGGCCGGTTTCGCGGTACTTGGCGGACTTGAAGAAGCTAGCTGAGGCGGGTGCTCCCGGATTTCACCTGCTGGGTTGGGTGGCTGAGGAGGACGAAGGCACCTCGAACCCCGGGAATGCTGCAGCCGAGCGCGCTTCCTGGCCCCTGGATCCATTGCGTGCACGCCGTCAAAGGATGGATTCTGCTGCGGCCGCAGTGCAGAAGGCCGCCGATGAGCAACGGACAGAACCGCAGACGGGTACACCCGGTCCGGTGGGCCGCTGGGGCGAAGAGACGCGGTTGGCACTTGCCCGGCATGGCCGGACTGACGGTGACCGGACGGTTGAGCTTCCGTCGCACATATCAGCTTCCCTGCTGGTGGAACTCTCCGACGATCCATCTGCGGTGGCAGCGCGGCTCCGTCGGCCTGTTCCGCGTAGACCGGGAACGGCGGCGCGCAGGGGAACGGCTTTCCACGCATGGATTGAGGAATTCTATGGCTCGACGGGGATGCTGGACCTGGGGGAGTTTCCCGGGGCAGCGGATTCCCACCTGGAGGAGGCGCTGGACCTCGGAGCGCTGATCGAAACCTTCAAGGGTTCCGAGTGGGCACGCCGCGTCCCGGCGGAGATTGAAGTGCCGGTGGAAACCCGGGTCGATTCGCTGGTGGTCCGGGGGCGTATCGACGCCGTTTTCCGCGATGACGACGGCGCGTGGGATCTTATTGATTGGAAGACAGGAGCCCCTCCCGCAGCGGCTGACCTGGCGTCGCGCTCCGTACAGCTCGCCGCCTACCGTCTGGCCTGGTCGCGGCTCCAAGACGTTCCGCTGGAAGCGGTTCGCGCTGCATTCTTTTACGTCAGCGACGGCACGCTTGTGCGTCCGCACGATCTCGCGGACAGCAGTGGCCTGGAGGAAATTATCCGGCGGGCTACGGGCCGGGAATCTGTCAGGAGGACCTGATCACGGGCAGCGACGAAGTCTCCATGTTGTCATGGTCCTGTTCCGCGGAGATGTCGCTGTCATCCGAGTCGCTCGCCGATAAGGGAGAGACGCTTACTCTGCCACTTTCGGAGCCAGGATCCTCATCGTCCCCGGAATCCCAGGGCCGGTGCAGGGTGTCGTTGTCGTCGTTGTTGTCCGCAAGGCTGTCGGTTTCGTCCCGTTCTTCCTCCTCTGCCCGTGCATTTTCCTCGTCGCGAAGATCGGAGGCGAGAGTTGACATCATGTCGTGGGCCTCGGCGATCATGTCCGGGTCCTTGAGGGCAAGCCCGCGGACCATCCATTGCGCGAGCGCAAACTCAGCGGCAAGTGCGGCTCGGCGCATAAGGTGTGGGTCGGCGGCGTCGGACCGTGCTGCGGTATAGGCCTGATGAACTTCGTCGGCAAAACGCGGGTCACTCGCGGCAATCAGCCAGGCGAAGTCGTCCGCCGGATCGCCGATTCTCAAATCGGTCCAACCGGTGATGGCGCCGACCCGCCCGGCCGAAACCAGCACGTTGTCCTCGTGCAGGTCTCCGTGGACCACAGTGGGGCTGAAGCGCCACAACGAGACATCCTCAAGCGCATGCTCCCAGCGGCGCAGCAGATCTGCCGGTATTCTGCCGGTGGTTGCTGCCTGGTCCAGTTCATTGAGGCGCCGCTGGCGGAATTCGTTGGCCTCGTAGCTGGGCAGGTCCGCGTTGTGCACCAGAGCGGGCGGCAACTCGTGAATGGCTGCGAGTACCCGGCCCAGCTCATGGGCGAATTCCGTGCCTGAACCGGCCAGTGCGTCCAGGCTGCGCGTCGAGCCTTCAAGGTGGGAGTAAACGAAGGTGCACAACTCGCCCTGGCGGACTGTACCGGCGATGTGGGGTATGAGGAATGGAAGCTCGGCGCGGATTCCAGGCGCAAACATCCGGAGCACCTGGAGTTCCGTTTCGAGGCGCATGCTTGCCTCTGCGTGTTTTGGTGACCGGACCCGCCACTGCCTGCCGGCGTCGTCAATCAAGAGGGCGGAGTCAAAATCGGCCACATCATCCGGCGCTCCGGACACGCCCGTGGGGGTGAGGCCGGGCACAGCGGCGCTGGCAAGGGCAGCGAGTTCCATGGGTGACCGTTTCACATCCCCAACGGTAGAGGGCGCACCGGGTCCGGGCGGACTCCCGCTGCGGCGAGTCGCCAGAAGCACTTTCACTCTTCCTCCAGAATGGCTGCCCGAATGTCATTTTGGGAGCCCGGGAACGTACCGTAGATGCATGACCAACGCACTGCGGATTTCCAGCCTGCCGCCCCTCGGTTCACTGCCACTGGCACGCGGCTCCGTGGACCGCGGGTCCTCCTTCCGCGCCGCGCCCGGGCTCTTTGACCGGTTGTGGGGAGCTGCGGATGCCAGGGTGATGTTTCTGGCAACGGGTAAATCCCCGGTCACCGGCAACCGGTTGATGCTGGTGGATTCCGCGGATGTGCCCCGCCCCGCTGATCCCATCTACCTCGGACGCACTGAGGAGGCGGATGAGCACACTCCGTTGGGCACGCATGTCATTCTTGTCATCCTTCCGGAGATAGACACAGCAAGGGCCGACGACGGCTCGTGGATGGGGCTGCGGGACGCCGCGGCATCCCTTCCCGCCCAGGATGCAGGTCTGTTTGTGCAGGCGGTTGCCATTGCCAACTGGCACACGAACCACACGCATTGTCCTCGCTGCGGACATGCCACGGCCCCGGAGGAGGGGGGCTGGGTGCGGAGATGTCCGGCAGACCAAAGCCTGCACTACCCACGCACCGATCCTGCGATCATCGCGACAGTCACTGATGAAGAGGATCGTGTGCTGCTCGGATCTTCGGCCGCCTGGCCTGAGGGCCGCTACTCCACGCTCGCAGGATTCGTGGAGCCCGGAGAATCGCTCGAAGCAGCCGTGATCCGCGAAATTGCTGAGGAATCAGGGGTGACCGTTCATTCGCCCGAGTACCTTGGATCGCAGCCCTGGCCATTCCCCGCGTCCCTGATGCTCGGATTCACGGCCAAGGCCGCCCATATCACACCCGTTCCCGACGGTGTTGAGATCAAGGACGTGCGCTGGTTCAGCCGCAAGGAGCTCTACGAAGCGCTCAGCCGCGGGGACATCTCAGTTGCCTCCGGTTCCTCCATTGCCCGTTCCCTGATCGAACACTGGTATGGGGGTCCCCTGGATGAAGCTCCGTCCGAGGGCGGGCCATAGTGACGGAAACTTCCCTCGACCAGAGAATCCTCGCAGGACTCGATGATGAGCAGCGGGCGGTTGCCTCAACGCTGACCGGCCCGCTGTGCGTGTTGGCGGGTGCCGGCACGGGCAAAACCAGGGCCATCACGCACCGCATCGCCTACGGGGTCCACACTGGTGTTTTCAAACCTCAGCAGGTCCTCGCGGTGACGTTCACGGCCCGTGCGGCGGCGGAAATGCGCACCAGACTGCGGGATCTTGCCGCAGGGGGGGTGCAGGCAAGAACGTTTCACGCCGCCGCCCTGAGGCAACTCCAATACTTCTGGCCCCAAGCGGTGGGCGGGGCTCTGCCGGCCCTCGTGGACCACAAGGCGCAGCTGATCGCCGAGGCCTCGCGGCGGCTAAGACTGTCCACGGACCGGGCCACTATCAGGGACTTGGCAGCGGAGATCGAATGGGCGAAGGTGTCCATGTTGACTCCTGACAGTTACGCCGCCGCCGCGGCAGGAAGGGTGGAACCCGCGGGGCTCGACTTCACCACCGTTACCCGGATCTTCGCCGCCTACGAGGACCTGAAAGTGGACCGCAACGTCATCGACTTCGAGGACGTACTGCTCATCACGGTGGGGATCCTGCAGGAGGATGAAAAGGTGGCGGCAACAGTCCGCGCCCAGTACCGCCACTTTGTGGTGGACGAATACCAGGATGTATCGCCCCTGCAGCAGCGGCTGCTTGACCTCTGGCTTGGCGACCGCAGTGAGCTGTGCGTGGTGGGCGATGCCAGCCAGACAATCTATTCTTTTACGGGTGCAACGTCCAAGCATCTGCTGGGTTTCACGGCCAGGTATGAGGGGGCCGAAGTGGTAAAACTTGTGCGTGACTACCGGTCAACGCCGCAGGTTGTACATCTGGCCAACAGTTTGCTCTCCGCACGCACCGCTGAAGCCGGCCGCAACCGGGGTGCAACCACCTGGTCAACGCCGCTCGAACTCATTGCCCAGCGTCCTACCGGTCCGGAGCCCACTTTCACCGAATGCAGCGATGATGAGGCTGAGGCCGCCGACGTCGCCCGCAGAATCGGCATGCTGATGGAAAGCGGTGTTCCAGCCAGCGAGATTGCCATCCTGTACCGAACCAATGGCCAGTCCGAAGCCTATGAACAGGCTCTCGCCAGTGCCGGGATTGGGTACCAGCTCCGCGGCGGGGAGCGGTTTTTCGCCCGAAGAGAGGTGCGGGACGCGCTCCTGCAGTTGCGTGCGGGCGCGCGGACAGCGGACGACGACGCCGTTCCCCAGCTGGTGCGGGACATTCTGGCTTCGCTGGGCTACAGCCGGGAAGCACCGCAGGGCTCGGGCGCGGTCAGGGAGCGCTGGGAATCCCTCGCCGCGCTGGTGTCCTTGGCCGACGAGCTGCATGGTGCGCGTTCGGCCGGTGGCTTCACGCTGCAGGACTTCGTTGCGGAGTTGGAGGAACGAGCCGCGGCACAGCACGCGCCAACTCTTCAGGGTGTCACGCTGGCGTCGCTGCACTCCGCGAAAGGACTCGAGTGGGACGCTGTGTTCTTGGTAGGGCTCAGCGAGGGTCTGATGCCCATCTCCTTCGCTGATACACCGGATGCCGTGGACGAAGAGCGGCGGCTCCTCTATGTCGGGATCACCAGGGCAAGGATCCACCTTGCCCTGTCATGGTCAACGTCGCGGACCCCCGGC
>NZ_KI914982.1:80105-90201 GCF_000520595.1 Arthrobacter sp. H5
GGCGCCCCCCACCTGCCGCACGTGCGGCAGGGTTCTGGCCACCGGATCAGAACGAAAAATCGGGCGGTGCGCCGACTGTCCTTCGACCTATGAGGAAGCAACCTTTGACGCGCTGCGTACTTGGCGGCTTGAAGAGGCCCGCGAGAGCGATGTGCCCGCCTTTGTTGTCTTTACCGACGCCACGCTTGTGGCCATCGCCGAAGCAAAACCCGAGTCGCTTGAGTCGCTCGGCAGCTTGGCCGGCATTGGACCGGCCAAGCTGGAGAAGTACGGCGAGTCCGTCCTTGGCGTTCTCTCACTCCACCGCTGATGTGCCAAGCGCACCAATAATAAGAGAGCCGGAGCATGACAGGCAATAGAGGATGGGATGGCGCCGGCGCGCCGGTTGAGGTCAGGCGGTCAACGCGCCGCCGCCGCACGGTCAGTGCCGACGTGCGCAATGGGGTGACAGTGGTGTCTATCCCAGCGCACTTCACGGCGAAGCAGGAGAAGGAATGGGTCGAGAAGATGGTGGCCAAGCTTCAGGCCAAGCGGACCGTCAGGCCACCCGAGGGCGCTGAACCCCTCCGGATGCGTGCGGAGGAGCTGGCGGACAGGTTCCTGGATGGGCGCGGTAAGCCCCAAACCATTGCCTGGGTCACCAACCAGAACTCGCGGTGGGGCTCGGCCACCCCCGCGCGGCGACGCATCAGGCTTTCACACAAACTCCAGGGAATGCCGGACTGGGTGGTGGACTACGTCATTCTGCATGAAATGGCGCATTTGATCGAATCGTCGCACAGCCCTGCGTTCTGGGCGCTGCTATCCGCCTACCCGCGGACCGAGACAGCAAAGGCGTTCCTGGAGGGTGCCGCATTCGCTGCCGACCATGGCTTAAGTGGCCGCTGACGAATTTCTCAACGGCTGGTCAGGACCCGAATTACTCAACGGCTGGTCAGGACCCGTTGCCGGTGCCCCGCTGAGTGCCTGTTTCGTCGTCGTCATCGTTCGGCTCGTTGGGGGATCCACCATCAGTTTCCGGGCCGCTGTCACCCTCCCCGGGCTGCTCCGTAGGCGCGTCGAACCCGCCGTCGAGCAGTTTCGTCAACGCTGCATCCACATCCGAGTCCGAGGATTCCATCAGTCGGCGGCGGCTGCTAAAACCCGCCGGATCGTCGAGGTCTTCCGCGGTGGGAAGCAGATCGGGGTGCTGCCACACCGCATCCCGGCCTTCTATGCCACGGTCCTCGGCAAGGTGTGCCCACAGCACGGCCGCATCACGCAACCGCCTCGGCCGCAATTCCAAACCGACCAGGGACGCAAAAGCATTCTCCGCAGGACCGCCGGTTGCGCGCCGCCGTCGCACCATTTCCCTCAACGCCGCGGAGGAGGGCAGATTGGCTGTTGCAGCTGCGCTCAGCTCATCAACCCATCCCTCCACCAGTGCGAGTGTGGTTTCCAGTCGGGAGAGGGCCGCGGCCTGGGCAGGCGTGCTTTCGGGCATGAATACGCCCTGCGACAATGCCGACTGCAGTGACTCGGGGTTGGATGGGTCGATGTCCCGTGCCACGTCCTCGATCTTTGACATGTCTATGTGAATGCCGCGGGCGTAACTCTCGATGGTTCCCAGGAGATGTCCGGCAAGCCACGGCACGTGGGTAAACAGCCGTGCATGTGCCGCCTCCCGGACGGCAAGGAATAGCCGCACCTCCTGATCGGGAATATCAAGCCCTTCGCCGAACGCGGCGACGTTGGCGGGCAGCAGTGCCATCACGCCGTCAGCCAACGGAACACCAATGTCCGTAGCGCTGACCACATCCTTCGACAGGGCGCCGACCGCTTGGCCGAGCTGCATGCCAAACATGGCGCCGCCCATGTTCTGCAGCATCGATGCGGCACCACCCATCATCGACTTCATCTCTTCAGGCATTTGTTCGGTGAGGGCCTGGGAAAGTGCAACAGCGATGCTGTTTGCAACGGGTTCGGTGAGTCGCTTCCAGGTATCCATGGTGGCATCGACCCATTCCGCCCTGGACCAGGCGCGTCCGAGCATGCCCATCGATGGAAAATCGGTCACTGGGTCCAGCCACAGCTCAGCCAGCTTCAGTGCCTCATCCACTTCGCGGCGCTGCTGCGTCGAGACGGTGGGATCGTTGTCGGCGGCCGCAACCCGGCGCGCTTGCTCGTGGGCGAGCTTCCAGTTCACCGGTCCGTCGCTTTGGGAGGCGAACATTGCCTGCACCTGTTGCATCATCATGGCCATGGCCTGGGGATCCGACGGCAGACCTGCGGCTTTGGCAAGTTCCTGCGGATCGATGCCGTAGGCGTTCTCCCCGAGCAATCTGGCAAGCATCTCGGACAGCGGGTCCTTGGGCGTATCGTCCCCGTTTGTGGGGTCTGACGGATTGGAAGGCATTGATACCACCGGTCCTGAAGTAGCGGCTTCGCATAACGGCTGGGACGCTGCGCCTCAGGGCGCAGCTGTAAGCCGCTGGAACTTACACGTTACCGGCAGCATCCGGTGAAGGCGCAAAATGCAGCCGCCGTTCGCTGTCGGCAAAGAACGCGGCGATGGTTGCAGGGGAGGCAGCAAGTAGGCTTGGAGTGCCGATGGTCCGGCGCCGTGATTTTCCCGGACCGAACCGCAGTTCCTAGAAAGTTGCTCAGTTGTCCCAGCCCAACCCCGTCGATGTCTTCCAGCCAGCTCCGCCGTCCCGGCCCAGGGATCCCCGCTTGACTGTCATGGCCGTTTCAGGCTTGCTGGCTCTTGGGCTGGGAGCTGCGGCAGTGCTGCTGCCCGCCCCGTACGTGGTGGAGTCTCCCGGTCCAACCTTCAATACGATTGGCGAGGTGGACTCAGAGCCGTTGATCAACGTGTCCGGGCGGGAGGTCTTTCCGACAACGGGTGATCTTGACCTGACCACTGTGTTCGTTTCCGGTGGACCCGGAACGCAAATCAGCATCTTCGATGCGTTCCGTGCCTGGGTGGATCCTACGCAGGCAGTGACACCGCGGGAGCTTGTCTACCCGCCGGAAGTCACACAGTCGGACATCCAGGAGCAGAACGCGGTTGCGATGACCTCCTCGCAGGAGGCCGCAGTGGCGGCAGCGTTGGCAAATCTCGATATCCAGTTCAGCGAGACACTAACCGTCATTGATCTTCCGGAAGAGTCCGCGTCCGCAGGAATACTTCAGACCGGAGATGTTCTGACGTCTATTGACGGCACGGAAATTTCCTCGCTCAACTTTCTTAAGGACGCGCTGAACTCCGCGGCGGGTGGGAGCGTGGACATTGGTGTGGTCCGCGATGGAGACGACGTCATCGAAACCATTACGCCGATTGAGTCGGATACCGGCGATTTTCAATTGGGCGTCTTCCTTAACTCGGAATTCAGTTTTCCCTTTGAGGTGGATATCGCACTCAACAATGTGGGAGGTCCCTCCGCAGGCACTATGTTTGCGCTTGGCATCATCGACAAACTGACTGAAGGGGAAATGACCGGCGGACGCCATTTCGCCGGCACTGGAACCATCGACTCGGCCGGCAATGTTGGTGGAATTGGGGGAATCAGGCAAAAACTCGTGGGAGCACGCGACGCCGGAGCGGAGGTCTTCCTGGCTCCCGCCGTGAATTGCGACGAAGTGGTGGGGCATGTGCCCGACGGCCTGCGGGTGGTCAGTGTGCAGACGCTCGATGACGCCGTCGAGGCCGTCAGTGCGCTGGGGTCGGAAAACGACGACGGCGCGTCGCTGCCAACGTGTTCGGCAGGCTGAGTTCCGCCGGGTGCGGTTCGAGGCGCTTTTGGACACGATTTCATGACGATCCACCCGAACGGCGCGACGCCCGGAACTGGATTGGGATGGCGGGTCGTGTTCAAGGCAGAATGGAATTCCATGGAAGCGACGCTGCGGCGCGATTCCGTGAAACAGATCAGCCAACGATGAGGTAAATGTGACTTCCGGACCAGACCGGCCGTTCGGCAACAGGCCGAGCCAATCGAACTCCTCCACCCCGCGACGGCGCAGCCCCTTGGTTCCCACCTTGATAGTTATCGGAATTCTTGTTGTTGCCTTCGTCTATTTTTCGCAGGTTTACGCCGACGTCCTCTGGTACAACCAGTTGGGCTTCCTCGAAGTATTTGTCACGGAGAATCTGACAAGAATTGGATTGTTTGTCGCGGCGTTCCTGATCATGGGCATTTCGGTCTATTTCAGCTTGAGGATTGCCTACCGGTCCCGCCCGATCTATGCGCCGGACAGCTCTGTGCAGGACAACCTGAACCGCTACCAGGCGCAGCTGGAACCTATCCGGCGGCTGTTGATGTTGGGTATTCCCGTGGTGTTGGCCGCTTTCGCGGGCACTGCCGCAGCCTCGCAGTGGGAGCCAATGCTGCTGTTCTTCAATCAGGTGCCTTTTGGTGAAACAGATCCACAGTTTGGGCTGGACATTGGCTTCTACGTGTTCACCCTGCCATTACTGGGCTTCCTCGTCGGCTTCCTCATCAGCGTCGTGATCATCAGCGGCATCGGCGGCATCCTGACCCACTACCTTTACGGCGGCATCCGTCTCGAGGAAAAAGGCCTGTTCACCAGCAAAGCTGCCCGTATTCACATCGCTGTGCTTGCCGCGCTGTTCCTACTGCTGCAGGGAATTAACTACTGGCTGGACCGCTATGCCGCCCTCAACAGCACCAGCGGAAACTGGGACGGCGCCTTGTATACCGATGTCACGGCCGTCATCCCAACCAAAGCTATTCTGGCCGCCGCCGCAATCCTGGTGGCAGTGCTCTTCATCGTCTCAGCCGTCATTGGACGGTGGCGGCTGCCCATCATCGGCACGGCCATGCTTGTCATCACCGCGATCCTGGCAGGCGGCGTCTACCCGTGGGTCATCCAGCGGGTACAGGTCGATCCCTCGGAGTTCAGCCGGGAGGAGATCTATATAGAACGCAACATCAATATGACCCGTGAGGCTTACGGCCTCGATGAAGTGCAGGTAAACAACTACAACCCTGAGGAAATCCCTGAGGAGGGGGCGCTGAATGAAGACGGTGAAACCACCGCCAACATCCGTCTACTGGACCCAAACCTCGTCAGCGACGCGTTCAGCCAACTGGAGCAGTTCCGGCAGTACTACCAGTTCCCGGAGACCCTTAACGTGGACCGGTATGAGATCGACGGTGAGATCGAAGATACAGTCATTGCCGTCCGCGAGTTGGACACCGCGGGTGTGCCCACCGGATGGGTCAACCAGCACGCCTATTACACCCACGGGTACGGCGTTGTTGCCGCAGCAGGTTCAACGGTTGAGCCGGACGGCCGTCCCAGCTTTATCCAGTCCGGAATTCCTTCCACGGGTGTGCTCGGCGACGAAAGTACTTTTGAGCCGAGAATCTACTTTGGGGAGGAATCACCGGAGTATTCGATTGTTGGGGCGCCGGAGGGAGCGTCTCCGGTGGAGATCGACAGGCCGCAGACCGAGAATTCTGAAGGTGAGACGCGCAGCACCTTCAGGGGTGACGGCGGTCCCAGCGTGGGCAATATCTTCAACCGCCTGGTCTTTGCCCTGAAGTTCCAGTCGACAGATCTGCTGCTGTCAGACGAGGTTAACAATGAGTCCCAGATTCTCTACGACCGGGATCCGGTGGAGCGGGTTGAGAAGGTGGCGCCCTACCTCACCCTGGACGGAAACAGCTATCCGGCAATTGTCGATGGCCGCGTGAAATGGATTATTGACGGGTACACCACCACCGCCGATTACCCCTATTCCACCCAGCAGGAACTTGAGTCCGCTACCGTCGATTCGCTCACGGCCGAAGGCCGCTCTGCTGCCCTCCCGGCAGAGCAGGTCAACTACATCCGCAACGCCGTCAAAGCTACAGTGGATGCCTATGACGGGTCGGTGGATCTCTATGCGTGGGATGAAGAGGATCCCATCCTGCAGGCGTGGCAGAACATCTACCCAACCTCATTGCAGCCATTCAGTGAGATGTCCGCCGATCTGATGGCCCACGTGCGGTATCCGGAGGATATGTTCAAGGTCCAGCGCGAGCTGCTCGCCCGGTACCACGTCACTGAAACCTTTCCGTTCTTCAACAACAGCGAAGCGTGGAGCGTTCCCTCCGATCCAACGCTTGAAGAGAATGCTCCGGATGTGCCACAACCGCCGTTCTACCTCTCGCTGCAGATGCCGGAGCAGGACAGTGCCAGCTTCTCGCTGACCACGCCGTTCATCCCGTTTGTCCCCGAAGACGGGGAGGCCCGAAACGTTCTGTACGGTTTCCTGGCGGCCGACGGGGATGCAGGAACAGGCGAGGACGGCGTCAAGGCGGACACCTACGGTACGCTCCGGCTGTTGGACACGTCCGGGGAGGACTCCGCGGTTGGGCCAGGCCAGGCTGCCAACCTCTTCAACTCCAACACCACGGTGTCGCAGGAGCTTAACCTGTTGCGCCAGGGCGCGTCCGAAGTGATTAGTGGAAACCTGCTCACCCTCCCGATTGGCGGAGGAATAGCGTACGTGCAGCCGGTCTACGTCCGTTCCTCTGGAGATTCCTCCTTCCCGGTCCTTCGCCGGGTGCTGGTGAGCTTCGGAGAAGTAGTCGGGTTTGCTCCGACGCTGGACGAAGCGCTCGACCAGGTGTTTCAGGGCGACTCGGGTGCTGAGACGGGTGACAGCGGCAATGTCGGAGAGACTCCGGAAGACTCGGCGCCTCCGCCCGCAGGGGAGGAGCCAACCGAGCCTCTCGCGGACGGTGAGGCCACCACTCCGCCGGCCGAAACACCGCCAGCGGAAACCCCGCCAGCTGAGCCCGGCACCGGCGATCCTGAGACCGAGCTGCGGGCTGCGCTCGACGAGGCAAACGTAGCAATTCAGGATGGGCAGGCCGCTCTCGCGGAAGGTGACTTTGCGGCCTACGGGGAGGCACAGGACCGGCTCAACGCCGCCCTGCAGCTCGCGCTGGATGCCGAGGAGCGTTTGGGTGGTGGCGCTGCCGAGCCCACCGAGGATGGCAGCTGACCGCTCGATTTGCGCTCCACTCCCGCGGCGGGTAACGTAAGTATCTCCGCCGCGGGGTGGAGCAGTTCGGTAGCTCGCTGGGCTCATAACCCAGAGGTCATAGGTTCAAATCCTATCCCCGCAACAAAAGATCAAGACCCAGGCCGTTGAGGCCGGGGTCTTGTGGTTTAAGTCACTGTGATGCCGTGCGGATCGACGTCGAAGCAGGCTCGCATACACTGTTGCAATGATCGAGCAAAGCGCCAACGCGGGGGATGACGGGCGCGGCGAGTCCGCCCTCCAGAAGGTTGACCGGAACTGGCTTGAACTCCTGCAGGAATTGAGGGTTCTCCAAACCGGCATCCAGATTCTCACCGGCTTTCTGCTCACCCTCCCGTTTCAGGCCCGTTTTACCGAACTGGACGCATTCCAGCTTGATGTTTATTTGGTCCTGGTGATGCTTTCGGCACTCATCACGGTGCTGCTCCTGGCCACGGTGATCATGCACCGATCGTTTTTCCAGCTGCGGATCAAAGACGCACTGGTGCGTAACGCGGACCGGATCCTGCGGGCAGCCATGTTTCTGGTGGCGCTTGTCCTCATTGGCACAACCGGGCTGATTTTCGACATAGTGCTGGACCGGACCGCCGGCACTGTCTCAGCGATCGCGCTGGCCGTGGTGATCGCGCTCATGTGGATTGCTTTGCCGCAGATCATCAAGAGGCGCTCGCTCCGCAAGCGCTAGCGTCCGCGCAGGTCCTGGTAGGCAGACAGCGCCCGTTCACGGGACTCCTTCAGGTCCACGAGCGGTTCCGGGTAACCCTTCACGCCGGTCTTCCACGGCTCGTGTATGTTCGCCGCACCGCGAAGTTCCGGAACCCAACGACAAAGGTAGGCGCCGTCGTCGTCGAATTTTTTGCTTTGGGTGACCGGATTAAAAATCCGAAAATAGGGGGAGGCGTCGGCGCCGGACCCCGCAACCCACTGCCAGTTGGCCGGGTTGTTCGCCGCATCCGCGTCCACGAGCGTATCCCAGAACCATTCCTCGCCCACCCGCCAGTCCACCATCATGTTCTTGATGAGGAAGGATGCCGCAGCCATCCGCACCCGGTTATGCATCCATCCGGTATCCCAGAGCTGCCGCATGCCGGCATCGATGAGGGGAAAACCCGTGGAGCCGCGCTGCCATGACCGGAGCTCGTCGGCGGACGGCTTCTCCCAGGCAAATGCGTCGAATTCGCGGCGGTAGTTAACCGTTGCCAGATCGGGGTTGTGGTAAAGCAGTTGCCAGCAGAACTCCCGCCATCCGACCTCCGTTCCGAAGACGGTGACATCCCTGGCGATCGACGCATTCCTGCAGTCCTGCGCAGCGTGCCACACCTGGAACGGGCTGATCTCCCCGAACCGAAGATGCGGAGAGAGGCGGCTGGTGCCCTCAACCGCAGGACGCTCCCGGGCATCCGAGTAACCGTCCACCGCGCTGTCGAGGAAGTCATCCAACCTCGTGTGGGCGCCGGCCTCACCGGGCGTCCACGTCTCACGCAGCCCCTCGGCCCAGTCGGGACGGGTTGGCAGCAGGTCCCACTCAGCGAGCTCATCTGTAGCCAGCCGTGGGCCCGACAGGGACTTCGGGGGGTCCAGGGGCTTCCGTGGTGACGGTTGATCCATGCAGGACCGCCAGAAAGGGGTGAAAACTTTATACGGCCCGCCCGAGCCCGTAGTGATCTCCCAGGGCTCAAACAGCAGGTTCGCCTGGAAGCTCTGTGCGTGGACCCCGTTGTCACCGCACCAGGCCTTGATACCAGCATCGATCTCCCGCTCCGCCTTGCCATAGCGCCGGTTCCAGAGCACGGTTTCAGCGCCCGATTCCTCAACGAGGTGTTGAATTGTGCTGTCCGCCGCGCCGGTTCGGAGCACCAGCTGCGACCCTTTCCGGTCGAGGGCGCCCCCCAGCGCTTCAAGGGAATGGTGCAGCCACCATCGCGTAGCGCCGCCAAGGGGCCGAACCCCCTTGCTCTTCTCATCGAGCACGTAGCAAACCACCACATCATTTCCACTCTGCGCAGCGGCGCAGAGGGCGGGGTTATCTTCCAGCCGAAGGTCATCACGGAGCCACACCAAGGTCACAGCCATACGTTCAATCTACAGCCGAGGGCCCCCTCACGATCCACGCCTCTCCAGCATCCGGCGCAGCACGGGTCGCTCCGCAACGGCCCACAGTTGGCTGGTCAGCACGTACAGCCCTGCGGCAAAGGGCACGACGGCGGCAACGGGGATGAGCGCGAAAGGCATCCATTGGAGGGCGCGCCTCAGTGTCCCACCCGCGGATCCGCCCGGCGCGGCTGCAGTGCGTTGTAGCCGGCGACGGTTGATCCAGGCAACGGCGAGCAGGAGAAGTCCCATGGACGCCAGAGCGGCGGCGGACAGGGGCCCCGGAACACTGGAAATGAGCAGGGAAACCGGGGAGGCTCCCAGTTGAATGTCGAGAAACTCCAACGAAAGCAGGACGTTTGGGCCTCCCTGGATGCGCTGCTGAATGAACGCGCCGTAAAGTACGGTGACCACCGGCGCTTGGACCAGCGCCGATGACATTCCGGCAAATGGCGTGCTCCCTTTATCCCGGTAGAGGCGGATCGTTTCACTGTGAAGTTTGGCGGGGTTGTCACGGTGGCGACGGCGCAGTTCAGCCAGCTTCGGTGCGAGCTTCGCCCGGGTGTGTTCGGCGCGCAGCTGGCCAATGCTGGTGGGGACCAAAAGCAGGCGGACGGCGACTGTCAGCACAATGATGGCCAGTCCCGCCGAGGCGGGCCCGGCGAAGACGAGGAGCGCGCTGAGCCAGTCCAGAATGTCCAGGCAAACAGCGAGGGCAGCGTTTAGAGGCGGGAAATCGTACAGATTCATGGGGATGTCCTTCGGCTAATGAGCGGATAAGTACTCAGTGAGCCGCTGCGGACAGCAGTGATCCATGACGCTGGTCGGGGATGGGGTGGCGTGGGCCCCGGGCTGTCCTAGGCGGCGGCGAAGGACTGCGAGGGCGCACGGGAGCGTGCGTTGCCGGGAACCTCAGGGTGGGTGGGGGAGAGGAATTCCCGGGGGTGCAGCTGTGTGAGCGGCCGG
>NZ_KI914983.1:0-11869 GCF_000520595.1 Arthrobacter sp. H5
CGCGAGACCCGAACGCCGATCAAGGGGGTCCGCAAGCACACGGCGGCCGCCATGGTGGCAAGTGCGTTCACTGCACCACACGTGACCGAATTCCTGACCGTGGACGTCACGCCCACCATGGAATTGGTGGCCAAGCTCAAATCCAGCCGCGCGTTTGCCCATACGCGGGTGACTCCGCTGACCGTCGTGGCCAAGGCACTGTGCATTGCTGTTGACCGAAATCCAACGGTTAACAGCAGGTGGGACGGGGATGCCGGAGAGATTGTGCAGCATCACTTCGTCAACCTGGGCATTGCGGCTGCAACACCGCGTGGCCTGATGGTGCCGAACATCAAGGATGCCGACGGGCTTGGACTCAAGGAACTGGCCACCGCGCTGACAACCCTGACCGAAACTGCCCGTGCCGGAAAGACCAGCCCCGCCCACCTTGCCGGCGGAACCATCTCGATCACCAATGTTGGCGTCTTCGGAATCGATGCGGGCACGCCCATCCTTAATCCAGGGGAGGCGGCAATCCTCGCGATGGGATCCGTGCGCAGGACTCCCTGGGAGTATCAGGGAGAGATTGCCCTGCGGCAGGTCATGACGCTCAGCCTGTCCTTCGACCACCGGCTGGTCGACGGCGAACAGGGTTCACGGTTCCTCGCTGACATTGGGACCATCCTGTCGGATCCGGGCATGGTTCTGACCATGGTCTAACCGGGGCGATCTAAACCCGCCGAAGTCATCCCCGCTGTCCGAGGTCACCCGGTATGCGGGGTGACCTCGGCCTCTGCGTCGCTACTTCAGTTCCAGCACCAGTTCCTTGACCACCGCGCCACGGGCGTTGGCGAACCCCTGAACTTCACCGATGTGCTCAAAACCGTAGCGTTCCAGGATCCTGATGGAACTGACATTGTCGGCGACGGCGCGGGCACGCAAGGGCCGCTCGGTGAACTCTTCAAGGAAAAGACCCACCGCCGCCGTCGTAATGCCCTGCCCCCACCGCGCCTTGTCGATCCAGTAGCTGATCTCGGGTGTTTCCTCGTTCTGGTAGGCGAGGATGCTGCCCACCACTGCGTCATCGGTGGTAATGGTCCGCACCGTGACCTTGGGGTCGTTGAGGACATTTTGCCAATGGTGGTTGAATACGCCGCGGTCTGCGGGATTCTTGGCGGTGAAAGCGGCCATGTGATTGGCGCTGGGATCAAGCTGGTGGGAAAAGAACTCATCCACATCGGCGGGTTCAACGGCGCGTAGCTTTATCACGGGGAAACTTTCGGTAGGACGGTCAATCGGCAGTTAGCAACAGGTTACTAGGCATTTCCGCCGGGGCGCTGGTTCTCAGGCGTTGAGGGCGGCCCAGGCCATCTGTTCGAGCAGGGTGCGCAGTTCGGCGGTGTCACGGTTGCTCTTTCGGCGGTGGGTGGAATGGGGGGTCGAGTTGATCAGCCCAAAAGCAGCGTGGGCCTTCCGACGCAGCTGGGCCCGTTCAACCTGCGGAGTTCTCAGTGCCATAGTGTCCACCCATACCTCCACGTAGCGACGCTGGAGAGAACGGACGGTTTCCTCATCTTCGATGGACAGGCTGCTCAGGTCGCGGTCCTGGACACGGATTACATTGGCATTGCGCAGGGCGAAGTCCACCTGGAACTCGATAAGCCCCTTCAGAGCATGCTCCGGCGTCGGCGAGTCCTCCACCACCGCGTTGCTTCCCTCCAGCAGGTCTTCGCTCACCCCAGCCAACAGCGCGGCGAGCACGGCGGGCTTGCCGCTAAAATGGCGATAGACCGCGGGTCCGCTGACCCCGGCTGCCGCACCGAGATCCTCGATGGACACGCCTTTGTAGCCGCGCTCGGCAAAGAGTTGGGCCGCAGCGTTCAGCAGGGCAGCGCGGCGGGACGCCTTGGCGATGCTGCGTCCCGTCACCCGGGTTGCCGTAGGAGGTGCGTCCATGCCGTCCTTTCGTGGAGGTGTTCACTCCATCTTGGTGGACAATTGAGTTAATAGCTACTAACCTAAACTCAGTTAATCAACGCTAACTGAGTGCACCCAGCTATCATCGCAAAGGATGTCAATGGAGACCCTGACTTCCCGACTGGAGCCCACCGGTCCAGGATTCACCAAGAACGACGGCGAGCAGCGGCAACTGGCCACCCAACTTCGCCGGCGGCTGGCTGAGGCCGCCCTGGGCGGGCCTCCGCGTTCAAGGGAACGGCACCTCGCGCGCGGAAAGCTTCTGCCGCGGGAACGGATTGATCAACTGCTCGACCACGGGAGTCCCTTCCTGGAAATCGCGCCCTTGGCTGCCAACGGAATGTACGACGACGAGTGCCCGGGTGCGGGGGTTATCGCTGGGGTTGGCCTGGTGCACGGACGCCATGTCCTTGTCATCTCCAACGACGCAACCGTCAAGGGTGGAACCTACTACCCGATGACGGTGAAGAAGCACCTCCGGGCGCAGGAAATCGCGCTGGAAAACAACCTGCCGTGCGTATACCTCGTGGACTCCGGAGGAGCGTTCCTACCCAAACAGGACGAAGTATTTCCGGACAAGGAGCACTTTGGCCGGATCTTCTATAACCAGGCCACCATGTCGGCAAAAAAGATCCCGCAGATCGCCGCAGTGATGGGTTCCTGCACCGCGGGCGGCGCCTATGTTCCTGCGATGAGCGATGAAACGGTGATTGTCCGCAACCAGGGAACAATCTTCCTTGGCGGTCCCCCTTTGGTTAAGGCGGCCATCGGTGAGATTGTCACGGCCGAAGAGCTCGGCGGGGGAGACGTCCACTCCAAAATCTCGGGCGTCACAGACCACCTGGCGGAGAACGACCATCATGCCCTGGAGATTGTCCGTGACATCATCTCCACACTGCCATCGACCACACCAGCCTGGGACGTTCTCCCGAGCGATCCACCGGCCGAGGATATTGACGGGCTGTACGGAGCTGTTCCGGTTGATGTGAACGCTTCCTATGATGCGCGTGAAATCATTTCCCGGCTGGTTGACCGCAGCGAATTTCACGAGTTCAAGCGCGAGTACGGCACCACCCTCGTCACTGGCTTCGCCACTCTCCACGGACACAAAGTAGGGATCGTCGCCAACAACGGAGTGTTGTTCGGCGAGTCTGCGTTGAAGGGTGCGCATTTCATTGAGCTGTGCGACCAGCGCAGGATTCCGCTGATTTTCCTGCAGAACCTCTCGGGGTTCATGGTGGGCAAGGACTACGAAGCCGGGGGCATCGCGAAGAACGGCGCCAAGATGGTTACCGCCGTGGCGACGTGCCGCGTTCCCAAACTGACCGTCGTCGTCGGTGGTTCCTTCGGTGCCGGAAACTATTCGATGTGCGGACGGGCGTACTCGCCGCGTTTCCTCTGGATGTGGCCGGCCAGCCGGATTTCGGTGATGGGCGGCAACCAGGCTTCCGCTGTGCTCAGCACCGTGAAGCGCGATCAGCTGGAGGGCCTCGGCGAGCAGTGGAGCGCAGCGGACGAGGAAGACTTCAAAGCGCCCATCCGCGCTCAATATGAGGCGCAGGGTAGTCCTTATTACTCCACCGCCCGTCTCTGGGATGACGGCATTATCGACCCCGCGGACACCCGCACGGTGCTTGGTCTGGCGCTCGATGTGTGCGCCAACGCGCCGGTGCCGGACACCTCCTTTGGCCTCTTTCGGATGTGAGTGGAATGAAACCGTTTGACACAGTACTTGTAGCCAACCGGGGCGAAATTGCCTGCCGGGTGATCCGTACGCTGCGCGCACTCGGCATCCGGTCGGTGGCTGTCTACAGCGATGCCGACGCCGGTGCGCGGCACGCTCGCGAAGCGGATCTCGCCGTGCGCATCGGCCCCGCGTCCCCGGCGCAGAGCTATCTCAATATTGACGCGATCATCGCAGCCTGCCGGGCTACCGGCGCCGGCGCAGTGCATCCCGGCTACGGCTTCCTCAGCGAGAACAAGGACTTTGCGGCCCGCCTGGAGCAGGAGCAAATCACCTTTATCGGCCCCAGCGTGCACGCACTGAATGTCATGGGCGACAAGATCCGCTCCAAGAACCACGTCATGGAGCACGGCGTTCCAGTGGTTCCGGGTATTGCGCAGTCCGGCCTGACTGATGAACAACTCATTGACGCTGCCGCCGGCGTAGGGTTTCCGCTGCTGATCAAGCCGTCGGCGGGAGGCGGCGGCAAGGGAATGCACGTGGTGGAACGGCCCGCGGACCTGCCGGCGACCCTCCTCACAGCACGTCGCGTCGCGGCGTCTGCCTTCGGCGACGACACGCTGTTTCTCGAACGGTTGATCCGCACGCCCCGCCACATCGAGGTACAGGTCCTGGCGGACAACTACGGCAACGTCATTCATCTCGGCGAGCGGGAATGTTCCCTGCAGCGGCGGCATCAGAAGGTCATCGAGGAGGCCCCATCCCCGTTGCTGGATGAGGCTACACGTGCCCGCATCGGTGAGGCCGCCTGCGATGCTGCGCGGAGCGTTGACTATTCCGGAGCCGGCACTGTTGAGTTCCTGGTGTCGGACGCAGCGCCCGATGAGTTCTTCTTTATGGAGATGAACACCCGGCTTCAGGTGGAGCATCCCGTGACTGAGATGATCACCGGACTGGACCTGGTGCAGTGGCAGGTGCGCATCGCCGCCGGTGAGAAACTCACCGTTTCGCAGGACGACGTCGTCCTTGCCGGCCACGCAGTCGAGGCGCGCGTTTATGCGGAGGACCCGGAGGCGGGCTTCCTACCGTCGGCTGGGACGGTGGTGTCGCTGAGCGAGCCGGCCGGCGATGGCATCCGGGTCGATAGTGCGCTGGTGCCTGGTCTGGAAATTTCTCCGACCTATGACCCGATGCTGTCCAAGGTGATCGCGTGGGGAGAAGACCGGGCGCAGGCGCTGGACCGTCTGGATGACGCACTGTCGCGCACCCGGGTGCTGGGCATCCACACCAACGTCGAGTACCTCAAGCTGTTGATCAACGACGACGACGTGCGGGCCGGACACCTCGATACCACCATGATCGAGCGGAAGCTGCCCGGGCTGTCCTTCCGGCGGATCAGCGATGAAGAGCTTGCACTGGCAGCCGCAACTCTTGTGGCCTATGCGGACTCCGTCGTTGCCTCGGATCCGCCCGCACGGAGCGCCGGCTCACCGTGGGACCGGCGGGATGGCTGGCGGATTGGCGGACGCCACACCGGCCGCACACTTCGGTTTGAGATGGGACGTCAGGACACCATGACAGTGCATGTGACCCGCGCCGACGGCCGGTTCCTCGTGCTGATCGGTGACCAGCAGTTCACGTGCGGGTTCGATGGTTCGCACAGCGTCACCGTGAACGGGATCCGGTATCCGAACAACTTCACCGTTGACGGGAATACCGTCTGGCTGTTCGACAACGGGTGGTCCGCAGGTGTGCGCAGCCTGACCCGGCGGGAGCAGCTCACCGCTGATCTGACACTCATTGCCCGGGCTGTTGGGACCGTCGACCCGGAAGTCCGCTCACCCATGCCGGGGACCGTCATCGCGGTGCAGGTGGCGGACGGGGATCAGGTGGAGGAGGGACAGGTGCTGCTCAGCGTGGAAGCGATGAAGATGGAACATCAGCTGACGGCGGCTGTCGCAGGGACGGTGTCCATCAAACTTTCACCGGGTGACCTGGTCAAGGCCAACGAGGTCGTGGCTCATATCCATATTGAAAACCCGGCAGAACGGGAGAACCCCGATGCCGGAAGCACGCCCACACAACAGGAAGATCCCACACCATGAATTTTGAACTGAGCTCGGAATACCAGGACCTCGTGGACACCGTCCGCGAATTCGCGGACGAGGTGGTTGCGCCGGTTTCCGCCAAGCACGATGAGGAACACAGCTTCCCTTACGGAGTGGTGGACCAAATGGCCGACATGGGTCTGTTTGGACTCCCGTTCCCTGAGGAGTACGGAGGCATGGGCGGAGACTACTTTGCGCTGTGCCTTGCCTTGGAGCAGCTGGCGCGGGTAGACCAGTCGGTTGCCATCACACTGGAGGCCGGTGTGTCCCTCGGGGCCATGCCGGTATACCGCTTTGGCACCGAGGAGCAGAAGCAGGAGTGGCTGCCACTGCTCGCGAGTGGTAAGGCCCTCGGTGGATTCGGTCTGACCGAGTCCGAAGCAGGCTCAGATGCGTCCGGGACCAAGACCACCGCAAAGGTGGTCGACGGGCAATGGGTCATCAACGGCACCAAGGAGTTCATCACCAACTCCGGAACAGACATCACCAAACTGGTCACGGTAACCGCAGTCACGGACACCACCGGCAACGCGGACGGTTCGGTCAAGAAGGAAATCTCCACCATCCTGGTCCCCACCAACACGCCCGGCTTCACCGCCGAAAAAGCGTACAACAAGGTGGGCTGGAACGCTTCCGACACCCACCCGCTGACCCTGCAGGACGTACGCGTGCCAGAAGCGAACCTTCTTGGCGCGCGCGGTCGCGGCTACGCCAACTTCCTGCAGATCCTCGATGAGGGCCGCATTGCCATTGCCGCGCTCGCGACGGGCGCTGCCCAGGGCTGTGTTGAGCAGTCCATCCGCTATGCCAAGGAGCGCCACGCTTTCGGCAGCAACATCGGCAGCTACCAGTCCATCCAGTTCAAGATTGCCCGGATGCAGACACGTGCGCACACCGCCCGCCTGGCTTACTACGATGCCGCGTCCCGCATGCTTGCCGGAAAGCCGTTTAAGACGCAGGCCTCCATCGCTAAGCTGGTGGCAGGCGAAGCCGCCATGGACAATGCACGTGATGCCACCCAGGTGTTTGGCGGCTATGGGTTTATCAACGAGTTCACGGTTTCGCGCCACTACCGCGACTCGAAGATTCTTGAAGTGGGGGAGGGCACTACCGAAGTACAGTTGATGCTCATTGCCCGGGAGCTTGGCCTATAGTCCAGCGTTCCAATCAGCAGTGTGCGTAGTTCAGCACCGCGTTTGATCGTTATTTCAGCACCGCGTCGAAGGAGAAGCAGTGATAGACAAAGTTGTTGCAACGGCGGCCGAGGCGGTCGCCGATATTCCGGACGGAGCCTCACTGGCCGTTGGAGGTTTTGGTCTCTGCGGAATTCCGGTCGCCTTGATCGATGCCCTGCACGATCAAGGCACCAAGGATCTTGAAACCATCAGCAACAACTGCGGAGTGGACGGCTGGGGGCTGGGCCGGCTGCTTGACGATCACCGTATCCGCCGCACGCTCAGCTCATATGTGGGCGAGAACAAGGAGTTCGCGCGCCAGTACCTCTCCGGCGAGCTGGAAGTGGTGCTCACTCCGCAGGGAACGCTCGCCGAAAAGCTGCGTGCGGGTGGTGCGGGCATCCCCGCCTTCTACACCACTGCGGGTGTGGGTACGCAGGTGAGCGAGGGCGGGCTTCCGCAGAAGTACGACGACGCCGGCAACATCGCGGTTGCGTCGGAACCAAAGGAGGTGCGCACCTTTGGCGGCCAGGACTATGTCCTGGAGGAGTCGGTGAGCCCTGATTTCGCGCTGGTGCACGCTTGGAAGGGCGACAGGCATGGCAACCTTGTTTTCCATGCAACGGCCATGAACTTCAATCCACTGTGCGCCCAGGCGGGCAGGATCACCATCGCCGAAGTGGAGGAGCTGGTGGAGCCGGGCGAGTTGGATCCTGAACATGTT
The DNA here is from genome assembly GCF_000520595.1 of Arthrobacter sp. H5. GTDB lineage: Bacteria > Actinomycetota > Actinomycetes > Actinomycetales > Micrococcaceae > Arthrobacter_D. The sequence continues at coordinate 7,648 of NZ_KI914983.1, forward strand.
CACATTCCGGGCATTTTTGTGCAGCGGGTGGTGCTCGCCTCCGAGGTGGAGAAGCGGATTGAGAAGCGGACAGTGTCGCTCAATTCAACCGAACCAACTGCCCAAGCAAAGGTGGTCTGATCATGACTCTGACACGAAACGAACTGGCGGCGCGCGTTGCCCAGGAACTGGAGAACGGCCAGTACGTCAACCTGGGCATCGGCATGCCCACGTTGATCCCCAACTACATTCCAGCTGGCGTGGAGGTGGTGCTCCACTCCGAAAACGGCATCCTCGGGGTGGGTCCGTATCCCACCGAGGAGCAGCTGGATCCGGATCTGATCAACGCGGGCAAGGAAACAGTCACGGTCAATAAAGGCTCCGCGTTCTTTGACTCGGCGGCATCGTTTGGGATGATCCGAGGCGGCCACGTTGACGTCGCGGTGCTGGGCGCAATGGAGGTGGCCGCGAACGGAGACCTCGCCAACTGGATGATTCCCGGCAAAATGGTCAAGGGAATGGGTGGTGCCATGGACCTCGTCTTTGGTGCCAAACGGCTGATCGTGATGATGGAGCACACCGACCGGAACGGCAATCCCAAGATTGTTGACCGATGCTCATTGCCCCTGACCGGCAAGGGATGTGTGGACAGGATCATCACAGACCTGGCAGTCATCGATGTTGAGCATCATCGCAAGGGCGGGACCCTGATACTGCGCGAGACGGCGCCCGGGGTGAGCGTTGAAAACGTCGTAGCCGCCACCGCCGCCACACTGGAGGTTGACCTGGATGGAGCCTGAGAAGCGTACGGTGCTCCAAAGGGGACTCTATTTCGATGAGCTTGAGACCGGCGTCGTCTATTCGCACCGGCCGGGCAGAACCCTGACCGAAGCGGACAACGTGCTGTTCACCACGCTGACCATGAATACGCAGGCGCTGCATCTGGATGCGGCGTGGAGCGGGACGCAGCCCTTTGGCCAGCGGTTGGTAAATTCGATGCTTACCCTGGCAACCGTCGTCGGGCAGTCCGTGACGCAGCTGACGCAGGGCACCATCGTGGCGCAGCTCGGGATGACCGACGTAAAGTTTCCGCATCCCATGTTTCACGGAGACACCCTGTACACCGACTCAGAGGTGACGGAGAAGAGGTTGTCCGCATCCAGGCCGGGCCAGGGCATTGTTACCATGTCGCACACCGGACGCAATGAGAACGGGGACGTGGTTGCCTTAGTGACCCGCTCGGTGCTGATGTGGACGCAGGAAGGGCACAAAAAATCATGACTTCGCAGGATGGTTTGTCGATGGGGCCGGCGTTGTTGTTCTGCCCGGCGGACCGGCCGGAACGTTTTGCGAAGGCTGCGGAGCGGGCGGACGCTGTCATCCTGGACCTCGAGGACGCTGTCGCGCCGGGTGACAAACCGGCTGCGCGGGAAGCACTGATTGCCTCTGGGCTGGACCCCGATCGAACCATCGTCCGGCTGAACGCGGCGTCCACCCACGATTTCACGTTTGATGTTGAGGCCCTGCGTGACACGCAATACCGCACGGTGATGCTGGCGAAAGCCGAGGGTGCGGCCGATTTGTGGTCACTCAACCGGTTCCGCGTCATTGCCCTGTGCGAAACTGCCTTGGGTGTGCTGAACGCGTCTGCAATGGCGGCTGAGCCCAATGTGGTTGCGCTGATGTGGGGTGCGGAAGACCTGGTTGCGTCGTTGGGCGGGTTATCGAGCCGGAACGACGACGGCGGTTACCGTCACGTGGCGCTCCACGCCCGGTCCCAGGTGCTGCTCGCGGCGGGTGCTGCCGGAAAGCAGTCAATCGATTCGGTGTATGTGGACATTTCAGACCTTGACGGCCTGGCTGAGGAGTCACGCGATGCGGTTGCTTCTGGTTTCGGCGCGAAGGCGTGCATCCATCCGAGTCAGGTGGCGGTCATCCGGGAAGCCTATCTCCCCTCCGCCGGGGACATTGCGCAGGCCCGCGAACTGCTGGAGGAAGCCTCACACCAGGGTGGAGTTTTCCAGTTCCGCGGAAGGATGGTGGACGGACCAATCCTGCGTCATGCCGAACAGGTTCTGGCGCGGGCCGAGCGGTACAGGGCCGGTTCCGAGTCCTAGACTGGTCCGTTTTCATCGCTTAGGGTCACATCGCCAGCGTCGCTGAGTTCGGCACGTCCAAAGACGCTACGCTCGATCGCCTGCACCGCCCACTCACTGTTAGAAGGGTGGGGGTGGTTCGGGGAGGGTGGTGTAGGTTTTTCCGGCGAGTGAGGTGGTGGTGAAGGTTCCGGGTTCGGGTTGTTCTCCGCCCCAGAATCCTTCGGTTTTGTACATGTGGTGCCGGTTGCAGTCGGGGTGGGTATTCCATAGTGCTGTATGCCCTCCGGCGGCCCACTCGACGGTGTGGTCGATTTCGCAGGCCGACGCGGCGACGTTGCAGCCTGGATGCGTGCAGGTCGGGTTAAGGATCCGGGTCCAGTCTTTGAGGTGTTGCGGCGGCCGGTAGGCGTCGCGTCCGACGCTGAGGACTGCACCGGTTTCCGGGTGGGTCAGGATCCGGGTGAACGAGGGTGCGTGAGCTGCCAGCCGTCTCGCGGTGTCCGGGTCGATCGGACCATACCCCTCCAACAAACCGGGCGCGCAGGCCTCCAGGCCGGTGACTCCGTCGATCCCGCCGCACTCACACACCCTGCGCACACCAGGAACATCACCGGCAGGAACATCCCCGGTAGTGCTGCTGCCGCCGGTGCTGCTGCCGGTGCTGCTGCTGCCGCCGCCGGTGCCATTCCCGCCGTTGCCGCTTCCGGTGCGATTTCCGGGGGTGCTGTTGTTGGTTTTGGTGCAGCCGGCTTTGTGTCTGCCGAGGAGGGTCAGGGCGGGGACGGTGATGTAGACCTTCGCGCTGATGCCCCGGTGTCCGGTGCCCTGGGTTGGGTCTGCGGTGCAGGTGTGGGTGAGGACATCACTGAACACGTCGGCGCGGAGCTGTCCCAGTGTCCGGGACTCTTCGGGGCTTTGCAGTGTGCGGGCTGCGGTGTCGACGCGGTTGTAGATCCCGCAGGCCTGCTCGGCGGGCAGGTACGCACTGAGCCAGGCCATCCCGTCCTGGCCGGGTTCGAGGATGATGTTGCGGTCCTGGACCGCTTTGTTCCTGCGTGCGGTGAGGGATTCCGGGTGGTGTTCCTCCCTCAGCCGGCGTGCCCGCCGTCCGAGTTTCGCGACGGTTGTCTGCTCCGCCACGCCGATGAGCTCTTGTTCGAAGGCGGGTACCGCTGCGGCGGGGATCCCCGCGCATTCCTGCGCGATGGTGACCGCGTGTCGGCGGGAGATCCTGCCGTCCTGCAATGCTTCGAGGGTGGGCTGGTTGTATTCGGTGAGCAGGATCGATTCGTCCAGGAGCCGTTTCGCGGTTCCGTCCGGGACCCGGAGCAGGGCACCGATTTCCGAGGCCGTCAGTGAATCCGCCAGCCGCCGCCCGGATACGCTGAGGAAACCACGGGCGGTGACTTCCTCCCCGGCCAGGACCCTGACCCTCGCGATCAGCTGGGCCTCGGCCGCGTCGATCCAGGACCGCAGACCAGCCAGTTCCTCCAACCCGCCCAACGCGACGCCGAAATCCAGTTCCCCGACCGGCCGGTGCACCACCTGACCCGCCAACGCTGCATGCCCGCCTGCGGCGCCGTCGGAGTCCGACGCCCACACCAACGGACCAACCCACCGACCATTACCGCCGCCCTCCGGGACATCGGGACCCTCCGAATCTCCAGGACCACCCGGATCGGCGCCGCCGGGACCCTCCGGAGAAGCGCCGCCGGGACCCCCGGGAGAAGCGCCATCGGCGTACGGCGTGTCAGCGCAGGCACCGCCGCTGCAACCCTCCCAGCCACAACCCGGGCACCCTCGATACTGCGTCTCCTCTGAATCCATGACTACAGTCCATCACCCGCCACCGACATTATTACCCGAACGGACATTCGAACCCATTATGCCCACAGCGAACACCGGATATTTTACTTCGGCGTGAGAGTCTCCCGCACCCGGTCTCCCCGCAGCCGCAAGCGGCTTTGGTCGCCCACCCAGTGCGATGCAGGCACCACGTGGCAAGGGGTCAACCATCGGGACACATTCGACGAATGAGCGAGGGCGATCACCGCACACCTTGCGGAAGTAGACTTGGACCCAACCATGGCATTGAACATCACCTATCCCCCTGAGCTCCCGGTCGCCGAGCGGCGGGCCGACAT
>NZ_KI914983.1:11969-27991 GCF_000520595.1 Arthrobacter sp. H5
TCCCGCAGCCGCAAGCGGCTTTGGTCGCCCACCGGGATGGAACGGCCCCCGCATTACTAGGCCTCCACGCAGCCTCAAGCGGCTTCGGTCGCCCACCGGGACGGAGCAGACTCAATCGATCGCAGAACACCGTCGGGCAACAACGGTCTGACGCCGGACACGAACCTGATCGGCACTCACAGCATCCGTACCGCCAGTGGAAGGACCCGCTGGCAGAGGCCCAACACCGCTGCTAACGTGCGGACCCGCTGGCAGAGGCCCAAGACCGCTGCTTAACGTGCGTAGACGCTGACGTGCCTGGTGCTGGCAGCGGTAAACGGAGCCCCGTCCCAACCGCCGGTGCGATCAACCAGACGCAAACCCGCGATTCTCGCCATGAGGTCCATTTCGCTTGGCCAGATCAGCCGGCAGGAAATCGGTCCAAGTCGGATACCCGCACTGGTCAGAGAGACATGGTTTTCATCCAGGATCTGCGTCACCGGGTCGTAGCGATTGACATCCAACCTGACTTCGTTGATAGTAAGCCGCTCGACGTTGACGAACTGGTTGCCACGGATCCATGCGGCCGGCACGCCTGCCTCAACAATGAACACGCCATCCTTTGCAAGATGCCGTGCCGCGTTTCGAAGCAGCGCACCTGATCCTCCTGGGTGAGGATGTTGTAGATGGTGTTGTAGACAAGGTAGACCAGCTGGTACGAGTCGCGGGGAGCGGGCGCACCAGCCATGTCGCCCACCACCACGTCCAGGTTGCCGCCGCCGCGTTTTTCGCGAAGCCGCGCCACCATATCCGGCGACAATTCGATCCCGTCTACGCGGATGCCGTACTCGGTGAGCTGGGAGCGCAATACGGCCGGTGCCGATGGCAAACTCCAGCGCGGAACCGCCACCCGCGTGCCCGGCGAGAAATGCCACCGTCTCCGCCTCGTCACCGCGGAGCTGATCGTCGTACCGTTGCGCCACTTCGGGTCCAAAGCTTGCCGCCGGGTCGAATCCGTCCATGGCTTGAGCCTAACGCCAACCTATTGGTGTATGTCAATCACTTAGCGTGATGCCAGCGGGAATTCCACACCCCGTCCAGCCCGTTAGGTCAGTATGAGAACTGTGATAGCAGGAGCCCACGGAAAAATTGCCCGCGAACTCACCCGTCAACTTGTTCACAAGGGCCATCAGGTGACAGGGATGATCCGCAATGCGGACCACATTAAGGACATCGAGCACGACGGCGGCACAGCCGTCGTCGTCGACCTTGAGTCCGGGACGGTTCAGGAGGTCGCCGAGGTCCTGAAGGGAGCTGACGCCGTCGTTTTCGCTGCCGGTGCAGGTCCGGGAAGCGGAATTGGACGTAAGGACACCGTTGACCGCGGTGCATCGGTTCTGCTTGCGGATGCGGCTGAATCGGCCGCCATTGACCGCTTTATCCAGGTGTCCTCGATGGGGGCCGACTCTGTCCGAAACGGAGCACGGCCTGATGGCCTGGATGACGTGTTTTACGCCTATCTTCAGGCAAAACTTGCCGCCGAGGAGGATTTGCAGAACCGCCGCAACCTCAGTTGGACCATCCTCCGTCCGGGTGGGCTGACCGATGACCAGGCAACCGGCCGCGTCAAACTCGCGCAGCACACCGGCCGAGGGTCGGTACCGCGCGCGGATGTGGCCGCAGTGATTGCCACCCTCCTGGAGGAGAAAGTCGGCGCTCAGAAGACGCTGGAGCTGATCTCCGGCGAGGAAGCGGTTGCTGACGCTGTGGCCGCCCTCCCCCGCTAACGAGATAGCGGTCGGCCCAAACAGCTGCGAACACCTGCGCGGACAGGCTGTCACAGTACGGAATACTGGATGCATGGACCACGATCACGCCCCGCGCAGAGTTGTCATCCTCGGATCCACCGGCTCGGTGGGCGTGCAGGCGCTGGATGTCGTCCGACGCAATCCGGAGAAGTTCACCATCGTTGCGCTCACCGCAGGCGGCGGCAACCTCGCACTGCTCGCTGAGCAGGCTGTGGCCGCCGGCGCCCGCGCCGTGGGGGCTGCTGCCGCCTCTGAACCCGAGCTTGGCAGGGCAATTGCAGCGGCCGCGCGTAGTGCCGGTGAGCCCGACTACCGGCCACAGATTGTTACCGGACCCGATGCATCGGCGCAGCTGGCCGCCTGGCCGGACGCCGACGTCGTACTCAATGCCATCACCGGGTCCATTGGCCTGGCACCCACGCTCGCCGCCCTCGAAGCGGGCCACCTGCTTGCACTCGCCAACAAGGAGTCTCTGATCGCGGGCGGGGAGCTGGTCCGCAAGGCAGCCGGGGACGGTCAGATTGTTCCCGTGGATTCAGAGCATTCCGCCATCGCCCAGGCTCTGAGGTCCGGTGCCCGCGAGGAGGTGGACCGGTTGGTCCTGACTGCGTCAGGGGGGCCGTTCCGCGGAAGGTCCCGAACGGAGATGGCAGGGGTTACGCCGCAGGAGGCGCTGGCCCACCCCACATGGGACATGGGAAAGATGATCACCACCAATTCCGCGACCATGGTTAACAAAGCGCTTGAAGTCATCGAAGCGCACCTTCTGTTCGACATCCCGCTTGATCGAATCGACGTGGTGGTCCACCCTCAGTCGGTGATTCATTCGATGGTTCAGTTCAACGACGGCTCGACCATTGCCCAGGCGTCGCCGCCAGACATGCGCCTGCCGATCGCACTTGGACTTGGCTGGCCGCACCGGGTGTCAGGAGCGGCAACGCCGTGTGACTGGACCAAAGCCGCGCAGTGGTCCTTCGAGCCGCTCGACGATGAGGCGTTTCCCGCAGTTGGCCTGGCCAAGCGCACCTCCGCCAGGGGAAGTACCTTCATGGCCGCGTACAACGCTGCCAATGAGGAGGCGGTTGAGGCCTTTCACAGCGGGCGGATAGGATTTACTGACATTGTGGACGTTGTCGCCGCCGTGGTGTCAGAGCATCAGGGCAGTCATGAAATGACACTCGACACAGTCTTGGACGCTGAGCGCCGGGCACGCCTCCACGCCCGGATTCGTTGTGGTTTGCAGGATTGACAGAAGCCGTTCCCAGAAGGAAAACCGTTGTCCATATTGCTATTTGTTCTCGGTGTGCTGTTTGTTGCGGTGGGTATTGCCGCATCCATCGCACTGCATGAGGTTGGCCACCTGCTGCCAGCCAAGCTCTTCAAGGTCCGTGTCACCCAGTACATGATCGGCTTTGGTCCCACAATCTTCTCGCGCCGCAAGGGCGAAACGGAATACGGACTGAAGGCGCTTCCACTGGGTGGCTACGTCTCGATGGTGGGGATGTTTCCTCCTGCAAAGGTCGACGACGCCGGCATTGGTGCGGGCGGAGCAGTGAGACAGTCCAGCACGGGAATGTTTCAGCAACTGACTGCCGACGCACGCCAGGCCGTGGCCGAACAGTTGCGGCCCGGAGACGAGAACCGCGTGTTCTACAAACTTCCCATCTGGAAGCGCATTGTCATCATGCTCGGTGGTCCATTGATGAACCTGCTCATCGGCGTCATCATGTTTGCCATCCTGATTATGGGGTTTGGGTCCGTGCAGGCAACCACCACGGTTTCCGAAGTGTACAAATGCGTTGTTCCGGCGGACCAGGCCGCCGAGACCGGCCAAACCGACTGTTCCGAAGGTGATCCCACGGCACCGGCCTTCTCCGCCGGGCTGCAGCCCGGGGACCGCGTGGTTAGCTTCGACGGCCAGGACGTCACCAGCTGGGATCAGATGTCCACGTGGATCCGGGAGGCCGCAGGTCGGGAAGTGGCAATCAGCTACGTCCGCGGGGGCGAAACCATTACCGAAACCATTACCCCGCTGTTGACCGAGCGGCCCGTGCCGGATCTGGACGGCCGGCCAAAGCTCAACGCCGATGGCACGCCGGTGATGGAATCTGTGGGCTTCATTGGTGTGGGCTCACAGCAGGAACTGGTGCCGCAGCCGGCAACCGAGGTGCTGCCGGCTGTTGGGGAAAACCTTGTCCGGGTGACAGGTGTGGTGTTGAACCTTCCGCAGCGCGTCGTTGAGGTGGGTCAGGCCGCGTTCTCTGACGCCCCCCGTGATCCCGACGGACCCATCAGTGTTGTGGGCGTGGGGCGCATCGCCGGTGAGGTGTCCGCCATGGAAGAAATTCCGTTGGAGTCGAGGATCGCCACTCTCGTGGGCTTGGTGGGGGGCGTTAATCTGGCATTGTTCGTATTCAACCTGATTCCGCTGCTGCCCTTGGACGGCGGCCATGTTGCCGGTGCGCTCTGGGAAGGCCTCCGCCGGGGGGTCGCCAAAATCTTCAAGCGACCCGATCCGGGACCCTTTGATATGGCAAAACTGCTTCCCCTGACCTACGCGGTTGCGATTCTGTTAATGGGAATGGGTGCGTTGCTGATCTACGCGGATATCGTGAAGCCGGTTGATCTGTTTGGATAGGTTGCATTTAGTTTATAACCCAATATAGGTTGAAACTTGATATTCAATCTTATAAGGTTGCAACATGTTCGTTCTTACCATCGACCAGCAGGCAAGCCAGCGCAACCCGGACCAGATACCCTCCCTCCTCGCACTTCTTCAGAACGTGCCCGCCGTCGTTCCGTTTGAACGATCGGTGGGGGATGAGGCCCAGGGAATTCTCGACTCAGCCGGCGCTGTGGTGGAAGCGGTCATGCGCTGCCTGCGCGACGGCAGCTGGTACGTGGGCATTGGAATTGGCACGGTGGAGACACCGCTCCCGCCCAGCCCGCGTGAAGGCCGGGGTGACGCATTCGTGGCCGCCCGCACCGCCGTCGAACGCGCAAAAAAAACCGGAGACCGGGCACCCGTTGCCGTAGAAGGACGTGCGGGTGCGGCTGAAGCCGAAGCGGTGCTGGCTCTGACCGGTCGCCACGTCATGGCACGCAGCACCGCGGAATGGCGCGTTCTGGACAGACTGCAGCCGGGGGAGTGGGGAACCCAGTCAGCAGTCGCACGTGAACTCGGAATCAGTCCGCAAGCGGTCAGTAAGGCGGTACACCGCGCGGCGTGGGTAGAGGAATGGGCGGCGCGGAAGGCTGCCGCAGTACTCTTGCAGATGGCAGATGGCAGATGAGGCACTGGAGACACGGGGGAACTGATGGAAGCACTATGGATTATCCTCACCCTGACTGCAGCCGCAGGTCTGGGCTGGCCGGTGACCACTACCGTGCTGAAACTTGCTCGCGGCGTTGACGCCCAGGAAGACCGCGGGGAGCGACAGTCCGCGCAGGAACCCGAGGGGGAGCAGCAGCCCGAACAAGAGCCACACGCGGAACCCGGACGGAAAGACATCGAATCGTCTGCGGAAACTCCGCCTGCCCGGCCGGACCGGGCAGGCGTACTCAGGGGAGGGCTCGTGATCGGCATTCTCGAGCGGCTTTCGGTTGCCGTGGCGATCCTCGCCAATGAACCCGTTGCCATCGCCTACGTGGTTGCCATCAAAGGACTCGGCCGCTACGCCGAGCTCAAGGAAACGCCCGCCGCAGCTGAACGGTTCATCATCGGCACGTTGACGTCCCTGTTGTGGGCCGCCGCCGTCGCTGCGCTGGCAGTCAAATATCTCCTATGATCACGTAGGGTGGATTCATGAGTGTTTTCGCAGTGGAGTACGTCTATGGCCCAGAATCCGCCGGTATACGGGACGAGCACCGTCCTGCTCACAGAGAATGGCTCAGCGGCCTGGTGGAGCAGGGCAGTGTACTGGCCTCCGGTCCGTTTGCGGACAACGCGGGTGCGCTGCTGATTTTCACCGCCGAGGACGAAACAGGGCTGCATGACCTCCTCAAACAAGATCCTTTCGCGACTGCGGGCACCATCTCCGCGGTGAAGGCCACCGAATGGAAACCAATGATGGGACTTTTGTCACAGCATGCATGAGATCCGCCCGTCGAGCGGATAATTGAGTATCCATGACCCACCTCTGGAGGACAGTGTGACTTCGGTCAACCTCGGAATGCCTGCCGCACCACCACCCACATTGGCGCCCCGCCGCAAAACCCGGCAGATCAAGGTCGGGTCTGTGGGCGTGGGATCGGACTCGCCCGTCAGCGTCCAATCGATGACAACCACCCCCACCACCGACATCAACGCGACCCTCCAGCAGATAGCCGAGCTGACGGCCACGGGCTGCGACATTGTCAGGGTGGCCTGTCCCTCCGCCGATGACGCGGAGGCCTTGCCAATCATCGCCCGGAAGTCGCAGATCCCAGTGATCGCCGATATTCACTTCCAGCCCAAATACGTGTATGCCGCCATCGACGCGGGCTGTGCCGCCGTGCGGGTAAATCCGGGAAACATCCGGAAATTCGATGACCAGGTCAAGCAGATCGCTGCGGCTGCCAAGGATGCCGGCACTTCGATCCGGATCGGCGTCAACGCCGGCTCCCTCGATCCGCGGCTGATGGAAAAATACGGCAAAGCCACGCCGGAAGCACTGGTTGAGTCGGCCGTCTGGGAAGCATCGCTCTTCGAGGAGCACGACTTCCACGACTTCAAGATCTCGGTCAAGCACAACGACCCGGTAATCATGGTCCGCGCCTACGAGCTTCTTGCGGAGCGTGGAGACTGGCCCCTGCATCTCGGTGTCACCGAGGCGGGCCCTGCCTTCCAGGGGACCATCAAGTCGGCAACCGCCTTCGGGGCGCTGCTGGCCAGGGGCATCGGCGACACCATCAGGGTTTCCCTCTCCGCGCCGCCGGTGGAGGAAATCAAGGTGGGCAACCAGATTCTGCAATCGCTCAATCTCCGCCCACGCAAGCTTGAAATCGTGTCCTGCCCTTCCTGCGGACGGGCGCAGGTGGACGTGTACACACTTGCCGATCAGGTCACGGCCGGTCTCGAAGGCATGGAGGTGCCATTGCGCGTGGCCGTTATGGGCTGCGTAGTCAACGGTCCGGGCGAAGCCCGGGAAGCCGACCTTGGTGTGGCTTCAGGCAACGGCAAGGGGCAGATATTTGTGAGGGGAGAAGTCATAAAGACTGTCCCTGAGGACCAGATTGTTGAGACACTCATTGAGGAAGCAATGCGAATAGCCGAAGAGATGGGCGAAGCAGATGACGAAGCTGCGGGCACTGGTGGCCCCATGGTTACCGTCAGCTAGAACCGAAGATCTTACCGGCGACGACAGCCGGCACGGGGACCCTGGGAAAGCGATCCCAAATGCCGGGGATGTCCCTCATACCGGGAACGGCCATAACAGCGTCCTGGAACCCGGGCTCCAAGAGCCCGAGTTCCGCACCCTCGGACGCAAAGATACGGGTGCACTGTGGGATCTGGTCAGTGCTGACAGCGTAGCGAACGTGTTCATGGCCTCCCACCTGGAGGTGACAGGAACGGCCGCGCCCTCGCCGTCCGGCGGTGAAGTCATTGGCTCCTTTCGGGATGGCGCCTTGATATCGGCCTGTTGGGCCGGTGTGAACCTGGTGCCCATCGGGATTGCGGGTGGCGATGGCGCTGCACTTGGCAGTCTGCTCGGTAGATCAGGACGCAAATTCTCATCTATTTTTGGTCCGGCGGACGGCGTCATGTCCATTTGGTCAACGCTCCAACCGTACAGCGCCAAGCCCTTCGATGTCCGGCCGGAACAGCCGCTCCTAAAGATTCAATCGACGCCGAATGTTGAACCCGCGGCCGGCCTGCGGTTCACCCGCCCACATGAACTGGATCTGATTCTCCCGGCATGCGCAGCCATGTTTGAGGAGGAGGTGGGATACTCACCCTATGTTGGGGGAGAGCAGCACTACCGCAGGAGGGTTGCCACCCTTGTGCGAAAAAAGCATTCCCTGGTCGATTTTGACGACAAGGGTCAAGTCATCTTCAAAGCGGAACTGGGCACGGTGTCCGCCGATGCTGTACAAATCCAGGGCGTCTGGATGAATCCCGTGTACCGCGGCAGGGGGTTGAGCGCTGGCTATATGGCCGCCGTCGTTATCGCAGCCCTGGACCTTGCACCGGTGGCAAGCTTGTACGTCAACTCGTTCAATACCCGTGCGATGTCCGCCTACGGGACCGTTGGTTTTACGGAATCGGGAAACTTCGCGACGGTCTTATTTTAGGCTGTTGGACCGAAAGGAGCTGCACCATGAGGACTCAGCATTTGTTGGCCGCCGTTTGCGTAGCGCTGGTCCTCACCGGCTGCACGGGAGGTCCGGAGGAGGACCCTGATCCGGACGTGGCTAAATCGTCAGCGCCGGCGCCGGCCACCACCCCCGAACCGTCGGAGGAGCCTGCAGCGGACAGCGGGATCGATGCGGAGTACGCACCCGATCAATTGGAAGCGGCCCTCACAGCCGTCAACGAGGCTGAGGCTTTGGAGGGCGTGATCGCCACCGACGCTCAACTTCGTCCAATCCTTGAAGCAGCCGGCGATAACCCGCTGAGCGGTATTGTCATTACCCCCGAGGAATGCAATGTGCTCAGAGATGCCAACTTCAGCAATCAGGTGGACAGCGCCAACCTGGCCGTCATGTCTTTTGCGGGCGGATCCTCGCTGCAGCCTGATTCATTGAGTCTCGCCAGCCAGGCGGAGTCAGAGAGCGTGCAGGCCCAGCTGGAGGCAAGCAGGGATCAGCTGGCGGAGTGCGGCGAGTACCAACTGGAAAACTCGGGTGAAGTGATCACCGCCGAAGTCACGGAGGTGGAGGCCGCAACCGACGCTGAGGACACTTTTGCCATCCGAACCGTGGTCCTTGCCACCGACACCACACAGGAGTCCCTGTCCGTTACCGGAATCTTAGGCGCCACCACGATCAACGTCATTGTCGGTAGCTCGGGGGACCCTGAGGCGGACCTTGACCGTGCAGTTGGCCTGGTGAACGCGGCTATCGCCGAGCTGCAGGGGGCCTAAGACGCCGCCGCCACGAAGCTGTGTCACGCGACTCTGCGTGGAACAGTTAGATTGGTAGGTGTTATTTGCTGCGCATAGCAGTCAGTGCTGAAGAAACGGATTCCAAGCGTGGTCCTTCGACTTTCCACCCTCTTCCTGCGCACCCTGCGCGAGGACCCCTCCGATGCCGAAGTGGCAAGCCACAGGCTGCTGCTCAGGGCCGGCTATATCCGGCGCGCCGCCCCGGGAATCTACAGCTGGCTGCCTCTGGGCCTGAAGGTGCTCGCAAAAGTGGAGAAGATCATCCGCGAGGAGATGGAAGCCATCGGCTCCCAGGAGGTGCACTTTCCTGCGCTGCTGCCCAAGGAGCCCTATGAGGCGACCAACCGCTGGGCCGAGTACGGAGACGGCATCTTCCGCCTGAAGGACCGCAAGGACGCAGATTATCTGCTGGCGCCAACGCACGAGGAGATGTTCACCCTACTGGTCAAGGATCTGTACAACTCGTACAAGGACCTGCCGCTCAGCCTCTTTCAGATCCAGACCAAATACCGCGACGAAGCGCGCCCCCGCGCCGGGCTGCTCCGCGGACGGGAATTCATCATGAAGGACTCCTACTCCTTCGACATCGACGATGAAGGGCTGGAGCGCAGCTACCAGCTCCATCGTGAGGCGTATGTGCGCATCTTTGCCCGCCTGGGCCTGGAGGTTGTACCGGTTGCGGCGACTGCGGGTGCCATGGGCGGTTCAAAGAGCGAGGAATTCCTGCACCCAACGGACATCGGGGAGGACACCTTTGTCCAGTCCGACGGCGGTTACACCGCCAACGTGGAAGCGGTCACCACGGTGGTGCCTCCCGCCATCGATTTCGACGGCGCACCCGCTGCCGAGATCATGGACACCCCCGATACTCCCACCATCGAGACACTCGTCAACCATGCCAACTCTGCGGTGGCGCGCGCCGACCGCGGGTGGACGGCCGCCGACACCCTGAAGAATGTGGTGCTGGCAGCAGTCTTGCCCACGGGAGGCCGAGAGCTGGTTGTTGTTGGGCTGCCCGGTGACCGCAGCGTCGACCTCAAACGGATCGAAGCCAACATTGGCACGCACCTGTCTGTGGGCGGCGAGGTGACCGTTGAATCCGCCACCGATGAGGACCTGAAGAAGCACCCGGACCTGATCAAGGGGTACATTGGCCCCGGTCTAAGCCTCGACGCGGCTGTGCTCGGCGCGAAGGGCTCCACTGGTATTACCTACCTGGTGGATCCACGCATTGTCTCAGGCACCACGTGGGTCACCGGAGCCAACGTCAAAGGCAAACACGTCTTTGGCCTGGTTGCCTGCCGCGACTTCTGCTGGGACGGCGTCATCGAAGCAGTGGAAGTGCGCGCAGGTGATGAAGCCCCGGATGGATCCGGTCCGCTCAGGTCCGCCCGCGGCATTGAGATGGGCCATATCTTCCAGCTCGGACGCAAGTACGCCGAGGCTCTGCACCTGAAGGTGCTGGATCACAACGGAAAGCTCACAACTGTCACTATGGGCTCCTACGGTGTTGGCGTGACCCGCGCAGTGGCTGCCCTGGCTGAGTCCAACCGGGACGGAAAGGGAATCATCTGGCCCCGCAACGTTGCGCCCGCGGATATTCATCTGGTCGCCACAGGCAAGGGAGAGGAAATTTTCGCCGCAGCCGAGCAACTGGCCAAGGAGCTTGAGGCGGCGGGCCTGGAGGTCATGTATGACGACAGGCTCAAGGTGTCCCCGGGGGTGAAGTTCGGCGACGCCGAGCTCATCGGTATTCCCACGATTGTTGTGGTGGGCAGGGGGCTTGCGGAGGGGCTGCTGGAGGTAAAGGACCGCCGAAGTGGCGCCACGGAGAACATTGCCTTGGCCGACGCCGTAGAGCGTTTGCGCGCCCTCGTTTCCATCTAGCTCCGCAGAGTGGTTTCCCGTCCTCCGGGGTTGTAAACGGCATGTGCTACGGCCGAAGGAGATCCGAAACCGACGGCAGATTGGGAAGCGTCCTGCGCAGCAGACTGCTGGCCACCCACAGGGACCGGTGGGCATCCTCCGGCATGCCGTCCCTCACGTACCACAGTGCGTTGGCGACCTCGCGGACCACTGACCAGTCGCGCGCCAGCATGGCATCAAGACCGGCGGCGAATGCCAGATCCGAACACCTCTCCCGCAGGTGGCCTGACGGATCACCCGGAGACAGATCGTGAATTCGGTTCCACAGCATGGGCGCCAGTGCGAACTCCGCATCGCCGACGACCGGCTTGGGGTCGATCGCCGTAAACGTGCGGTGCCCGTCCAGGCGGGGCAGGATGTTCAGGTAGTGCAGGTCGGAGTGAACGAGGACGTCGCGGTTGCTGCGTCGCCCCACGGCGCCGTGAACCTGACAGACCTCCAAGGCGTATTCGAGCAGCCACCTGTCGAATGGCCGTCCGAGTGACTCCCAGTCCGCGGGCATGGTGTCGGTCCACTGCTCCGCCTGTTCGGCGACTGACGGAATGTCTTTCCACAGCGGTCCTGCACCGGGCGGGATGGAGAGCTGCCGCATGAGGGACCCCCAGATTCCTGCCGTTTCCTCCAGTGGAACATCGAAGAGGGATGCATCGCCGTCGAGCCGTTCCAGGAGCAGCACGTACTGGTCTTTCGAACTCTCCAGCAAGGCCACGGCGCCCTGTCCGTCCCATAGCGTGAGGGCATCGGGCTCCGGAAGGGCCTCGTCATGGGGGATGGTGATCTTCAGAACCGCGGGCACCCCGTCGCTGCAAACCACTGGCAGGACCACTGCGCAGGCGCCCGTCCAGGGTTTTGCGCCGGAGGGGAGGTCCAATACCAGCTCCCATCGGAGCAGGTGTTGCCGTGCGGTTTCCTGCCAGGAGTGCTTCCAGGCGGGGCCAGCCTGCAGGTTAAAGGCGTTTCTGACCAGGGAATCGGGCAGTTCTATGTCGCCGGGGTCCACGGGGCAAGCTTATCGCGTGGACGGTGACGGACCGCAGGACCATGCCGCGGGCAGCCTATCCGGCGTTGGCTGGTGATTGCGGGTCGGCTTCCATGCCCGGGAACGGGCCGAGGCCTGCGGGGGGATCCGCTGCCCTGAGCCCATCATCGGCGCGTTGTGCCGCTTCGACGAGCTGATCGACAGCCCAGCGACGTGCCGGTCCTTCGGTGAGGCCAACGAGGTCCGCATAAGTTGCCACAAGTTCCTGCTCCATGCTGCGGAGGAAACCCTCCGGATCATCGACAAAGTCAGGATGAAGGGCAAACGCCGCCGCCGGATCCGGCGCGGCGATGCAGCCGGCCATCAGCACGGCACCCCCGGAAAGCGCTGCCGCCGCGTGCTGTCCGGACAAGGTGAGAAAGGGCGCGGGATCTTCGGCGCGGGCTGCCTCAACCTCATAGGCGTAGGCTGCACGGTGCTCGGCGAAAACCGCTGCCCGGGTATCGCTGAGGCCGGATTCCGGGAGGGGTGTTTGCCCCGAGTCACAGTTCGGGCCCGCCACCGGCGGCTTCCCGTCGTCGTTCCCGTCAGTCGTGCCGGTGCGTGGTGGAGCCGGCAGATCGAGTTCCAGCAGCCCGGCAATTTCCCGCGCCTGCAGCCATTGGCCGGTGCCCACTGAAGCCAGGAGCCGGGCCGTGCCTGCTTCGGCTTCCCCTGCCGCGGTGAGGTTTGCGTTGTAAGAGTCTGTAAGTCCGGCGAGAAATTCGTCCTCCGACGCCGGTGCAGTTGGGGCGGTGGCCGCGGAGGTGGTTGCGGATGCGGAGGCACCCGGTTCGGGTGGTGGCGGTGACGACGGCGGGCGCAGCGCCTCAGCCTGAAGAGCCAGCGCCTCGGCAGCCACCTGATAGCCATCGCCGCGTCCGTCCCCCGCCAGTACCGCGGCTGTTTTTGACAGGCCGACGGCGCTTTGGTGTGCACTCTCCAGGGCTGCTTCGCTGAACGTCGGAGCAGGAGGGTCATTCGAATTTCCACCGATAACCAGGCCGAGACCCGCCACCAGGGCCAGAATCAGCAGGAGCAGGGCCCCACGAAGGATCCAGTGCACCAACCGGAACGATGTGTTGGGGCGCTGGGTCCGCAGGCCGGAGGATTCCTTCACAACGCTTCATCATGCCACGGCTCCCACCGCGAGGGATCCCAATACGCCGACGTGACGTAAAGTCGTTAGGCTAGTAACTACAACATCATCGAGGAGGAGGCGGCAATGGCGGTTCGACCCGGCAATCAGACCCCGGCTGCTGTGCATCATCCAGTCAGGCAGACACCCGGCATTGACGCTGCGGCGGAATCCGCACGGTTGCGGCAATTACTGTTGCCTGCCGTGGAGGGGCACGGCTTATTCCTTGAAGATGTTGAAATCAGGATCGCTGGTGCCCACCGGACAGTGAACGTCATTGTGGACCTGACTGAAGATCACCAGGGAAGCGTTAGCCTGGACGTCATCTCCGAGGTTTCACTGGACATATCCCAGCTCATGGACACCGACCCGCACGACGACGGGCGGCCGTACAGCCTTGAAGTATCCTCGCCGGGGGTCTCCCGCCCGCTGCTGGAGCCACGCCATTGGAAGCGCAATACCGGAAGACTGGTTGCGGTGAAGCTGGTCGACGGCGGGGAGTTGGAGGGCAGGCTGCTCGGAGTGGATGATTCCGGCATAACGCTGCGTCCCCTGATCCCGGTCAAGAAGGGCATGAAGCCAAAGCACGGCGAGGAGCGCCATCTCGCGTTTGACGCAATCCGAAAAGGCACCGTACAGGTCGAATTCGCGCACCTGGACGACGTTGATGCCTCCCCCGAACACCTGCCTGCTGAGGAGGCCTGAATGGATATTGATATGAGTGCTCTGCGGCTATTGGAGCGTGAGCGGGAAATTCCGCTGGAGCTGCTGATTCCCACCATCGAACAGGCGCTGTTGGTTGCCTATCATAAGACCGCTGGCGCGCAGGAAACTGCACGCGCGCAGCTGGACCGCAAGAGCGGTCACGTCACCATCTGGGCAACGGAAGCCGACGACGACGGCGTGGCAGTCGGTGAATACGACGACACCCCCACAGGGTTCGGGCGGATTGCAGCGAGCACAGCCCGTCAGATCATCCTGCAGCGGCTCAGGGATGCGGAAGATGACAACATCCTTGGTGAATTCCGCGGCAAGGAGGGGGAGCTGGTGGCCGGTTTGATCCAGCAGGGAAACAACCCCCATATGATCCAGGTCAATCTGGGATCGGTGGAAGCTCTGCTCCCGCCGCCGGAACAGGTGCCAGGGGAGCGCTACCTCCACGGAACCAGGCTTCGCGCGTTTGTGGTGGACGTGCATCGCGGCTTGAAGGGGCCGTCGATCACGCTTTCACGTTCCCACCCGGGCCTGGTCCGTAAACTGTTTGAACTTGAAGTGCCGGAGATTGCGGACCGGTCCGTTGAGATCGTGGCTCTTGCCCGTGAGGCCGGCCACCGGACCAAGATTGCGGTCAAGGCACACGTTCCCGGCGTGAACGCCAAGGGTGCCTGTATCGGCGAGATGGGATCCCGGGTCCGGGCAGTCATGAGCGAACTCAATGACGAAAAGATCGACATTGTGGATTTCAGCGAGGATCCCGCAACGTTCATCGCAAGTTCGCTGTCGCCGTCGCGCGTGTCATCTGTCACCATCACGGACGAGAGCACCCGTTCCGCCCGCGTGGTGGTACCGGATTACCAGCTCTCGCTGGCGATCGGCAAGGAAGGCCAGAACGCGAGGCTTGCAGCCAAGCTCACTGGTTGGCGAATCGACATCGTGTCCGATGCGGCGCAGGGCTGACACCGCCGAAAAGGCTGGTGCGCCTTCCCGGCGGAAAGGCGCTAGAATAGATAGGGCTTATGTCATTGCGTCCATATCCGGTTCGAACCTGTATCGGGTGCCGCGTCCGCGATGACCGGGCCGTACTGCAGCGGGTGGTGGGAGTTGAGGATGACGGTATCACCGTCGTCGTACTTGATGAACACTGCCGGCTAGCCGGCCGGGGTGCCTGGTTGCACCCGGAGCCGTCCTGTGTGGAGCTGGCGCTTAAGCGCAAAGCATTCAACCGTGCCTTCCGGGGTGCGGTTGTTGTGCGGAACGTTGAAGCCTGGCAAAACACACTCAAGGAGACTTCAGCAACTGAAGCCACCTAGACAAACCGTCCTCCCTGAAAGCGGGTCAGAAAACTGATGGAAACCCGATGAGTACCCAGCGATGAGTGCCCAACGATGACATATCTGTTGAGCTCTGCAATCGGCTTTTCAGCTGCCATGGCAGTTGGGGTCTGCAGTAGGAATTAGACGGTTCGTGCCTGACTCGGTGCGGACCGAGACAGGAGAAATGTGGCTAAGGTCCGCGTACACGAGCTCGCGAAAGAGCTCGGAATTACCTCTAAGGATGCAGTAGCAAAACTGCAGGAACTGGGCGAGTTTGTCCGTTCCGCCTCTTCAACCATTGAAGCGCCCGTCGTGAAGAAACTCCGCGGCGCCTTCCCCGACGCAGGGGCGGAAAAGCCCGCTGCATCAAAGTCGACACCCCCGCAGGCTGAGGCCAAATCAACGCCTCAGCCGTCGGCTCCATCACCGCAGCCCGCAGCGCCAGCCCCACCCGCAGCGCCAGCTGCACCCGCCGCTGCTGCACCGGCTGCTCCCGCCGAGGCGACAGCACCCGCACCGGAAGCTCCGGCGCAGCCTGCGGCTGCACCCGCCACCTCGCAGGAAGGCAACGGTGCCGCGAAGCCCGGCGCCCGCCCCGCGCCAAGGCCGGCAGCAGCACAGGCCCCGGCACCACGAGCGGGAACGGGACGCCCAGGCGCTCCGCGCCCCGGCAACAACCCGTTTGCCACCTCGCAGGGCATGCCCCGGTCAGGTCGCGGCGACGGTGACCGTTCCGGCGGCCCGCGTCCCGGCAACAACCCGTTTGCCCCATCCCAGGGCATGCCGCGCGCCGGCGGACGGCGCGATGACGAGCGTGGTCACCGCTCTGGCGCGGGCACCGCAGCGGGCGGAGCCGCAGGCGCAGGTGGGCCACGTCCCGCTGCCGGAGCCGGTGGACCGCGTCCTGGCGCACCACGTCCGGCTTCAGCTGCGCGCCCGGGTGCACCACGCACCGGCGGACCAGGTGGAGCCGGTGGATCGCGTCCTACCCCCGGCATGATGCCTAACCGCACCGAACGACCTGCTGCTCCCGGA
>NZ_KI914983.1:28091-30169 GCF_000520595.1 Arthrobacter sp. H5
CGGGGAGCAGCAGGACCCGGCGGCGCCCGGCGCGGAGGGCCAGGCGGCGCTCCCGGCGGCGGTCCCGGTGGAGGCGCTCCTGTTGGCGGCGGCTTCGGCAAGGGCGGCCGCGGACGCGGCGGCACAGCTGGCGCCTTCGGCAAGGGCGGCGCAGGCCGCGGCAAACAGCGCAAGTCCAAGCGGGCAAAGCGGCAGGAACTGGAGCAGATGTCCGCTCCGTCGCTGGGTGGCGTCAGCGTACCCCGCGGCGACGGCAACTCCATTGTCCGTCTGCGGCGCGGATCCTCGATTACTGAATTCGCCGAGAAGATTGATGCCAACCCGGCAGCACTGGTGACCGTACTGTTCCACCTCGGTGAAATGGCCACGGCAACACAGTCGCTCGACGAGGACACCTTCGAGGTACTGGGCACCGAGCTGGGCTACAAAATTCAGGTTGTATCGCCGGAGGACGAGGAGCGCGAGCTGCTCGAGAACTTCGACATCGACCTTGACGCCGAGCTGGAAGCCGAAGGCGATACGCAGCTTGAGGCACGACCTCCGGTTGTCACGGTCATGGGTCACGTTGACCACGGTAAAACCCGTCTGCTTGATGCCATCCGCAAGTCCAATGTTGTCGAAGGCGAAGCCGGCGGCATCACCCAGCACATCGGTGCCTACCAGATCGACCACGAGCATGAAGGCAACGAACGGGCGATCACCTTCATTGACACCCCCGGCCACGAGGCGTTCACGGCCATGCGTGCCCGTGGCGCAAAAGTCACCGACATTGCGGTGCTGGTTGTCGCAGCGGACGACGGCGTCATGCCGCAGACCGTTGAAGCGCTCAACCACGCTCAGGCCGCCAATGTGCCCATCGTGGTTGCTGTGAACAAGATTGATAAGGACGGCGCCAACCCGGACAAGGTCAAGGGCCAGCTCACCGAGTACGGTCTGGTTCCGGAAGAGTACGGCGGCGACACGATGTTTGTGCACGTCTCCGCGCTCAAGGGAGACGGCATCGATGAACTGCTGGAAGCCGTGCTGCTTACGGCTGACGCGGCCCTGGACATGCGTGCCAACCCCAACAAGGACGCACGCGGTATTGCCATCGAGGCAAACCTGGACAAGGGACGCGGAGCCGTGGCAACCGTCCTGGTCCAGTCGGGTACCTTGAACGTCGGCGACACCATTGTTGCCGGTGTGGCACACGGACGCGTTCGGGCAATGTTCAACGAAAACGGAGACAACGTATCGGTGGCGGGGCCCTCACGGCCCGTACAGGTACTGGGTCTCTCGACAGTGCCCCGCGCGGGCGACACCTTCCTGGTGACGCCGGACGAGCGTACCGGCCGTCAAATCGCCGAGAAGCGGGAAGCCGCCGACCGGAACGCCGCACTGGCCAAGCGCCGCAAGCGCGTCAGCTTGGAAGACTTCGATCAGGCAGTCGCCGAAGGCAAGGTCGACACTCTTAACCTCATCCTCAAGGGTGACGTGTCCGGTGCCGTCGAGGCCCTCGAAGACTCGCTGCTCAAGATCGATGTTGGCGACGGTGTTGCATTGCGTGTTATCCACCGCGGAGTCGGTGCCATCACGCAGAACGACGTCAACCTGGCGACAGTGGACAACGCGATCATCATCGGGTTCAACGTGCGTCCGGCCGAACGGGTGGCAGACCTTGCCGACCGCGAAGGCGTGGACATGCGCTTCTACACCGTCATCTATGCAGCAATCGATGACATTGAACTTGCACTCAAGGGCATGCTCAAGCCTGAGTACGAGGAAGCGCAGCTTGGCACCGCTGAGATCCGCGAAGTGTTCCGATCCTCCAAGTTCGGCAACATCGCAGGCTCGATCGTCCGTTCAGGCGTCATCCGCAGGAACTCCAAGGCACGCCTTGTCCGTGACGGCGTGGTGGTTGGCGACAAACTCACCGTCGAATCGCTGCGGCGCTTCAAGGACGACGCCACCGAGGTCCGGACGGACTTCGAATGTGGTATCGGTCTTGGGTCCTTCAACGACGTCAAGGAAGGCGACATCGTTGAGACCTATGAGATGCGGGAGAAGCCGCGGGTCTAGGTTGTCTTAGTGGCGGGCCG
>NZ_KI914983.1:30269-32314 GCF_000520595.1 Arthrobacter sp. H5
GCCATGCCGCGCCGACCGCGCGGGTACCTGCATAGTAAGGTCGCGTTAGATTTTGCGGCACCCACGTACACATGACGACGACGGTGGGTTGCCGGCGTCGTCGTATGCCCCAAGTTTTTGTTTGTTGATGAGGAGAAGTTATGGCAGATCCAGCACGCGCTGCCCGGATGGCACAACGGATTAAGGTGATTGTCGCTGAAGCGCTTCGGCGACGGGTCAAGGATCCCCGCCTTGAGGCTGTGACAGTGACCGATGCCCGGGTGACCAATGATCTGCAGCACGCCACCGTGTACTACACCGTGTTGGGCGATGCTGACGAACAGGTGGCCACACGCAATGCGCTTGAGTCCGCCCGCGGTGTTCTGCGGTCAGAAGTGGGCCGTAACATCACCGCGCGGTTGACCCCGACATTGGAATTTGTGCCCGATGAAATTCCGGTCAACGCCAGTCACCTTGAGGAACTGCTGCGCACCGCCAAGGAACGGGATGCCGAGGTTGCAGCCATTGCACAAGGCGCCGTATTCGCTGGTGAAGCCGATCCGTATCGGAAGCCCGGAGCGGAGGCGGACGCTGAAGAAGGCGACGACAATTCACTGTCCGAGGATACTGAAGGCGGCGCACGGAACTAGCGTGCGGGAAGCCGGCTCAACCCCTCGAGGAGAGGTCCGGTTTCGCCACACAGCGCGATGCGGATCCAGCCCTCACCGATTGACCCAAAAGCCGTTCCCGGTGCCACGGCCACACCCTGCTCACTGAGCAGGGTGTGGACCCAGCTGC
This sequence comes from Arthrobacter sp. H5, assembly GCF_000520595.1. GTDB lineage: Bacteria > Actinomycetota > Actinomycetes > Actinomycetales > Micrococcaceae > Arthrobacter_D. The sequence goes on from NZ_KI914983.1 coordinate 31,047, forward strand.
GGACATCCCCGCCGGTGGCATGCGACATGTCCGCCCACAGGTAGAACGCGCCCTGCGCGTCCAGGTAGGGGATGCCCTTGGATGCCAGCGCGGACGACGCCGCATCCCTGTTCCGGCGGTAATGCGCCAGGACCTCCGTCACATAGTCTTGCGGCCCTGTCAGCGCCGCCACAGCCGCATACTGTGGTGATGCGCCCACGCAGGAGACGATCGACTCCATCACGTTGTTGAACTCCTGCCCAAGGCCCGGCGGCAGGACCAGCGCCCCAATCCTCAGCCCGGTAAGCCCATACGTCTTGGACAGGGTGATGGACGTGACCACGCGGGCTGATTCGGCAGTGCGGCCGTCGAAGCGGGCAGGACTGACATGTGGGACGTCAAAGGTGAACGCCTCGTAGCATTCGTCCGAGATCACCCACAGGTCACGTCTGACGGCAAGGTCCACGAGATCCCTCGTCAGCGCTTCGCTGAACACCGCACCCAACGGATTTGAGGGGGAATTAAGGACCAGCACCCGGGTCCGGTCGCTGATGAGATCCTCTAGGTCCTGCACACGCGGCTGGAACACGTGCTCCGGATACAGCGGGTAGGCCACAGGAACCGCATGAACCAGCCGGGCGGTCATGGCGAAGGTCGGGTATCCGGGATTGGGAATGAGCACCTCGTCCCCGGCGCCAAGCAGCATGCTCATGGCCAGGTGCAGGCCTTGCTGCGCTCCGGAGGTGACATAGATGCGGGAAGGGTCAACCTCAACTCCGTTGTGGCTGAGGAATCTCGACGCGAAGGCCTCCCTGAGTGGTGCGATACCTTCGTTTGGTGTGTAGTTCGTCTCGTCCCGGTCAAGGGCCGCCATGCCCGCCTCGAGGATATGCCGCGGTACGGGAAACCCGGGCTCGCCGATACTCAGGACAATAGATCCGGGGGCCGCCCAGGCAGCCTGCGTAATTTCGCGGATCTGATTGGCCGGAACCTCGCGGACATGGCTGGCAATGGATGGCATAGGGGAATGGTAGCGCGGAAGGTTGCTCGGCACAGAAGCCAATGAGCCAACCCATATACTGAAAAGCGTGAATTCCGGGCAGGTCCACTCAGGACTGATTATTGTGGACAAGCCGCAGGGCTGGACCAGCCACGATGTGGTGGGTAAGCTGCGACGGCTGGCGGGTACCCGGAAAGTTGGCCACGCCGGCACCCTTGACCCCATGGCCACTGGTGTCCTGGTGGTGGGGATCAACAGGGCAACGCGGCTCCTCACTTACATTGTTGGC
>NZ_KI914983.1:32414-34148 GCF_000520595.1 Arthrobacter sp. H5
GATCACCGCACACCTTGCGGAAGTAGACTTGGACCCAACCATGGCATTGAACATCACCTATCCCCCTGAGCTCCCGGTCGCCGAGCGGCGGGCCGACATTATGGCCGCCATCGCCGCCAATCAGGTCACCATCATCGCCGGAGAAACAGGGTCCGGAAAGACCACGCAGATCCCCAAGATGTGCGTGGAACTGGGCCTTGCCCGAAACGGCATGATCGGCCACACCCAGCCACGCCGTCTCGCTGCGCGCACCGTCGCAGAGCGCATTGCCCAGGAACTGGATGTTCAGGTAGGGGACGAGGTCGGCTTTCAGGTGCGCTTCACCGGACAGGTGAGTCGCAGCACCAAGATTAAGCTGATGACTGACGGCATCCTCCTCGCCGAGATCCAGCACGACAGGCTCCTGAAGAAATACAGCACAATCATCATCGACGAGGCGCATGAACGCAGCCTCAACATCGACTTCATCCTCGGCTACCTCAAGCGGATCCTTCCCCAGCGGCCGGATCTGAAACTCATCATTACCTCGGCCACCATCGACCCAGAACGGTTCGCCAACCACTTCGCTGCCGATGAAGCGCTGGAGCAGAAGACCAACGCGCCCATCATCGAGGTTTCCGGACGCACCTACCCGGTGGAAATCCGGTACCGGCCACTCAGCCAGCCAGCAGAAGCGTCCGACTCTGATGATGAGCTCGAGGAGGACCGCGACCCGCTGGACGCGGTGTGCGACGCCGTCGACGAACTCGCCAAGGAAGCGCCGGGCGACATCCTGGTGTTCTTTTCCGGCGAGCGCGAGATCCGCGACGCTGCGGATGCACTCCGGGCGCGTGTCCAGACCAATCCGCGGCTGAAGGGCACTGACATCCTGCCCCTGTTCGCCCGGCTCTCCCTGCAGGAACAGCACCGGGTATTCAGCCCGGGCGGCTCCGGACGGCGCATCATCCTGGCCACCAACGTCGCCGAAACCTCATTGACCGTTCCCGGCATCAAGTACGTCATCGACACCGGAACCGCCCGCATTTCGCGCTACTCCCACCGAACCAAGGTCCAGCGCCTCCCCATTGAGAGGGTGTCCCAAGCCTCGGCCAACCAGCGCTCGGGCCGCTGCGGCCGCGTCTCGGACGGCATCGCCATCCGCCTGTACTCGGAGGAGGACTTCGAGGCCCGGCGGCCCTTCACCGACCCCGAAATCCTACGCACCAACCTCGCCGCGGTCATTCTTCAAATGACCGCCATGGGCGTCACCCGCGGCCCCAAGGACGTGGCGGACTTCCCCTTCGTCGAACCGCCGGATTCGAAGGCAATCAACGACGGCGTGACCCTCCTGAAGGAGCTCGGCGCGCTAAGCGCGCAGGGCGACATCTCCGCCGTCGGGCGCCAGCTTGCCCAATTGCCGGTGGATCCACGCCTGGGCCGCATGATTGTGGAAGCGGGCAGGCGAGGCTGCGCCAAGGAAGTCATGGTGTTGGCCGCGGCGCTGACCATCCAGGATCCCAGGGAGCGGCCGCAGGCCGACCAAGGATCAAAACTGCAGACGGCCACCGAGAAGCACAAGCGGTTCCTTGACGAGAACTCCGATTTCACCGGCTACCTCAACCTGTGGCGCTATCTCCAGGACCAGCAAAAGGAGCTTTCCTCCACGCAGTTCCGAAAACTGTGCCGGAACGAATTCATCAACTACCTCCGGGTACGGGAGTGGCAGGACCTCTTCGCGCAGCTCAGGCAGTTGGC
>NZ_KI914983.1:34248-44716 GCF_000520595.1 Arthrobacter sp. H5
TCTTCGCGCAGCTCAGGCAGTTGGCCAAGCCTCTCGGTATCACCCTCTCCCCTGAACCCGTTGACCCCGTGGGCAATGACACCGCCGTACACATCAGCCTGCTTTCAGGGCTGCTCAGCCATATTGGCCTCTATGACCAGCGAAAACGCGAGTACACCGGTGCGCGCGGAACCCGGTTTGCCGTGTTTCCCGGCTCCGCGCTGTTCAAGAAGTCCCCGGACTGGGTGATGGCTGCTGAGCTCGTGGAAACCTCCAGGCTCTGGGCGCGCGTTGCCGCGAAGTTCGATCCCTTGTGGGCCGAGGAAGTTGCTCCGGACCTGGTGAAGCGCAGCTACAGTGAGCCGCACTGGTCCCGGAAGATGGGATCGGTGATGGCCTATGAGAAGGTCACTCTGTACGGTGTGCCGATCGTGCCGCAACGACGCATCAACTACGGCCGTATCGACCGGGAGCTCGCACGCGAACTGTTCATCCGGCACGCGCTCGTGGAGGGTGACTGGAAAACCCACCACAAGTTCTTCCATCGCAATAAGGCGCGGATGGCCGAGATCGAGGAACTGGAAAACCGGATGCGCCGCCGCGACCTGATGGTCGACGACGAAACCCTGTTTGACTTCTATGCCGCCCGGGTGGGACCCGAAGTGGTATCCGAACGCCATTTCGACAAGTGGTGGAAGGACGCCCGCCATACCGATCCGGAACTGCTGGACTTCAAGCCGGAGGAACTGCTCAGCCGGGATGCAGACCTCGACGAAACCGCTTTTCCCAAAGCATGGCATCAGGATGGTTTCGAGCTGCCCCTGAGCTACGAGTTTTCTCCCGGGGTGCAGGGCGCAGCCGACGGCGTCACCGTGACCATCCCTGTCCTGTTCCTCAATCAGCTCGCCGCCAGACCGTTCCACTGGCAGATCCCGGGGCTGCGGACGGAACTGGTGACCGCGCTCATCAAGTCCCTGCCCAAACAGGTTCGGAAGAACTTCATTCCAGCCCCGGATGTGGCACGGTCCGCCGTCGAGTCGCTCCACAACGACTTCGATCCCGCCCGGGATGACCTGGAGGAATCCCTCGAGCTGGCCCTGCGCAGGTTGAAGGGGCACATCATTCCGCCGGGCTCCTGGAACCGTTCCGTGCTGCCCGGGCATTTGCTGATGAGCTTCCAGGTGGTTGATGCCCAAGGCAAGATCCTCGATGAGGGCAAGGACCTCGATGCGCTGAAAGAGTCGCTGGCGCCCCAGACCCGGCGGGCGATCGCTGAGTCATTGGGCGCCACACCAGCCACCACAAAACCCGCGCGCAGAACAGTATCGCCAGTGGTTGAGCATCCAGGTATCAAGGAAGTCTCCGGCGCAACTGCGTGGACCTTCGGGGACATCCCCCCGCAGGTCTCCAGATCGGTCGGCGGACACACCATTACCGGCTATCCCGCGCTCACGGATGAAGGCGGTTCCGTGGGCCTCACTGTCTTCCCCAACCCGGGTGAGCAGCAGGCATCGATGCGCGCGGGCGTCATCCGGCTGCTGGCCGCGCGAGTTCCCAGCCCGGCCAAGTACGTCCTCGAGCACCTCAGCAACGCCGAAAAATTGACCTTCACCCAGAACCCTCACGGCAGCGTTGCGGCGCTGATCGAGGACTGCACCATTGCCGCCATAGACAAGCTCACACCCGTTGACCTGCCCTGGACCGAAGCCGGGTTCAACGCGTTGTATGAAACCGTCCGCGCGGAACTCATCGATACGGTGTTCACGGTCACCGCCACCGTGGAGAAAATTCTCGCGAGCACGCGCCGGATCGAAAAGCAGCTCAAGGGCAGTGCCAGCCTCGCCCTCATTACCGCCCTGAACGATGTCAAGAGCCAGCTCGAACAACTCGTCTACCAGGGCTTCGTCGCCCGGACCGGCTATGCCCAGCTCACCCACCTGCCCCGCTATCTGGCAGGCATCGAGACCCGTCTCACCAAACTGGCAGGCAACGTCCAGCGCGATGGTGTGGGAACCGCCGTCGTGCAGCGGTTGGAAGACGACTACGACGACGCCGTCGCCGCCCTGGTGCCGACCGGCCGGATGGTTCCTCCCGGACTCGCGCGGGTCCGTTGGATGCTGGAGGAACTGCGGATCAGCCTGTTCGCCCAGGAGCTGGGAACCGCCTACACCGTATCCGAGAAGCGGCTGCGGGTGGCGCTGGGTGAGGCGCTAGCGGCCTGACCGCCGCCCGAAAGCTCTAATCCGGAACGTTCGCCTCGTAGCCGGCGGCGCGTAGGGCGGCCCTCAGCTTCTCGGCATTGTCATCCATGCGGGCGGGATCAGGATTGTGGTCGACGTTGTGAACATCAAAATCGGCGGCACTCTGCGTAGGCCAGACATGCACGTGCAGATGCGGAACCTCGTAGCCTTCCATCAGTACGCCGACCCGTTTGGCTGAGAACGCCACGGTTTGTGCCTTGGCGATGGTCTGCGCAACGCTCATGATCTTCGACAGCAGTTCCGGCTCGGCTTCGACCCAGTGCTCCACCTCCTGGCGCGGCACCACCATGACGTGCCCATCCGTGATCGGTGCGATCGTCAGGAAGGCAACGACGTCGTCGTCCTTCCAGACAAACCGCCCGGGGATCTCGCCATCAATGATTTTCGTGAACAAGGTGCTCATGTTTCTCCTTCTAGGCGCCGGTTGCCACCGGCAGCCCGGATCTAGCTGACCACTGCGACCAGGACCCTGGATACAGCGCGGCGTCGAATCCGGCGATCTCCAAGGCAGCGACCTCGTGCGCCGCGGTGATCCCCGATCCGCAGTACACGGCAACTTCGGCGGTGTCCGTGACACCGAGCGCTTCGAACCGCCGGCGGAGCTCTGCCGGGGATTTGAACGTCTTTGCCGGAGTCAGGTTGTCTGTCGTGGGTGCGCAGGCTGCACCCGGAATGTGCCCTGCCTTCGCATCGATGGGCTCGGTTTCGCCCCTGAAGCGCTCCCCTGCCCTGGCATCGAGCAGGATTCCAGCAAACGACGCTACTGCGTCGATGTCCGTGGCCGGCATTCCGGCGGCGCCCAGCGACACATCGCCCAGACAGTGCTGTTCCTCCCCGCCCTCGGTTTCGAAGCCTGCCGCGCGCCAGGCGGTGAGGCCGCCGTCGAGCAGGTGAACATTGAGTCCGGCGTTCCGCAGCAGCCACCACACGCGTGCGGCGGCCAGGTTGCCGGTGTCATCGTAGGCAACCACAACGTCGTCGTTGTTAATGCCCCACTGACGTGCGGCCTCCTCAAGCGTGGCTGGATCGGGAAGGGGGTGACGGCCCTCCAATGCGGAAGGCGCGGCGCAAAGCTGAGTTTCGAGGTCCACATACACGGCCCCGGGAATATGAGCTGATCGGTACTGTTCGCGGCCGCGGGGGTCACCCAACGCCCATCGAACATCCAGCAGAACCGTCTGCTTGCCGGAGATCATCCGGTTCTGCAGGGTCTGCACGTCCATCAGAGTCTCCATGAAGATCTCCTTTTGAAAGTGTGACCGGTGGCACACCGGTCATGGTGTGAACCAAGTCCACCACAGCATTGGGCGGTACTCCAATTGGGGCCGCACCAGCCCATAGAGTAGGACCGTGAACATCTCCATTCCAGTACCCAGCCGCGTCTGGACCGATGAAGCGCTCTCCCGTATCGAGGCCGAGAATAACCGTTCCGCGGACACCCACCTCTATGCGGTGGCCCTTCCGGAGCACTGGGGCGTGGATCTCTTCCTGAAGGACGAGTCGACCCACCGGACCGGCAGCCTCAAGCACCGGTTGGCACGTTCTCTCTTCCTGTTTGGCCTGGTGAACGGCTGGATCAGGGAAGGCACCACAATCGTTGAGGCTTCCAGCGGCTCAACCGCGGTGTCGGAGGCTTACTTCGCCCAGCTGCTCGGCCTGCCGTTCACCGCAGTGATGACGCGGACCACCAGCCCGGAAAAGATCGCCCTGATCGAACAATTTGGGGGCGTCTGCCACTTCGTGGAGCACGCGTCGGAGGTCTACGCAACCGCCGGGAAGCTCGCTGCGGACTCCGGCGGCCACTACATGGACCAGTTCACCTACGCGGAACGCGCCACCGACTGGCGAGGGAACAACAACATCGCCGAATCGATCTTTGAACAGCTCTCCCTGGAGCGCCACCCCGTGCCGGAATGGATTGTGGTTGGAGCCGGAACCGGCGGAACCAGCGCCACAATCGGCCGTTACCTGCGGTACCACCGGCACGCCACCCGCCTGGCGGTGGTGGACCCGGAGAATTCTGCCTTCTACCCTGCCTGGAAGGACCCCCGTTCGGCGGCGTCAGGGCTTCCTTCCCGCATCGAGGGTATCGGCCGCCCCCGGCGCGAACCCAGCTTCATACCCGAAGTCATCGACCACATGATCCAGGTTCCGGACGCCGGCTCGGTGGCCGCGATGCGCCACCTGAAACAGTTCGCCGGGCTGCACGCCGGACCGTCAACGGGGACAAATCTGTGGGGCGTATGGCAACTGATCGCCGGAATGGTTGCAGAGGGCAGGACCGGCAGCGTGGTGTCGCTGATGTGCGATGCGGGCGATCGCTATGCCTGCACGTACGACGACGACGGCTGGCTGGCCGCGCACGGCCTGGACCCGGCACCCCACGAGCGATCGCTGGAGACGTTTCTTTCCACCGGACAGTGGAATCCGGGCCCCCAGCAGCCAACCGGATAGCCCAATCGTCACTGAAAGGGTACAAATGGGTGATGACTAACTCCCTGGTACTTGGACCCATGATGCGCCACGTGGACGAAACCTCGGCGAGCATCTGGGTGGAGACCGCGGAGGATGCGCGCGTGTTGGTCCGCGCCGGAGGTTCATCCTGGGAAGCACGAACCTTCGCCGTTCACGGCCACCATTACGCGCTGGTAGAGGCCGACGGTCTGCACACGGGAACCGTCACCCCTTACACAGTGGAAATCAACGGCGTCAAAGTCTGGCCGGAGGCAGACACCGACTACCCGTCGTCGGTCATTGCCACCTTGAAACCGGGCAAGCCCCTCCGCATGGCCTTTGGCTCGTGCCGGACCAGTGTGTCCCACGATGAAGAAGGCAACAGCAAGCACGGCGTCGATTCGATGCGGGCCTACGCGCTGCACATGGCCGCAGATCACGGCGACGCGTGGCCGGACCTGGTCATGTTCCTGGGCGACCAGGTCTACGCCGATGTCACCAGCAATGAAATGCAGCAGTTCATCCGGGACAGGCGGAACATCGAGGAACCTCCCGGCGAGGAACTCCAGGACTACGAAGAATACGCGCATCTCTATAAACTCGCCTGGTCGGACGGCGCCAACCGCTGGCTTCTCTCCACTCTGCCCAGCGCCATGATCTTCGACGATCACGATATCCGCGACGACTGGAACGCATCCCTCACCTGGAAGCAGGAGATGGAGAAGACACCATGGTGGCAGGGACGTATTGTTTCCGGACTCGCTTCCTACTGGGTCTACCAACACCTGGGCAACCTTTCACCGGATCAGCGGGCGGAGGATGAGATCTGGCAGCAGGTGGCGGCCCACCGCGGGGAGGACGAACTGGATCTCAGCTCCACCCTCGATGTCTTCGCCGACCGGGCGAACCAATATCCCACCAGCTACCGGTGGAGCTACTACCGCGACATTGGCGAGGTCCGGATGATTACCATCGATTCGAGAGCTGCGCGGGTGCTCGACCCGGCCAAACGTTCCCTCCTCGATGATGAAGAGCTGGCCTGGCTGGACGGCTTGATGCAGGGCGGATTCCGGCAGCTGTTAATCGCCTCGTCGCTACCATTCCTGCTGCCACGCGGACTTCACCACATTGAATCCTGGAACGAGGCCCTGTCCGAAGGTGCCTGGGGCGCGCGCGGCTCAAGAATAGGCGAGAAGATCCGGCGGACCGTGGACCTGGAACACTGGGCCGCCTTCCAGAAGAGCTTCCGGGCCGTAGCTGACATGGCGACGGAGGTTGCGGACGGTAAACGCGGGCCGGCACCCGAGACCGTGACCTTCCTCTAGGGAGACGTGCACTTCTCCTACGTGGCCGAGGTGCAGCGGGACTCGGGCAGCCGCATTGTGCAGGCGGTCTGCTCGCCTATCCGCAATCCGCTCCCCCGGGTCATGCGCTTCGCCACGGCAACAATGTCCTACGGGGTCGCCAGCCCGGTGGGAGCCCTGGTGGCACGGTCCGTCAAAGTCCCCAAGCCGCCGTTCCGCTGGTCCGGGCTGAGGGGTCCGTGGTTCGATAACAACCTTGCGGGCCTGGAGGATGGCCCGAATGGACTCAAGCTGTGGTGGTCAACAGGTGTGGTGGAGGACGGCGACCACCTCAATCCCCGGTTGAAGGAAGTGGCCACGCTGACGGTGGATCCCCGCGGGCGCTAGAGCTCCACGCTTTCCCGAGGCTCCAGATGGCGAAATTCTGTCCCATAGTGGGCACCCAGCCTCATCACATGGCCCTCGACCATGGACAGGCCGGTTTCGTTCAGCAGCGCATCATGGATCTGGTACGCCCGTGGAGCGCGGACGGAAGTGACAAAATCAATCACTTCAGCCGTCTTCGACCAGGGCGCATGCACCGGAACCAGGAGCGTCTGCACAGCCGCGCCGTGCGGAACAATGAAGGAATCACCGGGGTGGTACAGGTTGTCTTCGATGAAGTATCCGATGTTTTTCACCACCGGAATATGCGGGTGGATCAACGCGTGCTGTCCGCCAAAGGTCTGGACGTCAAACCCGGCAATACTGTAGCGCGCTCCCGGTTCAGCTGAATGGACCCTGCTGCCGGCGTCGTCGTCGCCGAGGCTCTCCCGCAGCGACGCCACCACACCCTCCGGCGCATAAAGCTCAAGGGCAGCGTCGGCACGGAGGGCGGCCGCAACCCTCTCCCGGTCAAGGTGATCGGCGTGCTCATGGGTGATCAGGACCGCGCTGGCCCCCTTGAGGGCTTCCTCCACCTCGGAAAAATTCCCAGGATCAATGACAATGACCTTGCCGTCCTGCTCAAGCCGGACGCAGGCATGGGTGAACTTGGTGAGCAGCATGTGCCCACCCTACCGCCGGGACCGGCAGGCAGGGCAGGGCGGGCGCTGGTAACCTTGACGCTGGTCCTTTATAAACCACACGTCCACGCCGCAAGGAGGCACCCCCGCCATGCCACCCGAAGCAGCTCCTTCAACCCGTAAAGGCTCCGAGCAACGGGTCACGAAACAGCGTCGCGCCGTCAGCGCCGCACTGGATGAACTTGACGACTTTGTGAGCACCCAGGAGTTATACCGCCAGCTTCACAGCAAGGGCGAAACCGTCTCATTGGCCACCGCCTACCGCATCCTCCAGTCCATGGCGGACGACGGCTTGGTGGATGTCCTCCGCAACGGCGAGGGTGAGGCGGTGTACCGCCGCTGCGCGGTGGAGCACCACCACCATCATCTGCTCTGCCGCAACTGCGGCCGGGCAGTGGAAATTGAAGCACCCGCAGTTGAACAGTGGGCAGCGCGCGTTGCCGAGGATCATGGCTACACCGACGTGGCTCACACTGTCGAGATCTATGGGTTGTGCCCGGAGTGCACCGCGGCGAAGCTCGCTTAGACAGTCCTAAGCGGGTTGTGCCGCACGTTCCGCAGCGGTCGACGAACGCCCGCGCTGCCAACTGATTGCACGGCATACCAGGTAGATCAGGAACGAAATAGTGGTCACATACGGGCTGATCGGGATGCGTCCGCCGAGCGCCAGTAAAATCCCGCCAACCACCGACGTGCAGGCGAAGACAACGCTCAACAGCACCACCAGCCGCGGTGACGAGGTGACCTTCAGCGCCGCCGCCGCGGGCGTAATGAGGAGGGCCAGCACCAGCAGCGCTCCCACCACCTGAATGGACAGCGCCACTGAAACGCCCAGCAGGAACATGAAGGCAAGGGACAAACCGCGCACCGGCACACCGCGTGCGTCCGCGAGATCCGCGTCCACGCTGGCAAAGGTCAGCGGCCGCCAAATGGCGGCCAGGGCAACCATGACGACGACGGCGCACCCCGCCAGCAGCGTCAGCTGGACCTCGTCAACAGAGACGATCTGCCCCGTCAGCAGCCCAAACTTGTTGGCGGCCCGGCCTTCATACAGGGCGAGGAAAAGGATGCCCAAGCCAAGGCCAAAGGGCATGATGACCCCGATGATCGAGTTGCGGTCGCGTGCCCTGATCCCCATGAGTCCCAGCAGCAGCGCTGCAATCACGGAGCCCACCAGCGAACCGAAGACCACATTGGCCCCGATCAGCAGCGCAAAGGCGGCGCCCGCAAAGGACAGCTCAGCAATTCCATGCACGGCGAAGGCGAGGTCGCGCATCATCACGAACGTCCCGATCAACCCGCCCAGCAGGCCAAGCACTGCGCCTGCCCAGATCGAATTCTGCACCAGGGGAAGAAGCTCGCCATAGTTCTCGAAGTTGAAGACCGCGTTCATGAAATCCTGAAAATCCACGGATCACTTCACCTCTGCATGGTGGTGGGTGGTGGCGTCGGGAAGTCCAACCACCACAATCCGGCCATTGTTATTGATGACTTCAACATTGCTGTTGTAGAGATCGGACAGGACTTCACTGGTCATCACCTCTTCCGGTGTTCCCACCCGGAAGCGTCCGCCGGCCAGGTATAAAACACGGTCAACGTAGTCGATCACCGGGTTGATCTCATGAGTCACGAAGACCACTGCGCTGTCATTGTCGCGGCACTGTGCATCGATGAGGCGGCTGACTGCCTGCTGGTGGTGCAGATCCAGGGACAGTAGGGGCTCGTCGCAGAGCAGGACTTTGGGATCGGTTGCCAATGCCTGGGCAACGCGGAGGCGCTGTTGTTCGCCGCCGGAGAGCCTGCCCACCGGAGCGTCCGCGTAGGAAAGCGCCCCCACCTTCTCCAGCAGCGCGTCTACCGAGGACCTGTAGGCCGCGCCCCTCAGCCGCAGACCCCACTTATGGCCGTCGATTCCCAGTCCAACCAGGTCCCGGGCACGCAGCGGCGTTTCAGGAGCAAAAGACTTCTGCTGCGGTACATAGCCAAACTCACGGCTGCCGCGGTGTACGCGACCGCCGTCGATCAGCGCCGCTCCAGAGTCCAGGTTCTGCAGCCCGAGAAGAACCTTCAGGAGGCTGGTCTTGCCGGAACCGTTTGGCCCCAGAACGGCCAGGAACTCCCCCGGGTTGATGTCCAGGTCAAGGTCCTGCCAGAGAGTCCGGCCGCCGAAGGAAAGGGACGCTGACCGCAGGCTAACCACCGGACCGGTCACATTCTCTCCTGGCTGCAGTTTGTCTTGGTGTATCTCAGATAACTGCAATTCTGTCAGGAGTTCAGCGCTTGGGCGATTCCGTCCACGTTGGCGGTCATCCAGGTGATGTAGTCGCCGCCGTCAGGTACGGTCTCGGTAAAGGTGACGATGGGAACGCCGGCCGCTTCCGCGGCATCACGCACGGACACCGTTTGTGGCCCCTCGGTCTGTTGGTTATAGGCAAGAAACGCGGGGCCTCCTTCTTCCATCAGGACCTGCATTTCGTTGAGGGCCGCCACCGGTACATCCGATCCCTCTTCGATGGCCTCAATGAAGTCGGGCGGCGTACCGTCCTGGAGGCCGGCGGCTTCCAGGAGGTACCACGGCACAGGTTCGGTCATGGCTACGCTCCGGTCCTCCGCCCCCGCTGCCAGCTCATCGAGTTGCGCCTGCAGTCCCGCGGAGGATTCGCTGAAGCTGGCCGCGTTGGCCTCATACGTCCCGGCGTTGTCAGGATCCAGGGTGGAGAGCTTCGCCGCGATTTCAGCGGCAAGTTTGTCCATTGCCGGCAGGCTGTACCAGACGTGTTCGTTGAAATCGCCGTGCGCGTGGGCATCCTCCTCGTCCGCATGATCTTCCCCGGCAGGCTCTTCCGCGGCATACTCTTCGCCTGCATGTTCACCCTCGGCGTCCTCGGGTGCCAGTCCCGAAATGTCAACGGCTGTCAGCACGTAGTCGTGGTCCATTTCGACGTCGTCCGCCAGCAGGTGGAGAAAGGTGTCATAGCCTCCACCGTTCTCAACGAGCAGTTCCGCCTTCGAGACGGCGAGCTTGTCCTGCACCGTTGCCTCGTAGGAATGCGGGTCCTGGCTGAGGCTGTTCACGATCGCCGTCACCTCGACATTGTCACCGCCAATGGTTTCGACAATGTCCCCGTACACGTTGGTGGAGGTAACCACCTGGATCGTGCCGTCTTCTGCGGCTTGGGCTGTGCCCTCCCCTGCCGACTGGCCGCAGCCGGACATTGCCAGGGCAACCCCCCCGGCTACAACTATCGAAACTACGGAACGCGCGGTCGCACGGCGCATGAAAACCTCGATCTACTCGCAATGAGAATTGGTAACGTTTGGCGTAATTGCGAGTCTAACCTAAACGCGAATCATTCGCATCTTGAAAATAGCGACGCTCCCACCCAAACGGCGGCTGCCACCAACA
>NZ_KI914983.1:44816-49185 GCF_000520595.1 Arthrobacter sp. H5
TGCCACCAACAGGTGACAGCCGCCGTCGTCGTTCCGGTTTGGCCTACTGAACGGGCTCTCCCGTACGCCTGACGCCCTGGTTCTGGGTGGCATCCCTGATCTCACCGATCAGCTGCTCGATCACGTCTTCCAGGAAGAGCACGCCGCGCGCCTGGCCTTCGCTGTCCATCACGCGGGCAAGGTGCGAACCAGTCCGCTGCATGATCGTGAGCGCATCCTCAATTTCGTCGTCAAAGGTCAGGTTGGCGAGCGTCCGTACCTTGTTCTCGGTGATCGGCCGGGAATACATCTCCTCGGACATCGACATGACGTCCTTGAGGTGCATGTAACCCGTCAGGTTGTCGTGCTCATCAATCAGCACGAACCTGGAATACCCGGTCCGTCCCACGGTCTTTTCGAAATCCTCAGGCGTTGAGTCGGTACGCACAGTCACCAGCTCCTCCAAGGGGACCATGACGGCGCCCGCAGTTTGGCCGGAAAACTCGAGCGCGCCGCTGATGAGTCCGGAGTCGTCGTCCACCAGTCCGTGCCGCGTGGATTCCTGCACGATTGACTGAACTTCCTCCAGGGTAAAGGAGGACGTCACCTCATCCTTTGGCTCGATGCGCATGGCCCGCAGGATGTGGTTTGCCGCCCAGTTCAGCGTGGAGATGATCGGGTTCACCACCCGCGCGATCATGACCAGCGGCGGAGCCAGCAGCAAAGCCGCCTTGTCGGCGACCGTTACGGAAATGTTCTTCGGCACCATTTCACCGAACGTCACATGAAGGAACGTCACCAATAGCAGCGCGATCGCAAAAGCAATGCCGTCCGCAATGCCCTCCGGAATACCGACGCCCTCCAGCGGGACCACCAGGAGATGATGGATTGCCGGTTCGGCCACCTGCAGAATGAGCAGCGAACACACCGTGATGCCCAGCTGCGCACAGGCAAGCATGAGCGAAACGTGTTCCATCGCCCAGATGGTGGTGCGGGCGCGCTTGGATCCCGCCTCCGCCAACGGCTCAATCTGGCTGCGCCGCGCTGACATGATGGCGAACTCGGCTCCAACAAAGAAGGCATTGGCGATCAGGAGGACAACCAACCAGATAATTCCGGCCCAGTCGCTGCTCATCGGGCACCTCCCACGGCCGTGTCCGAAGTGTCGGAGGCAGCGGAGTCCTCCCGCTGCAGCGGGATGAAGCTGACGCGGTCAATCCTGCGCCCTTCCATCCGCTCGACTTCAAGGATTCCTCCCGGAACGTCCACCCGGTCACCCACTGCCGCAATCCGCCCCAGTTCGGCCATCATGAACCCGCCGACGGTTTCGTAACCGGCTTCATCGGGCACCGCGAGACGGGGTATTTGATCGCTGACCTCGTCCGGTCTCATCAGGCCGGGGAAAAACCAGTTGCCCGACGCACTCTGCAGGACTCCGGGCTTGAGCTTGTCATGCTCGTCTGCCACTTCACCCACAATCTCCTCCACGAGGTCTTCCAACGTTGCTACACCGGCCGTGCCGCCGTATTCATCGAGCACGACGGCGAGTTGCAGGTTCGCATCCCGCAGCTCGCTCAGGAGCGAGTCAAGATGTACCGTCTCAGGCACGCGGAGAACATCGGTCATGATGGTTCCGGCCGGAAGTTCCGCGCGCTTGTGCCGCGGGACCGCAACAGCCTTCTTGACATGGACAACGCCCCTGATGTCATCCGGGGAGTCGCCGATCAGGGGAAACCGGGAGAACCCGGTTCGGCGCGCAAGGTCCACTACATCGGCAACCGTCTGATCTGAATCGATGGTTTCCATGCGGATGCGCGGTGTCATCACATCGGCTGCGGTTCGCTCGGAAAAGCTGAACGTTCTCGCGAGGAAGTTCGCTGTTCCCTGATCGAGCGTCCCCAGTTCGGCCGAGCGCCGCACCAGCGAAGACAGCTCGGACGGTGTGCGCGCACCTGATATCTCCTCTTTTGCTTCGAGCCCAAAGAGGTGAAGCACCCGGTTGGAGAATCCATTGAGCACCACGATTGCCGGCTTGAAGACGCCAGTGAAAACCAGCTGCGGCCGGGCCAGCGCCTTGCCGACCTTGAAGGGAAGGGCTATCGCCATGTTCTTGGGAACAAGCTCGCCGATCAGCATGGAAAGCAGTGTTGCCAGCGTCATGGCGATAACGATCGACACCGTGCCGATGACCGGGTCCGGCAGGCCGAGCGCACCGAGGGGGCCTTCCAGAAGCTGTCCCACGGACGGTTCCATCACGTAACCGGTAAGGAGAGTGGTCAGGGTAATGCCCAGCTGACAGCTGGACAGCTGGGTGGAGAGGGACTTGAGGCACTTGAGCAGCGGCTCCGCCCTCTTGTCGCCGTTGTCCACTGCGCGTTGAACGTAGGTTTGGTCCAGGGCCACCAGCGAGAACTCAACAGCAACAAAGAACCCCGTACCCAGAATCAGGGCCAGGCCTGCAATCAGATAGAGCCACTCCAAGTGGAACACACCGCCCCTGCGGTGGTCCGGCTGGAAAACTCAGCTGTGGTCGGGGCCTGTTGAGAAGGCTCCGACAACGAAGGCCCGGACTCGGGCGCTCCGTGTTGGGTTGATTCCACTCCTGCATCCGCGTTCAGCGAACCCTGCTGCGGCGAACCGCACAGAGATCCGCGGACGGCGGAGAGAGACGAACGATGGGCATTTATACGGGGTCTGCCGGCACTGGATGGTCGCGGAACGCTGCGGGATAATGATGCATTTCGCAACGGTCGCTCCATGGGCCGGCCCCTAGAGGAACTGTCCATAAGGATGTCAGTTTACAACACAGGCCAGCAGCCGCGAAGCGGTTCCGGGGCCTCTCCCACTTCGTCCGCTACCAGCTTTGCGGAAGCGGACGGCCCTCTTCGTAACCTGCGGCGGACTGCACACCCACCAGCGCACGGTCCCGGAACTCTGCCAGGTTGCGGGCGCCTGCGTAGGTCATCGAGCTGCGGACCCCGGCGGTGATCATGTCCAGCAGATCCTCAACACCCGGGCTGGCGGGGTCGAGGTACATCTTGGAGGTGGAAATGCCTTCCTCGAAGAGTCCCTTCCGCGCACGGGCGAACACATCGTCACGCTGCGTACGGTTTTGCACGGCACGTGCCGAGGCCATTCCGAAGCTTTCCTTGTATTGCCTGCCGTTGTTGTCCGTCTGCAGGTCGCCCGGGCTCTCGTACGTGCCGGCAAACCATGATCCGATCATCACCTGGCTGGCCCCCGCCGCAAGCGCCAGCGCCACGTCGCGGGGGTACCGGACACCGCCGTCGGCCCAGACATGCGCGCCCAGCCCTGCGGCCGCCTCGGCGCATTCGCGCACGGCGGAAAACTGCGGGCGTCCGACTGCCGTCATCATGCGGGTAGTGCACATGGCGCCCGGCCCAACGCCCACCTTGATGATGTTTGCGCCTGCCGCCACGAGGTCGCGGACGCCATCGGCGCTCACCACGTTTCCGGCAACGATCGGGATGCGCGGATTGAGGCCACTGACGAGCTTGAGGGCTTCCAGCATCTTCCGCTGGTGCCCGTGGGCGGTGTCGACCACAAGGACGTCTACGCCTGCGTCCAGGAGCGCTGCGGCCTTCGCCTCAACGTCGCCGTTGATTCCGACGGCGGCAGCCACCCTCAGACGGCCATTGCCATCCACCGCAGGCTGGTAAATCGTTGACCGGAGCGCGCCTTTGCGCGTAATGACGCCCTGAAGTTCGCCGTCGTGCGTGACGGCCGCCAGAGAGGTGCTGGCTGCGTCGAGCTCCTCGAATGCCGCCTGAAGCGCATCATCCCGGTTGTCTGTGAAACGCGACGCTTCGAAAGTAAGCGGGTTGGGCCGCATCACCGATTCAAGCGAGGAATAGCGGTCCACCCCCTCGCAGTCCGAGGCCCGGACAATACCCACGCAACGGTTGGAATTGTCCACAACCACCACGGCTCCGTGTGCGCGCTTGTTAATGAGATGAAGAGCATCGATGACGGTGTTGCCCGGTTGGAGCTTCAGCGGTGTCTCAAACACCACATCCCGGCTCTTGACCCATTGGGTGACCTCGCGGATGACTCCCGTGGGAATGTCCTGCGGAAGTACGGCGAGGCCGCCCCGCCGGGCAACTGTTTCGACCATTCGGCGGCCGGTGACCGCCGTCATGTTCGCGACCACGAGCGGGATGGTGGTCCCGGTGGAATCATCACTGGCGAGGTCCACGTCGAAGCGGGAAATTACTTCCGAAGCAGACGGAACGAGGAAGACATCCGAGTAGGTGAGGTCTGTTGCGGGCTCGTTGATAAAGCGCATTTGGGCTCCTGGCATTGACTACAGAGCGAGTCTATGTGCTTTCCGCGGCGCCGCCGGAATCGAGCCGTCACACGCAGGACGGAA
>NZ_KI914983.1:49285-50888 GCF_000520595.1 Arthrobacter sp. H5
CGAGCCGTCACACGCAGGACGGAAGCCCGCCCGGGATTGGCTTGTTGCCGGAGACTGTCACTAGACTGGCAACAGGTCTGTACAGCCTGCCACCAGTTGGCTGGGACCGCACGGGGCAAGGGCAACTCACGGAAGAGGCGTATATCAGTGCCAGAACAATCCAACCACCGTCTACCTGAAGAATTCGGCGGGAATGAGTGGCTTGTTGACGAACTGTATGGGCAGTTTCAAAAGGACAGGAACTCAGTAGACAAAAAGTGGTGGACCCTGTTCGAGTCCTTTGAAACGGATAACGCCGGTTCAGAGAACGGCCGGCACGCGGCTACTCCTTCGGAGAGCACATCCCCTGGGGACGACCCGCACCCCGTCACCCGAGAGCTTCCCGTGGTGAACACCGAGAAGGACGCCCCGAAGGCCTCGGGTGAGTCACCAGCCAGCACGCAGGAATCGGGAAAGCCACCAGTGCCCAAAGAGACCAGGTCTAAGGACCCCAGGAAAGACGCGGGCAAGACCGCTGACACGCCGGCGCCCAGGCAGCCAGCGAAAAAAGATGACGCGAAGGCTTCAGCGACGGCGCCCATCCCCGCACAGCTTCCCAAGTCCGACCGTAATACGGACATGGACGAAGACACGGTAAACATCCTCCGCGGACCAGCCAAGGCCATCGCCACCAACATGGACGCAAGCCTGACCGTTCCCACGGCCACCAGCGTCCGGTCCGTTCCAGCCAAGCTGCTGATCGACAACCGCGTGGTCATCAACAACCATCTGGAGCGTGCGCGCGGAGGAAAGGTCTCGTTCACCCACCTCATCGGGTACGCGATCATCCGCGCGCTGGCACAATTTCCCTCGCAGAACGTCTACTACGACGTCGTCGACGGCAAGCCTGCGGCCATTCAACCCGCCCATGTCAATTTTGGCCTGGCAATCGATATGCCCAGGCCTGACGGTTCGCGCCTGCTGGTTGTACCGAACATAAAAAAAGCCGAGGACATGAACTTCTCGGACTTCTGGCATGCCTACGAAGAGCTGGTGAAGAAGGCCCGCGCCGGGAAGCTGGGCGCTGACGACTATGCCGGCACCACCGTTTCGCTGACTAACCCCGGCGGCATCGGCACAGTGCACTCCGTTCCCCGGCTCTCGAAGGGACAGGCCTGCATCATCGGCGCCGGTGCCCTTGAGTATCCCGCCGCATTTCAGGGGGCCAGCGAGAAAACACTGGCGCAGCACGCTATCAGCAAAACGATCACGCTGACCTCCACCTATGACCACCGCGTCATTCAGGGAGCAGGCAGCGGCGAATTCCTGCGTATCGTGCATCAGCTGCTCCTGGGCGAGCAGAACTTTTACGATGAGATCTTTGAAGCCCTGCGCATTCCGTATGAGCCCGTCCGCTGGAGCGCAGATATCCAGGTTGATCCGATGGACGAGATCAACAAGGTGGCGCGGATTCAGCAGCTCATCCACGCCTACCGCGTCCGCGGTCACCTGATGGCCGACACCAACCCGCTGGAGTATGTGCAGCGCAAGCACGCGGACCTTGACGTACGCACCCACGGGCTGACGCTCTGGGACCTTGACCGCGAATGGCCCACAGGCGGGT
>NZ_KI914983.1:50988-62149 GCF_000520595.1 Arthrobacter sp. H5
GCCCAAGCCGATGCTGAAGTTCCGCACCATCCTTGGCGTATTGCGCGATGCCTACTGCCGAACCACTGGCATTGAATACATGCACATCCAGGATCCGGAGGAACGCCAGTGGTTCCAGGATGAGCTTGAACACCGCTACTCCAAGCCCAGCCGCGAGGAGCAGTTCCGCGTCCTCCACCGTCTCAACGCCGCCGAGGCCTTCGAGACCTTCCTGCAGACCAAGTTTGTTGGGCAGAAGCGGTTCTCGCTGGAAGGCGGGGAATCCCTGATCCCGCTTCTTGATGCGATTATTTCCGACGCCGCCGACGACGGCCTCGACGAGGTCGCCATCGGCATGGCCCACCGCGGCCGGCTCAACGTCCTGACCAACATTGCTGGCAAGACCTATGCCCAGGTGTTCCGTGAGTTTGAGGGCACCCAGGATCCGCGCTCTGTGCAGGGGTCCGGCGATGTGAAGTACCATTTGGGCACGGAGGGCACGTTCACGTCCGACAGTGGCAATGAAACCAAGGTGTACCTGGCCGCCAACCCGTCCCACCTGGAGGCAGTTGACTCGGTGCTTGAGGGCATTGTGCGAGCAAAGCAGGACCGCCTTGACCAGGGCGACACCTTTCCTGTTCTGCCGCTCATGATCCATGGTGACGCGGCTTTCGCCGGCCAGGGAGTGGTCGCTGAAACGCTCAACCTCTCGCAGCTCCGCGGCTACCGCACCGGTGGAACCATCCACGTCATCGTGAACAACCAGGTTGGCTTTACCACCTCCCCTACGGCGTCACGCTCCTCGGTCTACTCCACCGACGTCGCAAAAATGGTGCAGGCTCCGATCTTCCACGTCAACGGAGACGATCCCGAGGCAGTTGTCCGCGTTGCCCAGTTGGCCTACCAATACCGCCAGAAGTTCAATAAGGACGTTGTCATCGACCTGGTGTGCTACCGCCGCCGAGGACACAACGAAGGCGACGATCCGTCGATGACCCAGCCCATGATGTACAACCTGATCGAGGCCAAACGCTCCGTACGCAAGTTGTACACGGAGGCACTCATTGGACGCGGCGACATCAGCCAGGATGAGGCCGAGCAGGCGCTGCGCGACTACCAGGAGCGGCTGGAGCGGGTGTTTGCTGAGACGCATGCGGCCCAGACGTCACCCATCCCGATCGTCACCAAGGACTCGGCGGCCGTCGCCGACATTGAGCGTCCCATCGCACAGCGGGCCGACAACGGAGTTGGCGTGCCCGCCAGCACCGCGATCACCGTTGAAACACTCGCCCACATTGGCAAGTCCCACGTCACCATCCCGGACGGATTTACCGTCCACCCCAAGCTTAAGGCGTTGCTTGAGAAGCGCGAGCAGATGTCCCGCGAGGGGGCAATCGACTGGGGTTTTGGGGAAATGGCAGCATTCGGTTCCCTTCTCATGGAAGGTGTGCCCGTTCGGCTTGCTGGCCAGGATTCGCGCCGGGGAACGTTTGTTCAGCGTCACGCGGTGTTCCACGACCGCGCAACGGGCGAAGAATGGCTGCCCCTCGGGGACCTCAGTGAGGGCCAGGCAAAGTTCTGGATCTACGACTCCTTACTGTCGGAATACGCGGCTATGGGATTCGAATACGGCTACTCGGTGGAACGCCCCGACGCCCTCGTCATTTGGGAAGCACAGTTCGGCGATTTCGTCAACGGTGCGCAGACCATCATCGACGAGTTCATCAGCTCCGCGGAACAGAAATGGGGACAGCGCTCTTCACTGGTGCTGATGCTGCCCCACGGTTATGAAGGTCAGGGTCCAGACCATTCATCCGCCCGCATCGAACGCTTCCTCCAGATGTGCGCGGAGGACAACATGGTGGTGGCCAACCCGTCCTCGGCGGCGTCCCACTTCCATCTGCTGCGCCGCCAGGCATACAGCCGGCCCCGGAAACCCCTTGTCATCTTCACTCCTAAGCAGCTGCTGCGCCTCAAGGCTGCGGCAAGCTCGGTGGAAGACCTGACGCAGGGCTCCTTCCTGCCGGTCATTCCTGATGCAGCGGACCTCAGTCCGCAGGATGTCACCCGCGTGCTCCTCGTGTCCGGCCGGATGTACTACGACCTTCTGGCCGCACGCCAGAAGGCCGACGACAAGAAGACGGCCATTGTGCGGGTGGAGCAGCTCGCGCCCCTGCCTGTCGAGGAAATCAAGTCCGCCGTTTCCGATTACCCCAATGCCGACATCGTGTGGGCGCAGGACGAGCCTGCGAACCAGGGTCCGTGGCCGTTCATCGGCCTGAACCTGCCAGTTCACCTCGATCGGGAGCTGACCCTCGCATCGCGTCCAGCATCTGCGTCAACGGCAACCGGATCCGCCAAGCGGCATGCAGTCGAACAGGACATTCTGATCAAGAAGGCATTCGACCGCAAGTAGCGCTGAATGCGGTAAGCATGGTGAGGTGCAGGAACCACAGGCACCTGCACCTCATAGTTTCCAACCCGCAGTCCGGGCGGCCCTGATTCAACAAACTCAACCAAAGGTATCCCGTGGAACAACGCAGAATCCGACTGACCGCCGTCGGTGACGAACTGCTCGCCGGACTGGGAGACCCCAGGGCGCTCGGCTGGCTTGGCAGAGTGCTTGCCCGGACGGCTCCGGACAACGTCCTGCTGGAAGCATTCAGTCTTGCAGCGCCGAGGGAAGGAACCGAGGCACTTGCCTCACGATGGTTGCAGGAGGCAGGACGCCGCTTCGATGACGGCTTCGAGAACCGCCTGGTTATTGGGCTCTCGGACCGGGACCTCGATCTGGAACTCTCCACTGCCAGAAGCCGCCTGAACCTTGCCAACATCCTCGACGGCGCCGCCCAAATGAGCGTCAAAGTTCTGGTGGTCGGACCGCCGCCCGGTCTGGACTCCGACCGCAACCGCAGGCTCGCCGACCTCTCCGCGGCCTTCGCCGACGTAACCACCCGGCGCAAGCACGTTTACGTCGACACCTTCTCCCCGCTCCAGGCCCACGAACAGTGGCGCTCCGATCTAGCAGCGAACGGCGGCACGCCCGGACAGGCGGGTTACGGGCTCATGGCCTGGTTGGTGCTGCATCGTGGGTGGTTCCAGTGGCTGGATGTTCCGGCGCCTGAGTGATCGCTCCCTTTCGAACGGGAGAAGTCGCCGCACGGCGGCAACGAAACCCGCTCGGTCGCTGGGCGACCTCCCGGGTTTAAAGCCGCCTTTCACGGCGCCTCCTCCCGTTCCATCCGCACCATTTCACCCGTCCGGATCCAGATTTTTCTTGCTTAAGTTTGAGACGCGATATATCTTGACTTTATTCGCGATATATCGTGTTGAATAAGGTTGGAGGAAATTGTGGAAGAGAATCAGTGGAGCGTTGATGAGCCGCGGACTATTGATGTCGACGGTGTGACTAAGGTGAAAGCGGGCATCATCGCCGGGCGGATTGACGTCCTGGTTCATGATGAGCCCATGACGCGAGTTGAGGTTTCCGAGGTCAGCGGCCAGCCCATCGATGTGTCGCTCACCAACGGCGTGCTGGAACTCAGGCACCAGACGGCGGGCAGCCGCGGACTGGGCTGGCTGGGCATGAGCGGACAGGTAGTCACCGGAAGAACCAGGGAACGCGCCGTCATCAGTATCGCCGTTCCAGCCGGAACCACCGTCGCCCTGCACACCGTAAACGGGGACGGCCTGGCCTGCGGAACTCGCGACACCACCCTAGACACCGTGTCCGGATCCGTGATGGCTGACGACACGGCCGGCCTGTTGACCATCGGCACCGTCAGCGGCGAAGCCATCGTGCGTCATCACTCGGGGCGTCTGGTGGCCAAGAGCGTATCGGGGGAAATTACCGCGCCCGGCTATCTTGAGTCGATCCGGACCAACAGCGTCAGTGGAGACACCACGCTGGACCTGCTGGGCACTCCGCGGGACCTTGCCCTGAAAACCGTGTCCGGAAACGTCAGCATCCGCCTCTCCAGCGAGATCGGCATTGAGGTTTCGTCAAAGTCGGTGTCCGGCACCCTGACAGTCAATGACCAGCGGCTCTCCGGCCGCGGCAAGAACACCCACAGCGAACCGGGAACCACCAGCAAGCGCATGAACATCCATGCCAGTTCCGTGTCTGGAGACATCGCCATTTTTCACCGCGACTCCGACGCCAGGAGAGATAGCGCCGGGATCGAGCTGCACGACGGAACGCTCTGATGCCCACGGTCTTCGCCCACGGCGCCCTCCGGCTGTATTTGCTCTCCCTGCTCGACGGCGGCCCCAAACACGGCTACGAGATCATTAAGGCGCTCAGCGACAGGTTCGGGGGCACCTACTCCCCCAGCGCCGGAACAATTTATCCCCGTCTGTCCAAGCTCGAGGTCGAAGGACTCGTGTCCACCGCCACCGACGGCCGACGCACCAGGTACAGCATCACCGTGGCCGGCCAGGCCGAACTAAAGGAGCGGCAGGAGGACCTGGCAGGCATTGAAGAGGACATCGCGGATTCCGTGCGGCGGCTCGCGGATGATCTGCGCGGGGATATCCGCAGGAACATGCAGGGGCTGCGCGCCGAAATGGCAGCTTCGGCCGAATCCGCACAACGCACCGCCCGCCGGTCGACCCAGACCACGGACGTGCTGGGACACCGCGCTGTGAAGGAACTCGAACACCTCGTCAACCAGTTCCGCGACGATGTGCGCATGGACCTGAGGCGTCACACGGCCGGTGGCAACGCCGGAATTAGCGATGTCACCGCGGAAACGGTTCGCACCGTACTCCATCAGGCCCACGTGGCCATCCGGGCAACGTTGGGCAGTAGACCGGACTAAAGCTCCGGAAGATCAGTGGCTGAACACGATCTTGCCGAAGACGTCGCCGTCGGCCATCTTCCTGAAGCCAGCCTCAGCATCCGCCAGCTCATAGACGGAATCTATTTCCGGCCGCAGGCCGGTGGCCACCAGGAACCGGGTCAACCGCTCCAATTCGTCGCGGGTGCCCATGGTGGAGCCGAGCACTTTTAACTGCAGGAAGAACACCCGGTTCAGATCCGCGGCCGGTGACGGGCCACTGGTGGCGCCACACGTCACGACGGCGCCTCCCGGCTTCAGCGACTTCAGCGAATGAGACCAAGTGGCCTCACCCACTGAGTCAAAAACGACGTCCACCCGCTCCGGAAGGCGCGCGCCGGCGTCGAACGCGTCCGCAGCACCGAGTGCCCGCGCCTGCTCCTGCTTGGAGGCACTGCGGCTGGTGGCCCACACCCGGAATCCTGCTGCGCTTGCCAGTGCGATCAGCGCAGTGGACACGCCTCCCCCGGCGCCCTGCACCAGAACTGTGGAACCCGGTGCGGCACCGGAGACGGTGAACAGCATGCGGTATGCCGTGAGCCAGGAGGTCGGCAGGCACGCGGCCTCTTCGAAGCTGAGCTCGGCCGGTTTGGGAACAAGGTTCCGTTGAGGAACCCAGACGACGTCGGCCATAGTTCCTGGATGGCGTTCGGACAACAGGGACCTCTGTGGATCCAGTGTGTCGTCTCCCCGCCATTCCGCAGAAGAGATGACGCCATGCACAATGACCTCGTTGCCGTCGTCGTCCACGCCCGCGGCGTCGCAGCCCAGAACCATGGGAAGCAACTCCTGCTTGAGTCCAATGCCCTTCAGGGACCAGAGGTCGTGATGGTTGAGTGCTGAGGCCCTCACTGTGACGCGGACAAAGCCCGCGGGCGGCTGCTGCGGGTTGAACCCGCCCACCCTCAGCCCACTCAAAGGGGTATCGGCGGAAAATGAGTCGACGTAAACTGCGCGCATGCCCAAAAACTCCTTCTACATTGGCTTGGTCCATCCATCCTAGGGTGGGCTGGGTGGACCGAGGGTTTAGGTCGCGGACACCGGCGTGTGGGAGACTGGACTGCAGTTCTTCAGCCACATGTAAGGAGGCAGCCATGAGCAAGCGAGCACGCAAGAAGCGCGACCGCAAGAAGGGCGGCGCTAACCACGGTAAGCGCCCCAACGCCTGATCCAGATGATCAGCGGACACGCAAAACCCCCGTACTTCAGTGAAAGTACGGGGGTTTTGGCGTTGCCAGTGGTCCAGCGTTGCTAGTGGTCCACGGTCTTGATCTGGCTGATCCGCTCGAGAATGCTCGCCTTGAGGGTTGAGGGAGCCACCTCAGTACAGGATCGCTTCACCACCGAACGGATCACGCATTCGAGATTGTGTTCCTCGGCGCACTCCGGGCAGTCCTCCAGATGGTCCTTGATCTCCACGAGGTCTTTGTGCGAGAGCGCACCGTCAAGGTACTCATACAGGCGTTCAATCCGTGAGTCGTCGCAGTCGCCCAGGCTATGGCAGTCGCTCATTTTTCACTCCCTTGCGTCGCGGGGGTCTTGGCGGTTACGCCCATCCCGCGCTCATGCGCGTATTCCGAAAGTAGCTCCCGCAGCAGCTTGCGACCCCGGTGCAGCCGCGACATCACGGTTCCAATCGGGGTGTTCATGATTTCTGAAATTTCTTTGTAGGCAAAGCCCTCGACGTCGGAGAAGTAGACGGCGAGCCTGAATTCCTCTGGAATCGACTGGAGTGCATTCTTCACATCTGAGTCCGGAAGATGGTCCAGAGCTTCGGTTTCGGCTGACCGGAGACCTGCCGAAGTGTGTTCCGCAGCTTTGGCGAGCTGCCAATCCTCGATGGTGTCCGAATGCGACTGCAAAGGTTCGCGCTGCCGCTTACGGTACAGGTTGATGTAGGTGTTGGTCAGAATGCGGTATAGCCACGCCTTCAGATTGGTGCCCGGCTTGTACTGGTGGAACGCGGAGAATGCCTTGGTATAGGCCTCCTGCACCAGGTCCTCCGCATCAGCTGGATTGCGGGCCATCCGCATAGCTGCGGAATACAACTGATCCACATACTGCATCGCATCCCGCTCGAAACGTGCCTTGCGGTCCGTTTCCGACTCTGCGGAAACATCAAGTTGGGCGTCTTCGGCAGGGTTGCTGCCTGCCGGGGCTGTTGTGTCCATTACGGAAAAGTCTACGCGTCCACGCGCGGGTGGTTTGCCGGGTGTGAACTCGAGCTGAAACCGCGGTGCCTGCGTAAGCACGGATGTTGCGGGCGCCATATCCACCTTCTTTAGGTTGCGTTACCGTGGCAGCCCTGACCGGGCCACTCTCAATCATCTACAACCTGCAGATATCGGCGGATATTCCACCGGACGCCCTACGGATCGCCTAGTGGGGCTAAAAGTGCAAAACTAGACACAAACGTGCCCCGCAAGTTTCAAAAATTGATCCGGTGCCTGTGCGCACCAAAAGCCAGGAGGCAATTGTGACAGTTGTTCGCGTACTAGCCCGCCCACTGCTCGCCAGCAGCTTTGTGTTGACCGGCCTCGACCGCCTGCGGAACGCAGAGTCAACCGGTTCCTCCCTTCGCCCCACCCTGGACCGGTTGGCGAAAGTAGTGCCAGCTGCGGCCGCGGTAACCGACAATGAGAAGCTCGTTGCCCAGCTGTTGGGCGCCACCCAGGTTGGCGCCGCGGCCATGCTCGCAATTGGCCGTTTCTCCCGGCTCGCCGCCGTGCTCCTGGTCGGCACATCGGCGGTCAACACACTGACCGATTTCAACGCCGCAGACTCCTCGACCCCGGCGGCCAGAAAGGATCGCCGCAACCAGCTGCTGAAGAATCTCTCACTCATTGGTGCGGTCCTGATCGCGGCGGTGGACACCAATGGCCGTCCGGGACTCGCCTGGCGTGCCGAGCATTTTGCCTCGGGCGCAAAGAGAAACGCTAAGGCCATCAGCTACGACACGCGCAGGAACGCCCGCTCCATCGCACGCGACACCGAGAAGCAGCTGCGGAAGGCGGACAAAGCCGTGCGTAAGACCGCCGCCGACGTGGTGGGCAGCTAGGAGCCATGCCTGCCCCTTCCGTCACCGGGGCCGGCCCCCGCACCGATCCACACTGGCGTGCCCCGTTTCTGAAGACTCCGATCGACGCCACGGTCCGGCTTCCCGGTTCCAAGTCGCTCACCAACCGGTATTTGATCCTGGCGGCGCTCGCCGATGCTCCCTGCTGCCTCCGAGCGCCTCTGCACTCGCGGGACTCCGCTCTGATGATCGACGCCCTGAGGGCATTGGGTGCCGGCATCCGTGAAGTGGACGGGGACGGCCTCTTCGGCCCCGATCTTCTGGTGAGTCCCATTCCGCGCGGCAGTTCCGGAAACGTGGCAGTGGACTGCGGTCTGGCGGGTACCGTCATGCGTTTTGCTCCGCCGGTGGCCGCCCTGCGCGCCGGCAATGCCGCCTTCGACGGCGACCCGCATGCCCGGCTTCGGCCGATGGGTGCCATCATCAACGCCCTGCGCGGGCTGGGCGTCGAG
Source organism: Arthrobacter sp. H5 (assembly GCF_000520595.1). Lineage (GTDB taxonomy): Bacteria > Actinomycetota > Actinomycetes > Actinomycetales > Micrococcaceae > Arthrobacter_D. The sequence goes on from NZ_KI914983.1 coordinate 59,334, forward strand.
GTGGGGGACAACGACGACGGATCCCTCCCGTTCACGGTTGCCGGGACGGGCACCGTGCGGGGAGGAAGGCTCGTGGTCGATGCCAGCGCGTCATCACAGTTTGTGTCCGCGCTGCTCCTGGTTGGCGCCCGGTTTGCCGATGGTCTCCATCTTGAGCACGTGGGAAAGCCAGTACCCAGCCTTGACCACATTGCCATGACCGTCACCGTGCTGCGGAGTGTGGGCGTAAAGGTGGACGATTCCGTACCGGATCACTGGCGCGTGGAGCCCGGGCCCATTCCCGCGTTTGAGATCCGCATTGAGCAGGACCTCTCCAATGCCGGGCCCTTCCTCGCCGCTGCGGTTGCCACCGGCGGAACGGTCCGGATTCCGGACTGGCCCGAAAACACCACCCAGGTGGGAGACCAGTGGCGCACCATTCTCCCCCAGCTGGGCGCCGTCGTCGTACTTGAGAACGGAACGCTCACTGTGAGCGGTGGCGATGCCATCACCGGTGCCGCCCTCGCCGATACCAGCGAGCTCGCCCCAACAGTGGCCGCGCTGTGCGCGCTGGCCTCCACGCCGTCGGTGCTGACCGGGATCAGCCATCTCAGAGGCCACGAAACGGACCGGCTCGCGGCTTTGGTTGCGGAGATCAACCGGCTTGGCGGAGACGCCGAGGAGACGGAGGACGGTCTGGTCATCAGGCCCGCGGGGCTGCACGGTGGCGTCTTCAGAAGCTACGAGGACCACCGCATGGCAACGGCGGGCGCAATCCTTGGTCTTGCGGTGGAGGGGGTGGAGGTCGAGAACATCGGCACCACCGCGAAAACCATGCCCCAGTTCCCCGAGCTGTGGCAGGCCATGACGATGACTGCCGGCCCCATAGGGGTCTCTTAGCGTGCCACCGCCAGAAACCCGGAGAGGCGCGCGCCCCTGGGATGAATCAGATGTCAGGATCCGCCCAAATAAGAAGGGAACACGTCCGCGCACCAAGGAACGTCCCGCCCACGACGACGCCGTGACCGGCCGAATTGTCACCGTGGACCGTGGACGTTATACCGCCGTCGTTGATGAGGACACCGCGGACGAGCGCATTGTTGTCGCGGCGCGTGCGAGAGAGCTGCGCCGCACCCCTGTGGTGGCAGGCGACCTGGTGTCTCTGGTGGGCGATGTTTCAGGCGGCCCTGACTCGCTGGCGCGCCTTGTGCGGGTCCACGAACGGCGAACGGTTCTTCGCCGCAGTGCCGACGACACGGACCCGGTGGAACGGGTGGTGGTTGCCAATGCCGATCAGCTGGTGATTGTGGTGGCCGCCGCGAACCCGGAGCCGCGCACGGGTTTCATCGACCGCGCCCTGGTGGCGGCGTACGACGCCGGCATCCAGCCGTTGCTCTGCGTCACCAAGGCGGATCTCAAGGATCCGGCGGGTCTCCTGGCCAACTACGACCACCTCGATCTTCACATCGTCATCAGCCGCACGGCCAGCGACGAAGACGGGGTGGAAACCATCTCCGACAGTGGCGCGTCCGCGCGGCTGTTCCAGTCCGCCGTCGCGGGGCTGAAGGCGCAGCTGGATGGCAAGGTGAGCGTGCTGCTGGGGCATTCCGGCGTGGGCAAGTCAACTATGGTGAACGCGCTGACAGGGGCCAACCGTGCAACCGGCGGTGTGAACGCTGTGACGGGACGCGGGCGGCATACCTCGTCTTCCGCGATTGCGTTGAAAGCCGGCGATTCCGCCCCGGGAACCTGGATCATTGACACGCCGGGCATCCGCTCCTTTGGACTGGCACACGTCAATGCCGACCGCATCCTGCAGGCGTTTCCCGACCTTGAGCCCGGCACCGCGGACTGCGAACGTGGCTGCCGCCATGACACCCGTGCAGTCAACTGCGGACTGGATCCATGGGTCGACGGAGGGCAGGCGGGAGAGGCAGGACCGGTTCGATTGGCCTCCCTGCGGCGACTGCTGGGAGCGGGCGCACCAGACCCGCGGCAGCACGCTCAGGAGGCAAAGGAACTTGGAACCCAGTAAGCCTGATAGACTGTTTTCAGTTGTTGTGTTGCGCATTAAATTTTAAGCCTTGATTTCTCCACCCGGAGTTCGAAAGCTTTTTTGACAAGCGAAGACGAACACCGCGACAGGAACCCCGAAGTACGGGGGGATCCTCACTTTCAAGGAATAACAAAAATGGCAACAGGTACAGTCAAATGGTTTAACGCTGAAAAGGGCTTTGGATTCATCGCTCCTGATGACGGCGGCGCCGACGTATTCGCACACTTCTCCGCGATCAACTCCGGTGGATTCCGTGCGCTCGAAGAGAACCAGAAGGTCAACTTCGAGACCACCCAGGGCCCCAAGGGCCCACAGGCTGAGAACATCACCGTTCTCTAACTGAACTTCAAGTCCGCTCCGGCGGACTCGCGGAAGGACGTCGACCTCACGGTCGGCGTCCTTCGGTGTTTAACGGGGGTGGGGTCTGACCCGCACCGGTCCCATCGTCGTCCGGGATATCCCGCTGAACTGTGCCGTTCAGTGGGATTGTCCGCCGTCCCATTGAACCAAGCAGTTCGATGGGATATCCCATCGGACATGGCCCCGGTCCCGCGCCGTAAGCGCTCAACGCGATAGGTTGATGGATATGAATCTCCAAAGTTACAACGATGACCTGCGCCTTGCCCACGTGATGGCCGACTCGGTTGACGACCAGACCATGTCCCGTTTCAAGGCCCAGGACCTCAAGGTGGAGACGAAGCCTGACTACACTCCAGTCACCGACGCGGACAAGTCGGCCGAGGATGCTATCCGCGGCCAGTTGTCGCGGGCAAGGCCGCGC
>NZ_KI914983.1:62249-69981 GCF_000520595.1 Arthrobacter sp. H5
CGCGACGCCGTCCTTGGCGAGGAATTTGGCAGCAGCGGCGCCGGAGCCCGCCGCTGGATCATTGACCCCATTGATGGAACAAAAAACTTTGTGCGCGGCGTCCCGGTGTGGGCAACCCTGATCGCACTGGTGGACGAAGGACGTCCGGTAGTGGGCGTAGTCAGCGCCCCGGCGCTGGGCAAGCGCTGGTGGGCAGCCACGGGGACCGGCGCCTTCATGGGCAAGTCCCTGGCCGCCGCAACCCGCCTGCGCGTATCGAGCGTCTCAAAACTGTCGGATGCATCGCTGTCCTACTCAAGCCTGTCCGGCTGGAAGGACCGCGGGAGTCTGCCGGAATTCATGTCGTTGACCGAGTCGGTCTGGCGCACCAGGGCCTACGGCGACTTCTGGTCCTACTGCCTGGTGGCCGAGGGTGCTGTGGACATCGCCTGCGAACCGGAACTGAATCTCTATGACATGGCTGCGCTCGTGCCGATCGTTACCGAAGCCGGTGGGCGGTTCACATCGTTGGAAGGCGCGGACGGCCCGTTTGGCGGCAACGCCCTGGCGACCAACAGCGTCCTCCACAGCGAAGTGCTGAGGATGCTCAATCCGGCCGTGGACGACCTGCTCTGACAAGCCGGTGCAGGCAAACGTAACAAAGCTGACCGGCAAGAGCCTCTTGTCCTAAGCTGTTCCTATTGGTCACGAGTGCCAGCGTAAAACCCCGGTTTGCTGGCCGGCAACCCTCCTTTCGCGGCGGGGTGCCCCGGGTGACGACCAGGCCGTCCCCACATCGGACTCGGCAAGCGCGGACACACTTTGCTGTGGGTCCCCAAAGACCAGTGAGGCACTGATGAGCACTTCAACCGTACGATTACCCATCACTTCCCACCACCCGCTAGCGCCCGTGGTCGGTGGCGAACTGATGGCCCCCCTGATCGACGGCGGGGTGGCACGCTACGTCAACCTGGACTATGCAGCCTCGGCACCGGCCCTTGAACAGGTCAACCAGTACGTTCAGACAGTGCTCCCGTACTACGCCAGCGTTCACCGCGGGGCAGGCTACGCATCCCAGATTTCGACCTCGCTGTATGAGAATGCCCGGACCCTTGTGAGGCGTTTCGTCGGAGCACGGGAAGACGATGCGGTGATCTTCACCCGCAACACCACGGATTCGCTCAACCTGCTGGCCGGCTGCCTGCCGCAGGACGGGGACGTTCTCTACCTTGACCTGGAACACCACGCCAACCTGCTCCCCTGGCAGAAACTACCGCACAGGAGCGTGGTGGCTGCGGACACCATCGAGGGGACCCTGCCCGCGTTGGAGCGGGAACTGGTGGACGGCACGGTGTCTTTGTTGGCGGTGACCGGCGCCTCGAATGTGACCGGAGAGGTCCTTCCGGTGGCACGGCTCGCCGCACTGGCGCATCAATACGGCGCGCGCATAGTGGTGGACGCAGCACAACTCGCCCCGCACCGCCGCCTGGACATCGGCAGCGACGGCATCGACTACGTCGCCTTTTCCGGGCACAAACTCTATGCGCCGTATGGGGCAGGAGTGCTGGTTGGCCGGGCAGATTGGCTTGACACCGGCCTCCCGCACCTTGCCGGCGGTGGAGCAGTGAAGACGGTCAGGCTCGAGTCGGTCTCCTGGACCACCGGACCCGCACGGCACGAGGGCGGGTCACCGAACGTCATCGGCGCGGCGGCCATCGCGCATGCTGCCCAGGTGATCACGGGACTCGATGAGCAGCGCTGGCAGGCCCACGAAAGCGAACTGCGCGCCGCCCTCGTTGCCGGTCTCGACGAGCTTCCCCAGGTTCGGGTACACCGTATTTTCTCCGACAGTGTCGATTCCATTGGCGTGGTGAACTTTTCAGTGCAAGGATACGACGCCGGGTTGGTCGCGGCGTACCTCTCCGCCGAGTTTGGAGTGGGGCTGCGTGACGGCAAGTTCTGCGCCCATCCGCTCCTCACCCGCCTGGGGCTGCCGTCCGGCTCACTCCGCGCGAGTTTCGGGCTCGGTTCACGGCACGACGACGTCGAGCGGCTGCTGAGCGGGCTGGCCCACCTGTTGGACAACGGTCTGGGCCGGGACTACGTGGTGGATGCCGGCCGCTGGGTACCCGCCGTTGAGACGCGGACGTTCCCGGACTGGGCACCGAACACGCCCGGCACGGCAGGCGCCGCCCCGTGCACCACCGACTAACCTCCCGCCGAAGCGGGTGGTTTAATGAACTGTGCCTATGACCAGAGGTGGACCGCGGCTCGATCAGCACCGTCGGCGTCAACTGGCCCAGGGCTATCTCCAAGGCAGCGAACGCTATGACCGGGTGAGACCCGGGTACCCGCTCGAGGCCGTCGACTGGCTGGTGCCCAAAGGTTCCGCGGGCGCCGCAGATATCGGCGCGGGAACGGGAAAATTTACCCGAGCACTCGTGGACCGGGGGCTGGAGGTGGTCGCGGTTGACCCGTCCACTGACATGCTGGCCATCCTCCGTGGCACACTGCCGGAGGTACGCACCGTTGTCGGTACCGCCGAAAGCACCGGGCTGGAAACGGGTTCGGTGGACTTCATAGTGATTGCGCAGGCGTGGCACTGGTGCGACGCATACGCGGCGGGTGCAGAAGCCACAAGGATACTGGTAGCTGGAGGCAGGTTGGGGTTGGTCTGGAACCAACTGGATGTCTCTCTGCCCTGGGTGCATCGGCTCTCCCGCATCATGCACGCCGGCGATGTCTTCAGGCCGGAGTACCGCCCGGATCCGGGTCCTACCCTGGCCGGTTTGGAGAGCCACGTAACCCGCTGGACGCAGTCGCTCACCACCGGGGACATTGTGGACCTGGCCAAGTCCCGCAGCTATTACCAGAACGCCAGCGAGACCACCAGGCGGAAGGTCGAGGGAAATCTTGACTGGTACCTGCACGAGCATCTGGGCTTCTCCGCTGCAGAGTGCCTTGACCTGCCCTACTTCACCCACAGTTGGCGTGCCCACACCGGATAGACATCCGGCATGCCTGAACAGTAGATTTAGGTATGCCGAAAAATCGTCTTTGGGTGTTCCTCATTTGCTGTTTGCTCACGCTCACCGGCTGCAGCGCGGCCACAGCACAGCGTGGAGCAGCCGAAGAGGACAACCGGCCCATGGTTCTCACCACATTCACCGTCCTTGCAGATCTGACGGAAACCGTTGCTGGAGGGCATGTCCGCGTCGAGTCCATCACCAAGGTGGGAGCAGAGATCCACGGGTACGAACCCACCCCGTCTGATCTCATCAACGCCCAGGATGCTGACCTGATCCTGGACAACGGGTTGGGACTCGAACGGTGGTTCGAACGCTTTGTGCTGTCGGTCGACGCCCCGCACGTGGTGCTCTCCGAGGGCGTGGAGCCAGTGGATATCAGATCCGGCAACTACCGCGGGCTGGCAAACCCGCACGCCTGGATGTCCCCCAAAGCCGCCCAGACCTACGTGGACAACATCGTGGCGGCACTCTCCACACTCAGTCCTGCCCACGCCGATGATTTCAGCGACAACGGGGGCGCCCTTAAAGCTGAGCTGCAAACCATGCTGGAGGAGCTCCGTGCATCCTTCGACCAGGCCGGCTCCACACCCGCGCTTGTCACCTGCGAGGGGGCATTCTCCTACCTGGCCCGCGATGCCGGACTTGACGAGGCATTCATCTGGCCGGTCAATTCCGACAACGAAGGCACACCCCGCCAAATTAAGGACGTCATCCGCTTCGTGGAGGAAAACGACGTTCCAACCGTCTTCTGCGAATCCACGGTTAATCCTTCGGCGCAGGAACAGGTTGCCCTCGCGACGGGCGCCGAGCTGGTGGGCCCCCTCTACGTGGACTCTCTGTCTGAACCGGACGGCCCCGTACCGTCCTTCCTCGAGCTGCTCCGCTACGACATTAAAATTATCACCGAAGGACTCAGCCAGTGACTACCCCCGCGTATCCGCGACACCCGGCCATCGCCGTCGAACATTTGACCGTCAGCTACGGCGACGTCACAGCGCTCAGCGACGTGAGTATCGAGCTGCAGCCGGGTCAGGTGTGCGGCTTGATCGGCGTCAACGGGTCGGGAAAGTCCACGCTCTTCAAGTGCATCATGGGGCTGGTGCAGCCGCAGCGTGGAACACTTGCGATCTTTGGGCTGGACCACCAGAGCGCCCGAAAAAAGCGGATGGTTGCTTACGTGCCGCAATCGGAAGACGTGGACTGGACGTTCCCCATCTCGGTGGGCGATGTTGTGCTGATGGGCCGGTATGCCCACATGGGACCATCCCGACGGGCGTCCCGCGGGGACCGCGCAGCGGTTGAAGCGGCTCTGGAGCGCGTGGGCCTGGCTGAGCTGCGGAACCGGCAGATCGGTGAACTTTCGGGCGGACAAAAGAAGCGTGCCTTCGTGGCCCGGAGCATTGCCCAGGACGCGCAGTTGCTGCTGCTGGATGAACCATTCGCCGGCGTGGACAAGGCCAGCGAGGCCACCTTGGTGGACCTGCTCCGGGAGTTGCGGAACGAAGGCCGCAGCGCACTCGTGTCCACGCATGATCTGGCCGGCATTCCCCAACTCTGCGACGAGGCCGTACTCCTGCATAACCGCGTCCTGGCCCACGGGCTGCCTGCCGATGTGCTGACGCATCATAATCTGGCACGCGCCTTTGGCCCTGTGACAGCAGGGTCCTCCTCGGTCCCCGCGCAGAATGGAGCATGACGTGGATCTGATCACTTTCCTCACCGAACCGCTCCAGTACGGGTTCCTCACCCGGGCGTTAATCGTCACGCTGGCGGCCGCCGTCGTCGCCTCCGTGCTCTCCTGCTGGCTGATCCTCATGGGATGGTCCCTGATGGGCGACGCCGTGTCCCACGCCGTGCTTCCCGGTGTTGCCCTCGCCTACATAGTGGGTGTGCCCTTCTCCATTGGCGCTTTCATTTTCGGCGCGGGAGCGGTGGCCCTTATCGGTGGGGTGAAAGCGACCACCAAGTTGAAGTCCGACACCGTCATCGGCGTGGTCTTCACCGCCCTATTCGCCGTGGGCCTCGCGATTGTCTCCCGAACGCCGTCGCAGGTGGATCTGATGCACATTCTCTTTGGCAATGTGCTCGGAGTCACGGACGGCGAGCTGTGGCAGGTGGTGATCCTCGGTGCCATTACCCTCGCCGTGGTGCTGTTCAAGCGGCGAGATCTGACTCTCTTCGCCTTCGACCGCACGCACGCCCATGTGATCGGCCTGAACACGAAGCTCCTGTCCACGCTGCTGCTCGGCCTGCTGGCCCTCAGCGTGGTGGTGGGGCTGCAGGCCGTGGGGATCATCCTGGTGGTCGCTATGCTCATCACCCCGGGTGCAACCGCATTCCTGCTGACGAAGAGCTTTGACCGGATGCTCATCCTCGCAGCGTCCATCACCGCTGTCGCCTCGGTCGCCGGCATCTACGCAAGCTATTACCTGGACATCTCAACGGGCGCCTCCGTGGTCCTCGCCCAGGCACTGGTCTTTGTGCTCGTGTATCTCTTTGCGCCGCGCACCGGGCTGCTCAGCCAGGGACGACGACGGCGCTCCCAGCGGGCGGCGCTGCCGGCCACCGGGATGGTGGGTTGAGATGGCGAGAAGAACGACGGCGCTGGGCACCGATTCCTCCAGCGTCCAGGACTACGTCAAGGTCATCTACGCGTTCACCGAATGGCAGGACCGGCCCATCACAGCATCCCAAGTGGCAGCGCGCCTCTCGGTGGCCAATTCCTCCGCCTCGGAAATGATCCGCAAACTCGTGGATTTGGGACTTGTACATCACGAACCTTACGGCTCCGTCGAGCTGACTCCCGAAGGGCTCCAGCTGGCCCTGGCAATGGTCCGCCGCCACCGCCTGCTGGAGACCTTCCTGGTGCGGGAGCTCGGCTACAGCTGGGACGAAGTGCACGATGAAGCAGAACTGCTGGAACACACCGTCTCCGACACCTTCATCGACCGGCTCGATGCCAAGCTTGGGCAGCCGCTCCTGGACCCGCACGGCGATCCCATTCCCTCAGCGGCCGGCACCATCAACGTGCCCAATGCACATTCCATGCGGGAACTCGACAGCGGCCACACCGGCCGCATTGCGCGCATCAGTGATGACAACCCGGATTTGCTGCGATTTCTTACGGGCGAAGACATTGGCCTGGGCGAACAGGTTGAAGTGTTGGGCAGGAAACCCTTCGGCGGGCCTCTCACCGTCCGTCTTGGTGAGGGACCCGGCCTGCGGGAGCTCGACTTCGGCGACGAACTCACTGGTGCCCTGTGGATCGAATCGGTAGGGAGCCATCCCGGCTGTAGTTTGGTTCAATGACACCTCAGGCGTCCGGATCCAAACCCATGACTGCGGGTGTGTGGTTTGCTGTTGCTGCCGGAGGGTTTCTGGGCACAGAGGCGAGATATCTACTCGGGCTGCTGTTTCCCGAACTGGCAGGCGCGTTTCCCTGGACCACCCTCGCGGTCAATGTCGCGGGCAGCCTGGTCCTCGGGTTTCTGACTTCGCGGTGGGCTGCCAGGCCCGCAACACCCCGTTGGTTTGAGGCGGGCCTGGGACCGGGTTTGGTAGGGTCCTTCACTACTTTCTCCGCGGTCACGCTTGCCTTGGCGACCGCGTTTCCGGGCCTGCTGTCCGCCGGCTATCTGGGCCTGTCCCTGCTGCTGGGGCTGGGCGCCGCCGCCCTGGGGATGGCTCTCGGCCGAGGGGGACGCCCGGCATGATCACAGCATTGCTGGTTGGGCTCGGCGGAGCAGCGGGTGCCCTCACGCGATTTGGCCTGGACGTGTGGCTAGAGGGACAACGCGAACGACGACGACGGCACGACCGCCCGCCGCGTGCGTACCTCCCGGTGGGAACGCTGATGGTCAACACCGCCGGGTCACTGATCATCGGGCTCGCCTGGGGGCTCCTGTCCACGGCAGGGATGGATCCGGACGGGTACGCGGCAGTTGCGGCCGGGTTGGCGGGTGGCCTGACCACGTTCAGCACGCTCAGCGTTGCCACCGTGTCCCTGTGGCAGGGCGGGAGGAGGGTCGCCGCCGTCGTCAATCTCCTTGCTAACCTGACGCTGGGGCTCGCGGCAGCGGCGCTCGGCATCACGGTGGCAGCCGGTGTGTGACGCACTCCCAAATCACTGCGTGCACCGGCCACAGTCAGCTTCCTTACAATGAGAGCCGGAGCAACCAATCGCCGGAAGAAAAGGGACACTATGACCACGCTGGGGATTGAGGAAGAGTACCTGCTGCTGGATCCGTCCTCCGGATTGCCGGTCTATAACGCCTCCGATGTGCAGGCTCTGCTCGAAACCGTGGACACAGTCACCGGGAGCGATATCCAGCGGGAACTCCTCAGCTGCCAGATCGAAACTGCCACCCCCGTCTGCAGCACGCTCACCGAAGCCGAGGAGTCGCTGCTGAACTTCCGGCGGCAGCTCTCCGCCGCGGCCCGGAAGTCCGGGGTGCGCGCCAGCGGGACCGCCACAGCGCCGCGGATCGCGGGAGCCTATCCCGAACTGACCGACAAGCAGCGCTACCACGAGCTGAAGGCCAGCGCCCGGGGAATTGTGGGCGACCAGTTTGTCAATGGACTCCATGTCCATGTGGCCATACCGGACAAGGAAACCGGTGTGCAGGCACTGAACCGCATCCGGACCTGGCTTCCCATCATCACCGCGTTGAGCACCAATTCCCCTTATTGGCTGGACCGGGACAGCGGTTTTGCCAGCTGGCGGA
>NZ_KI914983.1:70081-79007 GCF_000520595.1 Arthrobacter sp. H5
CAGGGCTGTCCGCCGATTTTCGCCGACGCCGCCGACTACGAGCGTCGGATTCAACGGCTGGTGGACACGGGCGTCATCATCGACCGTGGCGTCCTGACCTGGGTCGCGCGGCTCTCCGACCACTACCCCACCCTTGAGGTCCGGACGGGGGATGCCCAGCTGGAGGCACAGGACTCAGTGCTGATCGCGGGACTGATCCGCGGCCTCGTCGCCACGGCCGTCAAGGATGCGGCCACCGGCATTCCTTATCCCGATCCCGAGCATGAGCTCCTCGACGCCGCGCAGTGGCAGGCCGCGAGGGAAGGCTTGGCCGGCGTCGTCGTCAATCCGGTCACTGGGAAGCTGGTGCCCGCACGGGAGCAGATGGATCGATTGCTTGAGCACATCGATGGAGCGCTTGAGGATGCCGGTGATGCGCGCTGGGTGGAGGCCGGCCTGAAAACCGTGTGGGAGCGGGGCACGGGGGCAACGAGGCAGCGCCGAGCCATGGAGCAGGGCGGGATGTCCGCCCTGGTGAACCTGTACAGCGAAACCCTGACGGCTGAGCGCTGATCTGGTCACGGTGGGCGACAAGGAGAGCCCCAGCGAACGCGCGGAGACCTATCCCACCCGGAGGATCCTTGCCTCCCACGGGCGCAGGACCATGCAATCCCCTGGCTGGTAGTTACTGAGAATCAGCTCGCCGGCGGGAGATCCATCCGGGAGCGAAATTGCCTCCCCGGACACGTTGCCGAGCACCAGCAGCCTCTCCGCACCCCAGGTCCGCGTGAAAGCGTAAAGCGTGGGATGGTCCGCGTAGAGCAGGTGAAAATCGCCCAATCGGACAACCTCCTCCTTATGGCGAAGGTCGATGAGCTGCCGGTAGTAGCCAAACACCGATCGCTTGCCCGCGCGGTCTATCTCGGCGTTGATGTCTACATAGTTCGGGTTGACGTCAATCCACGGCACACCGGTGGTGAAACCCGCATGCTCGGCGCCGGACCACTGCACCGGCGTGCGGGCATTGTCGCGGCTCATGATCCTCAGCGACGCCAGCACCTCGGCGGGGTCCTGGCCCAGGTGTGTAGTGGCTTCGTGGAAGTGGTTGATTGACTCCAGGTCCCGGAAATCGGCAATCGATTCGAAGGGAACGTTGGTCATGCCCAATTCCTCACCTTGGTAGATATAGGGCGTCCCCCTGTGCAGGTGCAGGATGGTGGCCCACAAAGTCGCCGACTCCCAGCGGTACCGCGCATCGTCGCCGAACCGTGAGACCAGCCGGGGCTGATCATGGTTGTTCAAGTACAGGCTGTTCCACCCGGTGTCCGCCAGCCCCTTCTGCCACCGGTTCCAGGACGTTTTCAAATCCCGCAGGTCAAGGCCCTGGTAGTCCCACTTGCCACCTGGGCCATAATCCAATCCCACGTGTTCAAACTGGAACACCATGTCCAGTTCCCGCCGCTCAGGGTCGGTGAATAGCCTGGCGTCCTCAATGGTGACACCGGGCATCTCACCCACTGTGATCAGCTTTGCCTCCCGCCCGTGGAACACCTCACGGTTCATTTCCTGCAGGTACTCGTGGATGCGCGGACCCGACGCAAAATGCGGAGCGCCGTCTCCCCAGAGACTCCCAGGCGGCACCATGCCATCCGGAAGAGAGATGTCCTTGGAGATGTAGTTGATGACGTCCATCCGGAAGCCGTCCACTCCCCTGTTGAGCCACCAGTTCATCATCTGGTATACGGCCGTCCGGACTTCGGGATTCTCCCAGTTCAGGTCCGGCTGCTGCGGCGCGAAGAGGTGCAGGTAGTACTGCCCGGTGGTTTGATCAAGGGTCCAGGCGGGACCGCTGAACGCCGAGCCCCAGTTGGTTGGTTCGCCGCCCTTCTCTCCAGGATCGAAGCCCACCCGCGCGTCCTTCCACCAATACCAGTCCCGCTTGGGGCTGTCCCTGGAGGAAGCTGCTTCCCGAAACCACGGATGTTCGTTGGACGTGTGGTTGACCACCAGGTCCATGACCAACTTCATCCCCCGGGCGTGGACTCCGCCTAGCAGTTCATCGAACTGCTCCAGCGTCCCAAAGGTAGGGTCGACCTGCTGGTAGTCGCTGATGTCATAGCCGTTGTCGTGCTGAGGAGATGCGTAGATGGGCGAAAGCCACAGCACGTCAACTCCGAGATCCGCAAGGTAATCCAGCTTGCCGATGATGCCGCCCAGGTCCCCTACGCCGTCGCCGTTGGAATCGGCGAAGCTGCGCGGATAGATCTGATAGACGACGGCGCCGGTCCACCATGCGGGTGCAATCTCGCTCATGTGCTCGAACCTCTCGTTGCTGATGGAAATGACCCCGCACTAGGCAGTCAGGCAGACCGTGGTGCCGCCGTCGTCGTTGTTGCCCTTCGTTCCGCTGGCGTTCAGCGGCCCTCGTTCCGGCGCACCAATCCGAGGATCAGGCAGAACAGTCCCAGACCAAGCGGCAGCAGGGTGTAGAGGGTGTGGGTGCCACCAACGTAACTCATGATGAAGATATAGATGAACGTCCCCACCACCAGGATCAGCCCGGCGGTGACCAACGCGCGCCCCCGGTTCGGCGGCGGAAGCGGGGGGAGCCAGGAAGGCTGATCATCCGTCCAGTTCATACAGCAATCCTACTGTTGCCGCGCTCACCCGCGGACACAGCAAACGCCCTCCCCGCAAGGGGAAGGGCGTTGCCAGTCAGTGGAGATGGCGGGAATTGAACCCGCGTCCGATGCAGTGTAGTCAGGGCTTCTCCGGGCGCAGTTTGCGTCGGTTTTTCTCAGCTCCAGCCATCTTGCAAACGGGTGGCTGCCGAGCTCAGTTGCATAAAAGTCCCCCCGGTTCCTGCAACAAAAACCGGGAGCAGTGGCCCTCTAAATGACGCCAGGATCCGGGACGAGAGCATTCCCGGACTGACGGACTCGGTCTACTGCTTAGGCAGCGAGAGCGAAGTCAGTGCGCTTTTGTTCGGCACTTATTGTTTTACAAGGAGCGTTTACGAGATAACCTTGTAGATCCTCGGCCCGCTTCCCCTGTCGCGACTAACATCGTCGAAACCTGTCATCCCCGTATGTAGTTATCAAATTCCCGAATTTCCCCGGGACCTACAAGTGTAACGCACCCCCAGCAGGAAACATTCCTCAAAACCCGATCCCGAAGATCACTATCTGCGCCTGCCAGAGCATCAGCACCACAAAGGAGACAGCGACGAACGCCAGGCCAAGCGCTGCAAGGGCCGTTGTAGCCGCCTGCTTGCGGCGGAAACTCCACCAGAAAACGGCAACGTTCAGCAGGACCAGTGCGGGTGAGACCCACACGATCAGCTGCGCCAGATAGACGTAGATCAGGAAGAAGAACGGGATCAGCGCCAGGATGCCCACAGGGACAATGGCAAAGAGTAGGAGAAGGTCGAGGATGGCGCCGGCAGTAACCCACCAGGGCCGCTTATATTTGAGCTCCGACTCCTCGACCTCGTCCGCCGGATCCTGTGCATCCCAAAAGACATCGCTCATGCCCTAGGCACCGAGGTTCTTCTCGCGTATTGCCCGAAGCGCCTCACGGTTGTCCTGCTTCTCGCGGAGTGTCTGGCGTTTGTCATATTCCCTCTTGCCGCGTGCAACAGCGATTTCAACCTTCGCGAGTCCGTTCAAAAAATACAATTGGAGCGGAACGATCGTGTATCCGCTTTCGCGGATCTTATGCGAAATCTTGGTTAGCTCGTCCCGGTGCAGCAGGAGCTTACGACGGCGGCGGGCGGCATGGTTGGTCCAGGACCCTTGCGTGTACTCGGGGATGTGAATTCCTTCGAGCCAGAGTTCGTCGTTGTAAAAGACCGCGAAGCCGTCCACCAGCGAAGCCCGTCCCGCGCGCAGCGATTTAACCTCGGTTCCCTGCAACGCGATTCCTGCTTCATAAGTATCGAGTACCAGGTAGTCGTGCCGGGCCTTCCGATTGGTGGCCACTACCTGACGGCCACTTTCCTTGGGCACGGTCAAACTCCTTCACTAGCGCGGAACGTTGCCCTGGGCGTACTTCCGAGCAACAACGCGTACCAGTCTAAGCCTTTCTTCGGCTACATGACGCCCAACGGGTCAACCAGGCTGCCGTTGAGCACTGTTTCAAAGTGCAGGTGACACCCGGTGGAGTTCCCGGTAGTTCCCGTGTAACCAATGAGCTGGCCGGCGCTGACGTTCTGGCCAACAGATACCGTGTAGCTGGCCAGGTGGTAGTAGTTGGTGGCCAGGGCATTTCCTTGGACCACTCCGTGGTTCAACACAATCCGGTTTCCCGTGCCGGGCAGGACATTGGAATCCGCGTACCAGACCTCACCGGATGCCGGCGCGTACAGTGCGGTACCGCAACCCACTCCATAGTCGATGCCAGTGTGGGAATATCCACCCGTACCATTCCAGTCGATGCTTCCGAGCGGCGTCGACCTCCAGCCAAATCCCGACGTGATGGGGCCGCTGACCGGCGCACGGAGCCCAAACGCGGACGGGCTGCCCGTGGATGGCGGTTCGATGACGGGGGCAACGGGTGGCGGAGGCGCAACCGGCGCAGGCGCAACCGGCGGTGGCGGCGGTTGATTCGCGGCCGCGGCGGCCGCCTCCGCAAGGCGGTTGGCTTCTGCAGCTGCTGCCTCGGCCTGCCTTCTCTCCTCAGCCGCGGCGGCCGCCCGGCGTTCGTTCTCAATCCGTGCCCGCTCCTCCGCCTCCGCCTTGAGCCGCGCCTCTTCGCGTTTGCGCGCCTCTTCGATCAGCCGGCGCTGACGCTCGGCGATATCTGCGGTGACCTGCTCATGGGCGGCTTCAACCTTCGCAAGTTGTGCTTCGATGACGGGCTTCTGCGCCTTCAGCTTGTCGGACAGCGCCGACGTGTCGGAAATCAGCTTGTCCACCTTCGCCTTCTCTGCTGCGGCTTCATCGCGGGCCACCTGCTCTGCAGCCAGGGCAGCCTCAGCTTTGGCCTTAAGGTCGCGGATCTCCTCCTCCACGGCCACCAGACGGGCTTCCGAGTTCATATTCATTGCATTCTGCTGCGCAAGCTCTTCGACAGCAGCATTCTGGCTGCGGAGTGCCTGGTCCACCATGTTGAGCGAATCGCCCAGACTCTCAGGCCCTTCCGATCCGAAGATCAGCGACAGGCTCGAAGGCACTCCCCCGTTCTTGTAGGCCTGTGTTGCAATCTGCCCAATGACTTTGCGTGTCTCGGTCAGCTCTTCCTTGTCCCGGTCCAGCTGTTCAGTGATTTTGTTTTTGGTTTCCTGGGCAAGCGCTACCCGTTGTGCCAGCGCGGCAACCTCGTTGGTAGCGGCTTCCACCCGTCCCTGGGCATCGGCAAGAGACTGCTGGGCCGCCGGCAGCTCACCCTGGTAAACGCGCAACTGGGCGATCGTTTCGGTGATGTCCGCGTCAAGGTATTCAATGGACTGCTGGACTTCCGCAATTTCATTCTCGAGCGTGGACTTGCGGTCATCCAACTCATCGGCATAGACCGGTCCGTTAAAGCCGAGGGCCAGAGCCACCACGAGGGCCAGGGAGGTGCCCGCCACCACCTTGATGACGGCGGGTCTTTGGGCATGGGGGATGAAGCCGGTGTTCACAGAACGCATGTGTTCTCTCTTCTCTCTGCACATCACTCTAAACCTTCAAGTAACGTCTGAGGGTTAGGAGAGAGGAAATTCCAGCGAGAACCACTCCCAGTAAAAATAACAGCGGAATCAGCAGCAGCACGTCCTGCGCCGAGATGAAACCCATTTCCGGGTACTCTCGCGACAGCCAATCCCCTCCAAAGCGCAGCACCACCCAGAGGGTCGCAGACGCAATCGCTGCCCCGACGGCGGCAGCGATCACCCCCTCCAGGACAAAGGGCAACTGGATCACCGCCTTGCTGGCTCCAACCAGCCGCATGATTCCGGTCTCCCGGCGCCGGCTGAAGGCGGACAGCCTGATGGTGGTGGCAATGAGCAGCACGGCTCCAATGCTCATGACGACGGCGATCGCCAGGGCTCCCAGTGACGCCAGGTTCATCGCCGAGAACACCGGTTCAAGAACCTCGCGCTGATCACGGACCAGGTCCACGCCGGACTGCGACGAGAAGGCCTCGTTGATGACCTCATATTGCTCCGCGTTGACCAATCCAACCCGGAACGATTCGGGCAACTGGTCCGCCGTGACTGAATCGACGATGGGCGAGTTGGCAAGCTGATTACGGAAATGGACCAGTGCTTCATCCTGCGACTCGTAGACCACGGTGTCCACGTATTGGCTGAGATCGTCGGATTCGAGTTTCGTGCGGATCTCGTTGCGCTGTTCGTCGGTCACCGGACCCGCTGCGCAGCTGGGCGAGGTGGAGTTCTCAACGCAGAGGAACACCGCAACCTGGACGCGGTCGTACCAGAAGCCCTTCATCTGGTTGATCTGCAACTGCAGCAGGCCTGCCGCCCCCACGAAGGTGAGCGAGATGAAAGTTACCAAAACAACGGAGATGACCATGGCCAGGTTGCGGCGCAGTCCGGAAGCAATCTCGCCCATGATGAATGCAAACCTCATTCGACGGTCACACCCTCGCGGCCAATGTAGATCCCCTGGGCGTCGTCGCGGACAACCGAGCCGTCCCGAAGTTCCACCACGCGTTTGAGCATGGTGTTCACGATGTCGTCGTCGTGGGTTGCCATCACCACTGTGGTGCCGTTCTGGTTGATCTTGTCCAGCACCTTCATGATTCCCATGGAGGTGGTGGGGTCAAGGTTTCCGGTGGGCTCGTCCGCGAGCAGGATCCCCGGGCGGTTGACGATGGCGCGGGCTATGGCCACGCGCTGTTGCTCGCCACCGGAAAGTTCATGCGGCATACGGTTGTTCTTGCCCTCCAGTCCAACGGTCTGAAGCACATCGGGCACGGTTTCGCGAATCACGGCGCGGCTCCTGCCGATCACCTGCATAGCGAAGGCGACATTGGCGAAGACCGTTTTGTTAGGCAGTAGGCGGAAGTCCTGAAACACCACTCCAATGCCCCTGCGCAGTCTGGGCACGCGCCAGCTGGGAATGTTGGCAACGTTCTGGCCTGCAACATAGACCGCGCCCCGCGACGCACGGTCCTCTTTGAGGACGAGCCGCATGAACGTGGACTTACCGGAGCCGGATGCACCAACGAGGAAAACAAACTCGCCGCGGTCCACCTCAAGGCTGACTGACTCCAGCGCTGGTCTCGATTTCTGATCGTAGAGCTTGGTGACCTTCTCGAATCTAATCATGACTTCTTTACGCCCATATGCTGCTGCCAGTGCACGGGCATTTGCTTGGGGAAAGAAAGCACCGGCAACTCGACTATAGTCAGCGCCTTGTTGTATTCCGGCGCATCATTGCGGTGTGTCGCGCGCTCAGAATCCGCGCCACTACGCCGATGTAGCCACCCCGGGTGTGGCTGAAAGCGTGGCTGCCTCTACGGCGAGCCGTCCTCGGCGTTGCGGTTGTTGGCGCGCCAGCGGATTCCAGCGTCGATGAAGTCGTCGAGCTCGCCGTCGAACACCGCCGAAGGATTGCCCTCTTCGTGTTCGGTCCGCAGATCCTTGACCATCTGGTACGGGTTCAGAACGTAGGAGCGCATCTGATCGCCCCAGGATGCCTTGACGTCACCGGCGTGGGCCTTCCGTTCTGCGTCTTCCTCCTGCTTCTTCACCAACAGCAGACGGGACTGAAGCACGCGAAGGGCTGCCGCCCGGTTCTGGATCTGGGACTTCTCGTTCTGCATGGACACCACAATGCCCGTGGGGATATGCGTGAGGCGCACCGCCGAGTCGGTGGTATTCACGGACTGCCCGCCAGGTCCGGAGGAACGGAAGACATCCACGCGGATTTCGTTATCGGGAATCTCGATGGAGTCCGTCTGCTCTATGAGCGGGATAACTTCGACGGCGGCGAACGAGGTCTGCCTGCGGCCCTGGTTGTCGAAGGGGCTGATCCGCACCAGCCGGTGGGTGCCGGCCTCCACGGAGAGTGTGCCGAAAGCGTAGGGGGCCTTGACCTCAAAGGTTGCCGATTTGAGCCCGGCCTCTTCGGCGTAGGACGTATCGAGGACCTGGGTGGGGTAGCCGCGGCGTTCCGCCCAGCGCAGGTACATGCGCAGCAGCATTTCGGCAAAGTCTGCAGCGTCCACACCGCCGGCGCCGGAGCGGATGCTCACCACGGCCTCCCGCTCGTCCCACTCCCCGGCCAACAGGGTGACCACTTCGAGCTCGTCCAGTGCCCGCCCCAGCGAGGTGAGTTCCTTGACCGACTCGGCCCGGGAGTCGTCGTCGTCCTCGTCCTGCGCGAGCTCCACCAGGACCTCAAGGTCGTCGATGCGGGAAGTGAGTGATTCCAGCCGTTCCAAGGCAGACTGGCGGTGTGAGAGACGCGAGGTGATCTGCTGGGCCGCCGACGGGTCGTCCCAGAGGTTGGGCTCCCCCGCCTGTTCGCTGAGCTCCGCTATTTCAGTGCGGATGGATTCGATGTCCGATACTGCCTCAATGGACTCGTACTTTGCTCGAAGGGCGCGGATCTCTGCGGGAAAATCGATTTGTGCCATGGTGCAATAAGCCTACGTCATGGGGTTGGCCGGGCGGCTACCGGGTCAGGGTGGGACGCGCCTCGGCTACGGCGGTGATCGGGATGCCGGCGGGTACCAGGAAGTTGACCACCGGCGGATGCACGACGGCGGTGAGCACCACCCGCGCGGTTTGAGCGTCGGGCGCGCCCGTGCCCGAATCCAGTGCCAGCTGATTGAAGCGCGGGGCCGCCCCGGATCGTTCCAGGTATCCCTGGGCGGATGCCTTTACGCCCGCCGCGGTGAGACCGGGCTGCGGCTCGCCTCCCGCTGAATCCACCTCACTGACGCCGAAGCTGTCGGCCGCCGCCAGCGATGCGCCGTCGGCGGCGGAGAGCAGCTTCTT
>NZ_KI914983.1:79107-85736 GCF_000520595.1 Arthrobacter sp. H5
TGCGCCGTCGGCGGCGGAGAGCAGCTTCTTGTGCTCGATATACACAGCAGACGTAGCCATGACCACCGAGACCACCAGGAGGGAGAGCAGCAGATAGCCGATGAGAAGGACGGAGATTTGGCCGTCGTCCTCAGTTCCGGCGACTGCGTTCCTCAACCGAACCGCTCCACCAGTTGCGTTGCAGTCGAATCCACGGTTGCCGCTGAAGTGTTGAGTCCCGGCATTGTGGGGATCAGAGGCAGCGGTACCCTCAGCTGAACGTTAACGGTGACGGTGGAGCCCGGCGCCAAACATTCCCCGGAGCAGCTGATGTCCGTAGTCACGGCGGCTGGGTCGAATCCGAAGTCCGAGAGCGCGAGCAATACCGCTTGGCGGGCACGGGCGTCGGCCTGCTCCGGAGAATCAGTATCCACGAAGACCTTGGCCGCCTGATCAGCCGCTCCGACAACAGCAAAGGCGCCACCCTGCAGCTGGCCCACGGTGAGGATGAGATAGACCACGGGGACCAGCAGGAGAAGCCCCAGGAAAATGAATTCGAGGACGGCGCTGCCCTCCTCAGGATCCTTTCCGCGCGCGTTTTCTCTGAGTTTTGCCGCGTCGAGTCGACGTCTATTGAGGCAGGACCGCATGGCCGGACACCTCCATCGCGCCGCCCGGGCCGATCAGGCCGATGACAGGGAGGGGCGCGCGCACAGTAACCCGCAGCAGTTCGATGCCGTCAACGTTGGTGGTGCCTACGGTGATGTCCTGGGCGAACCCGCTGTTGAGGGACCCGGATATCAGCGAACTGGTCCGCGCAGCAGCATCGCCCGGGGTGCGGTCGGCAAGGGTTCCGTACCGCGCACCCGACGACGCTGCGTCGATCAGGCTGTTGCGGACGTGCAGCACGAGCGCAAGCTGAATGATGGCAATAAAGACGACAGTCAACAGTGCCCCAACCAAGGCGAAGTCGACAACGGCAGATCCGCTTTCATTGCCGCGCCTACCGCTCCTGGCATCCCCAATCCGCCGAAGCAGTGCCTTCATCGTTACGGGTTGACCCTGTTGATGGCTTCGTTGAATAGTCCTTCAAGCGCAGGTTGCGCAAGAGCGAGCAGCGCTGCGACAAGCACCGCCGACATCAGGGTGATCATGACCCAGCCGGGCACGTCACCCCGCTCGCGCTCATCGGTCGATCGGTACGCCGCGCCGCTGATGCGCAGAGCGAGCAGTGCCACATTCAGTGCGGCAAAGGCCTTGATGGTGCCGGTAAAGTGTCGCATCTCTTGATCCTTGCTGTTTGTGTTGGAGGTTGTCATAGTCCGAGATCGATCAGGGCAATCCCGGGGTACACGGCAAAAAGTACGGTCAGTGGGAGGACTCCAAAGACAAGTGGAACCATCATGGCGATTTCCTTCTTGCCTGCGGCTTCCATGAGTTCACGCTTGGAAAGATCGCGGACATCCTGCGCCTGCGATCGAAGCACATCAGCCAGCGGCGTCCCACGCTCCACCGCAACACTGATGCCATCGACAAACCGGACCAGAGGGGCGAGCTGGGTTCGGGCCGAGAAGTCCTCAAGGGCCGCCATCAACGGCGTTCCGGACCGCGTCTCCCCGAGAACCAGGGCAAACTCTCCGGCAAGATCACCGTGGGCAGTGCGGCAGATCCTCTCCAGTGCGCCAGTAGCGCTTTCGCCCGCGCTGACTGCCAGTGCCATCAGCTCGGCCAGGCTGGGAAACTCAGCGAGCATCCGCGCCTCACGCTTCCGGATGCGTGAGGCGAGAACATAGTCACGCAGCAGGAAACCACCAACTGTGCAGCCAAGTACGATCAGCACGGCCAGCACAGGGTTGAAACTGCCCGAAACGGCCAGGAAAATCATCGCCGCAGTGGACAACGCAAGGCCCACCGCGGCCCAGGTGATTTGTTCCGCCCTGAAATCAAGCACAGATTGATCCCGGCCCGCCTGGGCCAGACGCCTGGCAAGCACAGTGGAAGACGGATTGAAGCGGTTAAGCCAGGTGACGGCGTCGTTCATTGCTGGTCGAATGATGCGTTCGAGTGGACCAAAAGGGCTCACGACGACACTCTCGTCTAACAGCCTTGAACTGACATCCACCGACTTCAGCTGCGGCGCGATCCGGTCCACAAAGCGGTGCTGTCGCATCACCGGCAGCCGCACAAATATGACCCAGAGCCCAATTCCCAGGAAGGTACCGGACAGCGCGGCCAGTGCGGTTACTCCCATTAGCGCAACACCCTCTCATCTTCCGGTAGCGCTCCGATGCGAAGCATCAGCCAGTAGCAGAAGGCAGAAACTCCCAGCCCTCCGCCAAGAACCAATGCTCCGGTTGCAGTGCTGTACGCCGCAACCGCTTCCGGACGGGTGGAAAGAAGCAGGAGCACAATCCACGGCGCAGCAACGGCAAGGCGCGCCGCATTCACTGTCCAGGACTGGCGCGCCTCCAACTCGCTGCGGGTGCGCGCGCTGTCGCGTAGAAACTCAGCCAGTGTGCCAAGCAGCCGGCCGAGATCCGATCCACCGACCTCTCTGGTCATCCGGAGCGCTTCGATGATGCGATCGGCCACGGGATCCGCGAGCCTCAGTTTGAGCCGGCCAAGGGCCTCGTCAAACTGACCGCCCGAGCGGTAGTCTGCGCCGAACTCGTGAAAGGCCTGCCGCAGTTCCTGCGGGCCCTTTGAACCAAGCTGAATCAAAGCTTCCGGGAGGGATAGACCCGCCCGTATCGCCGACCTGAGGTGATCCACAACATCGGGCCATAGTTCCCGCAGGGACGCCGTGCGCTTGTTGGCACGCCAGCGGACCATCGCGAGCGGGAGCACTCCGCCGAACAGTGCAAAGCAGGCGGCAATTGGGGCGGAGCCGGTCAGGACAAAGACGACCAGCAGAACAAAAACCGCCACCGCGGCGCAGGAT
Source organism: Arthrobacter sp. H5 (assembly GCF_000520595.1). Taxonomy (GTDB): domain Bacteria; phylum Actinomycetota; class Actinomycetes; order Actinomycetales; family Micrococcaceae; genus Arthrobacter_D. The sequence continues at coordinate 82,028 of NZ_KI914983.1, forward strand.
GAAAATAATCCACCGACCGAGACCTTTTCGATTCCTGCGCGCGAAAGCAGGTCCTCAAGGCGCCGGGCCGGCCGGGAACGAACCCGGCTCCGCGGTGGCTCTGCCCAGGCTGACCACCAGATCAGGAAGAGCCCTGCACCTAAGGTGACGCCCAGTGCAGCCGTCATTGGCGCGCATCCAGGAGCTGCGCAACGTTGATGCCTGCCGCCGCGAACTTCTCCTCGGCCGGCATCGCCGACGCAGTGACCAGCAAATCCCCGTTAACGCGTTTGAAGACAGACGAGGATTCAATGATCCCGTTCTCCACGCGCCGGCCCAGTGCCATGATCTCCATCACCTGACGGCTGCCGTTCCGTGCACGGGAGCAATGGACCACCAGATCGATGCAGGACGCCACAGTCGGCACCACGAAGGCGCTGGAAATGTTGTCTCCCGCAAGCAGTGGCAGCGTACAAATCTTGGTGACTGCGTCATGCGCGCTGTTGGCATGGACTGAGCACATTCCGGGCAAACCACTGTTCAAAGCGATCAACATGTCAAGGCTCTCCGCCTCCCGCACTTCCCCTACGATCAGGCGGTCGGGCCGCATGCGTAGTGCCTCCTTGACCAGGCGCCTCAGCGGAATTTCGCCGTTTCCCTCAAGATTTGGTTGGCGGCATTGCAGGCCCACTACGTCCCGCAGCGGCAACTGGAGCTCAAAGATTTCCTCAACGGTGACCACACGTTCACGCGGGCCGATGCTGGCTGCCAGACAATTGAGCATGGTGGTCTTGCCCGCCTGGGTGGCACCGGATACGAGGATGTTCAGTCCGCTGGCCACCGCGGCGCCAAGAAAGCGGGCCGATTGCGGCGTAAGTGAGCCCAATTCCACCAAGTGATCCAGCCGGGTGGCTTTGGCGATGAACTTGCGGATGTTGATTGACCAGTGCCTGCGGGTTACATCCGGAATGACAACGTGCAGGCGTGAACCGTCCGGCAGGGAGGCATCCACAAACGGCGAGGAGAGATCGAGCCTGCGCCCCGAGGACTTGAGCATCTTCTCAACAACATCATGGACCTGCTGCTCGGTTAGGGTCAGCGATGTCAGCTCTGACTCCCCCGCCCTGGCAACAAATATTTCTGTTGGCGAGTTGAGCCAGATCTCCTCAATATCCGGGTCATCCAACAAAGGCTGGAGCGCACCAAAACCGGCGACGGCGTCGTACACAAACCGGCGGGCCTGCTCAAGCTGGCCAAGAGGCGGCAGTGCACCGAGGATCGACCGCTCGTCATAGTCGTTGACGGCTGCCTCAACCAGGCGGCGAACCTCGCCGCCCTGCCTTGCAGGATCAAGTCCGCGACGGCGGATGAGCTCGCGGACTTCGTCCTCCACGATGCGCACAGCATCCATAAGGCTCCCCATGTTCAGGGGCAACGCGGGTTCTGACACCGCCTGCCCGAGACCTGATTATCAGAGTCCAGCATATTTACCGAGCGAACGTATGACTAGTTGGGAACCAGATTGTGGATAACATTTCTCTTGAGATTGCCCTTAATATGAGTCGACACGCCCGGAAAAATGCGGCAATCCTGAGCCAAAAATACCTATAATTCCGCTTGACTATTTTAACATTAGTCACATCAGTCACACGCGTGTAGTCTACGAGGCATCACTCGTACCTGGCTGCGGCCGGAAATTTGCTGGAGAATTCCCGTGACAATTGCCAATCCCCTTAGGCTCCTCTGCGCCGCTGCACTCTCACTCGTTCTCATGGGCGGTGGCATACCTGCCCTGGCCGCTGAAGAAACGACGGCAGTTCCGCCTTCTGCATCGCCCTCGCCTGCTGAGGCGCCGCCTGCTTCTGCGGTAGCTGAGACCGCTCCTGCACTAAGTCCGGATACTGAGCCGGCCGCACCGGGGGGCGACACCGCTGATCCCGCGCCGCTGCCGTCGACAGTGCCGTCCGAGCCGCAAATGGTTCCGGCGCCCACAGATGCCGCGTCGAACGAAGTGGATTCGACCGAGCCGGCACCCGATGAGTTGACCTCCGAGGTGCCCCCGGCCGATTGGGACCCGACTTTGGAGCCGGGCTTCGATCCGATGCCCGCCGAACGCCTGCCCCGTCCAGAGGGCCCTCTACCGGCACTGAAGGCCCCCAGCATCAACGGGATGTCCGCGGCTGCTTATGGACCGCGTACCGGCAACTTCAAAGTGACGCTCGTGACGGTCCAGCTCGCCGGAAAATCGGCGGCCGATGTGGCAGCAATCGACCTGACCAGGGCTCGTGCCTCGATTGCACAGTCAAGCAGTTACTGGAAGAAGATGTCCGATAATCGCCTGTCGATGTCGATTGCCCGGGAAGTCAGTGGCTTCAAATCTTCGGCACGGATCACCGACTCGTATGACCAGATCATGGCAACCGTCACGCGTGAGATGGGCTGGCAGTTCAAGCCGTATGAGGCCCTGGTTATTTTCGTGCCGCACGCCAACCTCAACTCCTATGGCACCTGGGGAGTGCTTGGCGGCGGCTTCACTGACGGCGCCACAACCGGCCGCATCATCATGCCGTACACCTCGGCTCTGACAAATAACGTGGTCACACACGAGTTTGGCCATGTGCTTGGGCTGCACCATTCCAACTCGCTGTACTGCAGCAACGGCCGGTCCGACGTTCCCCGATCAGGTGGCCGCTGGACGGATTCAGCCTGTTTCACCAACGAATACGGCGACACCATGGACCTCATGGGATACGCGCAGAACGCCATGCCGACCATCAATTCATTCTTTTGGGAGTACGGCGGCTTTGGACGAGGCAATGAAATCCTCAATGCCGGAACCGTGCAGGGCGCAAAAAACTACACCTTGAAGGCGTGGTCAGGCTCAGATGCGAACCGTGCCGTCAAGTTCACAGATCCAGTCAGCAAGGAGATCTACTACCTGGAGCTGCGGCTGCCGGTAGGATACGACGCTGCGCTGGCTTACGGAGGCAACCGCGGGGTCAAGATCATCAAGAAGGACCTCCTCGGATGGGATGGCAACGCGTCGATAGTGCTGACGCCCGACAGTCGCTGGCTTTATGGCTACTACAACCAGAACCATGCGTGGCAGGCAGGATCCACGTTCACAACCCACGCGGGCACCAAGGTCAAGATCAACTCCGTGGGCACAACGAGCGCAAGCATTACCATTACAGCACCTACTTCCGGCACGCCGGCCGTGGTTCAGCGTTCGTTGGCTGCGGTGAATGCGGGGGATTTCAACCGCAATGGTACCGATGATCTGGTCTCACGGCGCGTTGATGGCACCCTCTGGTTCCACGACGGTACCGGCAACGGGACGTTCCAGGCACCGGTCCGGATCGGCTCCGGCTGGGACATCTACAGCCAACTCGTCGGCGGCCAGGACTTCAACAATGATGGCCGGACCGACCTCATCGGCCGCAAAACCGACGGAACCCTCTGGTTCTACGCCGGCACCGGCGCCGTCACCACCAGCAACGAAGGATACAAACCCGCCGTCAAAACCGGACACGGCTGGAACATCTTCGACATCATCGTCTCCCCCGGCGATTTCAACGGCGACCGGATAGCGGACCTGATCGCCCGCAAACCCGACGGAACCCTCTGGCTCTACGCCGGCACCGGAACCGTCAACGGCACCACCAGCAGCGTCCAGCCCGGACGGCAAATCTCCACCGGATGGGCAGGCTACGCCGATCTCGTCAGCGCA
>NZ_KI914984.1:0-5047 GCF_000520595.1 Arthrobacter sp. H5
AGCCAGCGTCAGCGGAACAGCCCATCGGGGCGCCAGGCGCATCGCGATCAGCCACACCGCAATCACCGGAAGAGCCAGGGCCGGAATGGTCGCGGCAGCCTGAAAAGGGGCAAGGCACAGGGGGAGCAGCACACCCGCGAGCATGGCTTGGGCCAGCGGTATGGGGATGGCGCCCACCAGGCGGCCAAGGGCAGGGATTGCGCCCGTGGCTACAATCAGGACCCCCGTGATCAGGAACCCTCCGACGGCGGCTGGCCAGCCGCCGTCGTACGTTGTCATCCCTGCCAGCAAAGCGGCTCCCGGGGTGGACCACGCCAGCGTAATCGGCATCCTGTACCGCAGGGCCAGGATGATAATTCCAAGCCCAAACACCACCGTCAGTGCGAACAGGCCGGACGCGGCTTCTCGATCTGATGCGTCGACGGCTTGCAGCCCGGCCAGCACCACTGCGAAGGACGACGTAAACCCCACCAAGGCAGTGACGATCCCGGCCAGCACTGGTTCATGCCTCATGCTTATCCTCATTCCGTTCTGTTTACAGAACACTGTTATCGTAACGGGATGATGAACAGCATGTCCAAGACAGGTGGCCTTGCGGCGGTAGGACAGCGGATTCGTGGACTGCGTGCAGACCGCGGTATGTCGCTTTCAGGGCTGGCATCAGTCGCCGGAATCGGCAAGGGAACGCTGTCCGAGCTGGAGGCCGGAACCCGGAATCCAACCCTGGAAACTCTGTATGCGCTCGCAGGGCCGTTACGGGTGCCGTTGGCTTTCCTGCTGGGTGAGGTTGAGGGTGCGGTCACCAGTGATGACGCACTGACCGCGCATCTGCTCACTGTCCGCCACCACGACGACGGCGGCACCACCGAAGTTTATTGGCTCACCATGGCATCTGGTGGGGCGCGTGTGTCACCATCGCATGGAACCGGTGTGACAGAGCATCTGCTGGTAGTGCGCGGTGTCGTCGAGGCGGGTCCAGCGGACGCTCCGGTGCGGCTTGAGGCCGGCTCGTCGCACGGGTGGACTGGCGACCTTGAGCACTCCTACGCAGCCCCGGATGGTGCGTTGGAAGCTGTGCTGACCATCAGGACGCCTGCGTCCGCGTAGCGTTTCGTGCGGTTTCGAGGGCGGCCTCACTCATTTCATCGGCAAGCTTGAGGCCATCCCACATGCCTGACACAGCGTGGTCATGGTTATAGCTGGTGATGAGGGTCAGGTCGTCCGCCTTATCAGCGAAAATCTGCACGCTGGGGCGCAGCTTCATATATTAAAGTGCGTCTGCGCGTCGCCAGGACTTGGGGCGCCAGTCCTTACTAAGTTGGATCAGCACTGATGGGCCGATACGTCTAACAACCACTCCCGGTTGTCTGAGGGCATCGGCGATCGTATCCAGTGCTTCGCGTGGTGAAAGTGCAGACTCCCACTCCTCATGAATGGCAAACCGTGCTCTAGCCTGCTTGTGCATCAGCGGAGTCGGCAGGAGGAACGGCTTCCTGAGAATCCCGCCCTGCGTGAAGAGGACCGCGAGGACAAATATGCCCACGTAGGAATACAGACCCCTCAGAATTCCAAAAGTGAGGTTCTTTCCGGGGTGATCAGTGTAAGGAGCACCCAGATGACGATGAACACCACCACTGCCCAGGTCTTGCGCTTCCGGCTGTCGAAGAAGAGCAATGCGCGTTGTAGGGGTGAGTGAAATTCGTCCTCACGCTCCGCAGCCATGACTGGACCCTATCTCACAGTTCCGGCACACGCTTCCCAAATGGCCAGGTGAGAATGCCCTGCCTTTGGTTCATGAGTGACCGGATAGCCGGTAGGCTGCGCTCAGAATAAGGGATCTGCAGAGTGTGCGGAAGCATCAGGTGGCGTGGGGTGGTGTACGACGGCGAAACTGGACTCATGCGCATCCATACGGTGGGGCACGGTACCAGCACCCAGCAGAAATTTGTTGGGCTGCTGGCTGAAGCGGGGGTGCATTCCGTGACGGATGTACGCAGGTTCCCGGGCAGCCGCAAGCATCCGGACTTTGCCCGGGCCGCGCTGGAAACGGAGCTTCCGCCACAGGGGGTTGAATACCGCTGGCTGGAATTGTTGGGTGGCCGGCGGCGGCTGTCNCCGCCGATCCGTGGTGGCGGGTTGAGCAGTTCAGGGCCTACGCCGCGTATACGAGGACGGCGGATTTTTCAGCGGGGCTGAATGCCTTGATTGAGTTCGGCGCCAACTGCCCTACGGCGATCATGTGCAGCGAAACTGTGTGGTGGCGGTGCCACCGACGGATCGTCGCGGATGTGCTGGTGCTGCTGCATGGAATCGATGTACAGCATCTGATGCCCGGTGGGCGGGTGACGGAGCATCCTGTTTCGGGCGGAGCGCGGATGAGCGGTGGATTAGTCTATTGGGATCAGGAATAACTGCGCTTTCGCTGCTAGTCAGGCAACAATGTGTCCAGCTTCCGCAGCAGAGCCGCCAGTGTTGACCGTTCAGCGTCGGTGAGCGCCGAGAGCAATCGTGCTTCATTGTTGACGTGAGCAGGGAGTGCCGCATCAATGAGTCGGCGGCCTTCCGGAGTGAGCGTCACCTGGATGCTACGTCCGTCAGTATGGTTTTTGGACCGGGTGATCAGGTGCCGTTCCTCCAAGCGGTTCAGTCGCTGAGCTACTGCGCTTGAGGTCACCATAGAACTCTGCGCAAGGTCCCGCGGACTGAGTTCGAACGGCTTTCCTGATCGGCGGAGGGTTGCCAGCACATCAAAGCTGGCAGCGTCGAGGTGGTGATCCGCAAACACCGTATCCAGTTCGCGCGTCACTTTCCGGGTTACCCGTGAGAGCCTCCCGATTACGGCCATCGGAGAGACATCGACGTCCGGCCGTTCGGCGTTCCACTGGGCGATGATCCGATCCACATGGTCTGTCATGAATACAGTCTAGACAGGTTGCTAAGCACTAAGCTATATTAGCTAAGTGCTTAGCAATCGAACGCCACTGATTCTCATGACAGCCCTCGCGCCCGTTGTGTGGGGGAGCACCTATTTGGTGACCACGGAGTTTCTGCCCCCGGAGCGGCCCCTGCTCGCGGCCGTGCTCCGCGCCTTACCCGCCGGGCTGCTACTGCTGGTCATGGTTCGGCAGCTTCCTCGTGGGGCCTGGTGGTGGAAGGCGGCAGTGCTGGGGACGTTGAACATTGGCATCTTCTTCGCGCTTCTCTTCGTTGCTGCGTACCGCCTACCGGGAGGGATTGCAGCCACGATCGGGGCGATTCAGCCACTGCTGGTGGCAGTTCTAGCTTCCCGCGTCTTGACGGAGCGCCTGACCGTGCGCAAGGTTCTGGCAGGCACTGCGGGAATTGCCGGCGTCGCGCTCCTGGTCCTTCACGGCCAGTCGAGGCTTGATCTTCTTGGAGTGCTTGCTGCGCTGGGCGGTGCGGGGTCGATGGCAGCCGGGGTGGTCCTGGTAAAGAAGTGGGGGCAGCCCGCTTCACCCCTGACGGTCACCTCGTGGCAGCTAATAGCCGGTGGCATGTTCCTCGCACCCTTCGCTTTGATCATTGAGGGTGCCCCGCCAGCTCTCTCGCTGACCAACGGGTTCGGCTACCTCTACCTGACACTGGTGGGCACTGCGGTTGCCTATGTCCTCTGGTTCAGGGGTCTGTCCGCGCTGCCTGTCTCTTCGACAGTGTTCTTGGGACTGCTCAGCCCGGTTGTCGCGACCCTGCTGGGCTACCTGTTTCTGAGCGAGAGTCTTTCCACCGGTCAGCTCGTTGGTGCTGTCATTGTTCTGGCCTCGCTGGTATCGGTTAATCTGGCGTGCACCAAGAGAGCTGGCCCGGCACGCTCCACGGAGTTGTCGACCGCCGCGCTGGAGTCGTCCGGAACCGTCGCGTGCAAGTAGGCCCCAGAACGCGGATTGCGATAGTTTAGAGTGGCTCGTTTGAACTCAGGAGACACCATGACACCACGCACACTGTTCCGAATTGTTGCCATCGCCGAGGCGGTGACATGGGCGCTGCTTCTGACTGCGATGTTCTTGAAGTACGTCACCCGAACCACTGATGCATTGATACCCGTGGCGGGTGGCCTGCACGGATTTGTCTTTCTGGCTTTCCTGGTGAGCACCACCTTCGTGTGGGTGAATCAGCGCTGGACGCTCCGCACCGCGTTACTGGGGTTGGTTTCCGCCGTCGTGCCGCTGGCGACTGTGCCGTATGACCGTTGGCTGGAACGTCGGGGCATGCTCGACGGCGGCTGGAGGCTTGCGCCGGGACGGGAAAAGCCCGCCGGAAATGTCGAAAAACTGCAGGCGTGGGTGCTCAGAAACCCGTTGGTGGCGGCATTTGTGGCTATCGCAGGGGTGTCCGTGGTGTTTGCAGCGCTCCTCATTATTGGCCCGCCGGTCCCATCGAGTTAGCTCCGCATCAGGCGTTTCGGGAGTCAGCGACTACTGCTGGTTCATCTTCGAATAGTCCGGTAGTTCCTGGAGAGCCCACGTGTTGCCATCGGGATCTGCGAAATAGACAAACCGGCCCCACGATTGTTCATCGACGTCACTTGCCTGCACTCCGTTGTCCAAGAGATGCTGGCGGGCCTCATCAGCATTCGGAATGACGATCTGAATGCCCTTCTGTGAGCCAGGTTCCATCTCGGTCAGGCCGACGCCGAAGCAGATGGAACATGCAGAGCCGGGCGGAGTCAGCTGAACGAATCGCAGATCGTCGCTGACCACCTGATCGTGATCGGCGATAAAGCCGACTTGATCCACGTAGAAAGTCTTAGCGCGATCAACATCGCTCACTGGAACGGATACCAGTTCAATTTTCCAGTCCATGGGGATAGTCCTTTCGGGAATTTCGATGATGAATGAAGCGTAGAACCACATGCGGTCAGCCTGTGTCCTGAATACAATTTTCTTGGACCACTGGCCATCACCCAAGTGCCGGCGGCTCACCAGCGGTGACCCAACGTGCGTAAGGACGTTTCAAGCCACCCTTCCGATCTGGTGGTAGCGGTTTTGCCGTGGCGTCTGCGCCGGGTCGATATAGCGGGGCGGGATGA
>NZ_KI914984.1:5147-6119 GCF_000520595.1 Arthrobacter sp. H5
CCGGGTCGATATAGCGGGGCGGGATGAACCACGGCCTGCCGTTAATTGTTTGGATTCTCCAGTCACCTTGATGAAGTAGGTGATGATGCCGGGTGCAGAGCAGGCAGCCGTTGTCGCAGCTGGTGGCACCCCCCCATGTTCCCAGGGGTTGATGTGGTGTGCCTCGCACCAGGTTGTGGGGATGGTGCAGTCCGGGAAAGCACAACCGCCGTCCCGGGCAATAAGGCCCTTCCTCATGAATGTGGGAAACAGTCGCTGGGATCGTCCAATGTCCAGGATCTGCCCTCCACCGCCGAGAACCACCGGAATGATGTCAGCGTCGCAGGCAAGCTGTCGAACGCTCCTCGCGCCAAGCAGGCCAGCAAAGACCCCGTGGCCCGCACGTCCCGCTTGACTGCGGGCCGATCGGTCCGCGTTAGTGAGTCTGCTCACGAGGTCCTCGTGGTTGATGGTCACCATCACCTGTGGCCGATGTCCTCCGGCGGCGGGTAGTTTGTCGGTGGTAAGCGCGATTCTGCAGGCGCCCACAAGTCCTTCGAGCAATAGTTGCGCATGGCTGGGGCTATCGACAGCCGGCAAAGAACCTTCCGAGCCAGGTTTATCGGCCTGCGCACCTGGACCATCTGCTGCGGGTTTAGTGGAAGCGTGCAGCCGGGGATTGGTTGCTGTGTTCATGGCGGTCATGAGGTGTTCGAACTGTTGGGTGGTAGCGGAGATTTCCATGAAGTGTAGCCCGGCACGCGTCCCCCGCAGGAACACTCCCTGGCGCACCTTCAAGGTCTGGTCGGAAGGTTCCTGTCCGTCAGGATCGAGGTAGTCCTCCCAGCGGCGCACAACAACCCTCAGCACATCCACGTCCGATTCCACGGCCTGACGAGCTAAATGTGCCTCCATTGCATCAAGATCTTCAGTGGAAGCCAAGGGCCGCGTGCGTTCAATGGCGTCCCCGATTATGGTGGCCGCTCGGCTGCC
>NZ_KI914984.1:6219-18955 GCF_000520595.1 Arthrobacter sp. H5
CCCCCGCCACAACGACGGCCAGTTGCGGCAGCAGCGGCTCTGACAGCTGTCCACCCGGCAATATGGAGGGCAGTACCTGCGCGCCGAGGCTGATCCTCCTACGCGCCTCGCTGCGGCTGATCCTCAGACGGGATCGAAGATAGTCGGCATTATCCCGAAATTCCGTGCCCTTGGGTGATCCGACGTCGTTGCGCGTGTTGGTGGAAGGGAGCGGCATACGGCGAGGTGACTCGCCTGCGCGGGCAACATCCTGCTGTTCCACGGCGTGTGCACCAATGACCTGCAACTGTTCGACGACGCGGGCAAGGCCCTCGAGGTCTGCCACGACGGAGGCGAGGGACGCGGTGGACTGCAGGAGGCTTTCAACGCGGAACGTCTCAGCAAAGTTGGCCAATTCCGCACGGACAGATTCCAGGACCCCTGAGTCCTGCTGCTCATACGCGGTGATTGCCATGCATCAAACGTATCGAAGATATGTTCGAATTGCATGGAGAATCAGCCAATGTGGAGGAGTGGAAGGGGACTCGATATCCACAGTAGGTTTGAAGCATGGGTGGATTTGCGGACTACGCGCCGAACGTCAGTCGTCAGCCGAAGGCAGTGATGACCACCCGTAAAGCACTGCACCATGATCTCCGGTCCGTCCTGGACATTGAACGCGACTCCGGCCGCCAAGCCAACGCAGCCTCACTCGAACGTGCGATCAGCGATCCACACCGGCTGGTCCTCGTTGCCGAAACGCATGAACAGATCATCGGCTGGGCCAAGACACACTACTGGGACCACAGTGACGGTCCCGCTCCGGCTGGACACTACCTGGGTGGCCTCACCGTCGCCCCACTATGGAGACGCCAGGGCGTGGCGGCCGAGCTCACTACTCTGCGACTGAACTGGATTAGACAACACGCCGGCAAAGCCTGGTACGTAGTCCACGCAAACAATCGCGCCTCGATTGAACTTCACCAAAAGTGGGGCTTCAAAGAGGTGGCAAGAGCACCGATATTTCATACGTTGCAGTTCACGGGTGGCGTGGGTTTGCTGCTGCGGGCGGACCTTACGTAGGCATCACACCCACATAGTTGCCGGCCGGACGCAACCGCAACGGACTCTCCGAGTACTCCTCCAGAATGTGCGCAGTCCACCCCACGCAACGTGCCAGCCCAAAGATCCCTTGCCCGGCGGTCGGATGCATCCGCCCGCCAATAGTCAGTGCAGCGAGTGCCAGGTCAATGTTGGGCATCCGGTGAGTGCGGGACGTGACGACGGCGGTAAGACGGTCGGCGGCCTGCGTCACCTCCCGGTAGCGCGGCATGGTGCGCATCAAGCTCAGTAGGACATCCGACCGGGGATCACGTTCCTGATAGAGCACATGACCAAATCCCGGGATGCCCTTTCCCTCGGCCAGTTGACGGGAAATGGCTGCTTCGGTGTTGCCGGTGGCAATAACCTCGTTCAGCATGGCTGCGGCTTGGCTGCTGGCGTGACCATGCAGAGCACTATCGAACGCACCAAATGCACTGGTCAACGCTGCATAGGGGTGTGCCCGCGCTGATGCGGCCACACGCGCGGCAAGGGTTGACGCGGCAAGATCGTGGTCGATGAGCAGGACCAGCGCGGCGTTGAGCAGTTTCCGGTCACCGGAGCTGCCCGGCAGCGGACTGAGCTTGGACCACAACGCCGAAGCGATGGACGAGCCGGAAGGAACTGTCTCCCCAGGCAGTGCCGCAACCATGGTCGCGATGGCACGCGATGCCAAGGTCCACACAGTCGGAGTGGTCAGGTCCCATTTCACCGGATCGTGCACAGCGGACAGCAGCAATGTATGCAGGAACAAATCCACCGGCCTGGCACCATCCAGCGGAGAACCTCGGATCAGCTGGGCAACCTCGTCAAACGGCGCGAAGACAAGGTCACTCCCGGCCTCCCATACCAGCGCTGTCACCTCTTCAAAGCTGCTGACCATTGCGAGGCGGGCAGCAGGCACACCCCGGTAAAACAGCTCGTCGGACCGAATCAAGGTGATGGAGGAATCCAGCACCATCAGCGGAGACCCGGCCACTGGGGAACTACTCCGGGCGCGGCGGTTGTGCGCCAAAGTCTCGACTTCCATCGGATCGAATGTGGAGCCCACCGAGTCCGTTATCCGTTCGCTGGAAATCAGTCCGCGCGATACATAGGAGTAGAGCGTGGCCGGCTTCACCCCCAGGCGTGCGGCGGCCTGTGCCGTGGAAAGACGAGCCGTGGATAGGCGAGCCGTGGATAGGCGAACAGGCATATTGATCCAATCAATATTGATTATCTATTAATCAATGTCGGTGCTGTGATATTACCCAACACTTCAGGAGGCCACCATGCAGACAGCATCACGATCCAACAACACGCTCATCGACGTTCCGCGGGGCCTGACCAACGTTGTGGTGGCAGATACTGCGCTCGGCGAGGTGCGCGGCCACGAAGGCTTTTATAACTACCGTGAGTACTCCGCCGTCGAGCTCGCAGAGAAAAAATCTGTGGAGGAGGTGTGGCATCTCCTGCTGCGCGGGTCCCTCCCTACGGCGGAGCAACTCAGTAAATTTCAACCGGAGGCCCCACCGGCCCTCCACCCGAGCACACAACAGGCCCTGCCGATCATTGCCCGGGCAGCCCAGGCAGGCGACGCGCTCGCCGGGTTGCGCACCGCCCTGGCACTTGAAGGCGCCGCAACCGCCACACGTCCACTGTTCGACCTGAACGCGGAGGACCGTGAAAAAGACCTCATCCAGCTGGCGCTGAAGGTGCCGGTGATCATCGCCGCACTCCACCGTCACAACACAGCACAAGACCCGGTGACGCCCGTTCCCGGCGCCGGCTACGTCGAAAACTACCTCCGCATGATCACCGGAACTACTCCTCCACAGGAACATGTCGCCGCCGTGAGCACCTATCTGGTCGCCGCCATTGACCACGGGTTCAACGCCTCGACCTTCACCGCGCGTGTGATCGCCTCGACCGGCGCCGATGCAGCCTCCTGCCTGGTTGGCGCGCTGGGTTCCCTTTCGGAACCGTTGCACGGCGGAGCCCCCAGCCGCGTGCTGGACACGCTCGATTCAATCGGAACCGAGAACAACATCGACGCCTGGATCACCGAAAAGGTTCAATCAGGCCAGAGAATCATGGGCTTTGGCCACCCGGTCTACCGCACTGAAGACCCACGCTCCCGCCTCCTGAAGAAAGTGGCGCTCGGTTTCGGAGGTCCCAGGGTGGACTTTGCGGTCAAGGTGGAAGAACGTGTGCCGGTGTTGCTGGAGCTGCTCAAACCGGGCAGAGCGCTGCACACCAATCTTGAGTTCTATGCCGGGGTTGTGATGGAGCAGTGCGGACTGAACCGCAGTCTGTTCACCCCCACCTTCGCTGCGGCACGGGTTCTTGGCTGGACAGCCAACATCCTTGAGCAGGCGGCGGACGGTAAGATCATCCGTCCATCAGCCCGCTATGTAGGTCCGACGGCACCCCAACCGGTGCCGTAACCAATCACGCACGACGACGACGACGGGCCGTGGCGCACCGCCGGTGTGGACTTCCCGGATGCTCCCTTCTAAGGTCAAGGAACCAGTCGAAGAAAGAGGCCGCAGTGAACAAGGTTGAAGCCATGGTGATTGTCGGTGCAGGGCTCGCGGGTGCCACAGCAGCCGCCACGTTGAGGGCGGAGGGCTTCGGCGGCCCCGTCATCCTGATCGGTGCCGAGGATGCGCAGCCATACCTGCGCCCGCCGCTGTCCAAGGGATTCCTCGCGGGCAAGGAGAGCGAAGAGTCGCTGCTGCCGTACCCGGCGGATTGGTACACGCAGAACAACGTGGAACTGATCCTTTCGGACGCCGCCACACATATTGATCCGGTGGCACACACCGTCCAGCTCACCAGCGGACGCTCGATTCAGTACTCCAAACTCCTCCTCACAGTGGGCGCATCCCCACGCAAACTTGACCTCCCCGGAGCCGGGCTGGGCGGTGTCACCACCTACCGCACCAAATCGGACAGCCAATACCTCCACACCGAACTGTCCGGCGGGGGGCGCCAGCTGGTGCTCATTGGGTCCGGCTGGATCGGCATGGAGGTTGCGGCCACTGCACGGGAGCTCGGCAATGAAGTCACGCTCCTTGGCCTCGAAGAGGTTCCGCTGAGCGCCGCAATCGGTTCCGAGCTGGGCAACGTGTTCGCTGCCCGACACAAGGAGGCCGGGGTGCGGTTCCTCCTCCCGGCGTCGGTGAAGGAAATCAAGGGCGACGACGACGGCGGTGTCACCTCCGTTGTCACCAGCACAGGGGAGGAACTTCCCGCGGATCTCGTGGTCATCGCTGTGGGCGTGACACCAAATACCGGGCTGGCTGAGGCCGCTGGACTGACTGTCAGCAACGGTATTCAGGTGGACTCGGGGCTGCGCACCGGCGTTGAAGACATCTTCGCCGCCGGTGATGTCGCCAACGCGCTGCATCCGGTGACGGGTGAGTATGCACGCAGTGAGCACTGGGCCAACGCCATCGCCGGGGGAGAGGTTGCCGCGAAATCGATGCTCGGTCAACGGGCAGAGCTTGACGCCATCCCCTATTTCTACACGGACCAGTTTGATCTTGGCATGGAATATTCCGGCTACAGTTCCATTGCCAAAGACGCTGAAGTAATCATCCGTGGCAGCCTGGAGGACAGGGAGTTCATCGCCTTCTGGGTCCGTGATGGAAAGGTGGTGGCGGGCATGAACGTCAATGTCTGGGATGTCCAGGAGGTTATCCAGGATCTGGTGAAGAGCGGCCGGACAGTGGATGTGAAAGCACTTGCCGATCCGATGACGGAGCTTGGCAGCTTGTGAAACCCTTTCTCCTGATAGCGACGCGGGCGCAGGATGCTGCCGCCGACGGCGAGTATCAGGGGTTCCTTCGCTTCGGCGGACTGGCACCGGATCAGCTGCATCGGGTCCGGGCGGAGACGGGCCCTTTACCCGCCATCGATTTGGCGGACTACTCAGGCGTCCTGATTGGCGGCAGCCCGTTCAACTCATCCGATCCGGAAGTGGACAAAACCCTGGTGCAACGACGGGTCGAGCGGGAGATCGCAGAACTGCTGGACGCGATTGTCGCAGCGGACTTCCCTTTTCTGGGCGCCTGCTACGGCGTGGGAACGCTCGGCCGTCATCAGGGTGGGCTGATTGACCGGACCTTCGCCGAACCCATCGGCGCGGTTCAGATCACCGTGACTGACGCCGGGGTTGCAGACCCACTGCTCACCGGCCTGCCCCGTACGTTTGATGCCTTTGTTGGGCATAAGGAAGCCTGCACCACGCTGCCGGCGGGCGCGGTGGTGCTGGCGTCGTCGTCGTCCTGTCCCGTGCAGATGTTCCGCATCAAGGAGAACCTTTTTGCCACCCAGTTCCATCCTGAGTTGGACGTGGATGCGCTGGTGCAGCGGATCGACATCTACCGCCACGCAGGCTACTTTCCGCCCGAGCAGGCGGAGGACTACATGGCGCGGGTCCGCACAACCAAGGTCGATCAACCTGCCGTGATTCTCCGCAACTTTGTCCGCCGTTATGCGGTGGACCGGACAGGAGCTCGGACCTACGCGTGAGTGCCGCTACAAAATCGGCCGGCACCCGTGACGGCGATGCGTGCACCTGACATGTAACTGCCGTCGTCGGAGGCCAGGCGGCCAGGAGGACGTGCGCTACAGGTGTGTTTTATTGTGGAACGACGTAGGCGATGCTAAACCTTGAGAATCACAAACCAAAGGAGCACCATGACCAGCCTCGACGACGAATTGCGCACCCTCTCCGAATGGAGCCGCCAGCTGACGCAGGCCCTTCAGATTCTTGATCTTGAGGTGGACCATCAGCGCATCGTGGAGGTCGCCGAACAGACTTCCCGTGAAGTGTCGCCGTCGGCCGGCTCCATCAGTGCTTTCCTCATCGGCTATGCCGCGGGGACGGCAGATACCAGCGGCAGAAAAGGCGCCGATGACGCCGTTCAGTCAGCGGCCGACGTCGTTGTGCAGGTCTGTGCCAAAGGCGTGGAAGACGGCCCGGACGAGAAAGGCTGGACCAAGACGGCCCAATAACGCGCACGACACATGCGCCCCGGCGAGCAGACTGGACCGAGGCGCGAGCAATCCGGACAAAGGTGAGTAGGGAATAATGCTCACCTTTGTCCGGATTGATCACCGCGAAGGGAACTATCACCGGCGGGCCTCAGACCGGGGCTGCCTGCACCTGATCCGATGAGAGTTCCAACCGGACAATGACAGCTTTGGAGATGGGCGTGTTGCTGCCCTCGGCAACGTGGTTCAGCGGAACCAGAACGTTGGCCTCCGGATAATAGGCCGCCGCACAACCGCGCGCCGTCGGGTAGGACACCAACCTGAACTTCCGCAGCACCCGCTCCATGCCGTCCTGGTGCTCACCGTGGACGTCCACCAACTGCCCATCGGAGAATCCAAGTTCTGCGAGGTCATCCGGATTCACAAAGACGACGTGGCGGCCCTTCTTGATGCCGCGGTAGCGGTCATTGTGGCCGTAGATGGTGGTGTTGAACTGATCGTGTGAGCGCAGCGTCTGCAGGATGAGGGTGCCCGGCGGCCGCTCAACGTGTTCCAGCTCGTTGACAGTAATTATTGCCTTGCCGGTGGGCGTGCGGAACGTCCGGGAGTCGCGCGGCCCGTTGGGAAGCACAAAGCCGCCCTCCTGCCGGATCTTCGTGTTGTAATCCTCGCAGCCGTCCACCACGTGGGAGATATGTTCGCGGATGAGGTCGTAGTTCCTTTCAAAACCGTCCCAGTTGATGTTGTCCATGTCGCCGAGCACTGCACGGGCCAGGCGCGAGACAATGGCAACTTCCGAGAGCAGGTTTGGCGCGACAGGCTCCACCTTGCCCCACGAAGGGTGTACCGCACAGACCGTGTCCTCCACCGAGACAAACTGCGGACCGGTGGCCTGCACATCGATTTCCGTCCGTCCCATGGTTGGCAGGATCAGCGCCTCTTTGCCGATCACGGTGTGTGAGCGGTTGAGTTTGGTGGAAATCTGGACGGTGAGGTCAGTGTTCCGCATGGCTGCTTCGGCCGCCTGCGTGTCCGAGATGGCCGACACCAGGTTTCCGCCGAGCGCAATGAAGGCCTTGATGGCGCCGTCGCGCATTTGGTTTATGGTTTCCACGGCGTCCACGCCGTGTTCGCGGGGGGCATCGAACCCGAACTCGTTTTCGAGGGCGTCAAGGAACGACGGCGGCATCTGCTCCCAGATGCCCATGGTCCGGTCGCCCTGCACATTGCTGTGGCCGCGGATGGGGGAGGCTCCCGCACCGGGCTTACCGATGTTGCCGCGGAGCAGCAGCAGGTTGATGATCTCCTTGATGGTGGCGACGCCCTTTTTCTGCTGCGTCAGCCCCATCGCCCAGGTGATGATGACCCTGTCTGCCTTCAGGTATCGCTCGGCCAGTTCGTCAATTTCCTCGATCCGCAGACCGGTGGCTTCGAGGACCGCCTGCTCATCGAGCTCGCTGAGGTGCTCCCTGAGTTCGTCGAGTCCCTGGCAGTGCTTGTCAAGGAACTCGTGGTCAAGGACGGTTCCGGGGTTCTTGGCTTCGGCATCGAGTACCCGCTTGGACACAGCCTGCAGCAGCGCCATGTCTCCGCCAAGCCGGATCTGCATAAACTGATCCGCAATGTCTGTGCCGCGGCCTATGACTCCGCTGACCCGCTGCGGATTCTTGTACCGCTTGAGCCCTGCCTCCGGCATCGGGTTGACCGCAACAATATGTCCGCCGGCCTTCTTGGTTCCCTCCAGCGCCGTGAGCATCCGGGGGTGGTTGGTGCCGGGATTTTGTCCCATGATGATAATGAGGTCCGCCTGGGCGAAGTCCTCATAGCGGACGGTTGCCTTACCGATTCCAATGGTCTGCCCCATGGCCCAGCCAGACGATTCGTGGCACATGTTGGAGCAGTCGGGCAGGTTGTTGGTGCCGAACGCGCGCACAAACAGCTGGTAGATGAATGCTGCTTCGTTGGACGTGCGGCCGCTGGTGTAGAAGGCGGCCTGGTGGGGGGAGTCCAAGGTCTTGAGCCGTTCGCCCAGAATGGAGAACGCTTCGCTCCAGCTGACCGGCTTGTAGTGGTCCTCACCCGCAGGTTTGTGCACCGGCTCCGTGAGCCGGCCCTGCATACCCAGCCAGTACTCGGACTTCTCCAACAGATCGCTCACCGAATGTTCGGCCCAAAAGTCGGTGGAAATGACCACGGGGGTGGCCTCCCAGGTGACGGCCTTGGCGCCGTTCTCGCAGAACTCGAAGTTGCTGCGGTGGCCTGGATCCGGCCACGCGCAGCTCATGCAGTCAAAACCGTCCTTTTGGTTGAGGGCAAGCAGCGTCTTGGCGCTGTTCACTGCGCCCATGTGCTTGATGGCGGGCTGCATGGAATGCAGCACCCCGGGAACGCCGGCTGCCCAGTCCTTGGGCTCGCCCACCTCGAGCTCCCGCTCGTCGGCTTCTTCCACGGGTGGGTTGGTGCGGGTCATCGTTGGTTCCCTTCCCTGCCGGCTGCCACCTTTGGCACCCGGCGCTTACGGTTCATTCCTTACTGTAGGCCTAACAGGAACAGGTAATGAACCGCAAGCTCCGCAGCTCGTTTCGCGGGTGAATGGTCAGTCTTTGCGATGAATGACCGGTGCGCCCGCCACGTCGGCCAGCAACTCCAGCACGTGGTGGTAGTTCTCGCCGGTGGCACGCGTCATCCCCAGCTCGCAGGTGCGGTTGCAGGACGCATGGGCGGAGGACGAAAACGCGCCAACCTCCACCGCCTGCGCGCGCGTTGCCGACTCCGTGAGTTCGGGGTGCAGCATCCCACGGTCTCCGGCAAATGCACAGCAGCCCCAGGACTCCGGAACCTGCACGGTAGTGGCCACGGCAGCGGCCACCCGGGTAAGCGCCGGGTTGACGCCCAGCCGGGTGGAGGAGCAGGTGGGGTGCAGTGTCAGCGAATCCAGCTTGGTGTATTCGCCGAGCAGCGGAAGAATCCGAGCCGCCGCAAACTCCACCGCATCCATCACCCGCAATGGCGCCTGCCCGGGATTCGGCACTTCCGCCTCGATGGTGGCGAGCAGGCCCTCCGTGCAGGAGGAGGCATCGCACACCACCGGCAGTTCGCCGTCGTTGGTGGCCTGCCGCAGCCCCTGGAGCACACGGACGCGCATGGACTCCTGGCCGCCCGCCATACCCTTCGAAGACCACGGTGTGCCGCAGCAGAGACTGTCGATCCCCGGTGGCACCAGCAGCGTCACGTCCGCCAGCGCGCACAGCTCCTCGAACCGCAGCTGCACCCCGCCCGAGGAGGATCCGGCCGGACCAAACATGGTGCCCACACAGGCCGGAAAGTACACGGCGTCTGGCGACGACGACGGCGCGGGACGGCCGCGGGCGATCCCACCAGCGGGCAGCTCCGGCGAGTAGAGCGGCACGGTGTCAGACCCCAGCACTGTACGTGCTGCCTTGTTCGGAGCGAGTACGACGGCGGACGGCAGTTTGCTGGTCAGCGTCAGTGCAGCGCCCGCGCCGCGGGTCACCGGTCCCCAATGATCGGCGGCGGTCTTCCAGCCGGCACGCGCCACCGGATTCGACTCTTCCTTGCGGATCCGCTTCACCAGGCTGCCGGTGTTGATGTCCACGGGACAGGCAGTCTGGCACATGCCGTCCACGGCGCAGGTTTGCACCGATTCGTAGGCGTAATCCTTTTCCAGCGCCGTGACCAGGGCGTTGTCGCCGTCGAGCCGCGCCTGTTCAATCGCCCGGAGCGTTACAATCCGCTGGCGCGGTGTGAGCGTGATGTCCTTGCTTGGGCACACCGGTTCGCAGTAGCCGCAGGAAACACAACGGTCCACCTCCTCGGCCACCGCAGGCGCCGATTTGATGTGCTGCAAATGCGCCCGCGGATCGTCGTTCATGATGACGCCGGGGTTCAGCATTCCAGCCGGGTCAAAGAGCGCCTTGATCTCTCTCATCACGGCATACAGTTCGTCGCCGTACTGCCGGCGCACATACGGCGCCATGACACGACCGGTGCCGTGTTCCGCTTTGAGGGAGCCGTTCTCGCCGAGCACCAGGTCCACCATGTCCTCGGTGAACGCGTGATAACGGTCCAGTTCCGCGGCCGACGCAAACGCATCGGTGAGCATGAAGTGGATATTCCCGTCCTTCGCATGGCCAAAAATCACGCTGTTGCGGTACTGGTACTTCTCGAACAGGTGATTCAGCTGCACACACGTCCGGGCTAATGACGGGACCGGAACCACCACGTCCTCCAGTAGCGCGGTGGTTCCCTGCGGCCGGGCCCCGGCCACCGACGCGTACAGCCCCTTGCGCAGATGCCACAGTTCGGCGCGCGCTGCGGCGTCGGTGCTGAACACGGCTGGTGCGCTCAGGTTCAGGCCCGCCAGGGCGGCGGACCCCACGGCCTGCGCGTCGCCGAGTTGGGTCGCCGAGTCAGCGGAGTATTCCACCAGCAGCGCCGCATGATCCACCACCGTCAACCCACGGACGACGGCGGGAGTCCCCGGAATGCTCTGCCCCACCTTCAGGGACAGGGCGTCCATGAGCTCCGCGGTGGCCACGCCGGATTCCACGAGTGCCGGAAGAGCCGAATTGGCTGCCTGCAGATCATCAAAGACCAGCAGCCCGGTGGCGGTGTGTGCACGGACCGGTACAGTGCGGAAGACCGCTTCGGCCACAAAACCGAGGGTGCCTTCGCTCCCCACGATGAGGTGGGCAAGCATGTCCACGGGGCGGCTGAAATCCAGCAGCGAGTTCAGCCCGTAGCCCATGGTGTTCTTCATGGAGAACTGCTGCGTAATGGTGCGTACGGACTCAGAGTTGGACCGCACCCGCTCGGCCAGCCGGAGCAGACCCTGATGCAGTGCCGGTTCCAGCGCACGAAGCTTTTCATCCGCGCCTGCCTCCGCGGTGTCCAGCACCGTGCCGCTGGGGAGGACCACTGTCAGCGATTCGAGGGTGCGGTAGGCGTTATCCACCGTTCCGCAGTGCATGCCGGAGGAGTTGTTTGCCACCACGCCGCCGATGGTGCACGCCGATTCGCTGGCCGGGTCGGGCCCGAACTTCCGTCCATAGCGTGCCAGTCGTGCGTTGAGCATCCGTACCGTAACACCGGGTTGGACACGGACCCGGGCGCCATCGTCGAGCACGTCGATCGTCCTGAAATGCTTCCGCACATCCACCAGCACGCCGTCGGTGACCGCCTGGCCGCTAAGGCTTGTGCCCCCGGATCGCAGGGTCAGCGGGATGCCCTGGGCTGCGCTCGCCTGCAGCAGCCGGCCCACTTCCGCGGCATTGGTGGGCACTGCGACAGCCCGCGGGATCAGCAGGAAATGGGAGGCGTCATGGGCGTTGGCGTGCAGATCGATGGCGCGGGTCCGGATCTGCGCCGGGTCGGCGACGGCGGTGCGGAAGGCGGAGAGCAAGGGGGGTGCTCCTGGTGGAATGGAGGGCGCTGGTGGAGAAAGTCTATTCTGGGAAAATCACCGAAGTACACGCGAAAGGCAGTGCCATGATCTTCATCGTCGTCAAATTCAAGGTCAAACCCGACTGGAGCAAACCGTACGCGGGCTTTTAAGCGGGCGGGCTGGCCAGACGAGGATTTTCAGGAGCGCTTGCCGACGTCAGGACAGTGGGTCAGATGGCATCAGCAAAGAGGTTTCTTGCCTGATGCCATCCGGCGTTGATGACGTTCTGGGCAGGGTCCGTGTCACCCGCGGTGGGGGCATGTAGCAGGGCGTGCATCCGGTGGAGTAACTGTTCCCTGTGGAGGGACGTTGAGGGAGCGCGGAGGACGGCGTCCCAGACATCATTGACTGTGCTGCACTGCGTCACGTTACCTGTTAGCCCACGTATCTGCCAGATGTCCCCTGCGACCTGCACACCAGGGATCCCTGACAGGCCATGGCAGAGTGCGTTGATGGTTTGCGCCGCAATTAGCCGTTTACGGAGTGTCCCGACCTGCCCCAGCACCTCATCGGGGACCACCGTTCGTCCACAGACTCCGCACATTTACGGGGTCCCCATCACTGCATCACGTCGCCGGAGTTAGGTCCCAACGTTTGCCCGACGAAGAGGTTTCCGCCGGGGTCGCTGGCGAGCAGCACGGCCACCGGGGCAACCTCGGCCGGTGTGCCGAAGCGTCCCAGGGGCAGCTCCTTCCGTTTGGCGGCCTTCCAGTCTTCGGAGATGCCCTCCACCAGCGGTGTTTCGATCGGTCCCGGAGCTATGCAGTTGACCAGCACGTTGTCACCAGCCACCTCGAGGGCGAGGGACTTGGTCATGCCGATAACGCCCGCCTTCGCCGCACTGTAATGGCTGAGGCCGGTGCCGCCCTTGATGCCCAGCTGGGACGAAATATTGATGATCCGCCCCCACCTGTTCGCCCGCATATCGGCGACCACCTCACGGCAGCAGAGGAAGACCCCGGTCAGGTCGACCGTGATGGTTTCCTGCCACCGGGCCAGGGACATGTCCTGGAGCGGTGATTCGGTCAGCAGGCCTGCACTGTTGACCAGGATGTCGATCCTGCCCAGCTCCGCCCGCGCTGCGGCGAAGCCCGCCACTATGCTGGCCTCGTCGCCCACATCGACCGTGATCGAGTGGGGGGACGGCATCCGGTCCAGCACCACCACCCGGGACCCATCTCCTCGGAAGGCATCGGCGATTGCTTCGCC
>NZ_KI914984.1:19055-25880 GCF_000520595.1 Arthrobacter sp. H5
AGGCATCGGCGATTGCTTCGCCGATGCCACTCCCGCCGCCGGTGACGACGACTGTCCTCATGGCGCTCATGCCTTCATCTTGACCGTGAGGCCGCCGTCAACAACCAACGACTGCCCGGTCACATAGGCCGCGTCGGCCGAGGTCAGGAACCCAATCACGCTGGCTACCTCCTCCGGCCGCCCAACCCGGCCCCACGGAATGTCCTGCCCTGCGCGTTCCAGACCTTCTGGGCCTAACGAGTTCACGGGATCCAGGGACTGCGGGGTTTCAATCAGGCCGGGGATGACGACGTTGGCCCGGATGCCCCGGGGGCCCAGTTCGACGGCGATGCTCCTGACGAGTCCGAGGATCCCCGCCTTCGCGGCGGCGTAGTGCGCGTGCTGTTCCCAGCCGTAGACTCCACCCGCGATGGACGAGACGGCGACCATGGCGCCGCCGTCGTCCATCCGAGTGGAGCCTGCACGGAGTGTTCGCAGCACACCGGTGAGGTCGACGTCGAGCATGTCGTTCCAGCGCGCGTCGGTCAGCTCGCCCAAGGGAGCATTGCGGAGGACGCCTGCGTTAGCCACCGCGTAGTCCAACCGCCCAAAGTCGTTGAGCGCCCGGTCCGCGAAGGTTTCCACCGACGCGGTGTCCCGGACATCCACGTCCTGGATTACCGCCTGGCCCCCGGCCTGCTCGACCAGGCGGAGCGTTTCCTCCGGGTCGTGCGGATCACCGGGGAAGGTGCCGATGACCGAACGGACCCCGCGCTGGGCGTAATGAACGGCGAGAGCACGCCCGATACCGCTGGCGGCGCCAGTGATTACTGCTACAGGTGACTCATGCACTCGGGTCCTCCAGCAGCTCTTTGGGAATTGGCTTCGCCATCATCATCAGCAATCCCGACACCAGGGTGCCGAGGGCGCCGACCCACAGCGCAGCGGCAGTGGTTCCTGCCGCTGCAGTGACAATGGTGAACAACGCTCCGCCGAGGATGATGCCCGGCTGGCTCATTGCTCCGATGAACGCCAATCCGGTTGCCCGGCAGCTGACGGGGTAGCACTCGGCCATGAAGTACTGGATCGCGGCGTACGGTCCCACCAGGAAGAAAAGGCCAATACCGTAGGTGAGGATGATGAGGAAGGGGGACGAAGCGAGCGGGCTGAGCATCACCGAGAACGAAATCCCGGAGATGATCCAACCGATGATGATGGTCTGCTTCCGGCCGATGACGTCGCCGAACCAGCCGTGGAAGACGTACCCGAAGTAGGCCAGTGCGTTGATGACAATCAGCATCCAGAATGCATCGGACAGTTCCACACCGCGGGAGTTCACCAGTACCGAGGATCCCAGGATGCTGAAGACCATGATGCCGAAGAAGTTTACAATCCAGGCCAGGGAGAAGACGATGGTGTTGCGTCGCAGCTGTGGTTCCCAGATACGCTTCAGGGGAGCCGTTGAGGAGTGCTGGACGCCGAAGGAACCTGCCAGCGCATGAGCTTCATCGACCTTGCCGGATTTTTCCAGCTGGGTCAGTTTCTCGTGCAGTTCAAACTGCGGGGTTTCCTTGAGCTTCTTGGCAATGAGGTAGACAATGATTGCCGCAGGGATGGCCGCCATGATGTACAGCGCACGCCAGCCGAGGGCCGGCAGGAAAGCGAAGGCCAGGGCGGCGGCGAGCAGGAAGCCCAGCGGCCAGCCACCCTGGACAAAGGAGTAGTAGAAGCCAGGGCGTTTGCGCTTCTTTTCATCCTCGGTGACCTGGAAGACCTCGTTCATGTAGGTCGCGTTGACGGCCTGCTCCGAGAAGCCGAGTCCCCCGAAGGATCGGACAACAACCAGCATCGCGTTGCTGATGAATCCCAGTCCGGCAGGGATGATCGAGGTGATGGCTGAGACTGCGGCGGTACCGCCGACGGTGAGCATCATGCCCTTGCGTCGGCCGAGCCGGTCGATCACCGGTCCGATTCCGAAACAGACGATTGCCGTGCCGACGGCAATCCAGGTGTTGATGGCATACGCCTCGGTCTCGGTCCAGCCGAACTCCTCCTGCATGGCGGGAAGCAGGGTGCCGAACAATCCGTAGTCGAAGACTGCGATGGTCCACGCGAGCAACGCCAGGATCATTGCCGTGTTGGTGTTCTTCTTGCTGAAGATGGGCAGCGCGCGTCTTTCGTTCTCAGCGGGCGTTGTCAGGTCAATAAGTGCCGGAGCCTTCATCAGTTGGCTTCCTTTCTGGGATTGTCGGACAGGAACTTGTCGGCGATCTGGTCAAAGGTCCGCCAAGTGACGCCGTCGTGCGACTTGAAGTGCTGGATGAGGCGCTCAAGCATGAGCAGGACCTGCGGCCGGCCCGACACATCGGGGTGGACGGTCATGGTGAAGACGGCCTCGTCCATTTCCTGGTAGACCCAGTCGAACTGGTCCCGCCACATCTGCTCGATATCGCGGGGGTTGACGAATCCATGGGAGTTAGGGGCCGCCTTGATGAACATCATGGGCGGCAGGTCGTCGAGGTACCAGTTGGCGGGAATCTCCACCAGGTCAGTCTCCTGACCGCGAACCAGCGGCTTCATCCACGCCTCAGCGGGCTTGCTGTAGTCGATCTTCGTCCAACTGTCGCCCACCCTGACGTAGTACGGCTCAAAGTCTTTGTGCATCAGGGAATGGTCGTACTTGATGCCCCGTTCCAGCAGAATCTCGTTGGTGATCGTGGAAAATTCCCACCACGGTGCCACGTAGCCGGTGGGGCGCTTTCCTGAAACCTGCTCGATCAGTTCGATAGAACGGTCCAGGATCGCTGTCTCCTGCTCGCGGGTCATCGCGATCGGGTTCTCGTGGGAGTAGCCGTGGACACCGATCTCGTGGCCGGCCTCCACCACCATCCGGGTCAGCTCCGGAAAGGTTTCCAGCGAGTGGCCCGGGATGAACCAGGTGGAGGGAAGGTTGTACTTTTCAAAGAGTCGGAGGATGCGGGGACCTCCTACCTCGCCGCTGAAAAGCCCGCGGGAGATATCGCAGGGCGAGTCCTCGCCGCCGTAGGAGCCGAGCATGCCGGCCACGGCGTCGACATCTACGCCGAATGCAATCTGTATGTTCTTTGTCATGGGTCAGCCTTTCGAAGGGGTCAAAGCGGTCATGGTGTCGTTCTCCTGCGGGACCAGGGAGCCCCGAAGGTGGAAGTGCTGTTCGATGTGGGGGCGGGTCATCCCGAGCGTGAGGAGCAATTGCAGCAGGGTGCGCGCCTGCGCCGGCCTCAGTAGGCCTGCGGGGATGGCTCCCGCGGCGAGGAGGTCCTTCCCGCCACCGGTGCCATACACCGGCACCACTGGTCCCGCATGGACCCGCGTACTAGTGACGACGACGGCGCCCACGGCGGTCGCGTCCGCCACCGCCGTGCACACGACGGGATTGGCATTGCCGATCCCGGTGGCCTCAAGCACAATGCCCACAGCCCCCGCCGCCAGCGCGGCCTCGATCATCACTGCGTCAGCGCCGGGGTAGGAGGCGACGACGTCGGTCCGGGGGAGGCCGACGTCGTCGCCTGGTCGGGGGGCAGGCAAAGGGGCGAAGCGTGCGGGGCGGGCATCCATTGACACTTCACCGGCTTCGGTAACACTGCCGGCCGGATCACTGTCCGGACTGTCGAAGGCCGCGTGGGCTGTGGTGTGGACCTTCTGCACCCCCGCCGCATGGAAAATTTTCCCGGCGAAACTGACGAGCGCACCCCTTCCGCCTGCTTCAGGGGAAGCTGCGACTGCGATGGCCCGCCGCAGGTTGTCCGGCCCATCCGGCGACGGGTGATCCGCGGCGAACTGAGCGCCGGTGAAGACCACCGGCCGCCAGTCGTCGTGGAGCAGGTCGGCCAAGTAGGAGGTTTCCTCGGTGGTGTCGGTTCCGTGGGTGACCACGACGCCGACTGCCAGCGGATTACGCAGCGCAGCCCTGACGGCGGAACAGATCTCCAGCATGTCGGGAAAAGTCAGCCGGTAGGAGCCCTTCCGCATCACGTCGATCACTTTCACAGGTACCGAACCGTGACCGGTGCTTTGCAGCAGCACCTCGCCTGAGTCCTCCGCAATGGTTGCGCCGCCAGACTCAGCGGAGTTACGGGAGGCGATGGTCCCGCCTGTAGCCAGCAGCACCACGTATTGATCATCACCGCTGCTCATAATCACCTCCGTTCTATCTGTTCTGTGGTTACACAATCGTTTGGGTAAACGGCGATCCGGCAAAGGCCAGATATTGCGGCCGGTGTGTCTGGTCCTCAGCGGCTGGTTCGAAAACCCTATGGTTCCGCAACCCAATCGTTTGGGTTGCGTTGAGGAAAAGAATAGAATGTGATTTGGGTCTCGTCAAGGGCTCGGACGAAGTTTTTTATGTCTGAAACAATCAAATACATCATCGGGTAGCTAGACGGAGGGGAGCCTTATGGGTGCAAGAGGTCAAAGCCGCACGCCGGTCACACTGAAGGACCTGGCCAGCGAGTTGGGGATCCACCCCTCGACGGTCTCGCGGGTCCTTCACTCGACATCGGACGTGGCTCGCGGTGCCGCATCTTCTGCCACTGCGCAGAAAGTGCGGGACCTCGCCGTAGAGCGCGGATACTCGCCGGATCCCCAGGCGGCGAGCCTCAGAACCCGCCGGACCCGTGCGCTCGGTGTGATCGTGCCACGGCTCTCCGATATTGTGCTGGCCACCATGTACGAGGGCATCGAGGAAGCCGCAGCTGAGAACAACTATTCAACGTTCGTCATGAACTCCCACGACAGTACTGACGAGCAGCGCAGGAAGGCCGAGATCATGCTGGCCCGCCGTGTGGATGGGCTCATCCTCGGCGACGTGCACGCCGGCAGCGACCTGTTGCCTGACCTGCGCGCACGGCACATTCCGTTTGTGCTCATAAACCGGCGGCATCCAGGCTTCCCGTCAGCAACCTGCGACGACGTCGTGGGGGGAGAATTGGTGGCGGACCACCTCTGGCAGACGGGCCACCGCAGCGTGTCCCTGATCGCCGGAGAACCCTATGCCAGCACGGCCCTTGACCGCACCGCCGGCTTCAGGCAGCGATGGCGGGACCTGGGCGGTGAACTTCCTGACAGCTCGGTGATCTGGTCGCGGTTCGACACCGAGGGCGGCAGGGAGGCGGCCGAAACGATTGTTACGCAGCCCGGCCCGGCGCCGACAGCGGTGTTCGCCGTCAACGACTTCGCGGCGATCGGAGCGATGGGAACGTTCCGCGCTCACGGACTGACTGTGGGGCAGGACATCGCCCTGGTTGGCTTTAACGACACCTCGCTCGCCGCGCAGCTTCCTATCCCGTTGTCCTCGGTGCGCTCGCCGATGTTCCAGATTGGCCGTCAGGCGATGCTGATGCTGCAGCGGGTCATCAACGGTGAGCAGGTCGAATCAGTCAGGATGACCCCCGAACTCTTCGTTCGTGAAAGCAGCGCCGCGTCGGCGCACGGCGAGTCTCAGCGTTCACTGGCCAGCTGAGCCCCAGATGCGGGACCGCAGGGCCTTCCCTTCTGCACGTGCCGCGAGGGCTTCCTCCATTGTCACCGGCTTGAAGGTTGTCTGCGTCCCGGGAGCGCTCCTCGCCAGCAGGTCCATGTCGGAGCTGATGACCGTGGCGACCATTGCATAGCCCCCGCCGGAGACGGCATCGCGGTGGAGCACTATGGGTTCCTTGCCGCCGGGGATCTGGATAGAGCCGATAGCGTAGCCTGCGTCGACAATGTTCGACGGGTCGGAGCCTGCACCGAACGGCTGGACCCGAGGCTTCCATGTGACGGCCGGGCCGGCGTACCGCAGCCCGGTGCGGTCGGCGACGGGCGTCAGGGTCCAGGTGGCGCTGAACAGGGTGTCCAGTCCCTCTTCGGTCAGCCGGTGGTCGTAGAGGCCCGGCAGGACACGGACAGTGACGTTCTTGTCGAAGGATGGCCGGAGGGACTCGTCGATGAAATCCGCGGCTGAGGCGTGGTGTTCTGACGGCGTTGTCCCGACGTCGATGGTGTCGCCTGGTTTGAGAGTGCCCCCTTCGAACCCGCCCATTGCCCCCAGCGCGTAGGTGGACCGGCTGCCCAGCACCACCGGGACGTCGATTCCCCCTTGGATGGCGATGTAGTAGCGAGTCCCGGCGCGGATCATCCCAAAGGACACCTCGTCGCCAGCGACCAGCTCAAGCCGGGTCCACTGCTCCCGGGCTGTCCCGTTGACCAGCACATCTACTGGAGCGCCGGCGACGGCTATGACAGCGTCTGCGTCAGTGGTAAACCGGGGCCCGATGTAGGTGCACTCCAGAACGGCTTCCGCTGGCGTGTTGCCGGCGAGCGCGTTGGCCATCTCGGCCGAGAGTTGGTCCATTGAACCGCCCTGGGGGATTCCGACGTGGTAGTAGCCCGGTCGGCCCCTGTCCTGGACCGTGGTGGCAAGTCCGGGCTCCATGATCCTAATGGCCATTGAGGTGCTCCATGATCTCCTGGTTGTACTCGGTGGGGTGGGCGAGCGCCCGCTCAAGGTCGAACACCACCGGCGTCTGCCGGTAAGTGAACGATCCGTCGGCCACCTGCTGCTGGATTTGTCGGTATTCGGCTTCGTCGACTGGTTTGAACTTCACAATGTCCCCGGGTTTGAAGAAGATCATGAAGTCGTCGAAATCCGACAGGAGCTGGGCGGGATCAAAGATTGGTGCGGCAGCGATCCCGAACATCTGATACCCGCCGGCACCGCGGACCGAATAGATGCAGGCGAAGCATCCACCATGGCCCACGGTCAGGGCAGGCGTATCCGTGCGGGGACTCAGATACTTGGGCACCTCAAGCTGTTGCTCCTGCGGCACA
>NZ_KI914984.1:25980-45239 GCF_000520595.1 Arthrobacter sp. H5
AGGCCGGCGACGAAGCCGACCATCGACACCAGCCACGGGGACTCGTGATGACGCTTGATGAACTCGGCCGGGGACGCCAGGTTGTTCTCCTCGGCCGCGAAGTCGAGATCGTTGCCTTCCGGGCGCTGGTGTCCCTTACGGAATCGGGCCCCGGTTTCGCGGGTGTACGGATCGTCGTACCAGACCGGCACCTCGATGATGCGGGTCTGGAGGGTGTGCTGCGACATCTGCGCCACCTCGGCCTCCACGCCACGGACTGCTTCCTCAAGGGCATCGGGTGGGAGGTCGTCGGGGTCGAACCGGATCAGCAATGACGCGTTGGCCGGGCAGATGTCGGTGATCCCGGAAAGATTCAGGGATCCGAGCGCCGCTGCCATTGCGTTGGCCTTGAAGTTGGCGGCGAGGCTCATTCCTTCGGCGATTTCGACGAACAGGAACTCGTCTCCTCCCCAGGTGTAGCGCGCCGCGTCCAGGTGCAGGGCTGTGTCGCTCATGCACTCGCTCCTAACAGGTCAGGTGTTGTTTCGATGAACTTCGAGTGGTGTTCGACGGCGCCCACTTCGCTCCGGGCGAGGACCGCCTTTAGCAGTGGCAACGTTGTCTTCACTCCGTCGATGAGGACCTCGCTGAGCGCTCCGGCAGACCGCGCCATCGCCTGGTCCCTGCTGGAATCCCAGACGATGAGCTTGGCCAGCAGGGAGTCGTAGAACGGCGCCACTGCGGAACCGGCCACGACGCCGGAGTCGATGCGGACGCCTGGTCCTCCCGGCCACTGAAGCCGCTCGAGGGTGCCGGGGCTTGGCATGAAGCCGTTTTCGGGGTCCTCGGCATTGATGCGGAATTCAAAGGCATGGCCGCTGAAACTGATGTCCTCCTGCGTGAGGCGCAGTACGCCGTCGCGCGCCACCAGGATCTGCTCGCGGATCAGGTCCAGACCGGTGATCATCTCGGTGACAGGGTGTTCCACCTGCAGCCGGGTGTTCATCTCGATGAACGCGGCTTCCCGGGTATCCGGGTTGTAGAGGAATTCCACAGTGCCCAGCCCGCTGTAGCTGCACTGGCGACCGAGTTCGATGGATGACGCAAGGATGGTCGCCCTGACGTCGTCCGGCAGCCCCGGCGCAGGGGCTTCCTCAACGATTTTCTGCTGACGCCGCTGCAATGAGCAGTCCCTGTCGCCCAGATGGATGACCTGCCGGCCGTCGCCGATGATCTGGACCTCGACGTGCCTGGCGCGGTGGACAAACTGCTCCAGGTAGACCGAGGAGTCACCGAAGGCCGCCTGGGCTTCGGCCTGGGCGATCTCGACGGTGGAAAGGAGATCCTGTGCGGCTGTGACCAGACGGATGCCCCTGCCGCCGCCACCGGCCGCTGCCTTGACCACCAGGGGGTAGCCGACGTCGTCGGCGATCCCCAGGATGTCGCTGTCGGGGGTGAGCGCGCCGTCGCTGCCGCGCAGGGTGGGGACACCTGCCGCTGTGGCTGCCTGCCGGGCGCGGGACTTGTCGCCCATCAGCTCAATGGCGTCGGCGGCGGGGCCGATCCAGGTCAGCCCGCGGTCGGCCACGGCTTTCGCGAACCCGGCGTTCTCGGAGAGGAAACCGTAGCCGGGGTGCAGCGAGTCGCACCCGGTGGCCTGGGCCGCCTCAAGGACCGCCGCAGAGTTGAGGTAGCTTTTCCCCGCCGGTGCCGGGCCGATGACGTGGACCTCGTCGGCGAGCTGCGCCGCGTAGGAGCCTTCATCGGGTTCACTGGCCGCCAGAACCGTCCGGACGCCCAGCTCACGGGCCGCGCGGATGATGCGCACGGCGATCTCGCCCCGGTTCGCGACCAGCAGCTTGTCCACGGTCATTCTTCGGTCACCGTCGCAATGACGTCGCCGGGGTTGACGGTGCCCGAATCCTCGATGGCGAAGCTTTCGAGGATCCCTGAGACGTCGCTGCGCACCTCGGAGAACTGCTTCATGATTTCGACGACGCCCACCGTCTGGCCTGCCTCGATCCGGTCGCCTTCGGTGGCGTAGGGCTCCTTGTCGGGGCCGGGCCTGCGGTAGAAAATGCCAGGAAGCGGAGAAATGATGTCGGTCATGGGTGGCCTTTCGAAGCTCGTGCGGGTTCGGG
This sequence comes from Arthrobacter sp. H5, assembly GCF_000520595.1. Classification (GTDB taxonomy): domain Bacteria; phylum Actinomycetota; class Actinomycetes; order Actinomycetales; family Micrococcaceae; genus Arthrobacter_D. Next base: position 28,101 of record NZ_KI914984.1, read on the forward strand.
GGCGGGCTAGTGGGAACGGTTGAGTTATCGGGACGGATGACTGGGGATTACTGGGACAGGGCATCTCGCACGGCGGCGGCCACCTGGGGTGAGTTGGGTGCGTCCGAGTGGACGCAGATGCTCTGGAATTCGACCCGCAGTTCGGTGCCATCCGAGGCCGCGACGACGCCGTCGGCCACGGCGCGACGGACTCGCTCTGCGGCCTTGGCGGGGTCGGTGGGTTCGGGCCGGCGTTGGATGAGCAGCTGGCCTTCCGGCCCGTAGTTGAGGTCCACATACAGTTCGCTGACAAACTGCACACCCATCTGGTCGCAGACGGACTGGTGTTCAGTCCCGGCCAGGCCGTAGAAGGGCACGTCGTAGAGGGCGGCTACCTTGGCGGCGGCGGTCATCAGGGAGCGGTCCCTGGACAACATGCCGTACAGCGATCCGTGGGGTTTGATGTGGTTCAGTGTGGCGCCGGAGGCTGTGAGGAAGGAGCAGAGGGCCCCAACCTGGTACATCATGATGTTTTCAACCTCGTCGGCGGTGAGCTTCATCTCACGCCGGCCAAAGCCCACGAGGTCCGGCAGCCCTGGATGGGCGCCGATGCCGAGTCCGCGCGCGGCGGCAGCGGTGACGGTGGCCGCCATGGTGTCGGGGTCTCCCGCATGTAATCCACAGGCCACGTTGATGACGTCAACAGTGTCCATCAACGCGAGATCGTTGCCAAAGGAATGCAGGCCCAGGGACTCGCCCATGTCCGAGTTCAGGGTGGGGGTTGGCTTGGCAGTGGCGGGGGTCACAGCTGGCGAAGTCATGCGCTTCACCCTAGTAGCCATTGCCTAGGCGGATATAGTGGTCTTCTGCCCTCGGATAATCGGGTTCGATGGGCAACTGCACAGGTGGGTCTTGATGATTATTGCGGATCTGCTGTCCGAAGACACCCTGCAGCTGCGGCTGCACACCCCCAGCTCCGGGGAGCGGTTGGCGCGGGAGATCAGCTGGTGTGCCCCGGCGGAAACCATTGATCCCACGCCGTTCCTGAGCCGGAACGTCCTCCTCCTGACCAACGGGATCGGCCTGAACATCGAGGATGACCGCACCTGGTCGGCCTACGTGGAGCGGCTGGTACGCGTGCAGGTCGCTGCCATTGCCTTTGGGACCGGATCCGCTCACCGCCTGATCCCGCCGGGGCTGGTGCGTGCAGCCTCTGCCCATGATCTGCCGCTGCTGGAGATCCCCCGGTCGGTGCCGTTCCTGCAGGTGCATCGCCATGTCACCAATGTGCTGCAATCGGAACGCTTTACGGCGATCACCCGTTCCTGGGAGCTGGCCCAGACGTGCGCCGGCCTTGCTTCATCCGGTGCACGTCTGTCGGTCATCCTCGAGGCTGCCGCAGCGGCGGTCAAGGGCGAGCTGGCAATTGTGGACGCGGCCGGCGCCGTGATTGCCCGGTCACCAGAGCACTCCGCCTGGAGCCAAGAGGACCTGGAGTGGGCAGCATCGGAAGGAATGGATGTCACGGTGCCGCTGCCGATGGGTACCGGCGATTCGTTCCAGCTGGTGGTGCGCGACGCTGAGGTGGACCATCCCATCTCCACCCTCCTGGCGCCGGTCGCGTCGATCATTGCCGTGCAGCTGCACACGGCGCTGCTGACAACCACGACCAAGCAGCCCGAACTGGAAACCCTGCTGGATCAGGTGTCGGACTGGAACGGTGTTGCCCTGGAGCAGTTCGCCGAGACGCTGCGGTCTACCGGGCTCCGCAGCACTGAAGCCACAGTGGTCATTGCCGCCCGGACGGGACACGGCACCCTGTCGGATGCCTGGAAGACGCGGCTCATGCTGCAGTCAGCGTTCGACGTCGTCCGCGTCCAGGTGCGCAGCGGAATACTTTTCGCGTTCGCCCAGCAGCCACGTACCGGTAGCGATGCCCTGATAGATGCTCCCGAGTCGTTGTTCCAGTGGTTCGCCGAGGAGATGCCGGACCGGGCCGTGGTGCTGAAGGGGCCCTGCGCCAGCAGTGACGAGTTGCGGCTCGGCGTCCATCAGGCCCAGGAACTGCTGTCGACAGTGGTCCGGCCAACTATCGCACCGGAGCTGGGTATCAGCGCACTCATCGCTTCCACCGCAACACACGGGGCGCGGGCCGGGGCGCGAAAGCTGCTGGCACCGGTGATTGACTATGATTCCACCCATGCGCTGGGTCTGCTCGACACTCTGGAATGCTATTTGGCCCACGACGCGCAGCCCTCCCGGGCCGCGGCCAGCCTCTACATCCACCGGAACACCCTCAGCCAGCGGATCAGCAAGCTGGAAGGGCTGCTGAGGTTGTCTCTCGGGACTTTGGACGGCCAGGCTACTTGCCTGATGGCGCTGCGGATCCTTAAGAGCTGACCTCCAGCGACGCACGGGGACCGCAGGCTGCACTGATGACTGTTGACCGCCCAAGTGTTTGCCCTTGACACCCCGCCAGTGCTCACGGTGGACCCAGGGGATACCGAGCGGGTCCGTTCCCTGATGCGTGGGGCTGTCTGGGACGCCGAAGCTTGGAGACATGCTGGCCGTCACCTTCAACGCCCTGACCCCCGACGAAAGGCGGAGAGCAAAGGGGGTGCTCCTGGTGGAATGGAGGGCGCTGGTGGAGAAAGTCTATTCTGGGGGAGTCACCGAAGTACACGTGAAAGGCAGTGCCATGATCTTCATTGTCGTCAAATTCAAGATCAAGCCCGACTGGTCCGACCGCTGGCTGGACCTCACCCGCGAATTCACTGAGGCCACCCGCAACGAACCAGGCAACCTCTGGTTCGACTGGTCCCGCAGCGTGGAGAATCCACATGAGTTTGTGCTGGTCGAGGCATTCACAGACGACGCCGCGGGTGACCACGTAAACAGTGACCATTTCACCAAGGCCATGCAGGATATGCCTCAGGCTCTGGTGGATACCCCTGAGATCATCAGCGAGAAGGTCTCCGCCGACGGCTGGGGCCGCATGGGTGAACTGACGGTCGACTGACCCTCCGCCTCGCCGGCCGTCTTCTGAGCGGGATCCGCGTCCCCGGGCTTGGCATCAGCGCTCTGATCGCTTCCATGTGACGCACAGCCCTCCCCGGCCGCGGCAAGCCTCTCCATCCACCGGAACACCCTGAACCAGTGGATCAGCAAGCTCGAAGGGCTGCTGAGGTTATCCCTTTCCACCCTGGACGGGCAGGCCACCTGCCTGATGGCGCTGCGGATACTCAAGAGCTGACACCGCACGCCAGCCGGGACCGTAGGCTAAGCGGATGGCTGTTCACCACCTTGAGCCCGGCCCGGACACCACCACCCAGGTGTTCTCCCGCGACACCCCGCCGGTGCTCTCGGTCAGCCCCGGTGATACCGTGCGGGTCCGCTCCCTCGATGCGTGGGGCCATCTGGAACGGCGAACCGTTCCTGGCGAAGACAGGCCGCAGCTCTTCGCCGACCGATTGGGGCACTGCCTCACCGGCCCCATCGCCGTGGCGGGCGCGAAGCCAGGGGACATGCGGGCCGTCACCTTCAATGCCCTGACGCCCGACGCGTGGGTTTCACCAACGCGGGCCGTAAGGACGATGCGTTCACGCGCCTGCTCGACGTCGACGGCGGGAACCCGCAGTGGTTGCTCTGGGAGGTGGACGCGCAGCAGGGAACGGCGATCAACCAACTGGGACAGATCGTCAGGACAAACCCGTTCCTTGGCGTCGTCGGCGTTCCACCCGATCGTCCGGACGGGTTCGCCACCACCCCGCCGCGGGCGGACGGCGGCGGCAACATTGACTGCCGTGAACTGACCGCCGGCTCCGTGCTGTTCCTGCCGGTTACCGTGCCCGACGCGCTGCTGTGTGTTGGCGACGGACACGCGGCGCAGGGCGACGGCGAGGTGGGCGGCACCGCGATCGAGTGCGGCATGACCACGGAAACGAAACCTGGGGCGTGCAAGCGGTGCTGCCGAGCGATGCCGTGCAGGTGTCGCCGCCCACCTGATCCGATCCCTCGGGCTTAGCCGACAAAAATACCAAGTATGCTGAGGAATAGTTTGACTGCTGCTTCGGCTGCCCGACGAAAGGGGTCCCGTCATGAAACAACCAGAGCCTCGCGGCCCGGTCAGTTCGCTGCTGCTGGAAACCCTGAGCGGACCGGAGCAGCGTACCTCAGGGTCCCGCGAACTGATCGCGGCCGTCGACGAAGCAGTCGCGGCTACCCCTGATCTCGCCTTCGACGAGGACCTCCAGCTGACCCTTTTCTGCCTGTTCGAGCTGCATTACGGCGGCATCGACGGTGTGGACGACAGCTGGGAATGGCACCCCGACCTGATCTCCGAACGACGCCGGCTGGAACAGGCGTACGAATCGCAGCTCCGGTCCGCCGTGTCCCTGCCCGCACTGCCGGCTCCCACCAGCGCCGGTGTCGCTGCTGGCCTCTTCCAACTCACCGGGGACGACGGCGGTCCCAGCATGTCCCGGTATGTGGCCAAGACGGCGTCCGAGGAGCAGGTCAGGGAATTCCTGATCCAGAAATCCATCTATACCCTCAAGGAAGCGGACCCGCATACGTGGGCCATTCCCCGCCTCACCGGCCGGGCGAAGGCCGCAATGGTGGAGATCCAGGCCGATGAGTACGGCGGGGGAGTGCCGGAGAGGATGCACTCGGCTTTATTCGCCCAGTCCATGAGGGGCGCCGGGCTCGACGACGGCTACGGCAACTACCTCGACGCGGTACCCGCCATCACCCTTGCGTCCTCGAACCTGATGTCAATGTTTGGGCTCAACCGTCGGCTCCGCGGCGCAATCGTGGGGCACCTGGCCTCCTACGAGATGACTTCCTCGCAGGCTAACCGGCTCTATGCCAGGGGATTCCGGCGGCTCGGCTACGACGATGCCACAGCAGCCTACTTCGACGAGCACGTTGAGGCCGACGCGGTCCATGAGCAGATTGCAGGCAGGGACCTGGCGGGCGGGCTGGTCGAAGCCGAGCCGGCACTGCTGGAGGACGTATTTTTCGGCGCCGCGGCCGCAATGACCGTTGACACCTGGATGACCGAACACATTCTTGGCGCGTGGACCGCCGGCAGCTCGTCGTTGCGTACGTCGTCGACGGTGTCCGCATGAGCGCCACTCAGAGGGACGCGTATGACGACGACGGCTCACCGGACAGTGGAGCTTCGCCGTCCCGTCCGCTGTCCGGTCCGCGGCAGACCATTGTTGCCTTCCCCGATGGCCCGCTGCTGGTCCGCGGCGATTTCGACATTGTCGATCCGGACGGCAAGCCGTTGCGCCGCAGCCGCAAGACGGTTGCCCTGTGCCGGTGCGGGGCATCGGTGCTGAAACCCTACTGCGACGGCAGCCACAAGCTGATCGGCTTCAAGACCGAGCCCGAGAGCTAGTTTCGCTCGTGCAGTTGCAGCTCCAGGATGAAGTGGTTCTCGACGTCGGCAACCAGGCGGAACGCCTTCACGCCCGCCTTGGTGAAGCCGTGCTTTTCTTAGAACCGTACGGCTCGGTGATTCTCGTCGTTGGTCCCCAGCCAGATCGCCTTCGCCCCGGTTTGCGCGGGCAGCGCTCTCGGTCGCCGGCTCAACGTCTCGGTTCCACTGCTGCTGGCCGGTGTTACACCCATCAACTGCTCGGGTGAGCCCGGCTGATTAGGCTCCCCCCGGCACCGTCCGGCGGGCGCGCAGCACTGAGTCCTTGATGGTGACGGCGCCGCCCTCGCGGTCTTTGGCAGCCCGCGGACGGGTCTGCGCGGCGACGATCTCCCACTCTGTGCCGAGTGACCCGGCGATGTCCTCCGCGGTGTAGAACAGGTCGGGATGGTGCGGGCGGTGCGCACCCGACTCCATGTCCGAGGGGTCGTGGGCCACCACCAGCAGGGTTCCACCGGGCGCCACCGCCGCGATGATATTCCTGAACAGGGCGGCGCGCGGTTCGGGCGGCAGTTGCATGAACTGCGCCGAGACCAGGTCGAAGGACGACGACGGCGGGGCCCACGTTGTCAGGTCCGCCCGCTTCCATTCGATCGTCTGGCCGCGGGCATGGGCCTGGGCCCGTTGCAGGGCAACCGCGGATATGTCGACGGCGGTGACCGTCCACCCGCGCTGCGCCAGCCAGATGGCGTCGGCGCCTTCACCGGCACCGACGTCGAGGGAACGGCCAGGCGGCAGATCGGCTGCCTCGGTAACCAGCTGGGGGTTGGGGTTGCCGCTCCAAATGGCGGGTTGCTCACTGTAACGGCTGTCCCAAAAGGCCTGGTCAAACTCTGCAGTCATGGCTGTGCCACCTCTAATCCGTGCCGCCTGTTGCCCAATACCCTCTCAGTATTGCGTGCTTCCGACTCGGCCGAGAAGGGGTCACGGAGGGCTAAAGCCTGGGTCAGCTCCTCATCGATGAGGTCCATATTGATCGCGGCACCTGCCATTGATCCCGCTGCAGCGGAGGCAAGCACCTGGGCCATGGGATTGGTGACGTTACCCGCGGCCCAGATCCCGGGAACCTCCGTGGCGCCACTGTTGTTGACCTCCAGATGGTTCCCAAGCCCGGAGGGGTGGTCCACGGCTTCCAGGCCCAGGGCCGCGAAGGCTTCGACGCGCGCTGCGAAGCGCGGCATGACCACCAGGGCCTGGACGCGGATTACTCTCCCGCCGTCCAACTGCACTCCGGTGAGCGAATCGTCCTCCACCATCAGCGATTCCACGGTTCCGTCAACCACCGTGACGCCCCTGGCCGCGAGCTTCTCCCACTCCTCATCCGTGGGCTCGAGGGAGTCGTTGAGGAACAGGGTGACGCTGCTGCTCCACTGCGGAAACAGCATTGCCAAGTGCATGGACATGGGGCCGGAGGCGAGGATGCCGATGTGTTGGTCGCGGACTTCCCAGCCGTGGCAGTACGGGCAGTGCAGCACATCGCGTCCCCAGCGCTCGCGGACACCGGGCACGTCCGGAAGTTTGTCGGTCAGGCCGGTGGCGATGAGCAGCCTGCTGCCGGTGATTGCCTGTCCGTCCTCCAGCGTGACGGTAAAGCCACCGCGGTCGCGATGAGCCGAGCCCACCCGGCCCGCGATGATCCGGCCGCCGTAGGTTTCGACTTCCGTGCGGCCCACGGCCACCAGATCGGCTGGCGGCATGCCGTCGCGGGTGAGGAAGGAGTGCACGGCGGCCGCCGGCGCATTGCGTGGTTCGCCGCCGTCAATCACGGCGACCGAACGGCGTGAGCGTCCCAGCATCAGCCCGGCACTCAGGCCGGCGGACCCGCCGCCGACAATGACGACGTCGTACTTTTCTGTTGACTTGTTCATGCTTTCCATCCTGATCCCAGCAGCAAAAACTGGCAAGTATTGTTGCTGAAGTGGCAAACTGGAACGATGGATGAAGCACTTGATGACGCATTGGCTGCTGTGGGGCCGCGGCTCCGGGAACTTCGGTTGCGACGTGATACAACGCTGGCCGCGTTGTCCGAGGCCACCGGAATCTCGGTGAGCACACTGTCGCGGCTGGAATCAGGGCAGCGCCGACCCAACCTGGAGCTGCTGTTACCGCTGGCGAAGGCGCATCAGGTTCCGCTCGATGAGCTGGTTGGTGCGCCGACCACCGGGGATCCGCGCGTGCACCTGCGCCCGATTGTCCATCATGGAATGACGGTGATCCCGTTGACCCGCAGACCCGGCGGAATCCAGGCCTACAAACACATTCTTGACGCGGGGGCTAAGGGGGAGCCGGATCAGAAAGTGCATGAGGGCTATGAATGGCTGTACGTGCTCAACGGCAACCTGAGGCTGGTGCTGGGTGATAAGGATCTGGTGCTGCCGGCAGGGGAGGCTGCGGAGTTCGATACGCGCGTGCCGCACTGGTTTGGCCCGGCGGACGGCGATGGCGTGGAGTTCCTCAGTCTGTTCGGCCGGCAGGGGGAGCGGATGCATCTGCGGGCCAAGAGCACATAAGCCACGGTTGCTCCGACGTCCGGCCCGTTTCACCGTGCGTTCACCTCCGGTTGGCACAAAGGATGTCCCCGTAAGGAAGCATCATCGTGAAGGGAACCACCAACCTCACAATGAAGGGACCTCTTCCATGGCATTCAGCCTCACACAATCCATCACCGGCACGGTCGCGATGACCGTTGTTGGCCTGGGCCTGATAATCGCACCGGCCGCAGTCGCGGCACCCGCGCCGGAGGATCAGCCGATTCTCATTGGTCACCGCGGCGCTGCCGGTACCGCACCGGAGAACACCGTCGCCGCGTTCAAGGATGGCAGGGCATCGGGGGCCGATTTCTTCGAAATCGATGTACAGCTCAGCTCCGATGGCGTGCCGTTCCTGTTTCATGACAACACCCCCGCCCGCACCACCAACGTGGAGGAGGTGTTCCCCGGACGCGAAGATGATCCCATCACGTCCTTCACCTGGGACGAACTGCAGCAGCTGGACGCAGGCTCCTACTTCGACGATCGCTATACCGGGGAGCCCATCCCGCACCTGGACGACGCCGCCGCCATCGCCACGGCCAGGACCGGCGTGTACATCGAGATTAAATCGCCGGTGAACTCCCCCGGTATTGAGCAGGTGGTCGCCGATGAGCTGCGCACCGACAAGAAGTGGCAGAAGCTGGTAGCCGCAGACAAGATCCAGGTCCTCGGCTTCGATGAGGCGTCCAACCGCCGCTTCGCCGCCATTGCGCCGGAAATCGAACTGCAGCAGCTCTCCGGCACGGTGCCGGGACCGGCAGTGCTGGAATCGTGGACGGAGTTTGCCGATTCGGTGGGCACCAACTACCGCGTGCTGACCGAGCAGAACGTCAGCGACGTTAAATCTGCTGGGCTGGTGCTCGGCGTCTACACGGTGAACTCTCCGGAGGCGGTCCAGGCTTCCCTGGATCTCGGTGTTGACGCGGTCACCACCGACTTTCCCATCCAGAATGCCCGCTACCTCGCGGACCAGCCGGTGTTCCCGGGCAGCGGTGTGGAGATTGTGGACTCGATCAACAATCCCGCTGGTGACGATGTGCAGGCCGAGACCGGCGAACACGTTCTCCTGCGTAACACCAGCAACCACAGCATCGACCTGAGCGGCGCCATCATCCGCGATGCAGCGAACAACGTTCTGAACATCGGGGACGGGTACGTGCTTGCGCCGGAGGCTGAACTGCGTGTCTACACCGGCCCGGGCACAGACACCGAAAGTGCCTACTACAACGGCGGCACCGCCTCGTTGCTGAACAACGGCGGCGAGTCAGTTGCGCTGTGGACCGCACAGGACAGGCTGTTGGACGTCTTCGCGAACTAAGTTCTCAATCAAGCGAACGACGACGACGGCGCCCGGCACCAGGAATGGTCGCCGGGCGCTGTCGTGGCTGGACGATCGGACAGGATCCGCTCACGTCCGGTTCTTCCCCAGTAGCTGCAGATCCTCCGCGAGCTGCTCCAGGCTGCGTCCAAGTTCCTTCGCGCGAACAGCCAGCGTCAGGGCGGTACTGTCCTGGGCTCCGACTGTGCCATGGTCCGGCAGCGTGCGGTCCGTCGGCGGCTTCATTGGTGCGGAATTGCCGTCATTGACCACGTCGATATCGAAGACCACCTGATCCGCGTGGTGCCAGGTGGTGAACGCCTCGACTGTACGTCCGGTGGCGTCCACACTGGTTCCTTCAAGGAGCAGCACAGGTGAGTGGGCCTCCATCCGCAGCAGCGCCAGCAGGTCCGCGTCCGCTGGAGCTGCCCTGATTTGGCGGCGGCCGGCGGTAATGTCGATACCGAATTTTTCCCGCAGGACCGCGTGGAGCGATGCGTTGCGCAGGTCTTCCGCCGTCAACCCCCTGCACAGGGGAAGCGGAAGCCAGGTATGAATCAGCGCAATGGGGGAGCCGTCAACTGATCTCAACCGTTTGAGTGCCAACACCTCGGTGGTGCCGAGCACCGCCGCCGATCCGTGCGCTGCTTCAACGGAAAATGCCAGGATCTCGGTTTCGACACTGACTCCGGTCTCCGCGATCTGCGTCGACAAGCCCGGTATGCGCTGGATCAGGCGATGGTGCTCGCGGCGAGGGGCAACCGTGCTTCCTCTGCCCCGTCCACGGTCGATGAGCCCTTCGGCGGCCAGGGCGCCAAGGGCCTGGCGCACCACCGAGCGGGAGACGCCAAACTGATCCTGTAACTGGGCTTCGCTGGGCAGCGGCGTACCGGGAGGCATCGAGTGGTTGACAATCTGCGCCCGCAGGTGGCTCCTCAACTGCAGGTGTAGTGGGATGGCGCTGGAAGGGTTAACGGGACGCTCGTCGCCAGCTGCGGAGTTCATGTGGACCAATTATTCAGCACGTTAGCCCGTGGCAGTGCCTTAGCTCTGGCGTGCGGTCCGCCAGACGTGGTCCCAGCCCGGCGCCAGAGCGGCTGCACGCTCAAGGGAGAGAACCAGGCTCGCTTCGCGCGCAATGCCCTTGCCTGCGATGTCGAACGCGGTTCCGTGATCCACGGATACGCGGACCACCGGAAGGCCAACGGTGATGTTGACGCCGTCGTCGCCATAGACCGCCTTGAACGGTGCATGACCCTGATCGTGGTAGCAGACAATGACCATGTTCCACTTGCCCTTGACGGCGGCTGGGATCAGTGCGTCGGCGGGGAGGGGGCCTTGCACATTGATGCCGTTTACGCGGGCCTTCTCCACGGCCGGTGCGAGAATGTCGGCGTCCTCATTGCCGAAAAGACGGTTCTCGCCCGCATGTGGGTTCAGACCGGCAAGCCCAATGGGCTCGTCAGGGTTGCCGAGCGCCTTGGTGAAGGCACTCACCAGCTCGATGACGTTTCCGGTCCGCTCCGGAGTGATGTCCTCTATGGCCTGCCGCAGGGAGACGTGCGTGGTGAGGTGGAAAAAGTACAGTTCTCCGGCGGAAAGCACCAGGCTGAAGTTGTCCACGCCGAACTCGTGGGCCAGTAGCTCGGTGTGGCCGGGCCATTTGTGCCCGCCTGCGTGCATGGCGGCCTTGTTCAGGGGTGCCGTGACAATTCCGTCCACTTCGCCTTCGCGCGCAAGTCTGCACGCTTCCACCACAAAGCGGTAGGAGCCGTCGCCTGCGTCGGCGCTCAGCTCTCCGACCGGTACATGGGCCAGCGAGGGACCTGTTTGTAGCAGCTCAATGGTTCCCGGCTCATTGGTGGCTTCCGAGACGGAGGTGATGACCCGTACTTTTCCGGGATCGCCACCTACGTTCGAGACGCCGCGCCGCATAGCGGCCTCGTCGCCGATAACGATCGGGCGGGATATCAATCTCAGCTCGTCGTGACCAAGCAGGGACTTGGCGGTGATCTCCGGCCCGATGCCTGCAACGTCTCCAAGGGTGAGGGCGAGTGTGGGGATGGTCATGGGCGTGCCTCCGTTGGAAGTTGGGTTTGGGTTTGCACTGCACTAATGATTTCCACGAGCGATTCCGGATGGCCGAATCCGCCTGCCTTGGTCACCACGGATACTCCGTTAGCGCGGCCACCGCGGATGACCCCCTGTGGCACACCTTCCCGTAGTGCACCGTGCACCAGGATTGAGGTTGCGTCACAGGCCCTGAGCACCGCGCGGGCGCCATCTCCGCCAACCAGGACGAGGTGGGAAATAGTTGACCGGTCCATGATCGCCGTGGCCAGCCCGGCGAGGCGGTTTGCTATCTCCGCTCCGGCGCGCGCGCCGGAGCTTCCGAGCGCGGAATGGACGGGCGACAGGAGCAGGAGCGCCTGAGGCAGTTCGCCCCATTGATTGAGCGTGTGCTCAAGCCACTGAGCCGCTGAGACAACATCGGTCAGGTCCTGCATGGTTGGCTGGAGTGCGGCCAGGCTCACGGCCGGCAACGCACTGACCAGCCTGTTCGACTGCTCTCTGGCAACGTCGTGAAGTGAGCTGACCACCACAAGGGTGCGGCCGCTCGGTGCGGCGGTGTTGGTTGCCGTTCTGGGCGAAACTCCGACACTGGCACCCCATCGACGGGCCAGTGCACCGGCCAGCCCGGCCGAGCCCACAGGTACCGCTCGCTGGCCGACGTCGTTCAGTACCTCCGCGAGCACCTCAAGGTTGGTGTCGGTGGAGGCGTCCACCACCACGGTTCCATTGCCAATCTGCGCTGCCGCGATCAGCTCAGCTGTGCGCCGCCCAGGCTGGATGGTAGACAGGTCGATGGATGAGGACCCTTGAAGCAGGTCCTGCATCCGGCTGGTCAGCACGGGTGTGACTGGATCCCGGCCCGCGGCCGAGGACTCCACCGGCGCACCGTTCACCAACAGTCGCCCAGCTTCCACGGTGCGGCCCATCGCCGGATAAGCCGGGCACACAACGGCAAATGATCCGGGGTAGCGAAGAGTCCACGCGCTCAGCGCTCCCCCGATCTGGTTGGCCACGCTGCCACGCATGGTGGAGTCGATCTTGACGTACAGGCGGTCGGTGCCATCGGCAATAAGGCGCACGACGGCGTCGCTGGTGTGTGTGCGCGCTGCCTCAGCGCCCAGCGACCGGGCATCCGTCACAGCGGCTACAGCGGTTGGACCGCTGACGGGCTCCAGCGCGTGTCCGCCCAAACTGAGGCGGGATACCCATCCCGCCTCAGCGAACTGCACAAGCGTGTCGTTTGCCCCGGTCAGGTCATCGGCAGCAATGCCAATGACAGCTGAGGAGGCGATCGGTGTGCGCATGAATGGTTAACCCTCCGGCCGGGGCAACGGTCCGTCGTCGTGCCGGGCGTCGGTTCTTCTGCCCGAGAGTGGCGTAGCCTCTGCGTTGAGCGGGATATCCTCATCTCCGCTGGTGAGGCCACCCTGTCGCTTGAGCACCCAGGTGGCAAGCAATGGCGCAAAGATTGCTGTGACCAGGACAGCAGATGCTACCTGTGCTGTGGCGACCTCCACGAAGGGAGCGAAGGTGGGGTCTGCCGCGGCAACCACTGCAGGAGTGGCGATGGAGTTACCGGCGGTGGTTGCCGACGCAATTCCAATACCGGACTTATTTCCGCGGCGCAGCACAAAACGGTAGCCGAAGTAGACAAGGGCGCCTGTGATCAGGGTTGCGGCGATACCCACGAAGATGCCGCCAAGACCACCAGTGACTACGTTTCCGAGATTGATGCCGGTGCCTAGCGCAAAGGCGAAGAAGGGGATCACGATGTTTGGAACGGGTCGCATGATTTCGGTCCAGCGGCGGTCCAGGTTGCCCACGATGAAGCCCAGAGCCAAGGGGATGACCGCGGCGAGCAAGGCAAGGAACGGAATGTTGCCCAGGCCTGAGACGCCGAGGAACAACAGGGTAAAGAAGGGCCCGTCGTTGATGGCTGATGCCATGTAGGCGCCGCGGTCGCGGTTGTCCCCGTAGCGGCCGGTGAATGCGAGCCACAGGCCACCGTTGCTGTTATCGAATGAGGCCAGGAGGGCAAGGATGGAGATCCCGAGGATGCCTTCGACGCCAACTATCAACCCGAGTCCGGCGACCAGCGCAGCAGGAATGACGGTCTTGAAGAGCAGTACCACGCCGGTGGTTGCGAGAACCGGACCGGAGGTTTTGGCCGTGATCTGCATACCGGTGGCGAAAATCAGCACGGCAATAAGCGGGAGTGCGGCGTCTTTAAAGAGTGCGGTGGTGAAGCTGCCCATTTCCAGGAAGCCGGGGAAGAAGGTTCCCACGATGGATCCGAGGATGAGTGGGATGAGCATCAAGCCCCCGGGAATGCGGTTCATGCCGTCAAACAAGGGGACTCGGGAGGTGGGGCGTGATTCGGCGGCCATGGCGAATCTTCTCTCTAGTGGTGGGGAGGTTGGTATGGGGAGATCATCACTTGTACGTACAAGATGTACCTACAATATGGTTTCAATGTGACGCAGCGCAACTATTACTGACAATCTCTTGCGGAAATCTTTGGACCAGCAGGCGGATCCACACCGCGGCACCGCCTGCTGGGCGGCGCACGAGGCGACAGTAAACGCTCCAACGACGTTTGCCTGCCCTGAGCCGAATGCACCAGCAACGGCGGTGGCCAGGAGGAACGGCCTGAGCCGGCGCGGGAGCGGTGCCCTTGTGGGCTTGTTCGATTTCACAGCAACGGACGGCAACCGCCGCGGGAGTACGCGGATCAGCGCGGGCACAAGAAGCACGGCCAGGAACGCAGTGAGGGCGAAGGTCCATTGCCAGCCGACAGTGAGCGCAAAAATCGGCACCGAAAGGCCAGCCGTCAGGGTGGCGGCGGGAATGGCGGCCTGCTTGATTCCGAAGGAGAAAGCGCGGTTGCGGGATCCCACCTGGTCGACAATCAGACCGTGCGAGAGCGGATGGCTGAGCGCATTGGCGGCCCCGGCAATACCCAGCCAGAGAATCAGCCACGTCCAGTGCGGAGTGAGGGTGGCTATTCCCAGCATCGCCGTGAATCCGAGGCCCACGGTGAGGAGCATGCCGCGCCGCATGCCGAGCCCGGCCGCGACGTAGCCGGCCGGCGTCGAAAGGAGTGCCGACACTGCCCAGAAGGAGGCGACGGCGACACCCAGCGCGGAGGCCGTCATGCCGAGATCCTGTTCCAGCTGAACGGCCAGGCCACCCACCAGGAACGCAGGCAGAACGGCCACCACCGTGGTCAGCGCCGCCATGGCTGTGGCGCGCCGGCCGGGGTGGCGCGCGGACCCGTCGATTTGCTGCATGGATGCTTGCCTCACAGAACGAGTTTAGGCTCGTGATGCGTCGTTGCCCATCTTCTGAAACCGCATCGTGGGTCGATTCCCATATTGTGATTTCAATGCGACAAGCAAATCAAACAACACCCTCAAATGTTTCGGTTGGTACCTACCAACTGCCAGCGCGCTGATGTGCAGCGCTATTGGGGGAGATCGCGTTGGGCTGTAGGGTCAAATTGCGAGTGGTCTTCGTCCGAAGCCTTGGGGCAACGGCCGCACCTTGATCAAGGAGCATCATGACAGCGAACATCGATCGGGCAACGCGCTACCACCATGTGGTGATTATCGGCGGAGGGAACGCAGGTATCTCCCTTGCTGCAAGGCTGCGGCGCTACGGTGTGAATAACATCGCGGTGGTGGAGCCGAGCGAACGCCACCTGTATCAGCCGCTGTTTTCGCATATTGCCGGTGGCACCGCTGAGCCGGAGGAGGCTGTGCGGCCGCAGTCCTCGGTGATCCCGCGCGGCGTCACCTGGATCAAGGACAGTGTGGTGGAGGTGCAGCCATTGTCCAACACTGTTCTTCTCCAGTCCGGTGGCCGGGTGGGATACGGGCAGGTGGTGGTGTGCCCGGGCATCCAGAAAAACTGGGATGCCGTTCCCGGGCTGCGCGAGGCAATGGACTCGCCCTTCGGCGTATCGAATTACGAGTTCGAGTTCGCGGCAAAAGCATGGACCCTGTTCCGGAGCCTGCGGAAAGGCACAGTGGTCTTCACCATGCCGTCCGGTCCCATCACATGTGGCGGGGCGTCGCAGAAGCCGATGTATCTGGCGTGTGACTACTGGCGGGAGCAAGGTGTCCTTGACAACATCAGGGTGGTGCTGGTTGTGCCTACCCCCACTGTTTTTGGATCGGACGTGGTTGATCAGGAGTTGAACCGCAAAATCGCGGAGTACGGGATCGAACTGCGGTGCAGCAGCGAGCTCACGGAAGTGGACGCAGCGGCACGCACCGTCCTGATACGCGACACCCTCACCGATTCAAGTGAACAGCTGACCTACGATGTTCTGCACGCCGCACCGCCGCAATCGGCGCCCGATTGGCTGAAAACCCTTTCCGACGAAGCGGATTCCGGAGGTTTTGTAGCCGTGGACCCACTCAGCCTGCGGCATGTTCGGTTCCCAACCGTGTGGTCGCTGGGGGACGCGGCCGGTACCCGGAACTCGAAGTCCGGCGCCGCACTGCGCAAACAGACGATGGTGCTCGCAAAGAACCTGCGGTCAGTGATCAAGGGGCAGCAGCCCAAAGCTCGGTACGACGGCTACTCTGCGTGCCCGTTCACGGTGTCCCGCTCAACCGTGGTCTTCGCCGAGTTTGACGACCGCTACCGGCCCAAGCCCACCATCCCAGGCTGGAAAGGCCTGGCCAAGGAGAAACGCTTGACCTGGCTGATCGAGCGGTACGGGTTTCCCCGCCTCTACTGGCACTTCATTCTGAAGGGCCGCGCCTAACCGGATCTGCAACAGCCCGTTCCAGCACGAAGTCGGTTTCGATGCCGCTGCCTAGCCGGAAGGTTTTTGCGCCTACTTTTGCAAAACCGTGCTTCTTATAGAAGCGCACGGCGCGGGCGTTTTGATCATTGGTGCCAAGCCAGATGCCGTGGGCGCCAGAAAGCCTGGCTGCCTCAAGGCTGGCTTCCATGAGGGACGACGCCGCACCCTGCCCATGATGCGAAGGATGCACATAGAACTTGCTCAGTTCAATGGTGGGGAACAGGGAGATCGCCGAACGGACCTGCTCGTCACCCGGAAGCCCCTTGATGAGGAGGCTGTACGCGAGGAGGTGACCATCGCCGCGCAGGCACAGGAGGGTTTTATTCGGATCAGTCAGATGCTCGGCAAACTTTGCTGCGGTGAGTTCAGTTGCCAGATACTGCTCAATATCTTCCGGCCGTGAGGTCGGTGGGCACGCGAGCGGGAAAGTGAGTGCGGCGAGGACGGCGAGCTGGTCGGCGTCGCCGGGCGCGCCCTGAGTGATGCGAATTGTCACGCCAGTCAGCCTAACCCCAGTTGGTCGGTGCGCCGGTTGGGGGCAGCGAAGTTCCCGTCAGATCCTCGGCGACGGACCAGAGCGAGGCGGCGAGATCCTTGCCCCGTGCAGTCCGCGGCACCTTGACCTGTGTGGTGGGACCGGTGAGGCCCATGCGGTCCGGCCCATAATAGGCGCCTTGGCGCGCTTCGGGATCCACCGCGGCATACAGCAGGGGTTCGGTGCCCTGCTCCACGTCCTGAAACGGAATCAGGGTGCGTTCAGTGCTGAAGATGTTGGCACGGGGTTTCTCCCGGCCGAGATTGGCGCCCGTGGTCTGAAGATTGGTGCGGGTAAAGCCGGGGTGGGCGATGGTGCTGAGGAGATTCCAGCCGCGCTGGTCGGCGATCGTCGCCAGGTATTGCCCGGCGAGGAGATTGGCCAGCTTTGACTGGGAGTAGGCGCGGAATGGCCGGTAGCCGCGGGTGAACTGCAGGTCCTCGA
>NZ_KI914984.1:45339-46081 GCF_000520595.1 Arthrobacter sp. H5
CTGCCGATTCCCGCCGCAGTGCTGGACATGGTGGCAACCCGCGGCCGTTCCGCCGTTAATAGCAGCGGCAGGAGCAGGTTGGTCAGGGCGAATGGGCCGAGGAAATTGCTGCCAAACTGCAGTTCGAAGTTGTCGGCGGTGGTCATCCGCTTGGGTGGAGCCATGACCCCCGCGTTGTTGAGCAGCAGATCCAGGGGGCGGCCGTCGTCGTGCAGTGATTGCGCGAAGACACGGACCGTGGAGAGGTCCGCGAGGTCAATGTGGCGCACCTCAAGCGACGCATGAGGGTGCTTCTGCCGTATCTCCGTCTTGGCTGCTTCGCCTTTCGCAGGCGTGCGGACTGCCAGCCGCGGGTGAACTGCAGGTCCTCGAAACGGATCCTGCCGATTCCCGCCGCAGTGCTGGACATGGTGGCAACCCGCGGCCGTTCCGCCGTTAATAGCAGCGGCAGGAGCAGGTTGGTCAGGGCGAATGGGCCGAGGAAATTGCTGCCAAACTGCAGTTCGAAGTTGTCGGCGGTGGTCATCCGCTTGGGTGGAGCCATGACCCCCGCGTTGTTGAGCAGCAGATCCAGGGGGCGGCCGTCGTCGTGCAGTGATTGCGCGAAGACACGGACCGTGGAGAGGTCCGCGAGGTCAATGTGGCGCACCTCAAGCGACGCATGAGGGTGCTTCTGCCGTATCTCCGTCTTGGCTGCTTCGCCTTTCGCAGGCGTGCGGACTGCCATGATCACGTGTGCGCC
>NZ_KI914984.1:46181-54826 GCF_000520595.1 Arthrobacter sp. H5
TGCCATGATCACGTGTGCGCCGGCATTCGCGAGCCGCGCCGTCGCTTCCTTACCGGTGCCGCTGTTCGCGCCGGTGACCACGGCGATGCGGCCGGATAGATCTGGGACGGTGTACATGTGTGCCTCTTTCGGTTGGTGGCAACGCTGCCGACGGGACGCATGTACCGCCAGGTGGATTGCGGAAGAACATCGCAGTGTTCACCAGACTGTAGTGCGCGCCGTCGAAATCTATCTTGCGGCAGGCCGTGGCAACCGGCGACGTCGTATACGGGCCAGACGCGGTCCATCAGCTGGTCAGCGGCCGCTACGCTTTGTGAGCAGACCCTTCAACTAGACAAACAGGTACAGGATCCACACCAGGCCAAAGGCCATGAAGCCGATGGCGGTGGCGATCACTGACCAGGTCATCAGCGCCGTCTTGGTGCTCATGCCGAGGAACCGGCTCACCAGCCAGAACCCTGAGTCATTGACGTGCGAGAACGTGATTGCTCCCGCCACAATGGCAACAACAATGCACGCCAGAGCCAGCGGATTTGTCTCGCCGGACGCGGTAATCGCGGGTGCCATCAGGCCGGCGGCGGTGGTACCGGCAACGGTTGCCGACCCCTGGGCCACCCGCATGATGACGGCGATGAGGAAGCCGGCCAGGATGAGCGGCAATCCAATGGCGTCCAAACCGTCGGCCATTGCACCGCCGATGCCGGTAGCCGTCAGCACTCCGCCGAACATTCCACCGGCACCGGTGATGAGGATGATGGAGCAGACGGGCGCCAGGGCGTCGTCGACCAGATCCTCCAACGCGCCGCCCATGGACCCGCTCCGGCGACGGATGACCAGCAGGTACATGGCCAGCAGGGTAGAGATCAGCAGTGCAATCGGGGTGTTGCCGATGAACACCAGGACCTGAACCCAGAGTGCATCTTCCGGAACGGCGCCGGACGCGCTCAGGGTATTCAGCCCGGTGTTGAGGAAGATCAGCACCAGGGGCAGGAGCAGCACCAACAGCACTGTGCCGAATTTCGGCGGATTGGGGTTGTCCTTGGGCGGTTCGCCAAGCAGATTAGGGACGGGCATGTTGGGGTGGCGCTTCGCGAGCACCAGGGCCAGACGGTAGCCGGCAACGTACCAGGTGGGCAGGCCCACCAGCAGCGCCACCATGAGCACCAGCCCCACGTCGGCGCCGACAATGCCGGCAGCAGCCACCGGGCCGGGATGGGGTGGAACCAGGGCGTGCATCATGAGGAATGCGCCAGTGGACGGGAGTGCGTACAGCAGGAGCCCGCCGCCCAGACGCCGTGCCACGGTATAGATGATGGGCAGCATCACAATGAAGCCGGCATCCAGGAAAATGGGGAAGCCAAAGAGCAGGGACGCTACGGAGAGTGCCAGCGGTGCCCGCTTTTCGCCGAAGCGCCGCAGCAGGCTGTTTGCCAGGACCTGTGCGCCGCCGGAGGTTTCCACAATGCGTCCCAGAACGGCACCGAAACCGACCAGCAGGGCGATGTTCCCCAGGGTTCTGCCAAATGGTCCCACCAGGGTGTCCAGCAGCTCATCGGCAGACACCCCCGCCACCACGGCAGTGATCAGACTGACAATGATCAGTGCGAAGAACGCATGCATCCGCACCTTGATAATGAGGAACAGCAGCACTGCGATTGCAGCCACTGCGATGATCAGGAGGGCCGGGATGGGTAATCCGCTCGCCACTGCCTGTGGTGCCATTGGCATCAGGGCCATGGTCTAGCTCCTTTTCGCAACTTCGTTGGTGCATGAGCGATCAACCCTGCGGGTTTGCGGGGCAATCGGTTTGTCTTGGAGATGGCCGTCACCCGTCAGGGGAGCAGGCCGCCTGTCCTTGCCAGCGCTTCGTCCAGCACCAGCCCAAAATTGCGGGGCTTGTGAGCGAACCTGCCGAGGAACAGGCCGTCCACCGCGTCCAACTGCGGCAGAAGTCCGGGGCCGGCGCTGCCGCCGTAGATGATCCGTGTGCCGTGGCCGCCGCCTTGGTCCAGTAACGCGCGGAGCCGGCTGACGACGTCGTTCACGTAATCCGCGGGGGCGGGTTCCGTGGCTCCGATCGCCCACACCGGCTCGTAGGCGAAGATGACGGCGTCCGTCTCCGTGCTTCCCAGCGCCGCCTCGGCCTGGCCGCGGCAGAATGCTGCCGCTTCCTGTGGACTGGTGCGCTCAGGTTCGCCGATACAAAGCAGCGGCGTCAGACCGGCATCAACAGCCGAGGCAAGCTTCGCTGCGACCACCACATCATCCTCCCCGAACAGGCGGCGGCGCTCCGCATGGCCAAGCTCCACAAGTCCCACACCGAGCTCGGCCAGCAACCCGGCGCTCACCTCACCGGTCAAGGCTCCGGTACCGGCACTGCAGTTCTGCGCGCCGATGCTCACTCCGGTGCCGCAGAAGGTGCGCTGTGCGCTTTCCAGGACCGGGTACGACGGCGCCACGAACGTGTGCACGGCGCCCGCCAGTGCGGCGCCCGCCAGTGCGGCGCCCGCCAGTGCGGGGCGCGCCAGCACCTCGGCGCGGATGCCGTCCATCCAGTCGAGGCTCTGCCGGTACCCGAGGTACATCTTGGTGCTGACTCCCACGTACTGGGAGCGTCGCGTTGTCATACCCCCGCCTAGCGCAGCGGTGCGGGGCCGAGGTCCTCGATCAGCTTTTGCATCAGCACATAGGCCTTGTTGCGGTAAGCGATGAGGTCCGGTGTGCGCTCCGCCGGCACGTCAAGGAATCCGGCGCCGGTTTTGGTGCCCAGCTTCCCGGCCTCCACCAGGTCGGAGAGCACCTTTGGTGTGGCGAACCGTTCGGGGAAGTCCGTCTGCAGCGATTTGTAGCAGAAGTTGTAGACGTCAAGGCCTGCCATGTCGGCGATGGCAAACGGCCCAAAGAAGGGAAGCCGGAAGCCGAAGGTGGTGCGGACCAGGGTGTCGATGTCTTCCGGCGACGCCACACCTTCCTCCACTAGCTGGGTTGCCTCGTGGAACAGTGCGTACTGCAGGCGGTTCAGCACAAAGCCGGTGACGTCCTTGACCACTGCGGTTTCCTTGCCGGTGGCATGGACAATCTCGCGGGCGGCCGCGACGACGGCTTCCGAGGTGCCGGTGTGCGGAATGATTTCTACGCCGGGAATGAACGGCGACGGGTTGGAGAAGTGCACTCCGAGGAAACGTTCCGGGCTCTGCACGGCCATGGCCATTTCACCAATGGAGATGGTGGAAGTGTTGGAGCCGATAATGGCGTCGGGACGCGCGGCGGCGCTGATCCTCGCGAGGATGTCGTGCTTGATTTCGAGAACTTCGGGAACGGCTTCCTCGATGAAGTCGGCGTCAGCCACCGCTTCCTCGACCGACGATGCGGCGTGGACGTTCTTCTCGATCGTTTCGGTGGCGTTTTCGGGAAAGAGCCCGGCGGACACGAACTCACGGGATTCCACGATCAGGCGCTGAAGGTTTTCCTCAGCGATGTCCGCGGAGACGTCTGAGAGCGCCACTGTGGCGCCGGAAAGCGCCAGCACCTGGGCAATACCGCCGCCCATGTAGCCGGATCCCACTATTGCAACGTTGAGCGTCATTCGCTTAGCCCTCCTTCGGTTCGTACGAGCTGATGGCCTCTACCTTGGCGGCGGAGGAACTGGTTTCGTCAAAACGGTGGCCCAGCCATTCATCAACGAGCTTCTTGGCAAGTTCCATGCCGATCACGCGCTGGCCAAGGGTGAGGACCTGCGCGTTGTTGCTGAGCACAGACCGTTCCACCGAGTAGCTGTCGTGCGCAGTGACGGCACGGATTCCGGGCACTTTGTTGGCGGAAATTGCGACGCCGAGGCCGGTTCCGCAGATCAGCAACGCACGGTCCGCCTCGCCTGCTGCCACCTTGCGGGCGGCGGTGACGGCGATGTGCGGGTAGGCGGTTGAATCGTCACTGCCCACACCGACGTCGAGCACTGATTCGACCCGGCTGTCCGCTTCCATCAGCGTCTTCAGGGCGGTCTTGAATTCCACTCCTGCTTCATCATTTCCAATGACGATGCGCAGTTTTTCACTCATGAGTGTGCTCCTTTTCATTAGTCAGTTCCGGGTAGGCGCGTGCTATTGCTTCGACGATGAGGGCGAAGGATACTGCGCCCGGATCGGCATGTCCCACGCTTTTTTCGGCAAGCGGCCGGGCCCGACCTTTGCGGGGACGGAGTTCCGTGGTTTGCTCGGCTGCCAGTGTTGCTGCGGCGGCGGCCGCGGTCAGGGTCTCCGCGAGGGCCGTTCCGTTCCCGTTTCCTTCAGTGAAGGTTTGGACATAGGGGAGCAGGGCGTCCACCATGGTCTTGTCCCCGGCCTCCGCCTTGCCCAGCCCGGTGATCGCGGCGTGAAAAGCCTCCGCTGCGGCGTGCGCTTCCGCCGTACCGTAGGTTTCGCGGTTACCCAGTGAATGCCCGACGGCGGTGATCCCTGAGCCCCACAGGGCGCCGGAGGTTCCACCCGCCTTTTCGGCCCACGCAACGCCCGCGGCGAGCAGGACGCGGTCCACACCCTCCCCGGCGGCGGCGGCACTGGCGGCAGCGTCTGCTGCGGCGTCGACTCCGCGGCGCATGCCGATGCCGTGGTCGCCGTCACCGGCCACCGCATCAAGCCTGCCGAGCTCGCGTTCGTGCTCCATGACCACCGAGCGCGCAGCTTCGAGAAGCGCGACGGCGCCCGCGCTGAGCGATGCAGCTGCGGTAGTCGATTTCTCTGCGGCTGTTTCGGTGGCGGCGGCGAGCTGTTGCACGTCGCGGTGCGCCCTGGCGGCGACGTTGCCCTTGCGGAAGGCAGAGGTGTCAGCCGGCGCGGACCAGTAGGTTTCGAGTTCGTCGTCAAGCCAGAGCAGGGTCAGGGAAACACCGGCCATGTCGAGGCTGGTCACCAGTTCACCGCACTCCGGTTCAACAATCTCCAGGTTCCCGTTGCTTAGCAGTGCTTCGATCCTGCCGTAGAGCAGGAACAGTTCGTCATACTTGACCGTCCCCAAACCGTTGACAATAGGCACCACCCGGGTGCCGGCGTCGTCGGGCTTATCCTTCAGCAATGTGGTCACCAGTAGCTTTGCGAGCTCGCTGGCGGTGGGCATGGGGTGATCGGAGATGCCGGGTTCGCCGTGGATGCCCAGGCCCAGCGACATGTGGCCGGGCTCCACAGTGAACAGCGGCTCTTCAGCGCCGGGCAGGGTGCAGCCGTTGAACGCGACGCCCAGGGAACGGGTCCGATAATTTGCCTTCTGTGCCAGGCGCTCCACCTCGTCCAGGTTCAGCCCGGCCTCCGCCGCGGCGCCCGCCACTTTGAAGACCGTGAGGTCTCCGGCGATGCCGCGCCGGGTTTCCAGCTGGTCGATGGGAGCGCTGGCGATATCGTCAGTGACTACCACTGTCCGGGTCTCGATGCCTTCGGTGTTGAGGCGGAGCTGCGCTTGGTCGAAGTGCAGGACGTCGCCGGCATAGTTGCCGTAGCTGAGCAGGACTCCGCCGCCGTTGTGGGCGGTCTTGGCCACCCGGTAGACCTGCCCGGCGGCGGGGGAGGCGAACATGTTCCCGCAGGCGGAACCTGCGGCGAGGCCCTGGCCCACCAGACCGGCGAAGGCCGGATAATGGCCGGAACCGCCGCCGATGACCAGGGCAACCTGTCCCTGATCCATCTCGGTGGACCGGACCACACCGCCGTCCACCCGGGCAACATACCGGCGGTTTGCTGCGGTGAAGCCGTCAAGGGCATCGTCGGCAAAGGTAGCGGGGTCATCAAAAATGCGTGTCATCATTCCTCATTGAATCCGTGAAGCCGGGTTGACTACGGGCGGTCTGGATGGCGTTCTTAAACGGCGTTTTTAGGCAGCGTCTCTGGGCAGCGTCTGTGGCCGGCGTCTTTATACGGCGGCGAGGCGCGGCTGCTGCCGACCCTGTGCCACCAACGGTTGGCCCAGCGTGTAGTCCGCCGTTTTGGGAAGGATCCTGTTGCGCAGGTAATCCTGATTGGACGCGGAGACACTCAAGCCGTCTCCGCCGTAATGCTCGGTGCAGATGATTCCCTGGAACCCGCTTGCCAAGGCCGTGCGGAACGCCTCGCGGTAGCTGATGATGCCGGTTTCGAGGGGCGCAGGCATGGCGGTGTATTGGTTGCGCGCCACGTTCTCATCCCGGGTGTAGTTCTTCACATGCCAGTAGTTGGCGTACGGCACTGTCTTGCTGATGAGTGCCTGGACGGATTCGATGGGCCGGTGCAGTCGCACCAGATTGCCAAGGTCAGGATTGAGGCCAACGTTGGGCAGGTCGATGTCCTGGACCAGCTGCACGGCGGAATCGCCGGTGCCCAGATAGGTGTCCTCGTACAGTTCGAGGGACAGCAGCAGTCCCAGGTCAGCGGCGTGGTTGCCCAGTTCGCGGAGCCTCGTAACGGCTTTCTGCCAGGCCTCGGGGTTGTTCTGTGGATCCTTGTGGCCTTCGACTGTCCAGAACCACAGCTGTTTCTGCTGCTCCGGGGTGAGGGCCTGGTGGAGGCCAAAGGACACCACTTCGCAGCCAAGCTGTGCGGCGGCATCGAGGGTGCGGTGGCTGTAGGCGAGGTTGTCTTCCCAGTTTTGCTCATCTATGACGCTGCGGCGGATGGCCGAAATAGCGGGCGCGCCAACGCCGGCTTCCACCGCGGCGAGCTTGAGCTCATCCAGCCGCGGGCCGGAGAGATCTCCCGGCTTGATCCAGCTGTCAAAAAGATCCACATTGGCGAAGCCGGCATCCCGAACTTCGCTGAAGATACCTTTCCAAACCTCGGGTTCGGCGTCCTGCATGGTGCCGCCGCCGGGGTTCTGATGCGGGAACTGAAGGAGGGCTGCCGTGATGGGCCAGGTTTCTGCGGTGTACGCCATAAATCACTCCGTTGTGTAATCGTATTTCCTATAGGATTCACGATTGGGGGCGAAGAGTCAAGGCCCACGCCTGATCGAGGGTAGTTGTTCGCCTGTAGGTGGGCGGTTAGGGGACGGTTAGGGGTGTTCCACGCTGTCGCGGATGGAGCGCTGCTTAACGCCGTTCAGGTGGGCGATCATGGCGTCGCGGGCGCCAGCCGGATCGCCAGCTGAAAAGGCGTCGAGTATTGCGGTGTGCTCCTGAATAGCCGTGTCTGCGTCGGTGACTCCCAGTCCGGCGAAGAACCGGAAGCGCTGCACCTGCCCGCCAAGGGTTTTGTAGGCGTTCAGAATGAAGGGGTTGCCGGCATGTTCGGCAATGATTCGGTGGAAGTCCTCGTCCGCTTTCCAATAATCGCGGAACTCCGCGTAGGAGGCGCCGGTGGGGGAGGAGCGGAGGTCTTCGATGGTCTGCTTCAGCTCAGCGACCAGCGCAGGGGTAATGCTGGCGCACGCCAGTTCCGCGTTCACGGGTTCGATCACCAGCCGCGCATCCACCAGTTGCGCCAGTTCCACCGCCGTGAAGAGAGGCGCCACCTTGTAGCCTTTGAGTGCAACGCGGCGGACCATGCCGGTGTGCTCAAGCCGGGCGAGAGCCTCCCGGACCGGAGTGGGCGAGACCTCGAGGTCGCGGGCAATGCCGTCAATACTCAGGTTCGCTCCAGCCTCCAGCCGCCCGTCAATCAGCGACGCCATCAGCTCTTCGTGCACATGGTCGGCAAGGACCTGGCGGTTCAGGGCTCGCCGGGGAGGAGTCGGGGACATGTAGGAATCCTATAGGAAACTCCCATCTGACCGAGTCCGGTGCTGGGTGCGGAGAAAACCGTTAGTCACACCACCGTCAGTGTGTGGCTGGAGTTGGGAGAACTCGGGCACCGGAGTGACTGGTTCCTGGCCAGCGAGAACCGCCAATATATTGTCGACGGCGAGGTCCACCATTTTCTCGCGCGTCGCCTGTGTTGCGGATCCCACATGGGGAAGCGCCGCAATGCGGGGATGGCGCAGGAGCGGGTCCATAGGATCCCGAACAGGCTCGGCGTCGTACACGTCGATGCCCGCCGAATGGATCTCAACCCGGTCCAGCGCCTGGAGCAGCGCAGCGGTGTCCACCACCGGTCCCCGCGCGGTGTTGATCAGCGTCGCCGTCGTTTTCATCCGGTTGAGCTCAGCGGTACCCACCAGCCCCCTCGTTTCGAGCGCCAAGGGAACATGCAGCGACACAACGTCGGAGCGTTCCAGCAGTTCTTCCCACGGCACGGCCGTTGAGAGCGCATTTGTCGGTGTGCGGGACAAGCTGTGCAGCACCGTCATACCGAATCCTGCCGCCCGCCGGGCTACCGCCTGCCCAATCTGTCCAAAGCCGGCCAACCCCAGTGTTGATCCGTTGATATCCAAGCCCAGATGCTCATCCAGCCGCGTTCGCTTCCACCTGCCGGCACGGAGATCATCCGCTGCAGGGATCAGGAGGCGCCGGGCCAGTAGCATCAGCGCCATGGTGGTGTCGGCGGTGGTCTCGTGCAGCACATGTGGAGTGTTGGTGACCATCACCGAGTGATCGAGCGCCGCCGCCACATCAACGGCGTCGTACCCTGCATTAGGCAAGGCAACAATCCGCAAGGAGTCCGTGGCCTCGAAGAATGCGCGGTCCAGTTTGGCGTAGGCCGCCAGCATGGCATCCGCGCCCTGCGCGAACTCCAGCAGGCGCCCGCCGG
>NZ_KI914984.1:54926-86167 GCF_000520595.1 Arthrobacter sp. H5
AGGCGGGCGATGCCCCGCCCGGGGAGCGACGACCGCGTGACGGCCACAAACGGTCTGGGCGGCGGAACCTTAGCCACTGAGGGATCGCATCACCGAGTAGAGGTCGCTCTTGCCCTCGAACCCGATGCCGGGGAGATCCGGCATGGTGATGTAGCCGTTCTCAACCGCCACGCCATCAGGGAATCCACCAAACGGCTGGAACAGGTCCGGATAGGATTCGTTGCCGCCAAGCCCAAGTCCGGCCGCAATGTTGAGAGACATCTGGTGCCCGCCGTGCGGAATGCAGCGGGTGCGGGACCAGCCGTGCTCATCGAGCATCGAGAGCGTGCGAAGGTACTCGACCAGGCCGTAGCTGAGTGCACAGTCGAACTGCAGCCAGTCCCTGTCCGGGCGCAGCCCGCCGTAGCGGATCAGGTTGCGTGCGTCCTGCATGGAGAACAGATTCTCTCCGGTGGCAAGGGGGTTCGCGTAGGCAGCGGCCACGTCGGCCTGGGCCTCGTAGTCCAGTGGATCCACGGGCTCCTCGTACCAGAAGAGGTCATACTTCGAGAGGGCTTCGGCGTACTGGATGGCCGTTTTCCGGTCGAACCGGCCGTTGGCGTCCACGGCAAGGCTCTGCCCGGGCCGAAGCATACTCAGTACAGCTTCAATACGCTCACGATCCTCGGACAGCGACGCGCCGCCGATCTTCGCCTTGACGGTGCTGTAGCCACGGTCGAGGTAGCTTTGCATCTCGTCTTTCAGACCCTGGATTCCGCGCCCTGGCTGGTAGTAGCCGCCGGCGGCGTAGACAAACACCCTGTTGTCCGGCTCACCGTTCCCGTACCGGTCTGCGAGCACACGGAATAGCGGTTTTCCTTCGATCTTCGCGACCGCGTCCCAGATGGCCATATCGAGGGTGCCGACGGCGACGGAACGTTCGCCGTGACCGCCCGGCTTCTCGTTGGCCATCATGACGT
This sequence comes from Arthrobacter sp. H5, assembly GCF_000520595.1. Lineage (GTDB taxonomy): Bacteria > Actinomycetota > Actinomycetes > Actinomycetales > Micrococcaceae > Arthrobacter_D. The sequence goes on from NZ_KI914984.1 coordinate 55,886, forward strand.
CCCAGATCAAGCTTGGGTCGAGATTATCCCCGGTGGTGTCCAGCAGGTCCTCGGGCCTGGCCTCCATGATCCTCGGAATGATGCGTTCCCGCATCAGCGAGCCCTGCCCGTACCGGCCGTTGGAGTTGAAGCCGTAGCCCACCACCGGGTGGCCGTCCCGCTGAACGTCCGTAATCACCGCGACCAAACTGAGCGTCATTTTGCTGAAGTCGATAAACGCGTTTCTGATCGAGGAGCTGATGGGCAGGGTCTGTTCGCGGATTTCGACGATTCTCACGGGTGTGCTCCTACTACTGTTGTCAGGGCTTCGAAGGCGGAGACGAGGGCGTCGGATACCTCATTGGTTGTGGCGGTTCCACCGAGATCCGGGGTGCGGATGTCGGTTTCGGTGAGTACATGCTCCATGGCGTCGATGAGCGCTGCGCCGGCATCCTGATGACCCATGTGGTCGAGCATCATGGATGCCGCCCACACCTGTCCAAGGGGATTTGCCTTTCCCTGTCCGGCAATATCCGGGGCGGAGCCATGAACCGGTTCGAACATGGATGGGAACGCGCCCTCCGGGTTGAGGTTTGCGGAGGGAGCGATGCCGATGCTGCCGATGATTGCCGCGCCAAGGTCGGTCAGGATGTCACCGAAAAGGTTGGAGGCCACAACAACGTCGAAGCGCGCCGGATCGAGCACAAAGAGTGCCGCGAGCGCGTCGATGTGATATTCCGACACCGTCAGGTTCGGGTGATCCTTCGCGAGGTCACGCAGTATTTCGTCCCAGAACGGCATGGTGTGGATGATGCCGTTGGACTTGGTGGCTGAGGCGAGAGTTCCCTTTCGCTGTTCGGCGAGGTTGATGGCGTACCGCATGGCCCGCTCCACGCCGAATCGGGTGAAAATGGATTCCTGGATGGCCATTTCCTGTGGCATCCCGCGGTAGAGGCGCCCACCGCTTTCCGAGTATTCACCCTCGTTATTTTCGCGCACCACCAGGAAGTCGATTCCGCCGGCGGGCACCTTCCGCAGCGGACTCTCGATGCCGGCGAGCAGCTTGACCGGACGAAGGTTGATGTACTGCTGGAAGGCGCGGCGGATAGGGATGAGCAGGCCCCACAGTGACACATGGTCGGGTACGCCGGGGAATCCCACGGCCCCCAGGAAGATCTGGTTGCATTCAGCGAGCTGTTCGATGCCGTTTGCCGGCATCATCCGTCCGGTGCGTGAGTAATATTCGCAGCCCCACTCGAATTCCTGCCATTCGAAAGCGAACCCGTACCGTTGGCCGGCGAGTTCCAGGAGCTTCTGCGCTGGGGGCATGACTTCTGTGCCGATGCCGTCACCCGGGATCACGGCAATGCGGTAGCTGGGAGTTGTCATGAAAAAGTCCTTTTGGTTATTTGATTACAGGGAAAGTTCGGGCAGGGTAACGTACAGGATCTGCGTGAACGCCAGGTAGAAAGCTCCAACAACGACGACGGCGACTCCCAGGTCGAGCAGGATCTGTTTCCAGGTGGGGCGCGAAGTCCGCATCAGGAGGGCCACCAGCGTGAAGAACAGGATGCCACCGTAGAAATAGCCGAGAATCGGCAGTGATACCACCCAGGCGGTCAGCAGCAGCAGGGCCCGCCCGAGGTCCCGATAGCCGAGCCGTCCGGTGGTGTCCCAGCCCGTGTCCTGCCGCCGCAGCAGCCCGCGCGCAATGAGCACAACGCTGAGGGCAGCCAGGGCGATCAGCACGGAGTCCGGGAAGATGCCGCCGTACTCGCTGGAGTAGTCCCGCTGGACCCAGAAGATCAGGCAGATGACGAGGACTGCCGCTCCACCAATGATGTTTCCCATGTCAGTCGCTCTCTGCTCGGTCGCTGTGCCCGGAGGTCGGTACTGCTTCCGCAGGGGTCCCCTTCGTCTTCGCATCACGCCGCTTCTGGATGAAGGGCCACGCGGCGGAGAGCACGCACATCAGGATCAGAACAATGCTGATGGGTCTGGTAAAGAAGCTGGTCCACGGTACGGCGTCGCCGGAGGACGTAAGAATGCCTTGCACCAGCCCTGTTTCCGCGATCGTGCCGAGCACAAGACCGAGGACAATCGCGGCGCCGCCGATGCCCACGCGCTGCAACAAGTACGCGGCGACTCCCAGTGCGAGCATGATGAAGACGTCAACCACCGAGCTGCGGATCGCGTAGGCACCGATGATGGTCAGGACGGTGATTCCCGGGGCCAGATAGCGGACGGGCAGTGCCATAACGCCGCGCTGCAGGCCGCGTCCAGCGATCAGGCCAACCGGCACCATCATCACGGCTGAGACCGCCAGCGCGATAATGAATGTGTAAACCAGAGGGCCTGAGGTTTCGAACAACTCAGCACCCGGTCGCAGTCCGTGCAGCAGAAGCACACCGAGGATGATCGCGTCGGGTGGTGTTCCCGGGACTCCGAGGGTGAGCGTTGGAATGAACCCGCCGCCTACAGTCCCGTTGTTGGCGGATTCCGATGCAACGACGCCGTCGATCTCGCCTTTGCCAAAGGTTTCAGGATGCTTGGAGGCGCGTTTTGCCTCGTTGTACGCGACGAGGTTCGCAACGCTGCCTCCGGCGCCCGGGAGGATACCGACGATCGTGCCAATGATGCTGGAACGGATCAGATTGACCGGGCGGCTGAGGATTAGCCGGATCATGCCACCGAGGCGGTCCTTTTCGCGGGTTTCGTCCACCATCTGGGCGTCACGGGTGCGCAAGGCGATCAGGCGGATGACTTCAGGGATGGTGAAGAGCCCGATCAGGGCCGGCACCAGTGGTACACCGCCTTGCAGCATCGGGTCGCCGAACGTAAACCGTACGTCGCCGCCGACGGGTGCGATGCCGATGGTGGCGAGCAGCAGCCCGAGCAGTCCGCCGATCAGGCCCTTCAGCAGGGATCCGGAAGCAAGGCTGGCAATAATTGTGAGGCCAAACATCGCTACCCAGAAGTACTCCTGGGGACCAAACCGCAGTGAGAACGAGGCGAGGGGTGGGGCCAGGAAAATCAGTGCAATGACGCCGATGATCCCGCCGACAAAGGAACCAATTGTGGCACCAACTATGGCGAACTCGCTACGCCCTTTGCGCGTGAGCGGGTAACCGTCCAAAGCCGTGGCGATCGAGGACGGAGTGCCGGGCGCATTGACGAGGATCGCAGTGAAGGATCCGCCGTAGATCGCGCCCATATAGAAGGCGCCTAAGAGAACCAGGCCGGACGTCGGATCCATGGCGAATGTGAAGGGGACCAGCAGCGCCACCCCCATGGTGGCGCTCAGCCCCGGCATTGCCCCGAGGGCCATGCCGCTCAAGGTGCCGATCAGCACCAGGAGCAGCATGGACGGGGCAAGGTTGGCGAGCAGCCCTTGCCCAAGTACTTCGAACATTACGGAACCAGTTCCAGACGGGTCAGCAAGTCCTCATACACAGCAGTTCGCTCTTTAGTCAGCTCGGCTGCTTCTTCGGGACCGTAGTTTTCGAGGACGAATGCCTGTTCCTCGAAGGCCTTGACCAACTCCGGGTCTTCATTGACTGTCTTGAATGCGTCAGCCAGTTTCTGGACTATGTCATCAGGCGTGCCCTTGGGTACCGAAATGCCGCGGTAGGCACCGTCAACCAGGTCATGTCCCTGTTCCGCGAACGTCGGTACGTCCGGCAGGCCGGGCATGCGTTCCTCGGTTGCGACGGCGATGGCGCGCACTTGGTCGCCGAGTTGGGTGATCTGGGGGGAGTAGGACATCAGGGCGTCCACATGTCCGCCCAGGAGAGCGGGGACGGCCGTGCCGGTGCCGGAGAACGGCGTGTAGGTGATATCGATGCCGGCCATGTCTCCGAGCATGAGGGTACCGATATGGTTCGCCGAGAAGTCGCCACTTCCGCCTATTGACATGGCGCCCGGGTTTTCCTCGGCTGCGGCGATGAAGTCGTCGAGGGTTTCGATGTCGCTGTCCGCCGGTACAAGGAGGGCGTTCGGTGTGCTTTGGAAGATGTAGACCTGTTGCAGGTCCTCGGTCTCGTATCCGGCGTCGTCCCGCAGCATCGGCTGAAGGATGATGTGCGGGAGATTGCTGCCCATGACGGTGTATCCATCGGCTGCCGTCCGGGTGAGTTCGGACCAGCCGAGGGCACCGCCGCCTCCGGGCTTGTAGGAGACATTGACGCTCTGTCCGAGGATCTCCGCGAGCTTTTCCTGCTGCAGACGTGCCGTGATATCCGATTCCCCTCCGGCATCAAACGGCAGGACATAATCGATCCGCTTCTGGGGGAAGTCCGCGGCTGAGTCGGCGCCACCTCCTCCGCTTCCACACCCAGTTGCTGCGAGGGCGACGGCGATCGTTCCGACGATTGATGCAAACATACGGCGGCTTTTCATCTTTACCTCCATTGGTAAAAGTTGGCGCTGATTGGGTGGTGAAGTGGTAACGAACGGTTAGTTGAGGTAACCGATGACGGCGTCGGTGACCTCAACGGTGGTGGCGGAACCGCCCAGATCCTTCGGAAGAATGCCGGCAGCGGTGGTCGAGCGAATCGCCGCCGCCAGATTCTCGGCTTCTGCGATGAGGCCAAAGTGTTCCAGCATGAGGCCTGCGCTTGCGATCGCCCCAATCGGATTGGAGACTCCCTGGCCGGCAATGTCCGGAGCAGATCCATGTACGGGCTCGAACATGCTGGGAAAACGCCGTTCGGGGTTGTAGTTTGCGCTGCTGGCCAGACCCAGGCTGCCAGCGAGCGCGCTCCCCAGGTCGGAAAGGATGTCCGCGTTCAGGTTCGAGGCGACTACCACGGAGAGTTCTTCGGGCTTGAGGACAAACTTGGCGGCCATGGCGTCCACTAGAACGCTCTCGGTTTCGATGTCAGGATAATCCTTGGCGACGCGCTTGAAGACGTCATCCCACAGCACCATTCCGTATTGCTGGGCATTGCTCTTGGTCACGCTCGACAGCTTGGCGCGCTCGCGGGTTCGCGCGATTTCGAAGGCAAACCGGATGATCCGCTCGCACCCTACTTCGGTGAAGAGCGAGGACTGTACAGCTACTTCGCCGCCGCTGCCACGGGCTGAAAGGTTTCGTCCACCGAGTCCGGCGTACTCGCCTTCACTGTTTTCACGGACTACGATCCAGTCCAGCTCGGTAGTGTCCGCCTTGCGAAGGGGGCTGGTGACACCGGGGAGGAAGTGGACGGGGCGGACATTAGCCCATTGGTCGAAACCCTGACAGATCGCCAGGCGGAGACCCCAGAGGCTGACGTGGTCCGGCACCGTTGGCCAGCCGACGGCACCGAAGTAAATGGCATCGAAATCCTTCAGTTGGTCGAGGCCGTCGTCGGCCATCATCACGCCATGTTCGGCGTAGTAGTCGGAACCCCACGGGAAATCGGTCCATTCGAAGGAGATGGCCCCATCGGATAGCTTTGCGACGGCGTCCATAACTTTTTGTCCGGCCGCCGTGACCTCCTGCCCGATTCCGTCGGCGGGGATAGCTGCGATTCGGAAGCGTTGTTGGGTCATGGTGCGAGACTAGGCCAAATTGTGGTCTACGTCTCAGACCGCGATCCTTTACGGTCGATAGGAATTACCTATAAGTACTTGTCAGAAGCATATTCACGAACAACCTCCGCAAAGGCTTGTGCGGCTGGCGTCATCACCGCAGGTGTCCGGTAGGCCAAGGTAACCTGCAGGGTATGTGCGGGTTCCAGGTGCATCACTGCTGCTCCACACTTGCGCGCGAGGTCTGTCCAGGCGGCAGTGAGGACCGCCAGACCACCACCGGCCAGGACCAAGGGAAGCACGGATGAGCGGTGTGCTACCTCTACCGCTATGTGGGCATCAATGCCGCTGCCCAGAATTTCATCCACTACCTGCCGCATGACACTTCCCGGGGGTGAGGTGATAAACCGGGCGCCAGTCAGGTCGTTGTGGTGCACGACGGATCCATCCGTGAAGGGTTGTCCGGGAAGGCCGATCAGCACCATCGGTTGTTCTTCGATGGGTTCAAGATGTATCCCGGGCGGCGGGACAAATTCAGCACTGCCGAAGAGCCCCAGCTCGCAAGCTCCGCTCGCAAGGAGCTGCATGACGTCCGCGCTTGTATAAGCGGGTTGTGCGCTGATTGTCATTCCGGGGTAGAGCTTGCCGAACTGCATGGCAACGGTGCTGAACGGCTCAACGGCCTGGGAAGGGAGCAGCGCCAGATCTACCTGGCCCACTTGCCTGCTCTTGAGCGAGTCCACGGTGGACCGGAAGGCGTCAAAATCACGGACGGCGCGTCGAGCAGGTTCAATCAGTGCGCGTCCGGATGAACTCACCACCACATGTCGACCTGTCCGGTGAAATAGTTGCACCCCAAGTTCGCGCTCAAGGGCAAGCACGGCCTGCGACAGTGAGGGCTGGGCGATATGGAGTTGCATTGCCGCGCGGCCAAAGCCGCCGTGATCAACGACGCCGAGGAAATACTTCAGGTGTCGGATGTCCATAAGCTAATCCTGCCGTAATAAGTCGCCCAGCCCAGATCCCTGCAGGCTGTAGAAGCCGACCTTGGGCCTGCCGAACTGGAAGACCCGGTGCAGGGGAGAGAATTTTACCTGCCGGGGCTGAACCAGTTCAGCTCAGCGTTCTCCACCTCGGGCGCAGAGCGGAGGATGTCTGACTGGGCAACCCAGTCCACTCCATTCGCTATCACCCGCTGTACCTGCGGATGGTGGTAGACCGGGTATTCCTGATCGCCGGGGCTGAAGTAAAAGATCCGTCCTTTTCCCCGCGAGAAGGTGACGCCTGAGCGGAACACTTCGCCGCCTGCGAAAGAGCTGATGAAAATCAGGTCATCTGGTTCGGGAATGTCGAACAGCTCCCCGTACATCTCCTGTTCCGGGATGACAATCGGGCTGTCAACGCCGGCCGCAATGGGATGCGAAGGCTTAACCGTCCACACAAGTTCGCGTTCGCCGTCGTTCCTCCACTTCAGTGAGCACGTGGTGCCCAACAGCCGCGTGAAGATCTTCGCAAAGTGTCCCGAATGCAGCACGATCAGTCCCATGCCGCCCAGGACATGGCGGTGAACGCGTTCCACAACGGCGTCGTCCACCTCGCCATGTGCCCTGTGGCCCCACCAGAGCAGAACGTCAGTTTCGCGGAGCCGATCTTCAGTGAGCCCGTGTTCCGGATCCGCCAACACCGCGGTGGAGACCTGCGAATCCGGGAAGAACTGCTGGAGGGATTCGGCGATCGCGCCGTGCATGCCGCGCGGATACATCTCGGCCATGGTCGAAGGTTCGTTGTGTGCCTCGTGGACGGCTTCGTTCCAGACCAGTACCTTTAGTTTTGCGTCAAACATAGTCAGAGACTCACTTCCCGATATTCTGCTGCGGATTGATAGCAGGCGTCGATAATCAGTGCGCGGGTCAACGCCAGCGAACCGTCATGAGCTCCCCAGACAGAGCTACCGCCGCGTACCGCTTCGATGAAATCGTTCGCGACTGCCTGGTGCGCGAGGCCAGGCAATGCCTTTGGGGTGTAGTCGGCGTTCCGTCCGTCCTTGTCCGCGAACACACGCAGCTCGGCGACGGGGGTATTGGACGCTCCCACCGCTCTCAGTTCCGCCCCGCCGTCAGTGCCGTACACGGTGAAATCAAGCAGGTCCTCCGTCTCCCGGAAGACCGCCCATCCTGCTTCCAGAACAAGCGTGCCACCACCTTCAAAGCGGATGAAGGCCGAAGCGAAGTCTTCCACTTCGAACTTGTGCGCGCCGCCAGTGGCCGTATAGCGCTGGTCGCCTCCACGGCCTTTGGGGCCGAGCTCCGAGTAGGCGGAGGCGGAAACCGAGAGCACTTTCGGCTCGCCCAGCAGGTGCAGCGCGTAGTCCAGCACATGGACGCCGATGTCCGCGAGCGGGCCTCCGCCGGCCATCTCCCTGTTAGTGAACCAGCTGCCCAGCGTGGGGATACCTGCCCGACGCAGCCACGATGCCTTGGCGTAGTAAGGCCTGCCGAGGTCACCGTTGTCGATGATCTGCTTCAGCGACTGGATGTCGCCGCGTCGCCTGTGGTTGAAAGCAATGTCAAGGACCCGTCCGGCACTGCGGGCGGCGTCCACCATTTGCTGAGCTTCATCAGCGTTGCGGGCAATCGGCTTCTCGCAGAGCACATGCAGTCCCCGGTTGAGGGCGGCGATGCTGATGGGCGCATGAAGGAAGGTCGGGACGGCCACACTGATGGCATCCAGCCCCTCCAGTTCTACGAGGTCCTCCCACCGGGCGAAGGCATGGGGGACCTCGTGTTCGGTTTGGAGTTGTGCCAGTAGGTCCGCCTCCATCCCCGCGATCGCGATGACCTCAACGCCTGGAATGTTCTGGTACGCCTCCAGATGCTGCTGGCCGGCCCAGCCCAGGCCAATAACTCCAACTCTGAGACGGGCGTGCTGATCTGCTGCGGTGTCAGTCAATGAATTTCCTTCTCTGCGTGCTGGTTTGGTGTCACGGCTCGCTGCAACCTAGACGACTCTACCGGAAACGTTTCCGGTACCCAAGGGACCGAGTAGAAAGACGTGAGGGTCTGGAGGGCCCGACGCCGGTGCTGCAGGATGCAGAATCGCCCACCAGTGTGGGATAAATGACAGACGACGGCGGCGAGGCCGGGGGAATCCGGAGACGGGCGGCAATGAAAGTGGTGCGAAGGCACGGAGTGGGGATCAGGGAACTGGCCAGCGAGCTGGAACTCTCCGTCAGCACCGTTTCCCGAGCCATGAACGCGCGGCCTGACGTGAGCGTCGCGACCATCAAGCGGGTTCGGGAGGCGGCCGCACGTGTGGGCTACACTCCCAACCAAACAGGCAGAGCCCTCCGTCGTGGTGACACCCGTGCGATTGCGTTGGTGATGCCCACTACAACAGCGCGCACCCAGGTGGGTGAAACATTCTTCCTCACTCTGGCCAACGGGCTGCAGGAGGTCCTCAGCCGGGCGGGGAGGGACCTGATTATTTTGCCGTACGGCGCTTCGGAGGATCCCAACGGGTACCTTTTTGCCGCAGCGGACCGAGGGCTCGCGGATGCATTCATTGTGGCGGGAACCCAGCCGGTGGATCCGAGGATCGACTACTTGCTGGCGCGCGGCATTCCCCTGGTAGCTCTGGGCCGGACCGCCTCCGGCAACCACCCATGGCTCGATCTGGACTTTGACGCGGTGGCTGCCGATGCGGTTTCCCGTCTGGTGTTACGCGGGCACAGGCGGATTGCCTTGGAGATTACCGAAGGTGGCAGGAGTAACGCCGTGCTCATGGCCGAGGGGTACCGGCGGGCGCTCGAGGCTGAGGGTATCCCAATCGATCAGGACCTGATCATCGAAGTTCCGGATACGCGGGACGGCGGCTACGAACTCGGAACCCGGCTTGACGCGCTCAGCCACCGTCCCACAGCGGTTTTCCTGTTGGAAGAGACCACGGCGATCGGTCTGTACCGGTATCTGGAAGAGCACGGTCGACTACCGGGACGGGACCTTGCGGTTATTGGCCTGCGGGAGAATCCGGTCCTGGATCTACTCTCCCCGCGGCTGACCTGTTTCAGGCTTTCCGTCGAGGACTACGGTCGCAGGCTAGGCGAGAAGGTGCTGCGGCAGCTGGACCCGGGCGTTGTTTCGTCTGAGGACGGTGCGTCACTTCAGGAACTGTGGCGCATGGACCTTCTGCCGGGGGAGAGCGACGGGCCCGCCTAGTTTCCGCACCGGTTAGACACTTAGTGCCAGGAGAGGATGGCGGTCAGATCCGCGACGAGTATTGGAGTGTCCCTGGTGCGGGACATCTCGATCGCTTGGTCCACGGCCGCTTCGATGTCTTCAAGGTCTTCCATGGCGACGGTCTCACACCGTTCGTTGCCGCTGCTCCCGGGATAGATCAACTGCAGGCCCATATTCGGGTTGGAGCGCGAAACCTCTCTTCCCGTTCGTGTCGACCGCGGCCAGATACGAAGCAGCTTGCGGTTCCGCACTACGGCGCGCTTCTCCCAGCAATGCCAGCTCGCGTAGCCCATAGGCTCCGAATGCAGCACTTCATTCTTTGTGGGGTCGTCGAAGACACAGCGGCTCAGTGATCCGTGCCGCTGGCCGGTGAATTGGTACAGCGCCGCCCCCTGATTGTGGTCAATACTGAAAGCGTCCGGCGCGTCAACCGTTTCCGGGATGGCTGGAGGCTCACGCAGCAGTCCAGTCGGTGGTGCCACAGCTCCGGGCAGCTTCCAGGCTGTGGAGTCTGCCAAGGGTTCCGGTTTGTGTGCGTCGTCGGAGAACATGGTTCGGACTAGTCGCCATCCGGGCTGTACTCTGCCTGAACCAGGATCGGCAGGTGGTCGGAGGCGCCGCGCGGCAGTGTCTCCACGCTGTGAATGTCCAGTCCCCGGGAGGTCGCGAAATCGAAATGTCCACGAAAGACCCTGTACCGGGTGTAGGTTCTGAGGTCGCTGAGCGAGAGGTCGTATCCGGCGTCCTTCATGTGCTCGGTGAGGCGTCGGGTGAAGAACGGGTAATTGAAATCGCCCGCCATGAGCGTCACTATTCCTTCTCCCATTGCGAGCAGTTCCGCGTGCGCCGCGTGGATCTGTTTGCGGCGAAGCGAATTCGACGCCGTGAGGGGTGCGGCGTGGAAGGAACCGACCACCAGGTTGTGGTTGGTCTCATTGTCGGTCAGTTGGATGCCGATCAAGCGCTCGTGGGCGGGGCTGAGGAGACGGTCGTGCAGCGATTTTTTGAGGGAGAAAGCGCTGGCGTCAAGCGCAGTGAAGCGATCCTCCAGATAGTAGACGGCGAGCCCAAGGCGGTTTTCCTGGGTGGCCAGCCGCAGCCGCAGGTGGCCCACCTTATCCGGCAGATCGGAGGGATCGCATTCCTGCAGACAGAGAAGATCCACGCCGTGCTCCTGCACCAGATTCTCCAGCTCGCCGCTGGCTTTGTGTTTCCGCAGGTTGTAGCTGATGGCCCGTATCAGGAGAGCACCTCTTCGTAGTGTCCGGTAGAAGCTGCACCATTGTAGGCACCTTGATCTTAACTGGAGCTGATTTGCTGACCCGGTTACGTGATTGGGTGGTCAGCTGCTGCGGTGAGCTCGGGGGTCCAAACGTCTGCCCGGTCCAATGCTCTCTCCAATTCCTTGCCGCCGGCTTCAGCGATCAGGGCTGAGTCTCCTACAACCACCAGCAGGCTCCGCGCGCGGGACAGCCCAACATAGAGCTGTTCTGCCGCGCGATCCAGCTCCTTGAACCCGTCAACACACAGAATCACCACGGACCGTTCGAGGCCTTTGAAACCCAGTGCATGGCCGTAGAACTCCGACTCCTTGGCGTGGAACCCATTCCAGTACTCCTGGGTGGCGTTCCGATCAAAGTAGTCACGATGGACCGGGTGCCGGTGATGCGTGGTGAGGAGGGCAATCTGATTTGCCTCCCATCCCTCGCCGATGAGCGCGTCCATGCAGCTATCCGCCACATCGAGTGCGTCCTCGGTGGCGCACTGGACCCTGCGCACGGGCAACCCTGTGCCGCCCCGAGGGGTGAAGTGCTCTCCGGCGAAGACTTTGAAGGTCTCCGCGATCCGTCGGGTATTGCGCAGATTGTCATCTACGTGAATGGGGACCAGCTCGGCGATGGGCCCATTGATGAAGTCGGTGGTGCCGCCGCCCCAGCGCCGGTAGACGTCCTGTCGGTCATCCATAAACGCATAGACCTGGCCGGCGGACGGGTCCTTCAGACAGGAAAACAGACCCTCCCACCACAGCGGCGCAAAGTCCTGGGCCTCGTCGACGATCACCGCATCGAACTTCTGTCCCAGCGGGAGCTCCGCTGCCCTTTCCTTGAGAAGCCGCGGCATTTCTTCGTCGAAGTACGCCTGCCCCTCGCCGTCCGGCACCCCGAGTGAACGCACATAATCGTGAAACTCCCCGGTGAAGGCGGGCTTGGCATGACGCCAGCGGGCTACCTGGTTCTGCAGATGCCCGAGTGCCGTCGCGGCTGAGCTGTTTCGCCTTCGCGATGGCCAACCAGGTTTTGCCGCTGCCTGCGCCGCCGGCAAACCGGATACGGGGGAGCGCCCGGGTGGCGGCGAGCAGCCCGGCCTGGCGTTCAGTGAGCTGGTCCTGTAGATCTTCAAGCTCGCGTGGGTTCGATTCCACGTTGGATGGCTGCACCAGCGTGCCTTCGAGTCTGCTGGTAATGCGTTCAAGGTACGACCGCGCCAGCTGGGTTGCGCCGTTGCCTTCAGTTTCGATGGCCCTCCGGATTTTCTCCGCCGGCGACTCAAGGTCTGTTTGGTCGAGGAAGAGGGCCCGCGGGCAGCCGGTCAGGGTCCAGTCCTGAGGTACAGAGGTGTACGGCAGCGCCACCATGTAGGCGAAGCGGCTGGTTAACGGCGTTCCGAGCTGGCTGCTGATCCAATCCCGGAAGGCATGAGTTGAGCTTTGTGACTGGGCCACGGGGCTCTGCATCTTGTGGCGGCCGTCCCTGCCTCCGGACTGATACCACTGGCCTTGTCGACCGTGACCAGGCCGCCTTTCACCTCAATCGCGGCCAGTCCAACTCCCGGCCAGAGGATGAGCAGGTCGATTTCGTGTTCGGCACGGCCGTTGCGGACCTGCACGGAGTGGGCCAGGACAGCGTCATCGGGGAGCGAGGCACGCAGGGTTTCCCAGACGGCCGGCTCGGCGGACTGGCCATCGGCGAACTGGGGTTCCTCCGGGATGCAGCGCATCAGGTGTCCTCGGTGATAGTGGAGTGGCTTATTAACCGGAGGGTATCAACCCGCACTGTCATTCCTGCGCGCGTTCCACCCAGTCGAGGGGAACATAGCCATCCCACAGCTTCACACACTGCTGTAAACTGTGTGAAGGAGGTTTAGTCGTGAACGTTACCAAGCTGCCTCAGAGGAGAGACACCCCTGGCCAGTTCCGCACAGTGCAGGATCTGCTGAGCCATAGACGGCCGTCCTATACCGAAGAGGATCTGACAATGGCTCTGAGTGAGCAGATGCTGAGGTCACCTGAAACGGTTGCCTTGCCTTCGACGGCGCAATCGTTCTGGGAGGCACACTCGGGTACGGGAAACCATGAAGCCAGTGCAGGCAGAGCCACAGCTTCCAATGCTGTTGCCCGGGCTGTGTTGGATGCGGAAGCTTTGACGGCTGAGGAGGTGGCCCAGGTGCTGGGAAAGAACAGCTCCACCGTCCGGCATTACAAGAGCGCCCGGAAGCTCTACTCATACAGCAGGAGGGGGCATCGGCAGTTCTTTCCCCGGTGGCAATTCACAAGCCAGGGAACTGCGATTCCTTTCCTGGCTGAGGTGCTCGCGGTGATGGGTGAAGATATCCACCCGCAGACTGTTTCCGGCTTCTTCCTTGCGCCCCAAGCCGACCTCATGATGGATGGGCAGCCACAATCTCCCAAGCGGTGGCTTGAAAGTGGTGGAGCGGCAGACATTGTGGTGGCGAATGCACGGGAGCTTGGGGCCTCTCTCTGATGGGAAGCCAGTTCCCACCGCCTACCGCCGAACTTCTACTCCGTACTCCGGAAACCGTATCCCTTCCCGCCGGGACTGTTTTCTGGAGAATCCACAGAACGGTGGGCTCCCATGTTGTCCCATGGAACGCGCTGCGAACTTTCGGACCCTTGGAGAGCGCCCGCTGGGATCCGCACCCTCCGCCGCCGGGGGACAAGGCGCCCTTGGGCTCAATCTATGTGGGATCCGATGTGGCAACCTGCCTGGCTGAATTCTTCCAGCTCTCCAGATTTGTAGATGTAGATCAGGGCAGCCCTTACATTACGGGTTTCCAATTGGCGGCGGCAGCAACCGTGCTGGACCTGACCGGCTCCTGGATTCTGGGCGCGGGCGGATCCGCACAGGTGATGTTTCAGGAAAAGGCCCGTACACGTGCCTGGGCGCGGGCTATACATGATGCGTGGGGTGACCTGGACGGGGTCATCGCACCGTCAGCTATGTTCCCCGGCCGGAACATCACCGTCCTCTGGAACACCCAAGCGATGCCTGGGTTGCCCGTGCTCTCCGTTCCGTTGAACTCACCGGCCATCATCCGCGACGTTGCGACGGAGACTCTGCTCATCAACTACACGAGCAACATCGTTTTTTAGGATGAGGCAGGCTGGCACAATCCGATAAATGCACCCAACTCCTCGAAGTGCTCCGGCCGTGATGGCATGTGATAAGTCAGTTCAGGGGACCGCACGATGACCGCGCGCCACTGTCCCCTGGAGATTGCCACGTTAATCCGGTTGCGGTTGAGTAGGAACTGTAGACCGCGCGGAGCCTCCGATGCGGAGGAGCAGGCCATCGACACGATGACCACCGGTGCTTCCTGTCCCTGAAACTTATCCACCGTGCCTACCCGGGTTCCGAAAATGCCGGCATCTTTAAGTTTCCCGCGAATCATTTGTACCTGTGCGTTATAGGCGGCAACCACCAGCACATCCGCGTCGGTGAGACGCCGTGGCTTACGCTCCGCATCATCCCATCGAAGACCCACATGCAACTGCACCTGCCGGACCACTTCCTCGGCCTCGTCGGAGGAAGCGCTTTTGTTGCCCGCATGGTCCACCAGTACACACTCCACTCCCGCTGGCACCCCTTCGAGGACCCGCTTTGTCGCCAGCGGCGCAGATTCCAGTTTGTCGTCATAAGCCAGGCGCGATATCGCGCGGCAGAGCCCCGGATGCATGCGCCAACTGTCGGCCAGAAAGTAGCCCAATTTCGGAGGAAGCGTCGACACGCCTTGAGACAGCCAGCCAAGAGCAGATTCGTCGACCGGCTCAGGATGGTTTGCCTGTGTGACCTGCGGCAACTGTTGAGGGTCACCGAGGAGGAGCAACCGTTTGGCTGCCCGGGATACGGCCAGCGTATTGGCCAGCGAGAACTGGCCCGCTTCGTCGATCACCAGCAGATCCAGGGAGTCCGGCGGCACCTTGCTGCCGGTCATGGTCCAGGCTGTGCCGCCGACCAGCGCGCCACCCTCGGCCGTGAGCAGAGCAGCGACGTCGTCGTCCGTCCTATGGGTCCATGGTGTATCCGCTTCACTGGTCTTCTTGGCAATCTGATCCGGCGGAACGCCTGCCTTGAGCGCCGCTTTGAGCATGTTCTCGACGACGGCATGGGACTGAGCGACCACCCCAACCTTCCAGCCACGCTCGATCAGTGCACAGATGACGTGGGATCCAACATACGTTTTCCCTGTTCCTGGCGGACCTTGTACTGCCAGGTAGGACCGGTCGAGAGCTTCGACAGCCGCCGTGATCGCTGAAATGTAGTCATGATCGATCACCAGTGGGAGGCTGCCCCCACGTTCGAGAGTGGGAACGGCCCGGCGCAGAATTTCCACACCCGGGTTTTTTGGCAGGGCGGGCAGCGCGGTGCCCACACCCTGCGCGAGTTCGGCCAGCGCAGCCCGGATGGACACCGTCGGGATCGGACTGTCAGTTGTGAGCGCTATCGGAAATTGTGAATAAGGCTCGGCGCCCCTCTTGAGTTTTTCCCGAATGATGATGTGCTCGCCGTCCCGGTCAGGGTAGGTCTCAAGAATTTCCGTGCCGAACCAGCCTTCGCGGCCATCTGGTTTTCCGTCCAGCGGTGTCAGGCCGTCCGGCAGTGGACTGCCGTACATGCGGAACCAGGTGCTGCCGGGCTTGAATTCCGACCCTTCCGACGGGATACCGTACAGGTCCAGCGTGCGCACCTGGTTGCTCCGGGGTGTGGGCTTGGCCCAGTCCTGCACAACGGTTGCCTGCTCAACCAGTAACACATCGCGGGTTTTCTCAGCCCATACATCGATCGGCGAGCCGAGGCGGTCGAAATGCTGCCACCAGAATTGCTTGTCCTCCCGTCGGTGATATCCGACGGCGGCGGCGACCATGGCTATGGCCTGTTCGTCGTTGGTCAACGCACGGTGGGTAGGTAGCGATGCTACGTGTTCCAGCAGCCGCTGCTCTTCCGGTGAGGGCGGCTCCACGTCAGCGACTATTGGCTGCTGCATCTGAGCTGCACTGATACCACGCTCTGCAGCCTGCTTCAGCAGCCAGTTCCGGAGTTCGAGGGTGGAGAGGCAGTCGTAGCGGTTGTAGTCGCTGATCCCCGCGAGAATTGTTTCTGCAAGCTTGGTGTCTCCGCTATCCCGGGCCTCGCAATACTGCGCATAGGCCACAACCGATGCGCCGGCGTCGGTGACGTCACCGGACCTCAGGGTGCCGCCCATGTAAAGGGGCTCGAGTTTCTTGATGCTGTAGGAGCGGTCGGAGATGCGGAGGCTGTTGCGGACCGTCTCGTAGAGGTCCACCAGCACGCCGTCCCTGAGGAGTGTGTCGACGGCTTCCTCCCCGATCAGGTGGATGAGGGAGAGGTTTCGGAGCGCCGTCTTTTCATAGGAAGCGTAGTGATAAATGTGCAGGTTCGGATAACGACGACGACGGTCGGCGACGTAGTCCAGGAAGTCCGCAAACGCGCCTCGTTCCTGTGCGCGGTTGTGCGCCCAGAACGGTCTGAACGGCGGCTCTGTTCCGGGCTCGGAGGGGTTCTCCACCACGCCGAAAAGGTATTCGATGCCCCAGCGTCCGGCCGCATCCTTCCAGAGGGGATCGCCCTCAAAATCGAAAAAGATATCGCCGTAGTCGGGTTCAGGCAGGCTGCCCAGACTGTTTTCCTCGAGGACCCTGAAGCTGAGCGTCTTCTCTTTGCCGTGCTTGTCCAGGTAAGGGACACTGCCGTCGATCTCGGCGGTTCCGGTCTGCATGCGTGCCTGGTCGCGCAGGGCAAGCAGGCTCTCGTTGTTGTCCGGAACATCCATGCCTGCCAGGTCGTCGATCGTGAATACGTCTGATTTATGCAGTTTTGCCCGGCGGGTGGTGCTCATTCTGCCGACGAGCAGGAGGTCACGGGTTTCCTCGACCATCAACTGGCAGTAGTCGCACCGCCCGCAGGCGGCGCATGAGTCATCGCCCCAGACCACGGGCTCCGCTTGGGCATGGTGCTTCTCAACGAGCGAAAGAAACCGGCCGCGCCGCTCCTGGTAGACAGGCAGCAGATCTGCAAGGCGGTGATCGCTGTGCTGTTCGTCGCCGAGGACAAGGGTGACCAGCGGCGCCGGTTCGATACCGGCTTTGAGGAGTTGGTCACCGTAGGCGGCCAGCTGCAGCAGGGCACCCACCTTTGCGTGGCGGGCGAGCTTTGTGTCCCACACCGCGTATCCGGCGTCCGCTTTGACCAGGAAGTCGGACCGGCCATGGAACTGTCCATCAAAGAATGCTGCCTGAAAGACGACGTCCGCGCCGCTGCGCAGCGCCAGAATAGACTCCGAATGCTTCTCCGCGAGCGCAGTTCTTTCCATGCTCGCGGCGGGTGCTACATCCCACACTCCGGTTCGGCGTGCGGGATCCCACTTACCATGCTCTTCGATAAATCGGTCGAGCACATGGCGCTCATGCACATCGCCCAGCACCGCGGTGCGTTCCAACATCTCGTCGGTCGCAAAGGTTGGACGAACACTGCGTCCGAGCTTCTCGTCGAGGATCCGCAGCGTGCGGTACTCGCACACAGACGCGTTGACCAGATCGGTCGCCGAAAAGATGAGGTCCGGTTCGGCGCCGGGGGTTGTTGGGTCGAGCAGGAACATTCGGTCTCCCTATGGTTTGCCACTGGGAACAATCGAATCATGTTCCGGTGACATTCGTGTGATGCCCCTTGATCTTCATCCGCGATCACACCTACGGAAGCCCGCGTATCACCTCGTTGAATGCGGAGAATGTCGGGTAGCCGCTACCCGACATGGAGCGGACCATCGCCTTGGTTGCCCAGTCCTCCGGCAGCCACACCCGTCCTGTCATCTGAGGGTGGTCAGGGTTGCAGACTGACGCCCACAAGACAAAGACCAACTCAGCCCAGTCCGAGTTGAGTATCCACCTCACTGGCCCATCGGCTGATTGACCATCAATCTGGAGGGAGCCGGGTCCGGTCAGCGAGGCGAGATGAATGCTCTTCCACCCCCAAGAGTGGAGCGCGTGGGTCGTGTGCATGTAGAAGCCGAAACTGCCGACGCTCAGAGTGCCATGATCGATGGGTATCCACCGTGGTTGAGCCAATTCCCGTGCCCGTGCACGACGAGTTGCGTTGCCCATGGCGCGCACAGCACCGAAGGCAAGCACGGCAGGTACGGCTCCCCGGCCCATGGCCACCATTGTGCTGTTGTTGTGCATGTAGGAACCATCGCCGGGGGCTACCCATGCCAGCAACTGGAATGGACCGTGGACAAAGATTTTCTCCTCGTGGCCGCCCAGTTGCATGGCGAAGGGAACGGCTTGGGGCATGCGGCGATCAAGTTCGCCTCGCTTGAGCAACACTGCAATTTCCGCCGTGGTCCACAGCGTTTCATCCCGAGCAGTCCAGTCGGTCTCAGGTGTCTCCTTGCGTCCCATACAACCAAGCTATACGAAGACGCCGACAGTCGAACGGCTTATCCACACCGGATCAACTGCAGCGTCGGGCGTTCACCATTCCGTGCAGCTCAGTGCCCCGGACGCCCGGTGCTCTCGCGTACACCCAGCCCGCCCGCGCCAAGGCCGTGGTGGGCGGTGTTCCTGAGCTGCCGGCCGTGGTCACGGCCGTCGGCAGCCGGGGCGGGCGTCGTCGAACGTCCGGTCACATGGGACACAGCGGTTGCCTACGGCGAGCCGGGTGTCTATGAGCTCGCTGGCACTGCGGACGCCGGTGGCGGGGACACACTTCCCGCGACCCTGCGCATCCAAGTCACCGGGGGGCACATTTGCCAACGTGGCCGACGATGGCGGCACTACAGCCGGTGCCACGTTCACCGAGCCAGGCTACGGCACGGCGGGCCTCTTCAATGGGATGTGCGGGACAAGGCCTGGTCCAACTGGAAATCGCAGAACAAGAACGTCTGCGACACCCTGACGGTCACGCTGCCCGAGGCACAGACCCTGGGCGGCGTTGTGGTGCACTTCTTCCGGGACGGGACCAGCGACAGCTATGCGGGGTCAATGCGGCTGCAGGTCCAGGACGACGACGGCGGTTGGGTGAATGCGGGGAGCCCGTGGCGGTTCCTGGCGGTTCGCCCGCGCCAGCGGTGACGTTGCCGCTGGACGCTGTGACGGCGTCGTCGGTCCGGGTTGTGATGACTGCCCGTCCGGAGACGCACATGGTGGTCAGCGAGATCGAGGTGCTGGGTGTGGTTCCCGCCGAGTCGGGCGATTCGACCCTCAGCTCCATCAGTGTGGGCGGAACGCCGGTTACCGGATTTGATCCGGCTGTGACCAGCTATGAGGTCCCGTCGCGGGGCAAGCTGCCCGGGGTGTCGGCGCTCGCGGCAGATCCGTACGCCGAGGTCGCCGTCACGCAGCCGGCCGGCAGGGACCGGGCCGCTGTGATTACGGTGACCAGTGAGGACGGTGCGGCCACATCCACGTATCGGGTGACGCTCACCAAGTAGTCGCAGGAGTACGGCAGGGGGCGTCCGGTGGGCGCCCCTTGTCAGTTTTGTCGATCTGCTGCGGCTTGCGGGGTCCGCGCGGGTTCGGAAGGCAGAACCGCGGCTGACAAAGTCGGGGCATCCACGGTGTCACCTTCCGCCGGTTTTGTGGGGATACCGCGGCGCCGCTTGCGTGACGAACCCGATCGGCCATAGACGAGGTACATGGTGAGCCCCATGATGATCATGAGCAGGACGGTGTAGACAAACGTGATCGACATCGAATCCAGGTTGTTTTCACCTTCGGTGCTTGCCTTGATCGCGATTCCGAGCGGAGCGTACAGCGGCTGGTAGAGGAAGACCGCTGCATCGTAGTCGTCGAGGAGGCTGTTGAAGTTCAACGCCGTGATCGCGGCTGCCGTAGGGACAACCAGCGGAAAGAGCACCTTGCGGAAAGTGAACAGCGACTTCGCGCCAAGGATGCGTGCGGCATCTTCCATCGAATCTGGAATTGAGGCGAAGGCAGCCTTCAGCAGTCTGAGCGTGAACGGAATTTTCACGATGATGTAGGCGACGAGCAAAAGAACGGTCGTGCCGGTGAGTACCTGTCCGCCGATCAGCGGATTGGGGCGGTCAAAGGTCATGACCAGGGCGAGCGCAATGAGGATTGTTGGCAGGATCCACGGGATGTGCAGCAGATACTCGAAGAACGACGTCAACGGGTTGGGATATTTCTGGATAATTCGGGAGACAAAAAGGAGTCCGCCCACCACGATCACTGAGGCGAGGGCACTGTAAACGAGGCTCACAATGAACGGCCGCATGACCGAAGGAGTGCCGAATACCGTGGCGTAGTTTGCGAAGGTGAAGTCTCCCCAGGCGATGGTACCCGTGAGGACGGCGCTCGAGTCGAGAAAAGAAAACAACACGATCAAGAGGACCGGCGCTGCGTAGACCACGAAAAGAACCCAGGCGGCGATGTTCACGAGGATGCGCGCGATCGGGTTGCGGATGTGCTGTTTTGCCATCGGGGTGGCGACCTTGGCCACGGAGAAGTACACACCGGACTTCTCCACCCGGTTCATGATGGCCAAGAGCGCAATGGTGGCCAGACCGAGGATGATGGCGAGAAGTGCGGCGAGATCGCGTGAGCTGGAGCTCTGGGAAAAGGTCAGGATCAGCGGAGCGATCGTCTGAAAGTCGGTTCCGCCGAGCACCAGCGGAGCGGTGAGTGCACCGAGACCGGTGAGGAAGGTGAGCACTGTGACTGCGAAGATCATCGGCCGGAGTGCCGGCAGCACGATGCGCCAGAGGATTGTCCAGGTTGACGCCCCCATGTTCTTGGCTGCCTCAATGGTCTGATAGTCGATCTTGGCGAGGGAGGATCCGAGGAACAGCATGTGATTGGTTGTTGTTGCGAAGGTCATGACGACGACGACGGCAAAGTAGCCGGAGAACCAGTTCGGGTCCACCTCGGGAAAGACATTGATCACTGCGTTGGTGATGAAGCCGTAGCGACCGTAAATGAAGTTGT
Organism: Arthrobacter sp. H5; assembly: GCF_000520595.1. Classification (GTDB taxonomy): domain Bacteria; phylum Actinomycetota; class Actinomycetes; order Actinomycetales; family Micrococcaceae; genus Arthrobacter_D. The sequence continues at coordinate 76,868 of NZ_KI914984.1, forward strand.
AGCCAGCGGCGAGGACAATGCCGCCGTAGATCAGGGTGGTCGCGTAGCCGAGCCACAGGACGCGGGCGCCACGGAGCTGGAAATACTTGGTCACGAGCACAATGAAAATGCCCACCACGTTGACGGTAACGGCGAGCGTTGCTGCCAACAGAAAGCTGTGCCAGAGGCTTGTCATGGCGCGCTCAGAGCTGAAGAGCTTTTCGACTGCCCGGCCAGTGAACTGCCCGTCGGGAAAGAAGGTGCCGATGAGCAGATTCGCATTGGGCAGCACCAGGAAGGTGGCCGTAAACCACAGCAGGATGATGCTGACAACAATGATCAGCGGCGAGCGCAACATCGGCTTCAGTGATTGCTTCTTCATGACGCTTCCCCTCAGTACTGCAGGATCGACGATGGGTCGACGTAGAGCGAGGCGGTGGAGCCCTCGGCGAGAGGTGGTTCGCCGTTCTCGGTGACCATCGCCCGGAGGCGGCTGCCGTTGTTGTTGATGACGTAGCTGCTGTATGCGCCGTGGTAGGAGCGTTCCGCGACGACGCCGTCGAGCCGGATGGTGCGGTCGGCATTTCGCGGTGGATGCAGAAAGACCTTCTCAAGGCGTAGGTAGGAGGAACTTGTTGCGTCGAGACCAACGGCTCCGTTGTTGATGAGATGTTGGACGGTGTCCTGAGACAGCGTGTTGATCGCTCCGATGAACGTGCAGACAAATTCTGTTGCGGAGCGGTCATAGATCTCGGCTGGAGTCCCAACCTGCTCGACTACGCCGCGGTTGAAGACCGCGATTCTGTCGCTCATGGTGAGCGCCTCCTCTTGGTCATGCGTTACGTAGACGGTGGTGATGCCCAGGTCGCTCTGCAGATTCTTGAGTTGCTCACGCAACTGGACGCGCAACTTCGCGTCCAGGTTAGAGAGGGGCTCGTCAAGTAGGAGGATGCGTGGCTTGAGTACAAGGGCGCGGGCAATGGCCACGCGCTGCTGCTGGCCACCGGAGAGTTCAGATACGTTCTTCTCAAGTTGATCTGCGGTGAGCTCAACCTGGTCGGCTATCTCGGCAACCAGGCGCCGCGTATCCTCCTTTTTGGTCTTCTTCACCGACAAACCAAACGCAATATTCTCGCCGACGTTCATGCTTGGGAAGAGGGCATAGTTCTGGAACACCATGCCGACGCGGCGTTTTTCACTCGGGAGTTTTGTGGCCGGTTTACCGTCTATGTAAATCTCACCTCGTGACGGCTCAATAAAGCCGGCGAGGGTGCGCAGGGCGGTGGTCTTTCCGCAGCCCGATGGCCCCAGGAGAGTGAAGAATTCACCTTCGCGGATTTCCAGATTGAGATCCGGAATTGCCTTGTGATCGCCGAAGCTAACTTCGATGTTGTCAAAAGTGATCATGTTTGCTCCAGCCGGGATGAGGGTATCAATGCCGATGGGAAGGCGCCCGCATAAAAGCCGCAGACGCCTTCCGCACTCCGCTATGGCAGGTATTCGAGTTCGGTCTTCTCAACCCATTGGCTGATGTTCTCCCGAACAAAACCGAAATCGATGTCCTGTTTGGGAAGGGAATCGACCAACTCGATGACCTCGGGAAGGGCTTCGCTGCGGGCGGTTTCGTTGACCGGGTAGGAGGAGAACTCCGCAGCGAACTCGGCCTGCACTTCGCTGCTTCCAAACCAGTCAATGAACTCTTCGGCCGCATCCTGCTTGGCGGTTCCGGTAATGACGGATATCTGCTCGGTCACGTAGGGAACGCCCGCTTCGGGGGAGATGACGCCGGTGGCTGTTCCGTACTCGGCGTCACGGCTGGTGATGCCGCTGCTGGGGATGACTCCGTAGTCGACCTCGTCCCGGGTGAGCCTCGCGTAGAGATCGGTTCCTTCCACGGCAGGAGAGCCGTTGGCGAAGTAAGATTCAACCCTCGTCCACCCTTCGTCGGAGATTCCGAGATCGCCGTCGGGATCTTCGTACCCTGCAAGAAGTCCGGCGAGCACAAGCTGCGGTGTCGCTTCGCCAAGGGCGGTGTTGACTTCGTAGCGGCCCTGGTACTGCTCGTCGCTCCACAGGTCATCGAGCTCCTCAGGAGCATCAGATTCCGGTGTGGTGTTCGTGTCATAGACCGTGACGATAGCCTGCTCGACGAGGGGCCAGAATGCGCCGTCATCGGGATCTCCCGATTCTTGGTCAACCTCGCCTGACCAGGAAGGCTCGTAGGCGGTGATCACTTCTTCACTTTTGAGGGTTTCGAAGAACATGTTGTTGAGGCCAAACACCACATCACCAACAGGGTTGTTCTTCTCGGCGAGGATTCGATTGGTGAGATCCGCGCCGCCCAGCCCGACGATCTCGATGGTCATGCCCGCTTCGGTGGCCTGCTCCGTGATCCACTCGCCACGGCCGTCGGAGTTTGAATTCGTGTAGACGATGAGCGTTCCTGAGGCTTCACCTTCCGCTTCGCCTTCCCCTCCTCCACAGGATGCCAAGGCCAGTGATAAGGATATGACTGCCGCGATAGACGCGAATTTAGTAGGCTGCTTGTACAACTTCTGTCCCCCTCTTATACAACTCGCGGCCCTGCTTGGGCTGCGTTTGCTCACCATACAGCAGCATGGTGACGCGCAATTGAAGTACGCGGGCATCTGAGCGTCGCCGCCCGGAGCCAAGACGACGACACCGCCGCGCCGGGCTGAGATGGAAAGCGGTATGGTGGCACGCCCGCGGCGGCTGCAGCTTCAGATCTGAACCTCTCAGATCTGCAGTAGTTGAAGCTGTTGTTGGACCGCCTGCTCAACCTGCCAGTAGGTGTTTCTCCGGGGAATCCGGTCCGGATCCAGGTATTTGGGCGGTCTGAACCACGGGATTCCGTCTATGGATTCGACGGTCCAGTCTCCCTCATGAAGGACGTGGTGGTGTCGTGCACATAACAGGCAACCGTCGCACACTCCGGTGGTTCCTCCTGCTGCCCAGGGGTTAATGTGGTGGGCTTCGCACCAGGTGGCTGGAATGGAGCAGTCGGGGAATGTGCATCCCTTATCCCGTGCCACCAGTGCTCTGCGCATGTATGCCGGGAAGAGGCGTTGTGAACGTCCGATGTCGAGGAGTTGGCCCTTTCCGCCGAGGACCAATGGAATGATGTCAGCGTCGCAGGCCAGTTTCCTGATGCTGCGCGCACTCATCTGCTCAGCAAAGACTGAGTGGCCTGCACGCTCCATGTCGCCCACCAGATCCCGGTGGTTGATGGTGACCATGACCTGCGGGCGGTGGCCGCCGGTAGTGGGGAGCCCATCGCTGGAAAGCGCAATTTGGCATGCTGAGACGAGGCCGTCCAGCAGGCTCTGTGCACGGGTTGGCCGCTCCGGGTCCGTTTCGCATCCGGGCCCGGATCCGGCGCTGTTCCCTCCCGCGCCGCTGGCGCCGCTGCCACCGGCGCCGTTGCCAGGGTCGTGAGTGCCGGCGTCGTCATCGCTGCTGCCGCTGCGACCGACACCGCTGCCGCACTCATCGCCGCCACTGCCGCCGCCGTCGTCGTGCTGGTTGGACCCCTTGCCCACACGTGGGTTGGTGGCGGTGTTCATGACGGTGACCAGGTGCTCGAACTGTTCATCAGTGGCACCGATTTCCATGAAATGCAGGCCGTTGCGCCGGCCACGGAGGAATACACCCTGCCTGGCTTTGAGGACTTTATCTGTGGGTTCCTGTCCGTCCTGGTCGAGGGTGTTTTCCCAGCGGCCGGCGAGCACCCTGAGGATGTCTTCGTCTGACTCGATGGCCTGCCGTGTGAGGTGATGCTCCATGGCGTCCAGCTGGCGTGGGGTGGCGACAGGGCGCACCCGTTGGACGGCGTCACAAATCACTGTGGCGGCTCGCCCGCTGACGGACCCGGAACCCACCGCCGTGCTCAGTGCCGCGAGTGCGGGCTGGGTTGCAGTTCCCGGCCCGGGAGTATCCGGCAGGATGTTCACGGCGAGGCGCAAACGACGGTTCGCTTCGCTGCGGCTGATGCCGATCTTTGCACGCAGGTAGTCTGCGCTGTTCTTATGGACAGGAAGCGGCGGCCTGTTCTCCACCGGTGATCCGGACGCCGTGTTCCAATCCTGCCCAACGACGGCGGCCTGCGGTACCTGCTCACCTGTTGCGGCGATGTCATGATCCTCTACCGCGCGGGCAGTGAGCACCTGAAGGTAGTCGACCACTTTCGAGAGCTCCTCGACCTCTACAAGTGTCGCAGCAATGTCCTGCCGGCTGCGAGTGAGGTAACCGGAAGCCAACTCCCGCCCGAATGCCAGAAGGTCAGAGTGCACCGACTGCAGGAGGGGAATCTCCTGGTACTGGATGTCGAGAAGGGCGGTGGCCATGCATCAATTCTATCGAAGATGTGTACTATTATCGATCTCCAGCGGCCAATGTGGAGGAGCAGTGAGCGAGTAGTTCTCCACAGGCGGGCACCCACAGCCAGGCACTCACAGCCAGGCACTCACAGCCAGGCGCCCAACCCGGCGCCGGAGGTCAGTGCCAGTACATGATGGCAGTCAGATCAGCCACCAGCACCGGAGCTCCGTCTGTGCTGCGTGACAGTTCGATCGCTGCGTCCACGGCGGCCTCGATGTACTCGCAGTCAGTCATGGTCACGGTCCTGCCCGCTTGATCCTCTCCCGCCGCTGGACAGATAACTGCGGACAGATCAACTGCAAACCAATGTCCCGTCCCTCGCGCGCTGCCTCCCTGGCCGCCCGGGTCCACCGCGGCCACAGCCGGAGGAGCATTCCGTTGTGCACCACCGCGCGTTTCTCCCAGTGCCACCAGCTCGCGTATCCCATCGGTTCCGAGTGCAGGGCTTCATACTTGGTTTCTGATTCGAAAACACAGCGGCTCATTGACCAGTGGCGCTGACCATTGAGTTGGTACAGCGAGGCCGTCTGATCGTGATCGACATACCGTCCGGAACTCCGCGGCTGAAGGAGCTGCGTGATGTCACTGCGGGCCGGCCAGCATGATTCACGGTGACGCGAACGGTCACGGAGCCCGCCGAAACCGGCATGATCGCGCCGATTAGAGAGGCAGGACCCGCGTGAATGCTGACCCGCGGCTGGCAAAAAAGTCATTTCGGTATGATCGTACCGATCCACTCGCCTGAAGCCTTGATTTCCGAGGGGTTCCCCTCCATGATTGGTAAAACGGCATGATCGTGCCGGGATTGGAATGCAATGACAGCCCGCTTTGAGATAAGACTTGCGCAGCACGTGCGTGCCCGCCGTGCTGCCGTGCGCCTCACTCAGGCCGACCTTGCCGATCTTTCAGGAGTGTCCGAACGGTTTGTTCGGTCGCTTGAGCATGGCAAGCCGACGCTTCGACTGGAGTCTGTCCTTTCTGTGCTCCACGCGCTTGGCCTGGACCTGGAAGTAACCTCCCGGCGTCTGCACAAGGAGCCTGCGGCACGGAGTCAAGACCTGTGATTCCGCGCGAACCTTTGACGATCCGTAGTCAGGCGGACGTGTACAAGCGCGGTGTGCACGCCGCCCGGTTGGAGCGGCATGAGGGCGGGACGCGCTTCGAATATCTGCCGGCGTACCTGTCTATGCAGGCGCCCGCGGTCGCGACGTCGCTTCCTCTCACTCCGGCTCCCGTGTTCGTGGGCAGTGGAGGCGTTCCGCCGTTCTTCACCGGTCTGCTGCCGGAGGGACGGCGGTTGACGTCGCTGCGGAGGGCAGTGAAGACATCAGCGGACGATGAATTGTCTTTGCTTCTTGCAGTCGGAGGAGATCCGGTAGGTGATGTGCAGATCGTCGAACGCGGCTCTTTCCCGGCTGAGGCTGCCGCCGCCGTCGTGCTGGATTCCACTGCGCCTCTTCACTTCGACGAAGTTCTGGAAAGTACCGGCATTGACCTGAGTGCTCTTGCGGGTGTTCAGGACAAGCTGTCGGCCCGCATGATTTCCCTCCCTGTCGAGTCGGCCGGACGGCGGTATATTTTGAAGCTCGACCCACCCGAGTTTGCGCATGTCGTCGAGAATGAATTCCTCATGTACTCCTACGCCCGGCGGTTGAAGCTTCCCCTCAGCGCGGTGAAGTTAGTGCACGACGCCGGCGGTCGCCCAGGATTGTTGGTGGAGAGATTCGATCGGGTCATGGAGAACAACGGCCGACTTCGCCGGCTGGCCATCGAGGATGCAACTCAAGTGATGGGCCTCTACCCGGCGGACAAGTATGACGTCCCGTTCGAGACACTGTGCGCCGAACTCACACGGCTCTGCGATGCTCCGCTTCCGGCATTACGCAACCTGGCGCTTCAACTGATGTTCGCGTGGCTGACAGGAAACGGAGATCTTCACGCAAAGAACGTATCCCTGCGGGAGACCATCGACGGGGAAGTTGCGGTCGCCCCCATCTATGACATCCCTTCAACGGTGGTCTATCAAGACAACTCGTTGGCGCTGCCAGTCGCAGGAAAGCGGACCGGTGTTTCCCGAAAACACCTGCTGTACTGGATGGTTCAGGCCGGTCTGCCGCAGCGGGCGGCGGAGCGCGTCATTGCTGTGGGACTTACAGCCACACGTACCTTGGCTGATGATCTTGCTTCCGGAGCATCCCCTTTCCCAGCCACGGAAACCCGGGCGTGGGTGAGGGAGCTAAAGAACCGGCGGCGATTGCTGGAAACGGGTTAGCCGGGCGGATACCACGCTTCGCAACGGGACAACGCCCGCTCAAGCTCCCGGCCGCCGGCTTCGGCAAGCAACGCAGAGTCCCCAACCACCACCAGAAGGCTTCGTGCCCGCGAAAGCCCCACATACAGGTGCTCGGTGGCGCGGTCCATGTCCTTGAATCCGTCGACGCACAGGATCACCACTGAGCGCTCGAGGCCCTTGAACCCGAGCACGTGACCATAGAACTCGGCCTCGTTGGCGTGGAACTCTCTCCAGTAGTCTGCGGTGGCGTTCTGCTCGAAATAGTCCCGGTGGACCGGGTGCCGGTGGTGCGTGGTGAGCAGGGCAATCTGGTTGGCGGCCCAGCCCTCGTCAATGAGCGCGTCCACACAGTCTCCCGCGACGTCGAGCGCGTCCTCAGTTGCGCACTCCACGCGCCGCACGGGCAGCCCGGTCCCGCCCCGTGGAGTGAAGTGCTCCCCGGCGAATACCTTAAAGGTCTCCGCGATCCGCCTGGTATTCCGAAGGTTGTCATCGATATGGATAGGCACCAGGTCCGCAACCGGACCGTGCATGAAGTCGGCCGTTGCCCCGCCCCACCGCCGGTACACATCCTGCCGGTCGTCCATGAACGCATACACGCTGCCACCGGAAGGATCCTTCATGCACGCAAGCAGGGCCTCCCACCACAGCGGAGCGAAATCCTGCGCTTCGTCGACAATGACGGCGTCGAACTTCTCCTCCACAGGCAGATCGGCCGCTTTCTTGAGCAACAGCCGTGGCATCTCCTCGTCGAAGTACGCCTGCCCTTCGCCGTCCGAAACGCCCAGCGAGCGGACGTAGTCGTGGAACTCTCCGGTGAACTCCGGCCCTGCGTGGCGCCATCCCGATACCTGGTTCTGCAGATGCTGGCCCAGTCCCTTGTTGTAGCAGAAGAGGCCCACGCGCCTGCCGTCCCGGCACAGTTGGCGGGCCTTCGCGATGGCGAGCCAGGTCTTCCCGCTGCCGGCGCCACCGCTGAAGCGGATGCGCGAAATCCCGCGGGTGGCAGCCAGCAGCACCGATTGCCGTTCGGTCAGCTGATCCTGGAGGTCCTCGACGTCGCGGGGGTTCGTCTCGGGATGGGACGACGGTTCCAGGGTTCCTTCCAGCCTGGTTACGATGCGTTCAAGGTACGACGGCGCCAGCGACGTCGCGCCGTTGCCTTCCGTTTCGATGGCGCGGCGGATCCGGTCCGCAGGCGACGCAAGGTCGTTCTGATCGAGAATCAGGGATCGCGGTGACCCCGCCATTGACCAGTCCTGCGGAACCTGTGTGTAGGGGAGGCAGACCAGATAGGCGAAGCGGCTGGTGAGCGGTGTGCCGAGCTGGCCGCCAATCCAGTCCTTGAACGCGTGCATGGAACTCTGCGATTGGGCCACCGGACTGTGAATCCTGCGCCGGCCGTCCTTGCCGCCCGACTGGTACCACTGGCCGCTATCAATGGTGACCAGGCCACCTTTAACTTCGATGGCCGCGAGGCCGACGCCCGGCCACAGGATGAGAAGGTCAATCTCGTGTTCCGCGCGGCCGTGACGAACCAGGACCGAGTGGGCAAGGACGGCGTCGTCGGGCAGTGATGAGCGCAGCCTCTCCCAGACGGCCCGTTCGGCGGACTGGCCGTCGCTGAACTCCGGTTCGTCGGGTATGCAGCGCATCGCTTCCCCTCCAAGGTTGTCCACGGTCGCGTGGACGTCGTCGGGCGTTGATCAAATGTACCGTCCGGCGTATTCGCCACGCGCTGAACCACTGGCCGGGCATGCCGGTGACCGTTAGCGTTGCCGGCAAGGCAGTCAACAATCTAAGGAGTCAATCATGTCGCGCATTGTCATCATCGGGGGCCACGGGAAAGTGGCCCTGCATCTCGCCCGCATCCTGACCTCCGGTGGCCACGAGGTCAGCTCGATCTTCCGCAACCCGGACCACAGCGACGACGTCGAGGCGACGGGCTCGACGGCGGTTGTCGCCGATGTGGAGCAACTGTCGGTAAGCGAGGTGGCTGAGATTATCAGTGGGCACGACGCCGTGGTGTGGTCCGCAGGTGCAGGTGGAAGCAGCCCCGAGGCAACCTACTCCGTGGACCGTGACGCGGCCTGTCGTTCCATGGACGCTGCGAAGGACGCCGGGGTGGAGCGTTATGTCATGGTGTCCTACATCGGTGCCCGTCTGGATCACGATGTTCCTGCGGATACCGGCTTTTTCCACTATGCCGAGGCGAAAGCCGCAGCGGACGAGTATCTGCGGGGCACCGACCTGGCGTGGACCATCCTCGGTCCTGGAGCCCTCACCGCGGATGAGGGCAAGGGAACGATCGAGGTGTCGAGCGAACCTGAGCAGGATTCCGTGGCCCGTGAGGATGTTGCGCAGGTTGCGGCGGCGGTGCTGAGCAATCCGGGTACGGTCGGGAAGTTCATCCAGTTCAACAGCGGCAGTACGCCGATCGCGGAGGCCCTTGAGGTGGTGTGACGCTTACTCCAACGACTGACCCCGCACCGGTCCGGTGTGGGGTCAGTCGGTGGTTAGGTAACCTGAATACGCTTACCCTTGATCCACCGATCCGTGGCCGGTCCCGGGTGTGATTCGGGGCTGGCTGCGGTTTGTGTTTTTGGGCGTGGTTAATCATCCGGCCCCGC
>NZ_KI914985.1:0-19390 GCF_000520595.1 Arthrobacter sp. H5
AGATTACGACTACCGGCCACGGTCACAAAGGGCCGCCAAGAGAGCCGACGACGCAGACCCGGTCATGCCTCGAGTGCATCGTGCGATCAGCAATTTCAAGACGTGGCTGCGAGGGACACACCGATCTGTCAGCAATGAACAACTACAGGTTTACCTCGACGAATTCACGTTCCGCTACAACAGACGCAGCACGCCCATGGCTGCGTTCCAGACTCTCCTCGGTCTTGGCAGTCGGCAGCCGCCGACTACCTACCGCCAAATCACAGAAAATGGCCGAAACGCAAGACATAACCTGAGCTAACCGTTCACCCACTACGGATCTTATGTTCGGGTGCAACCCTGGCCAACACGCCGAACCTTGCGGCGCGCCTGTTCAGCTCGGTATCGTCAAGCTCGTCAAGCGCTGCTCCGGAAGCCGCCCCCCCGCTGATGCCCAGTTCAGCAGCAATGGCCGAAGCCGTGACCAGGTGGTCTCCGGTGATCATATGCACCTCGATGCCGGCCTCCCGTGCCATGGCAATCGCTTCGGCTGCCTCTGCGCGCGGCGGATCTACGATTCCGACCACGGCGTACACCGTCAGGTTGTCAGCTGCAGCCCGGAGGTCATCGGCGTCCAACGGCAAGTCCGAATCCATCCGGCCTCCAGCAATCATCAGGGTGCGCAGACCCTCCGCCGCCATGGCCTGGATGTCTTCGTGGATACGATCGCGATTGGATTTGGTGAGCGGGCGGATGCCGGAGTCGGTCAGGAGAGAGTCCGCCCGTTCCATCAGCACCCCCGGTGCTCCCTTGGCAAACAACGGTAGCTGGCGGGGATGGTGTCCCCGCTGGTGAAGTCCTGTGCATGGAAGGTTGCCATGAACTTGTAGTCCGAATCGAACGGAATTTCAGCCACCCGTGGATGGACTTTGCGTGTGCCGTCAACATCGATTCCGCCCTTTTCGGCGAGGACTACTAGAGCGCCCTCGGTAGGGTCTCCCACCAGCACGCCGTTCCTGACGGAAGCGTCGTTGCATAATGCCATGCACATGAAGGCATCCATCATCTCCGGTGGGGGCCTGCCGTCACCGCTCAGAATTTTCCCGTCCGCCGAATAACCCTTACCGGTGATTCGGAAGCTGCGGCCGTCAGTGCTGAGCCGACGGACTGTCATCTCGTTGAGCGTCAAGGTCCCGGTTTTGTCTGTGGCAATGTGGGTGGTGCTGCCCAGAGTTTCGACGGCGGAAAGCTGTTTGATGATGGCGCCACGCCGAGCAAGTCGGGAGGCGCCCATAGCGAGGGTGAAAGCCACGACGGCGGTGAGCCCTTCAGGGATGGTGGCCACAGCGAGAGAGACAGCGGTGATCAACAGTTCAGACGAGGACTGGCCGCGGAGCAGACCGAGAACGAAGACTATGGTGACTACGACCAAGGCGACGAGGGTGAGCGTCCTGGCAAGCTGATCGATCCGCCGCTGCAGCGGAGTTTTATCATGACCGGCGTTTCCGAGCAGTGTGGCGATACTTCCGATACGGGTGCTCATGCCCGTTGCTGTTACCACCATGGCAGCCCGGCCGTGGCTGATGTCTGTGCTCATGAAAACCATATTTACCCGGTCCGCGAGCGGCAGATTTCTGTCTTCCAGGTACTGGGTTGCCTTTTCCACCGGCAGGGATTCACCTGTCAGGGCGGCTTCGGCCACCTGCAGCCTCGCCGCCTCGATCAGGCGGCCGTCCGCCGGGACCGAGTCCCCCGCTTCCAACAGCACGATATCCCCAGGAGTCAGTTCCGAGTTGGGGATCTCCTGCTCACGTCCGTCCCGCCTCACCCTTGATGCGTCTACGGTCATGTTCCGGAGCGCTTCAAGGCTGCTTTCCGCGCGGCTTCCCTGGAGGTAGTTCAACATCGTGTTCAGGATGATAACGATCAGAATTACCGCGGGTGTTTCCCATTCCCTGGACACGATGGCGCTCACCGTTGCGGCAACAACAAGTAGAATGGTCATCTTTTCGGCCAGGAGCTTCAGCAGCTTCTTCCAAGCAGGGACCTTGTTCGCTGCGTCAAGAATATTCGGTCCGTGCTCCAGCGCCCGCGTTTGCGCGTCAGCTGTCGTCAGCCCGACGGACGGATCGACGCCAAGGATCTCTACAGCACCGGATACGGACAGGGTGTGCCAAGGGACCTGCTGAGCATTGGCAGCTGCGACCCCATTCCCTGGCGGAATGAAGGAATCACTGGAAAACACACGAACTCCTGACCCTAGCCGACCGGTGAAAGATAGCCCTGTATGCACAGCGTATCGGGAGCAGCCCACCGGCCTGCGTAACATGATCACCGACGAACCCGAAGGAAACGGCCGGTGTATGGCGATGTGGCCACGGGTAAACTCTCGCGGTGCAGTACTAGATGACCAAATTCAAGAGGCAGGATCATCAGGGCGCACACTCGCGATACCCGGCACCAAGGAACATACGCACCGCTGCCTCAAGATCAGCCCCAATACGAAAGTCAAAATGACACAGTGGGTTTCTGGTCCGTGGGCATCATCAAAAGCACGCTCGTCATCCTTCAACTCTGTCTCCGGATTCGGCAGGTCGAATTCCTCCGATGGTGTGGACCTTCCTCCCAGCAGCGGTGCGCGATTGTCATCTGGCTCAACGCAGTGGGAGCCACACCTTAACCGGTTTGGGGCCTCCTGGTTCTACCCGGGGCCAGGGCGGAAAGCACATCGCTGTTGAGCTGGGAGATCATGTTCAGTGGGATGCCCACCGGGCAGACAGCGGTGCACTCTCCGATCTCCGTGCATCCGCCGAACCCTTCGGCGTCGTGTTGGTTGATCATCGCCAGCGCGCGGGAGTTCCGCTCGGGTTGCCCCTGCGGCAGTGAGCCGAGGTGGGTGGCCTTCGCACCGGTGAACAGCATCGCTGAACCGTTGGGGCAGGCGGCTATGCAGGCACCGCAGCCGATACAGACCGCGGCGTCGAAGGCGCGGTCAGCGGCGTCTTTGGGTACGAGGGTGGCGTGCGCGTCTGGTGCTGTGCCGGTGGGGGCAGTGATGTATCCGCCGGCCTGGATGATGCGGTCCAGGGCGCTGCGGTCGACTATGAGGTCCTTCACGATAGGGAATGGGTCGGCGCGCCAAGGTTCGACGTCGATCACGGCACCGTCGTCGAAATGCCGCATGTGCAGTTGGCAGACGGCCGTAAGCGCCTCAGGGCCGTGGGCGATACCGTCGATCACCAGGCTGCACATCCCGCAGATTCCTTCACGGCAATCACTATCGAAAGCGACCGGGTCGTCCCCGGACAGGGTCAGCTGTTCGTTGAGGACATCGAGCATCTCCAGGAACGACATTTCCGGGGCCACGTCCTCGATACGGTAAGTGACCATGGCGCCCGCATCGCTCCTGTTCTGCTGCCGCCAGATGCGTAGGGTGATAATCATTTGTAGCTCCTCTGCGTCATTTCGACGAAGTCGAATTCCAGGTGTTCTTTGCGCAGGACCGGTTGTTCCCCTCCTCCGGAGAAACCCCAGGCGGCGACGTAGGCGAACTCGTCGTCATTGCGCAGCGCCTCGCCGTCCTCGGTCTGGCTTTCGGCGCGGAAGTGGCCGCCGCAGGACTCAGCCCGGTGCAGGGCGTCGATGCACATCAGCTCGGCGAGTTCGAAGAAGTCCGCGACCCTGCCGGCACGTTCAAGTGTCTGGTTCAGTTCCTCGTTCTCGCCGGTGACCTTAACGTTGTTCCAGAACTCTTCTTTAAGTTTCCGCACCTGTCCGATGGCTTCGGTTAGGCCTTCAGCGGTGCGTTCCATTCCGCATTTCTCCCAAAGAATGTTGCCGAGCTCCTTATGGAAAGAATCGACTGTGCGTTGGCCCTTGATCGTAAGCAGCTTCTGGATCCGGGCCTGCACGGCGTCCGCTGTCCGGACGGCCACCGGGTGCGATGCATCGATGTCTGCCGGCATCGGGTTCGTGGCGAGGTAGTTGGCGATTGTGTTGGGTAGCACAAAGTAGCCGTCGGCCAGCCCCTGCATCAGGGCGCTGGCGCCGAGCCGGTTCGCGCCGTGGTCGGAGAAGTTGGCTTCACCGATCACGAATAGGCCCGGGACGGTGGACTGCAGGTCGTAGTCGACCCACAGCCCGCCCATGGTGTAGTGTACGGCCGGATAGATCCGCATGGGCACCTGGTAGGGATCCTCGCCGGTGATTCGCTGGTACATGTCGAAGAGGTTTCCGTATTTTTCCTTGATTGCGGCCTGGCCCAGCCGGTTGATCGCGTCGGCGAGGTCCAGGTACACGCCACGCGAGCCGGGACCAACCCCGTAACCGGCATCGCAGACGTTCTTCACGGCGCGGGAGGCTACATCCCGCGTGACGAGGTTCCCGTAGGCGGGGTAAAGCCGTTCCAGGAAGTAGTCCCGGTCCGTGTCGGGAATCTCCCGCGGGTCGCGGTCGTCTCCGCCCTCGCGCGGCACCCAGATTCGCCCGTCGTTGCGCAAGGACTCGCTCATCAACGTCAGTTTTGACTGGTAGTCACCGCTGACCGGAATGCAGGTCGGGTGAATTTGGGTAAAGCACGGGTTCGCGAACAACGCGCCGTGGCGGTGGGCACGCCAAATAGCGGTGGCATTGCAGCCCATCGCGTTAGTCGACAGGTAGAACGCATTGCCATACCCGCCCGAGGCCAGAACCACGGCATCGGCAAGGTGAGTCTCGACCTCACCGGTGACCATGTCCCGGACGATGATGCCGCGTGCTTTGCCGTCGATGACAATCAGGTCGAGCATTTCATGTCGGGTGAATACCTCGACCGTTCCAGCGGCAACCTGGCGTTCCTGGGCTTGATAGGCGCCTAGGAGCAGCTGCTCGCCGGTCTGCCCTCGGGCATAGAAGGTGCGTGAGACCTGTACGCCGCCGAAGGAACGGTTGTCCAGCAGCCCGCCGTACTCGCGGGCAAAGGGAACTCCCTGTGCCACGCACTGGTCGATGATCGCCGTGCTCACCTGCGCCAGGCGGTACACATTGGACTCGCGGGACCGGAAGTCGCCGCCCTTGATGGTGTCGTAGAAGAGACGCCGGACGCTGTCGCCGTCATTACGGTAATTCTTTGCGGCGTTGATCCCGCCCTGCGCGGCGATACTGTGTGCTCGGCGGGGACTGTCCTGGTAACAGAAGCTTTTCACGTGATAGCCGCCCTCGCCCAGGGTGGCTGCTGCTGATGCCCCGGCAAGCCCCGTACCGACGATGATCACCGAGAGCCTACGGCGGTTGGCCGGATTCACCAGTTTGGTCTCGAACCGGCGGGCATCCCAGCGATCCTCAATCGGAACTGCAGGCGTCGTCGCGTCCCGGAGGGGTTCGCCCTCGGTGTACCACTGTGTCATGAGCCAACACCTCTAAAGAGAATCGCGACCGGCGGGATCAGAAACCCGACAGTGATGACCACGGCGAGGACAGTAGCTGTCTGGTTGAACAGTCGTCGACGCGCCGGGCTCGTGTTGGCTCCCAGCGAGGCCAGGGCCGACCAGAATCCGTGCCGCAGGTGAAAACCCAGTGCCAGCATCGCGATTACGTAGGTCGCAACAACCCACCAGATTGAGAAACCATTGACCACGCGCTCATAAGGGCTTTCGGAGGCGCCGCCTGGAGCGATGGCATTCACCGTCAGATGCAGAATGTGATAGATCACGAAGAGGAAAATGATGATTCCGCCCCAGCGCATCGTAAACGAGGAATAGGTACGCTGGACACCGCGCGGGTTTTTTCTACTCTGATAACGCCTGCCGCCCTTGCCCGCCGTCGCCTTTCTCATACGACGCCACAGTGCAATGACGGCGTACATGTGGATCAGTACACTGGCGAGCAGTACTACGCGGATAATCCATAGGGCACCTGTGCGCGGCAGTAGAGGTTCGCCCATCGTGCGTAAGTAATGCGAGTACCCATCAAAGGCAACCTGACCCGAGAAAACCTTATAGTTGCCGTACATGTGCGCCAAAAGGTAGAGCACCATGACGAGACCGGTGACGGCAGCCGCGGCATGGAGCACAACTGTTGAACGTAGAAACCTTTGCCGTTTCGCCGTCGAAACCCCCTGAACCGCAGAACTAATCGCCATAGCCTCACCCTAGAGTCGATCCAACAGATCCGCTAGGTTCGGGAGAAGAAGCATCAGTGGCGTGAATTAGGGAACAAGCTGGCTCGTCATGGCCCGGATGACTGCAAAGGATAGCCCTAGCTTGGAACGACGGACGCATCGAGCGGTTCCGGGCCCATGGCGGCTTAGTATCCGTCTCCTCCAGGACGGGGACTGGGCCGCGAGGTTATTATGTGCCTGCGGTGGAACCGCCTTCGTGCAGCGCATGCAGCGCCAAGGTGGAGTGGGAGTACGCCCCGCCGGCGCGCATTTCCGCCGCGACCCAGCTAGCTTCCATCACTTGCTCGTCGGTGGCGCCCTTACGGCTGGCGAGTTTGGTATGCCCATCAATGCAGTAGGGACACTGCGTGACGTGAGCAACGGCAACGGCAATCAGTTGCTTCGTTTTTTCGTCGAGGGCGCCGTCCTTAAAGACTTCCTTACTGAACCGGTTGAAGGCGTCCTCAATGTCGGGTGCGAGTTCTTTACGGCGCCGGGCCATATCGGAGGTTGCTTTCGGATACATATCTTCAGCCATCGCACGCTTCCTTTGATTCTATAGCGGCGGCAGTACTTATCCACCGGTATAAGGATATTTCGATCTTGCCGCGTTTCGGCAGCGCCCCAGTGTTGGGGCACGGTGCTCAGACGGTCGAGACTGTTGTCAGAATAGTGCCATTTGTTGGGGCGTCGCCACCAGGCACAGTTGTCTTACGGGCGGCAATTGTTTCGAAGCCGCTCCCCGAGCGCCC
Organism: Arthrobacter sp. H5; assembly: GCF_000520595.1. GTDB lineage: Bacteria > Actinomycetota > Actinomycetes > Actinomycetales > Micrococcaceae > Arthrobacter_D. The sequence continues at coordinate 6,868 of NZ_KI914985.1, forward strand.
CTGCAGACGGCGGTGGATGGATTGGGCGATCCGGCCAGCCTGTACTTTGGCAAGCTCCGCTTTCTCTCCCGCATAGTGTTCGTCGATGTTTGTCGTCCAGATAGCGAGCCACCGGTCAAAGTGCTCGGCTCCCAGCGGTGCCTTTGCATGGAGATCGAGGTGATGTTGCATCGCGCTGCGCCGGTACAGTCCGGCTCGTAAGAGCACGGTTTCCCAGAAGTCACACATGATCGGCATGTGCTTCTCAAGGTCCATGTGCGCGACGTCGATGAAGACTGGTCCCAGGAGTTGATCCATGAGGGCCCGTCGGTAGAATTCGCTGACCAACAGGTGAATATCCTCGCGGTTGCAGATATCAGGTAATCTCTTCTCCATATCGTCTATTCTACAGGCTGTAGAAGTCATGTACCGTTAGTCTCATGATGGTCTATATAACAGTTGCCTCGAGTACCGGGACCGCTTCATGACCGGTCTCCATTCCGGGCGTGCCGGCAGTGTCCGCCCGGACCTGTTCCGCATCCTCGGGGTCGCGTGGGTGGTCTCTGGCGGACTCGTGGCCGCGGCCACGGGTCCGCTGCGTCTTGAGCACGGTTCCTGGGCTGCCGCCTATCAGGTCCTGGTGGCGGGTGTCGCACAGAATGCCTTCGGCGCCGCTCAGAGCGCACTGGCACCGCAGCGGCCAACCTCTCGAATAGTCGCGGCTGAACTTGCGGCATGGAATGTGGGCAGTGCCGCCGTGATCGGCGGAACCGTGGTCCGTACGCCATTGATCGTTGATGCCGGCGGGCTGCTGCTCGTCGTAGCCCTCGCCCTCTTGATCCGTACGGTACGGGGTAAGGGTGAAGGGCCGCAGTGGGCGCTGTGGACCTACCGGATTTTACTGGTGGTGATCCTTATCAGCATCCCGATTGGGCTCACCCTGGCTCACTTGAGAGCCACTTGAGGTTCAGAGAATCATTCTTAGCGGTTCTTCAAGGGCCCGTTTGAGATCCTGAAGAAACGCCGCCGCCGTCGCCCCATCGAGGACACGATGATCCGCGGTCAAGGTTATTTTCATGACGCGGCGGGTGAGCAGCTGTCCGTCGCGGACGAACGGTTCATCCGTGGCCGCCCCGACGGCGAGAATAGCTGCTTCGGGCGGATTGATGACCGCGGTGAAGTTGTCGACGCCGTACATCCCCAGGTTACTGATGGTGAAGGTCCCGCCACTGAATTCGTCCGGCGTCAGCCGCCCGGCACGGGCGCGTTCAGCCAAGGCGCGGGTCTGGGCCGCTGTCTCGTCCAGACCCTTTTTGTCTGCGTCGGTAACCACGGGAACCATGAGCCCGTCTTCCACAGCGACGGCCACACCGATATTGATCCGATGGTGGCGGATGATCTTGTCCTGGCCCCACGAGGAATTGACGTGCGGATGGGCTCGCAGGGTGACCGCAGAGGCACGGACCAACAGGTCTGTAACGCTGACCCTGGTGCTGATTTCAGCAAACCGTTCATTCACTTCCGTACGGAACGCCAGGAGACGGTCGACGTCTACCACATTGGTCAGGAAGAAATGGGGAGCTGCTGCGCTCTCGGTGAGGCGCCGTGCCGTTACCCGCCTCATGGTGGACAGTGGAATTTCCTCAGAGTCCGCTGTTGTCTCCACACCCGTCACAGGTGTATCGCCCGACGGCACAAGGGATCCGCCGCGTCGCACCGCCACGTCCTGGGCGGTGACGGCAGCTTCAACATCGGCCCGAACAATCCTTCCCCCCGGTCCGGTGCCGGTCAGGTTGCTCAGCTCGACGTTGTGTTTGTGGGCAATCCGCCGGGCCAGCGGAGACATCAGGATCAGGGCGGATGGTCCGGGACGAGGCGGCATCACGGTAGCGGACTCCGCGGGCTGGTTCGAATCTGCAGGCGTTGGGTTCAGTTCCTGCCGTTTAATCCCGCCTTCTTCACTGCTACTGGTAGCAGTGGTTTGACCTGATGCACCAGAAGCAGGGCCAGCTCCGGCGCTGCCGGGAGCACTGATGACGGCGATTGGCTGGCCTATGGGAACCGATGCTCCCTCGGGGACCAGCAGGCGCTCCAGGACGCCGGATTCGAAGGCTTCCAGGTCCATGGTGGCCTTGTCGGTTTCAATTTCTGCCAGGACATCACCCTTACGGACGGTGTCGCCTTCCTGTTTGAGCCAGCGGCTGAGCACACCTTCGGTCATCGTGTCGGAGAGGCGGGGCATGACTACGTCAGGCATGGTGGGTTCCTATCGGGTGAAACTGGTGGCCTCGAGCAACTCGCGGATGACCTTAATCAGGTCATTGGCGTCGGGCAGCGCGGCTGACTCGAGTGGTTTGGCGTAGGGGAGCGGTACTTCGGCGGCCGCCACCCGACGGACCGGGGCATCGAGATAGTCAAAAGCGCCTTCCATCAGGGTTGCGGAGATTTCCGCGCCGATGCCGTAACTGAGCCAGTCATCTTCAAGAATCACAGCACGGCTGGTTTTACGAACCGAGGCACAGATCGTGTGCCGGTCCAGCGGACGCAGGCTGCGCAGGTCGACCACCTCAACGGAAACCCCGTCATCCTCTAGTTGCCGGGCAACTTCGAGGGCGATCACACTGGCCCTCGAGTAGGCAATCACGGTCACGTCCGTGCCTTCTTTGGTCACGGCGGCTTTCCCTATTTCGGCGATCTGTTCGCCCTCGGGAACTTCGCCCTTGGTGTTGTACAGGGACAGGTTCTCCAAGAAGATCACCGGATCGTCGTCGCGGATGGCTGCGGTAAGGAGCGCCTTCGCATCAGCCGGAGTGGCGGGGGCAACGACCTTCAAACCCGGCACATGGGCATACCAGACTTCCAGGTTCTGCGAGTGGGTGGCGGCCAGCTGCTGCCCACCACCTCCAGGCATACGAAGCACCATGGGGACGGCGGTCTGACCGCCGAACATTCCGTAGATTTTAGCTGCATGGTTAACGATTTGGTCGATGGCTATCAGGCTGAAGTTGATCGTCATGATTTCAACGACAGGCCGCATTCCCAGCATCGCCGCGCCGATGGCCGCCCCAACGAAACCCTCTTCGGAAATCGGAGTGTCCCGGACCCGGGTGGGCCCAAATTCGGCGAGCAGTCCGGCGGTGATCTTGTAGGAACCTTCGAAAATACCGATTTCCTCGCCGATGAGGAAGACGCTCTCGTCGCGGGTTAGCTCGGCGCGCAGCGTATCGTTCAAAGCCTGCCGGTAGGTGATGACGGGCATCTGGTCTCCTCCGCGGGTCATGGCATCTCCACTACTGGATCGCCGGGCAAGGTATGCGGGGCGTTCGCAACCGGCGTGGCATACGCATAGTTGAAAAGCTCACCGGGGGCAGGGTCCGGGCTGGAATCAGCGAACGCGACCGCGGCGCTCACCTGCTCGTCGGCCTCCCGCTCAATCTCCATAGCGTGTTCTTCGTCGATGATTCCGGCTTGCAGCAGGCTTCCCCGCAGAGCTGGTATCGGATCGGCCTCCCGGGCCCGCTCAGTGTCCTCACTGGACCGATAGCGGGCCGGATCGACCACTGAGTGTCCTTTCAGGCGGTAGCTCATAACCTCCAGCAGGCCCGGCTGGCGTTGGGCGCGCGCGCGTTCCATGGCGGCGGCCGCGGCTTCGCGGACGGCGAGCACATCATTGCCATCCACCCGCTCACCAGGTATCCGGTAGGAGGCACCGCGCCTGTAGAGCTCAGGTTCGCCCGAGGCTGCCTCCACCGTCGTTCCCATCCCCAGGCGGTTGTTTACAATCACGTACACGATTGGTAGGTCCCAGATGGCGGCCATGTTCAGCGACTCGTGGAAGGCCCCGATGTTGGTGGTGCCGTCGCCGAGCTGGCACATCACCGCTTCCGCGTCCGGTCCGGGTTCTCCCCGGTAGGTAAGGGCCAAGGCCGCGCCGGTGGCTGGCGGTATTTGACCACCGACGATCCCGTACCCGCCGAGCATGCGGGTTTCGGTGTCGAACATGTGCATGGATCCGCCGCGGCCCTTGGCCACCCCGGTCGTTTTGCCGAACAGTTCGGCCATCACCTGGCCCGGCGCCATGCCACGTGAGAGCGCGTAGCCATGGTCACGGTAGGTGGTAAAGAGGTAGTCACGCTTGTGTAGCGCGGCGGTCAGTCCGACGACGGTGGCTTCCTCGCCGAGGTTGAGGTGACAGTACCCGCCGATCTTGGCGCGCTTGTACATCTCCGCCGCCGTGAGTTCAAAGGATCTGATCAACACCATGTCCCGGTAATAACCGAGCAGGACCTCAGCCGGTTCTTTAGCCGGAACGGGGCCAGTGCCCTCTCCGCTGTCCATGATGACTTCTGTCTTTTCAACCACTATTGCGCCTCCATCTGATTAATTGCCTTCGGCTCCGCCCCGGATACGACCTGTGGCCAGTGCCGGACGCTCAGGGACCCGGAGGCTGTTCCTGAAGAGTGAACCGGTCTCCGGTGGCGGCACACTTGGGGCAACTACCGGGTGGATGCTCTCCGCGGGTGGGCTCGCCGCAAACACCGCAGACCCATTCGGTGGCCAAAAGCGCCACGATATCCCTGCGGCTTACGATTCCGGCCAGGCGGCCATCCTGCAGCACGGGTAGGTGCCGGAGCCGCTGGTCGATCAACATGCGCCGGATATCAGCGATGACGGTATCAATGCTCACACTGATCACGGCGGTACTCATCACCTCGGCGGCAGTAGAACCAGACTTGGCAAGCAAGTCATATTCGCTGACTAAACCCACTACGTGCTCACCGGCATCAACGACGGGGACAGAGCTGATGCGGTGCCGACCAAGCACGGCGGCAATTTCTTCAACCGGAGTATTCGGTGAGGCAGTGAAAACCGGTGTGCTCATAATATCTGCGGCTTTGGTTGCCAGCTTCGCTTCCATTACGGGTACCTTCCTGGTTCGTCCGGCCAGGAGTAGGACAAATCCCTTTTACCGGCTTCCTTGAACTCAGCCTAACCACAAACTCCGGTAGATGGAGTCGGTCGGGTGGCATCTTTGGGTACCGCTTGCCTGCAGGCAGAAACCTTCGTGTCAGTTGCCGCCGGTTTCCGCGCTATCCGGACACGGCGTGATCAATGCGGAGCTGATGAGCGACGAGAGGGGCCGTGTACCGGTTATCGCCGGTAAGCACGTAAAACTGCTTTACGCCGCTCTTACGCAGTGCGGGATGGTCGTGGCCGCTTCAGGATGGACCGCCACTGTTCTCACATGTGTTTGGCCACGGTAAGGAGTACAACGGAATCCTCAACGGCCTCCAATGCGTGCCGTGAGTCGGGGACTATGAGTAAATCCCCGGGGGAACCGTTCCAGGAGTTGTTTCCAGCGGTTAGCGATACGCGGCCCTGCAGGACATGGATCGTCGCCTCGCCCGGATTTTCATGTTCGTTCAAGTGGCTGCCGGCGCGCAACGCGATCATTGTCTGGCGCATGACGTGCTCGTGGCCTCCGAAAACTGTATCGGCGCTGCGGCCGCTTGAGGCTCTCCGTGCGGCTTCCAGTTGGTGGCGCATCAGCGCGGTCAGTGACACCTTTTTCACAATGTTTCTCTTTTCCGCGGAAGTTTGGAAGGTTGGCTAACGATACCAAGATGCCTGTTTCGTGATTCCCGCCCAGGCCGACCACGTTATCTGGGTCCGTACTTGGGAGTGCGGTCTTTAGAACTATCCGGTCCGACGGTGTGGATGAAAGGAGTAGGCAGAAAATTCCGCATTGACATCACAGGCGCAACCACCGACCTTCCTCGTCTGCGCCGCCAGGCACTGACTGGCAGTCCTAGCCCGGGGTTTTCAAGGAGGGCGGCCGTCTGAGGGCGTGTTAAACCACGAAAGGTGCTTCTGAGCTGGGAAAATATTGTTGTTGACGCACTGTTTCACGGGCCGAAAGAAGCACCTTTCTGATGTCCAAGAATACCGGAGGTTTTCCCTGTGTTGCCAGATCCTTGGCTCGTTGGCGGTGTTGCTCGCCGGCGGCGGGGAACACGTCAGTGACCTGGACATCCTGCGCACCAGCGCCGGCGTCTTCGGGCAGGTGCCCTCCAACGCCACCATCTCGCGGTTCTTTGAACGCACCGTGGCCAACCCGGACGTCTTCAATTACGGGTTCAACACCCTGGCCAGGGAAACTGCGGACCCAGGTGTGGGAGGGTGCCGCGTGGGTTATTAAATCCACCGGCGTGATCGGCCTCGACGACTACCCGGCGGGCACCAATATGTACCTGCGCGCGGAGCCGCTGCACCCGGGCGCGCAGCCGACCCTGCTGGACACCGACGGGCACCGGATCACCGCGTTCCTGACAAACTCCCCGCGCTGGCATGGACCGTTTCTCGATGCCCGCCACCGAGGCCGGGGAAGGTGTGAGAACAGGATCAAAACGCTGAAGAACACGGGGCTGGGGAAACTGCCGTTCTTCGACTTTCCGCCAACCAGGCGTGGGCGCATATCGCCGTGCTGGCCATGAACCTCGTCTCCTGGCTGCAACTGGCCATGCTGCCCCACGGCCACAACGCCCGCGGATGAGACATGAAGCGGTGGCGATACCGGCTCTTCTCCACCGCCGGGAAACTCATCATCCGCACCCGCCGAACATGGCTCCTACTCCCCGAAACAGCCCCGGAAGCCGGCACGATCACAACACTGCTCGAAGCCATTAACCGGCTCAAGGCCACCGGCCGAAAACGGCTCCCTCTGCTGGCCTGAACCCAGGCCCCAATCCCTGCAACCACCCGGCACGACCCCTCGGGAACGTGGAACCCGACGCCCAACCAGCGACAACCGACCATATCCGCGCGCCTGAACCACCCCCAACAGGCGCCAAAGAGAATCACGACCCGACCATGGCGCACTCCAACCAGTCATGCAAAAGTCGGGCTAACGTGTTGCAACCCATGCGTTGCAAGAACGGACACCGCTCGCGCGATTCACGCCGGACCAGCCAAAAGCGGTGCTCGCGTGAGGCCGACCGTCGTTATGAACTAATAATGGCCCCACGGGCCTAGGAACGCCCCCTGGAACGAGGGCAGTGTTGGAGTCGCCGCATGGATCCAGTGCACTTGGGGTCTCGTCACCGGGTGATGCCGATCGACGAGGTGCGCTACCGCGTTGACGACTCTCATACCGCCCGCGTATCGCAGCTGCTATCTATTCTCGGTGACCGGATGGGCGAGGGCGGCACGAACGTGTGTTCGCAAATCTGGCAGCACGTCGGTGACGAACCACGGGTTCTTTGCCTGCCATCGGAAGTTCAGCGGAGACGGGTGCACGAGAGGAAACGATTGCGGGACGAATCGCCGATAGTTGCGCACAGTGTCGGTCAGCGTGCCGTGCCGAGCTGATGGGAGATAGTGGGTCTGCGCGTACCGGCCGACCAACAGAGTCAACTGAATGTCGGGCATCAGCGCGAGCAGCGGCGGATGCCACCGTTCAGCGAACCCTTTCCGAGGCGGTAGATCGCCGCTGCGGCCGGTGCCAGGGTAGTAGAAATCCATCGGGAGCAGGGCGAACAGATCGGGATTCCGGAACTGCTCCTCGGTGACACTCAGCCAGTCGATCAGGTTCTTCCCGCTGGCGTCGTCCCAGGGCACACCGCTCGCTTGCGCCCGGCGCCCCGGTGCTTGCCCGATCACGGCGATCCTCGAGCTCGCGGACGCCGCGTACAGCGGCTCCCATTTTTGATGCCGCATGGAGGCACTGCTCTCGTCATCGACCAGGGATTGTCGTATCGAGTCGAACGTGTGCATCACGGTCAACGAATGCGATCAGCTCGGAGTTTGGCCATGTCGACGCGGCCGTCGCGGAACGGGACACCTTCCGCTTCCAGCAGTGCTCGAGCTCCTCCTTCATGGCACGTCGCCAGCGACCCATCGACGTAAACAACCCTCCACCAGGGCGCGTCGCTGTCAAGCAGCGCAACGGCCCGCCCCGTCTGCCGGGGGCCGATTCCTATTGCCCGCCCGATCTCGCCGTACGCCGCGACGCGACCCGCCGGAATCGCAATCACCATCGTGCGAACCTCAGCTACCACATCCGTGCTCACGCTCACTCTTCTCCTGATCTGGGATAGGTAATCTTTCCGTCCTGCACCAGCGCGAATGCGTTCATTTCGGCACGCTTGGTCGACGAGACCGACATGATGTCGAACACTTCCACCCCCGCGACGATGAGCGCGTCCGTAATCAGCCGCCGGTGACACCTCCACGGCACAGCCTCGCTACACATAATCGCCGGCACGGACTCGTTCGCGACCTGCAGCAACTCGGCAAGCCCGGAACAAAACCCCTCAGTCGCCGTGTAGTCGGCGTAGTCACGGAATGCCTTGACTCTCCACGCACCATTCAGACTCGCCACCCCGGCTGAGGTGTGTCGGCGGCCACCGAGATCCCGGATCCACTGATAGCCGATATCGGCGGGCATCGCCTCTTCAATCGAGTCCTGGTTCCACTGCGGAAACTTCCGCGACGACGGAAACGAACGCACGTCAACCAGCTCGGTCACCCCGTTCCCACGCAACATCGCAAGCGCCTCGTCGAAACCGCGAGTGGAATGACCAATCGTGAATACCTGCGGTGCGGTCTGCTCAGTTGCCCGATCCTTCGTCATCGAACCTGGATCACTTGATCTTCGTCAAGGCATCCGGTTTGTGCATCGCCACGTGCTCGGTCTTGTCGCTCTGGATCTCATACTGCGGGTCTTGCTCGGAGCAACGCCGCATATGCCCCTTGTACTCGACATCCCGCGTATGTTTCTTCGTGATCACACCCGTCACCGAACCCGCCTCGGAATTCCACCGCACGTGATCACCGATCACAAACTTCGACATGATTGCTCCCTCCACCACTTATCCAACCACCGAAAGGGCTCACGATTCAAGGTGGTCCCCGCCACCGATGAACCGATGGCAAGTCCTGAAAGTTCATCAGAAACTGCCTGATGAAATTGGACCTGGAAAATGTTGAATCTGTCGACGGGTCTTTCTGTAGCCGGGCCGGAGAAAAGTCCAATATAGCTCCGGAGCTACTCCACAGCTCAGCCTCGTTGTGCAACCTCATCCGTGCGGACCGGGGGCGCCCGCAAGCCGATCCTCCACCGCTCCACTATTTCCGGGCTCGACAGCCAACGAAAATCCTGTCATTTTCCGAAGTCGTTTGCACGGAATGTCCATAGTCCTCTGCACTCGTTCAGGATGCGGATATGGACGTCATCTCAGTTCCTTGGAAGTGGAAACTGCGGGCTGGGCTGGCCGGGCTCGGTCGGGTTTGGAATGCCGGGGGCCGCTGTTAGGAGAGTCCTCCGGTGCCGGACTGCCGGTCAATATCCTGCCATTTCTGTTTCTAGCACCGGGGTCGTCGTTCCTGACGTTCCGAGGGGGATGACGTGGGGCCGTCCTTGGGTTGGTTCGGTCACGACATGGGCATTCAGGCCAAAGATTTCCCTTAGCCGTTGGACCGTGACGACGTCGTGTGGTGTTCCTGCTGCCACGATGGCGCCGTCCTTCATGGCAACGATGTGGTCTGAGTAGCGGGCGGCGAGGGAAATGTCGTGAAGGACCATGACGACGGTGCGGCGGTGTGTGTGGTTGAGTCGTTGCACCAGTTCCAGAACGTCCACCTGGTGGGCCAGGTCGAGATAGGTGGTGGGCTCATCGAGCAGGATTATTTCGGTTTCCTGGGCCAGTGTCATGGAGATCCAGGCGCGTTGCTGCTGGCCGCCGGAGAGGTCATCAAGCGGGGTGTCGGCGAAGTCTGAAATGTTGGTGGATTGTAGGGCGTCGGTGATGGCGGTGTGGTCGGGGACGGAGAACTGTTGGTACCACTTTTGCCGTGGGTGCCGGCCCCTGGAGACCAGATCAGCGACGGTGAGCCCGGACGGCGCCGTCGGTGCCTGCGGCAGGACGCTGAGCTGGGTCGCGATGTGGCGGGTGGATTGGGTGGTCAACGGTATTCCGTCGAGTGTCACCTGCCCTGCCCGGGGGGTGAGTAGCCGGCCAAGGCCGCGCAGCAGCGTGGACTTGCCGCATCCGTTTGGTCCGATGATGGAGGTGATCTTCCCGTCGGGTATGGCCAGGGAAAGGTTCTGGATAATATCCGCCGCGTCATAGCCAAGGCTAAGGCTTTCCGCCCTCAACCGGGCCTCCACTGGACGGCGGGTATCGGTGTGCGTCACGGGAATCGCAGTGGCCCGGGGTTTCATGTGAGTCTCCGCTGGGATTTGAGGACCAGATAAATCAAGAATGGTGCGCCGATGATGGCAGTGGCCACGCCGGCAGGCAGCGGGGTGTTTAGTGCGTTGGCTGAAACGGTGTCTGCTACCAGTACAAAGACGGCTCCGGTCAGGGCGGAAACAACGATGGGGGGTACGACGGATCCGGCCAGAAGCCGGGCAATCTGGGGGCTGGCTAAGGCAACGAAGGCCAAGGGGCCCGCGACGACGGTAGCGGTGGAGGCCAGCAGCACAGCGATGCTTAGCGCAACCAGCCGCACGACGCCGACGCGGGCCCCGAGCCCGATGGCGGTGTCCTCGCCCAGGCTGGTCAACAGCAGCCATTTACCGCACAGGACAGCGGCGGCGAGAAGGGCGACGGCGATGACTGCCATGGGCTGTACCAGCGCCCAGTCTTTGCCGTTGAGTGAGCCCATGATCCAGGTCAAGGCCTGGGCGGCGCTGGTGACATCGCCCAGGGTCAGGATCCAGGTGGTGATACTGGCAGCGAATCCGGAGATTCCCAGGCCCACCAGGACCAGGCGGAAGCTGTCGATGCCGTTCCGGTACGCGAGCAGGTAAACCGCCGTACCGCTGATGAGTCCCGCGGTGAACGCCGCGGCAGGCATTCCCACCGTCGCGGCCGCACCGCTCAGGCCTGCATAGCCACCGCCGCCGATGACCAGGACCGCCACAGCTCCCAATGACGCACCAGAGGTCACCCCGAGGACATCCGGGCTGGCGAGTGGATTGCGTGCCACGGTTTGGGTGATGGCTCCGGCCGCGCCCAGGCAGGTACCGACGATGACCGCGGCCACTGCCCGGGGTGCCCTGAACTCGGTGACCGCCAGATGGGTCCGGGAATCGGTGGTATCTCCTAGCAGGGCGCGCAGTACCTCCAGGTAAGCGATGGCGGTTCCACCGAAGGCAACATGGAGGGCGGTGAAACCGGCCACGGCCAGCACCAGCACTCCTGTCACTGCCAGAGCGCGCGGGTCCACCCGTAGGGAGACCGGCCCGGCACACAAGACCCGGATGGAACGAAACGGCTGTTCCTGACGGAGCGCTGCGTCGGTGGTCATAACGTCACCAGCCTGCGGCGCCGTGCAAGGTAAACGAAGAACGGTGCGCCGATGACGGCAAGTACCACGCCCACGGAAAGCTCTCCGGGCCGGGCAATGACCCGGCCAACGGTGTCAGCGAGCAACAGCAAAGCGGCCCCTGCCACGGGTGAGACCATGATCAGCCAACGGTAGTCAGCACCGACCAGCGCCCGGGCAAGATGCGGGACCAACAACCCCGCGAAAGCAATCGGTCCGGCCATCGTGACAGCGGAACCGGCCAGCAAGGTAATCGCCGCGATACCCGTAGCGCGGGCAGTAAACACGGAAATCCCCAACGACGTGGCCGTGTCCTCGCCGAGGGCCAACGCGTTCAGTGCCCCGGTGTTGAGAACAGCCAGAATGAGACCGGCAAGAATGAACGGCCAGATGACCGGCAATGCTTCACTGCGTCCAGCCAGGGAGCCGACCTGCCAAAAACGCAAAGTGTCCAGCGCCGCCTCGTTAAGCAGCACGATCCCAGACACCACTCCCGAGCACAGGGCCGTCACCGCGGCGCCGGCCAGCACGAGGGTGACCGGGGTGGCTCCATGCCGGGCGGCAGAGCCGATCAGGAACACCGCGATACTGGCCAGCAGTGCTCCGGCGAAAGCCAACAACGCCTGGGCCAGGGGCGGAACCTGACCGGCAACCGCAATGGCGGCCACGATGGCCAGGGCCGCACCCTGATTGATGCCCAACAACCCCGGGTCGGCGATGGGGTTGCGGGTGTGTCCCTGAACGAGGGTCCCCGCCAGCCCCAGACAGACACCGGCAACGGCGGCCATGAGTGTGCGCGGCCAGCGCAGCTCACGGATTGTGACATCCATGGTCGTACCCGTTGGCCCGAAAACAGCGTGCCACGCCTCCGCCACCGAGGACGGCTGACCACCAATGCAAAGACTCAGAACCACTGCCGCCAGCAGCACCAGTAAGGCGAAGAGCAGCGATGCTGCCGGGGGTAGGCGCACGGCTTGTTGTGTACGACCTTCCCCGGGCTTCCTTTCCTGCGGCGGGGCTGCATCCGCGGCGAGGACAGAACCAGAGCCCATGACCTTCACCGATACCCCTTTGCTAAATACGTCATGCCCGTGTGTTGTATTTCCTGACTGCTGCTACAGTCTACGACAGGTAAGGCTTACCTAACCCATTACGCGCACTGACGCGCCTGGCCCTATTGAAAGCAGTTCTCGTGAAAATTCGTATCCTCAAG
>NZ_KI914985.1:19490-24679 GCF_000520595.1 Arthrobacter sp. H5
AAGCCATTCTGGGCAGCCGCGGCAGGCGCCGCACTACTGGGCACCGCTGCGTGCGGCGCTCCCGCAGCCACCAACGACACAACCTCCGCCCCCTCAACCTCCGCCGCCTCAACCTCCGCTGAGGCCGGGACCTATCCGCTGACGATGGAACACATCATGGGTTCCACCACCATTGAGGAACGACCGCAGCGGGTCGTCGCATTGGACTCGAGCTACATTGATGCCGCGTTGCTACTTGAGGCGGACCTGGTCGGGTACGTCCAGTACCGTCAGGACCCAAATGATCCTTTCGCCCCGTACCTTGGGGAGGTTGATGAAGCGACCAAAGATTCCGTGAATGTAGGCACCCTCGCAGAACCTAACCTGGAACAGATTCTGGAACTGGAACCGGATCTGATTGTTTCGGCGAAAGTCCGCCATGAAGCCCTCTACCCACAGCTGTCGAAAATCGCACCCACAATTTTCTCCGACAGCACCGGTCCGACGTGGAAGGAAAACGTCGTCTTCCTAGGCGAAGCCTTGGGCAAGAAGGAAAAGGCCGAGGAATTGGTCACTGCCTATGAGCAACGGGCTAAGGCGGTCGGAGAGGAAATTTTGGCCACCAAGCCCGATGCCACGTACTCGCTGATTCGCTTCGCCGGTGAAGATACCGCGCGCCTTTACTCTTCCGACTCCTTCATTGGAGAGATCATGGCCGATATGGGCATTCCGCGTCCTGAAGATGCACCGGATACTACGGAATCGATTTTCGTTCCGCTCTCCGCTGAGCAAATCCTGGAAGGCGATGCCGGACTGATTATGGTCAGCGCTTTCACCCCCGACGGCCCTGAAGGCGACGCTGCCCGCGCCCAACAGGAGAAGTTCGAATCGAATCCTTTGTGGGAGCGTCTTGAGGGAGATGTCCTCCCGGTCGATGATGCGACGTTCCTCTCGTCCGTCAGCATCCAGGGAGCCCACGCTGTCATCACCGACCTTGCCAACCACTACGGCGTGGATCCCCTCCTGCCGTAGACGCAACCGGAGGTGGCAGCCACATTCGGAGACCACAACATCCTGTGCTGCTGCTTTCGTCATACGGTCATCATCAGGACCCAGGAATGTTCGCAAATCTCTACCCCGGCACTCACAATGATGTGGACATCCCCGGTTTGGCGGTGTGCCGGCTCGTCCGTGGCCTGCTGTCCAGCAGAACGAACGGTGAGGGCTCTCCCTTAGGTGCGCCAGCCGCATCCCGAAGCTCCTCCATCGGGATGCGGAGCACCACGAAAAAGGCCTTGAGAGGTGCGCCAGCCGCATCCCGAAGCTCCTCCATCGGGATGCGGAGCACCACGAAAAAGGCCTTGAGGATAGTCTCGCTCGGGTTCCCCGCGCAGGTACTTCGAGATGGATGTGTTGGGAACCTTCACACCCTTGGTTTCCGCGATTGCTTGGATACGCCGCGCGGACAATTGCTCGGTGTTGGAGTCATTGAGCAGATTGGAGAGGCGGCTCACCGCTCCATGTCCTCACCGCGGCTCTTTCGCTCCTGCTGGGGCCGGCGGTTAGGAGGCTGTGGTGAGCCCGACTGGGGTCCTCGTGGTGGTAGGACATTGCGCGCGTGATGGGGAGATTCAGCACGCATTCGTCGACGGTGAGCTTGTAGCTCCGGGTCGAGAGCGGGATGTCGGTTCCCCTCACCGTTCATCGTCCTGGTGATTCGTTGGACGTCCCACTTCGCCGCTTCCAAACAACGCCGCAAGCAACCTGAGATGCAGCTCCCGACCGGCGAAGAGGTGCTCCGGGCGATTGCCTGCTGCAGGTCTCGCCCGTGTCGCAGAGCTTTTCGCCGGCCTACCTGTGTGAGTAGGTGAGGCAGTCGGCGTTGTCAGCTCCCGGGCCGACGTGGACCTCGGATGCCTGGCACATCAGGTGGTCGTTGTGCACGCATTCGGAGCGCTGGCATGCCCCGACGTCCGCTAGGACCTTGGGCAGGCCTCCGTGGGTTCCGGTGTCAATGAAGGTGGTGCAGGATGCATGGTCTTCAGTGCCGCCGACTGTGATGGCTGCGGCGTTACATGCGGAGTGGTCGTTGAAGGAACAATTGCTTACGCTGCAGTCTGCGACGTGCGTTGTCATGGGATCCTCCGTGGTTCGGCTGCCCGGGACGGGCCGCTTCTTCTGTCCACGGTAGGCCTGACCGGGCTGATCAAAAAGACCCAGTTGTGTGCCCTAATTGCCCAACGCTACAGCGTTGGCGTTATCGACGGGGCTGACCGTCGCCCCGGTGGCACCTCGGAACCCGGGTTGGAGGTTCCCGGCGTTCGGGGTGCCGTTGGTTCCGGAGCCGGATTTGCCAAGGCTCCAGTACGCTCTGAATTCAGATTGTCTGGGGTCCAGTCCGAGCTGATTCACAAGGTATCGGCGCAGGCTCTTCACGGTGCCTGCTTCGCCGGCTACCCACGCATACATGGCGTGTGTGTTTTCCTGTGTGGCCGTGTTTACCTGGCGTTTCGCCCGCACGGCCCCGTACAGCAGCTCACCGCGGAGCGCGCCTGTGGGATGTCGTGCCAGCCAGCTGATCTGGACTCCGGAGTCGGTGCTGATGTCCTGAAAGTCGCTGCCGTCGGGTACTTCCAGGAACGCATGGCCGGTGACATGGGCCGGCAGGGCTTCGAGGATGGAGCTGATCGCCGGAACTGCGGTTTCATCGCCGGCCAGAAGGATCTGCCGGGCCCCTTGGGGGTTCCACCTTATCCCTGTTTCACTCAGTCCGGTGGCAGCGGTGATGGCTTCGGCGTCGGGGCCGATGATGACCGCGCCGGTGCCGGGTGCGGCCGCCCGGGCCCATTCCGAGGCCGGGGCGCCGTGGCCGTCGGCGGCGGGGTGGATGACGAAATCTACGTCCAGCTCCCGGCAATGGGCGGTGGCGCGGAGGGCGCGGACGGTGTAGCTGCGTATCCAGCCGCGTCCCGGCTGTTCTTTCTGGAGCCAGTTCCGGTACCAGCCCTCGCGCAGCTGTCCGTCCGGTGGGCCTGGCCTGGACAGGGTCTGTCCGGGAACGGACAGCAGCATCTTGATCCTCAGGTCAAGTGTCGGCCCCGGGACCCCGAACCGGTCCAGCGCCGGGCCGGTGAAGGTGATGCGGCGGAAATGCGGGGTCAGGTCCTGGACGCGGCGGACGATGACGTCGAACACGCGGACCGGGTGAGCGGGGGTAAGTGCGGCGGCGCTCATGGATCTGCTTCCTTTTTCGGCGGTTCGGTCGGTGTGACAAGACGGTGCGTTTTGAAGGGACTGTACGGCGGGCTGTAGTAGGAGGAGTTTGCCGGAGCAGGCAGCTGTCAACAACAATGCACCGGGCCCGCCCCGAGTATTGGGTCAGGGCCTGGGCTGCAAGGAGGCATTCCGGAGCCCATCCAGGTGCCTGCGGAGGGCTCCGGCTGCGAGGTCGCGTTCCTCCCCGAGGATGAAGGCCGCGACGCCCGCCTGCCGCCAGCGGTCATGTGACTCCGGCGTGCGGGAAATCGGGCAGAACGGAACGCCGTGTTCCACGCACGCGGTGTGCAGGCGGTCCAGGGCGTCAAGAACAACCGGGTGGCGCGTTTGCCAGGGCAGACCATAGGACTGGGATAGGTCTGCGGGGCCTGGGATGATGAGGTCCACACCCCCGCCGGCAAGGATCCCGTCGATGGCGTCGACCCCGGCCGCGTCCTCGATGAGGGGTATGACCATGATCTCCTCATTGGCACGGGCGATGTACTCTGCGGGGTCGATGAGGCCGAAGCCGGAAACGCGGCCGACTGCCAGCGACCGCTTACCCTCGGGGTGGTAGCGGGCGGCCTGGATGGCGGCGTCGACGTCAGCTCGGCTCTCCACATGCGGGACGACGACGCCCATGGCGCCCGCATCGAGCGCCCGGAGCGTGGCTGAGTGATCAGCAGGTGCTATGCGGACCAGAGGTGTAAGGCCAACCGCTTCCGCCGCGCGGATCAAGTTCTCCAGCTCCTGCGGGTCCACGAGGGAATGCTCGCAGTCAAGGACCACGAAGTCGTAACCCGTGCAGCCGATCATTTCGACCAGCGCCGGTGAGGGGATGGCGCAGAAGAGGCCGTAGACGGGCTCGCCGGCGGCGAGCCTGTCCTTGAGTCGATTCGAACGGAGCATGTGTTCTCCTGTCTCAGAGTGTGAGCCGCCCGCGCGGGTGCCGGAGCCGATCGGGAGGACTGGACAAGGTAAAGACATATTACGAAAGATTTTTGTGCGCAAATTATGGCGGGATGTTGCATGCCTGCCCACCCCTTGGATTGACTTCCACATCCCTATTCAAGTTAGCTTAGCCTTGCCTAATATAAAAACTTAGTCGGGCCTGGTCTGACTGCGACGCAAGGAGTCCGTCACGCCGTGCCTTTACCTCACCGCAATTAGCCCCACCGACGCCGTCACCAAGGGTTTCCTGCCCGCCGCGGCGGCAATGGGCATCCCGGTCGTCATCTTGACCGACGCCCCCGTGGCTCATGCTGCAGCCTACGCCGGGATAGCTCATGCGCCACTGGCCGTTGAGCAGACCGAGGTGCACGATGCCGGGGCCGTCGCAGCGCGTGTCCTGGCGCTCGAACCCAGGTACGGGCAGGCACGCGGACTACTCAGCAACAGTGACCACCTGCAGACTCAGACGGCCATGGCCGCCGAGCTCTTGGGCCTGCCCGGGAAGGATTGGCACGCAACCCTTCGCTGCAAGAACAAGTTCCTCACCCGCCGGGCGTTGTCGTACATCGGCCTAGACCATGTTGCCAGTGTCGAGCTCGGCCCGGGGGAAGATCTGTCTGCCATCACCGCGGAGCTGGTGTTCCCCGCAGTGGTCAAGCCCCGCGAAGGAGTGGCCAGCGAAGACGTCCTGCTGGTGCGGGACCTCGATGAACTTCAGGCGCAAGTGGAGAGGATCCGGGAGCGACGCGGCGACGACGCCCTGGTCATCGAGGAATACCTCTCCGGCGAGCTGCACACCTACGAAACGCTCGGTGACGGCCATACCCTCCAACACTTTGGTTCGTGGCGGACCACGCTTGGGGATCCGCCGTACTTCACCGAAACCAGCCGCGACTGGGTTCCGGCCCTACCCGAAGAGGTCGAGCAGAGCCTGCTGGCCCAGATCAAGGCTCTGGGGGTGGGACTCGGGGCCTGCCATACCGAATTCGTCGTCGACGGCGGCC
>NZ_KI914985.1:24779-48480 GCF_000520595.1 Arthrobacter sp. H5
GGCCTGCCATACCGAATTCGTCGTCGACGGCGGCCGGGCCCGCATCATCGAGGTCAACTATCGGCTGATCGGCGACACGATGGACCTGATCTGCTCAGAACTGCTCGGCGTCGACCTCTTCGCCGCGGTCATCCGGCTGCATCTCGGCGAGCCGCTTCCGGACGGCCTGCCGTGCCCGGCCGAGCTGGGCCGGCAGGCACGCATCCATTATGTGACGGCCGATCGTGAAGGCACCCTCTATGAATCGCCCGCCGAGCTGTCCGCGGATCTTCCCGGCGGAGTGAGGCTGGGTCACCGCAGGCTCCGCGACCCGGGTGTCTCGGCGCCGCTGCACGGCACCAACCGCGATTACCTTTCGGTGGTCCATGCACTGGGGCCGTCCGCGGAGTCCGTCCGGACCGCCGTCGAGGACTTCGTCGGTTCGAGCCGATGGAGCGTTGGGGCATGAACCCCGCAGCTATCGCAAGCCTGGACACAACCGCGGGGTTGCTCGCCCGCGTCTTGGACGCCCTGTTGCGTGAGGATCATTTGGGACTCCAGAGCAATGGCCATTCCGTCCCCGCGCCGGACGGGCTCGCCGGGGACGCCGACTGGTGGAGCGCCCCGTTGCCTGGCGGCCGCGTCGCCTATCTATCCGTGCGCGACGACGGTTTCCTCGCCGACCACTCCGTGGCCGACTCCCTGCTGGCAGTTGACGAAGGATCCGGGAAACTGCGCGTCGAGTCCACGCTCGACGGCGTCCTGGCAGCACTCGCGCCGCGCGATGACGCCAAGGCCGAGGCCGGGTGGGTGGCATTCACCGAGGAGTGCCGGCAGACGGCAGAGGTGTTGCGGCTGCACGATGCCGCCGGCCCCGCCCTGCAGGGAAGGCTTGCTGCCGGAACGGAACAGGGATTTTCAGGGCTCCTGCAGCATGAGGCGCTTGCAGCACTCCGGGACCACCCTGTGCATCCGACCGGCCGTTGCCGCTGGGGTATGGACGAGGATGAGCTGCGCAGTTACGCCCCCGAATATCTCCCCGAATTCGCCTTGAACTGGACCATCGTGCCGCGCAAGCGACTGCGGTTCTCCGGTTCCCTCACACAGGGCCGTCCGGAGTGGTGGCCTGCACCGTCCGGACTGGGCTTCGACCCAGACTTGGACCGGGACCACGTGGCCATGCCCGTGCACCCGCTCACCGTAGCCCGAGCCGAGCTGACCGCCGTTGCTGCGACCGGGCCGCTCGTCGTGCCGACGTTGTCGACCCGCACAGTCGCCCTCTCCGCCAATCCCGGCGTCCACCTCAAGCTGCCCCTGCCGACGGCGACTCTCGGCCAGCGGAACCGGCGCACCATCAAGCCGGGCACACTGGCCGTCGGGGAGCAGGTCCAGCACCTGTTGGCCGAGGTACTGGGGCGGGAGCCCCGGCTCGCAGCGAAGATCCTGTTGGCGGACGAGTCGGTCTGGGCCGACAGCGACAGCGACTTGCTGGCGGTGCTCGTGCGCACTTATCCTGCCGAGGTTGCCCAGGACACCCTTGTCCCCGTAGCCGGACTCCTGGCACAGGACCCGGCCCGGCCGGAGCGCCGGATAGTGGAAGCGCTGGCCGCGCAGGCAGGCGGAGGCGTCGCTGAATGGTTCGACGCCTACTTCTCCGCCTTGCTGGACTGGCACGTGGCACTGTGGCTGCGCTACGGCATCGCCTTGGAAGCCCATCAACAGAACATCACTGTCGCCCAGGGGCCCGGCGGGCTGCGGCTCGTCTACAAGGACAACGACAGCGGGCGCATCGATTGCTCCCGCGCATCTGCAGCCCTTGGCCGCCCGGTGCGCTCGGAGGACTTCGCCGACTCGCGGATCGCTGTCCAGGATCCTGCGGAGCTCGCCGACATGGTCACCACCATCACGCTGCATCTGTGCGTCGCTGCCCTGGTGGTTGAGGAAGCCGGCGAGGACCGACGTCGTCGGGCAGAGCTGCTGGGCCTCGCCCGCGGCCGCCTCCTGGAGGCGGTGGAGCGGTGGTCCGATCCCGGCGACGCCGGATCCCGACAGGCTGCGGAACTGATGCGTTCGAGTGTGCTCGATGCCGACCGTCTGCCGATCAAGGCCATGATCACGGCTGGAACTCTGCTCCCCAAGGAGCGGCTTGGCTGTACGGACGTAAACAAGTACTACCTTCGCACGGGGCCCAACTATTTCAAGGCCACAGGATGGCAGTGATGCGCCGAGGCGAAATCGCTGCAGTGGCAGGAGCCCACTTCGCTTCGGCTTTTGCAGCCTTCGGCCTCTTCGGCCCTGCTGCCCCGCTCGCTCTACCCGTCGTTGTCGGCACCATTCTCGCCCTCGCGTCCGGCAGGTTCGCTGCCGCGCGATCCCCCATAACTGTCAAGACACTCGAACGGAATCCGAAGTGATCACACCAATCCTCACCAGACCGCGGCTTGCCAGCGAGGCGGACCTCACATCAGCGCATACGCTGCTTGGCTGCCTCATCCGCGAAGTGTCCACCCCTGACGGCCAGATGTGGGTCGACGGCGGCCATCTGCTGCTACGCCTTCCGCACATCGGCAGTCTCCTCCGTGCCCGCCTCCTCCGGGTCTCCACCGTGGCAGCCCACCGTTTCGCCGGTGCCATCCAGCAGCAGGACGCCGCATCGGGATCGTGGGAGGACATCGACCTCCAAGAGCTTGCTGCTCTCGTTACGGCCGAACTCACCGCCCGCACCGGGGAGGACAATGAGGAATTCGCAGCCCAGGTCCTTGCCAGCCGCGACAGCCTCGCCGACATCCTCGATGCCCGCCCGGACGTCCCGGTCCGCACGATCACTGAGCCGCTCGCTGCCTTCATCGATTCGGAGCAGTCACTCATCGCCGGGCACCCGCGCCACCCGGCCCCGAAATGGCGTTCCGGGGACGCCGGCAAGTGGCGGCAGTACTCGCCGGAGACACGCACGGCTTTCCCATTGCACTGGCTCGCAGTGCCAGAAAACCTCGTATTCGAGCAGTCCGTTGGCGGTGGCTTCGATGAGCACGCCTCGACCAACCGGCTGCTGGCCAAAGCGGCTCCGGACGTGCCCGCCGGCCACAAAGCCTTGCCGGTGCACCCGTGGCAGCACCGGTTGCTGAGTACCGACAAGGAACTTGGCCCGGTCCTGTCCGCGGCAGTGGCCGACGGTACGATCCTGGACCTCGGCCAGACAGGCCTGCCCTTCCACCCCACGGCCAGCGTGCGTACCCTCTACCAGCCGGAAACGGATGTCTTCCTCAAGACAAGCCTGAACGTCCGGATCACCAATTGCCTGCGCAAAAACTCTGTATACGAGCTCTCCGGCGCCGTCGAGCTCACCCGTTTGCTACGTGAACCCTTGGCCGAAGTCGCCATAATGCACCCGAATTTCACGCTGCTCGAGGAGCCTGCCGCGCGCAGCGCCCAGCTGCCGGAAAGCTACGGAACCCCGGAGCAGCGGCTGGCGCTCCTGGAAGGACTCGGTACCATCGTCCGTACAGGCATCGCGGGCTGGACCCTACCCGGGCAGACCGTTCACCTCGCCGCCAGCCTCGCCGCCGCACCGGACCCGGCCGGCACCCGGACCCGGCTCTCGGACCTCGCGGACCCGGCGGATCCCCGGGCATGGGCCCGGCAATGGTGGAAGAGATACGTCCAGCTGATGGTTCCACCCCTGCTGCGACTATGGGCCGAACACGGCGTCGTCCTCGAACCACACCTACAGAACGTCCTGGCCGTTCTCGGCCCGGACGGCATGCCGCTGCAGATCCTTGCCCGCGACCTCGAAGGCACCAAGCTTGTGGGTAGCCGCCACACCGACGTCCTCGCCGCACTGCCTCCGGAGATCTCCGGAGCCGTTGCCTACGACGAGGAACAGGGCTGGAACAGGATCGCCTACTGCCTCTTCGTCAACCATCTGGCCGAGATAGCCGGCGCCCTGGCTGATCTGGCCCCGGAACCGCCCGGCTTCGAGAACGAACTATGGGACATTCTGGGTGGCACGGTTGCCGAGACGAGTACTGCACTGGGCAATCCACCCCGGCTCCGCGCACTGCTCGCGGGAGTGCCCCTTCCTGCCAAGACCAATATGTTGATCCGCTGGCAGCGTCGCGCCGACAAGCTCGCGGGATACGTTGCGTTTCCCAACCCCTTTGGCAGCGCACTGACCGAGGAGCAGCGACGACCATCGCAGAAGAACTGATTTTGCGCCCGCAGGGGACGGCGCTGCCGGAGCGGGTCAGGGAGGCAGCCTGCGCACTGGCCGACGGCGGCGGCGTGCCCGCTTACATTTACGACCTCGAGCACCTCGCGGGGCATCTGGCAAGGATCCGCTCGGCCTTCGATCAGGCCGGAGGCGGGATCGAGATCCTCCACGCCGTCAAGGCCAATCCCGATCCCCGGCTCCTGGCGGTCATCGGCGCCCACGTCGACGGCCTCGAAGTGGCCAGCGGGGGCGAGCTCGCCCACGTCCGTTCCCACCTGCCCGGGGTGCCGCTGGCTTTCGGCGGTCCCGGCAAAACCGACGTCGAACTGGCCGCAGCACTCGACGCCGGCGTCCACCGATTCCACGTCGAGAGCCTGCACGAGCTGCGCCGGCTCGACCTCTTCGCCCGGGCCGCCGGAACCGTGGCCCCGGTCCTTCTCCGGGTGAATATTCCGTCCGGGACCGCCGGTGACGGGGTTGCCGCCCTGACGATGGGCGGCGTCCCCAGTCCCTTCGGCATGGACCCGGCAGAGGCTGAAAAGGCCGCTGTCGAGCTGGCCCAACTGCCCGGCGTCGAGCTGTTCGGCATCCACGCCCATCTGGCCAGCGGCCACGGACCCGCAGGCTGCGTCGCCCTGGCCTCATCGGTGCTGGACTGGGCAGCCGCGTTCGCCGCACGCCATGGCCTGGATGTGAGGGAGGTCAACGTGGGAGGCGGCATGGACGTGGACTACGCGGATCCGGACCGGGTGTTCGACTGGGACGAGTACGCGCGGCTCCTTGCGCCCTTGGCTGAGGCATACACTCCCCTGACGGTGCGCATCGAGCCAGGCCGCGCGATCAGCGCATATTCGGGCTGGTATGCCACCCAGGTCCTGGACCTCAAGCGCAGTCACGGGAAGGTCTTTGCTGTCTGCGCCGGAGGCACGCACCATCTGCGCACTCCGGCGGCCAAGGGCCATAGCCAGCCCCTCGCCGTCGTACCCCGCCACGGGTGGGGGCGGCCCTGGCCGCGGCCGTCCGAAACCGGGACGGAGGTGACCTTCGTCGGTCAGCTGTGCACACCCAAGGATGTCCTGGCGCGGGACATCACCGTGCCGCGCTTGGCCGTGGGCGACGTCGTCGTCTTCGGCATGGCCGGCGCCTACGCGTACAACATCAGCCACCGCGACTTCCTCATGCATCCCGCACCCGCGGTGGTGCACCTGGAACGAACGGTCTGAAGTGGCTGTGACAGGGGTTTGACTGGCCCCGACCGGACGGGGTGGATTGGTAGGAGCGGCCGTGCAGACGGCTTCGGACATTCCGTGCAGTCGCCTTCTGAAAATGACAAATCCCATATAGAACCTGGAGTCGCTGATTCGCGTATACCCCGCCCACAAAACTGTCCCGCTTAGGTTGCACGATCGCTACAGTAAGCACGATGGCTGGACACATCATCAGATCCGCCCCGCGCGACCGGCAATTGTCTATGTCGAGCTCGGTCGCGGTGAGCATGATCAGCTCCTTGCGCGCATCACGAATTCCTAACTCCGCTGTTCCATCAGCCACGCACTTGGCCTTGTATCTTCGGTTCTGGCCCATACGCGGGACTGTACGGGCCAGAACCGACACCCACGCCGGCCACATGCCCTACCTAGTTTTTACTGCGGGTCGTCCATCTGTGGGCGGGTGGAGCCCCAACGACAGCTCAAAGCCGTCCACCTGTGGATGAGCCGATGCTGCGCGAAGAGTTGAATGCGTCACTCGGAATTGTCTGAGGTCTTTTCCAGCAGCAAAGTCAGCAAATCATCGACGGTTCCCGGGTTGCCGGAAGGATCGGCTGCCCCTTCAACATGGAGGAACGTCTCCAAGGCCCGGTGTCTTTCGTCGGTGAGATCGTGAAGCAGTGGAACTGCGGCCATCAACAGATGGGCCATCAGCGGTGTGTTCCGTGTCTTCGCTGCTGCTGTCGCCTCCTTGAAGTTCAGGGACAGCTGTCCCTCGGGAATGAGCACGACCGCTCACTCGGCTCTGCTACTGGCAGACAGGTCGGCAGCTAGTGTTGCAAGCCGCCCGTCTGGTCCGACACCTTCATCGGACATGAATTGAACGGCTGCACCGCCATCGCGGAGAGTGACCTCGGAGACCTTCATGCCCACAGATTTTTGGGACAGCATCTCGACGTTTATACCGACCTGAGGGCCGTTGGCGCGATTGTCGATGTCCTCTTTGCGGTCCCCGATGAAGGCTGTGAAGTCTGATCCCTCCCGAGGACCTGTCCGAGTTTCACGAACGTGGGTCCGAGCTGTTCCAGGGCCAGACGCAGGTGTTCCGGATTCGAACAGGGTTCTTTCCGGCGCTCGTGGCCGAGGATCCCGTGGTGGAAGGGAAGCCACCTTTCCAGCGCTGCGGCCCCGACAAGGAACCCGAGGCCGTGCCGGGCCAGGGTTTCGGCGATCTGCCGGCAACGGGGCGCATGATTGCCTGCCACGGGGTCAGTCCTTGACCAGAGCGGCATGGCGCGTGTGCGGCCCGGGCAGTGCCGGTGAGGACGTCGACGCCAGGGCGACATCCCAACTGTCGCCGGGCATGAGTGTTCTTTCGATGCCCTCGACGCAGACGTGGATGGGTTCGGCAGAGCAGGGGTGCAGGCGTAGTCGTGCCCGGTGGTGGGTGAGGCTGATGCTGACCGGCTGTCCCCGGTAGCTGAGCCGGAACGAGATGCGGGGCAGCTCGGCGGGCAGGACCGGGTGCAGCCAGAGAGCGTCCTGGCGAGTTTCGACACCGCCGTAGCAGCGCATCACCATATCGGCGGTCCCGGCCATCGCCCCGAGATGGACACCCTCGCGGGTGGTGCCGCCCTGCGTGTCGGCGAGATCAGCCTCGAGGGCCTGCTCGAACAGTGCCCAGGACCGTGTCCGGTCGGTTCGGGCGAGAACCCAACTGTGGGTGAGCTTGCTCAGGGTCGACCCGTGGCTGGTGCGGGAGAGGTAGTACCGGACGGTGGCGGGGATCAGTTCGGGGTCCAGGTCGTAGCCGAGGCGGTGGAAGACATCCCGGAGCTCTTCGGCGGAGAACAGGTAGAAGAGCACCAACACATCGGCTTGCTTGGAGAGCCGGTACCTGTTGGTGCTGTCATTCTCGGCCTGCAGGATCAGGTCCAGCCGGCCGATGTTGCCGTACCGGGCCCGGTACGCGTCCCAGTCGAATTCCGTAAGATGTTCATATCCCTCGAACTGGCTGATGACACCGTCGTGGAACGGGACGCGCAGCCGCCGACTGATCCGGTCCCAGCGTGCGGGCTCCCCGGGATCCAGGTGCAGCCGGTGCCAGAGGGGGTCGCAGTCCTGACCGATCAGCAGGTCCACTGTCTCGCAGGCCCGGGTAAGCACCCATGCGGCGAGCACGTTCGTGTATGCGTTGTTCCGCAGTCCCTGCCCGGGGGCGTCGGGGTAGCCGTCGTGGTACTCGTCGGGGCCCATGACGCCGATGATGTCGAAGCGGTCATCGACCGGGTCGTGGACGGCCAGGCTGGCGAAAAGCCGCGCGACTTCTATGAGGGTTTCTGCCCCGTAGTCAGTCAGGAACCCTGTGTCGGCGGTGGCCTGGTAGTACTGCCACACGCTGTAGGCCACGGCAAGGCCGACATGGCGCTGCCGACGCGAATTGTCCGGCATCCACTGCCCATTGCGGACGTTGAACAGTTCGGTGGGGGTTTCCTCCCGCCCGTCGCTGCCGGACTGCCAGGGAAACATGGCCCCATCCAGTCCTTCCGTGCGGGCGGATGCACGCGCCTCATTCAGTCGCCGGTACCGGTAGAGCAGGAAGGCGCGGGTCAGTTCCGGCCGGCGCAGAGTCAGCATCGGATAGACGAAGAGTTCATCCCAGAAAATGTGACCGCGGTAACCCTCGCCATGCAGGCCACGCGCGGGTAGGCCGACGTCCAGATCCGGACCGGCGACGGCAACAGTTTGCAGCACATGGAAGATGTGCACGTTCAGGGCCAGCGACTGCCGGACGCCGGTCTGCAGGCGGATCCCGAACCGGCTCCACAGCTCTTCCCACGCCTCCACCTGGGCGCCCAGCAGGTCCTCGAATCCGGGAGCGCGGCGGATCCTGCTCCCGGCGTCGAGGGCGGCAGTGGACAGACCACGATCTCGCGAGGTCGCTATTGCCGCGGTTTTCTCGATCCTCAGCGACCGGCCCTGCTGCAGCGTCACGGTGATCTCGTGCCCGGCGGAGGTGTTCTCGGCGATCAGCCGGCGGCCGGTGACCGCGTCGCAGGCGCTAATACGGGTGCGCACGCCGGTGGCGATCCCGATCTGAGACTGGGTGGTGACCGCCTCGTATAGCACCGTTTCACCGTCCAACTCACTGGAGCGGACCGGAGTCAGATGTTTGCGGGCGAGGGATCGGTCTGCTGCCACGTTGCGGTTTTCTACGTCTCCGTTCACGGTCGAGCGGATGACCAGTTCCCCGGACCAGTCCTCGGCGTCGACGGTGACTTCCAGTGCAGCCAGGTGCAGTTCGGCCATGGAGTGGAATTGCCGGGACGTGACCCGTGTGGTCCGCCCGGCGGCGTCCCGGTAACGGTTGGTGCGGGTCAACACTCCCCGGCGCAGGTCAAGATCCTGGTGGTGGCCGATCATCTCCGGCGCGCCCGGGCGGAGGACCGTACCGCCTTCGGCCCGGACGGTCAGGAATGCCCAGTCGGGGGCGTTGACCAGATGCTCGGTTTCGTGGACGCGGCCGCCGAGGTCGGTGCTGAGCCGGTTGTAGATCCCGGCCAGGTAGGTGCCCGGATAGTGGGTTCCGTCAGCGGTGCTACCGGGCACGGCTCCACGGGTGGCCCAGTACCCGTTTCCCAGCGTGCACAGCGCCTCCCGGGTTCCCTCCCGGGCCGGATCGAATCGGTCATAGACCAGATTCCAGTCACCGGGAGCGGTGGCTGTTGCACCGGCAGACCAGCGTTCCTCCCCGTTCATCAGAGAATTGCCGCGAATCGGGCGCAGCAGTGGCAGGGCGGCCAGGTCTTGGACCACCACGTCCGCACCGGCTTCGGCAAGCTGCGAGCCGGTCCCGGTGCGGTCGACCCCGACGACCAGACCGAACCCACCTGCGGCGGCGGCGTGGACTCCTGCGGCCGCGTCCTCGATGACGACGGCATCCGCGGGCTCCACCCGGAGGCGCCGCGCAGCCTCCAGGAACATGGCCGGATGGGGCTTTCCCGGCAGTGCCAGCCGCAGCGCGTCCGTACCATCGACCCGCACTGTGAACAGGTCTGTAACGCCTGCCGCGTCGAGTACCGCCCGGCTGTTGCGGCTGGCCGTCACCAGTGCTGTGGCCACATTCTCCGCACGCAAGCTCCGGAGCAACTCCACCGTCTCGGGGAACACTCGCACGGCGTCACGGGCCAGTTCGTCGGCGAAGAAGCTCTGCTTGCGGGCGGCGAGCCCGTTGATGGTCGGCTGCTCGGGCCCATCATCCGGGTTGCCTTCGGGCAGGTCGATGCCGCGGGAGGCGAGGAAGGTCCTGACCCCGTCTTCCCGAGTCCGCCCGTCGACGAAGGCCCGGTAGTCCCGGTTCGTGTCGAAGGGCTCCTGCGCGGTCCCCGTCAGCTCGGGCAGGGCCTGCTCGAAGAGGCTCTTCCATGCTGCCGCATGGATGCCGGCGGTGTCGGTGACCACCCCGTCCATGTCGAAAATGACCGCACGATAGCCGGAGCCGTTGCCCATGCGCCCACCGGGGGGAGGGAGATGGTCAAGATGCATCGGGAGCCCCCTACACGTGTCCGGTTGCACCGGCGTGGGGCCAGCTCCAGCCGCTGATCGCCGGGTCGTCGTCGCCGTGGTCGCGGGTCCACGCGCGGGCCCGGAGCCGTTCGTCACTCATCCGCTGGCGCAGTGGGGCGGCAGACTCGCCGAGACCGGGAACCCGGTCGATGACGTCCATCACCAGGTGGAACCGGTCCAGGTCGTTGAGCATGACAACGTCGAACGGTGTGGTCGTGGTGCCTTCCTCCTGGAATCCGCGCACGTGGATGTTTGAGTGATTTGTTCGGCTGTAGGTGAGGCGGTGGATCAGGGCCGGGTAGCCGTGGTAGGCGAAGACGACCGGCTGCCCGGAGGTGAAGATGGCGTCGAATTCCGCATCGGGGAGTCCGTGCGGGTGCTGTGTATCGGATTGCAGGCGCATCAGATCCACACATTGACGACCCGGACGGTGAGGTCGGGCAGGTATTGGCGCAGCAGGTCCACGGCGGCGAGGGTTTCCAGGGTGGGGACGTCTCCGGCGCAGGCCATCACCACGTCCGGGAGCGCCCGGGAAGCTCCCGTTCCGGGACCGGCAGCCTGCCTAGTGCCGGGAGCCGGTTCGTTGCCAGCCCATTCCCAGATACCCAGCCCGCGCCGGCAGTGCAGCGCGGCGTCCTCCATGTTGAGATAGGACAGGGCGGGCTGTTTTCCGGCGACGATGAGGTTGATGTAGTTGCGGCTGCGCAGGCAGTGGTCCGCGACCGAGAGCAGCGTGTTGGCATCCGGCGGCAAGTAGACACGGACGATTTTCGCCTTCTTATTGACCAGATGGTCGATGAAGCCCGGGTCCTGGTGAGAGAACCCGTTGTGGTCCTGGCGCCACACATGTGAGGTCAGCAGGTAGTTCAGTGACGCGATCGGTTGGCGCCACGGGATCTCGGCCGCGACCTTGAGCCATTTGGCGTGCTGATTCACCATTGAATCGACGATGTGGATGAACGCCTCATAGCAGGAAAACATCCCGTGCCGACCGGTGAGCAGGTAGCCTTCCAGCCAGCCCTGGCAGAGGTGCTCCGAGAGCACCTCCATCACCCGCCCGGAGCGGGCAAGATGTTCGTCGGTGGGCAGCGTTTCGGCTTCCCACACACGGTCGGTGGCCTCGAATACGGCGCCGAGCCGGTTGCTGAGCGTCTCGTCCGGCCCCATCAGCCGGAACGTGGTCGGGTTGTTGCGGATGACATCACGCAACCATGTACCGAGCACCCGGGTCGCCTCGGCGACGGTTGTTCCCGGTGAGTCAACCGGCACCGCGTAGTCCCGGAAGTCCGGTAGGCGCAACGGTTCCAGCACGGTTCGGCCGTTGGTCACCGGGTTGGCGCTCATCCGGCGGTTGCCTTCCGGAGCAAGCTCGGCCAGTTCGGGCAGCAAACTCCCGTTCTCATCGAACAATTCTTCCGGGCGGTAGGAGGCCAGCCAGTCCTGCAGCTGGCGCAGATGTTCGGGGTTTTCCCGGAGACCGGCCAGCGGCACCTGGTGGGACCGCCAGGTACCTTCCGTCGGCAACCCGTCGACCTCCTTGGGTCCGGTCCAGCCCTTGGGTGTGCGCAGCACGATCAGTGGCCACCGCGGCCGTTCCGACGCCTCTCCTCCCCGGGCGTCGTGCTGGATGCGGCCGATCTCGTCGATGACCTCGTCCATGACGGCGGCGAACCGCTGGTGGACGGTGGCCGGGTCATCCCCTTCCACCAGGTAGGGCTTGTGCCCGTAGCCCTCCAAAAGGCTCATCAGCTCCCGGTCGGGGATACGGGCCAACACGGTGGGGTTGGCGATCTTGTACCCGTTCAGGTGCAGGATCGGCAGCACCGCCCCGTCATGGACGGGGTCCAGGAATTTGTTGGAATGCCAGCTGGCTGCGCACCGGTGTCCATACGCCTCGTCGCGTCGCTAAAGGCCGGGCACCATCCGATCGTGCCGATGGCCGGAGGTCGGTTGCGGGCCGGGACACACAGTCGGCGGTACGGTGTGGAAGACCGGGACTCCGGACCCGGATATGCGCAGACCTGTGACAGCCTGAATCGGTGGATCAAGGTTAAGGCGTCGTCATCGTCATCACCCACACCGGCGCATAGGTATGCAGTGAGCGGGTGTAGATTCAAGCGACTGAGGCGAAAACGCAGCAGTGCTTGTTATGATAAAACATGCCTAGGGATTGTTTAGACATGTTTTAAGAAGGTTGGTAATTGTGAAGCGAACTGTGCCGTTGCGCCCGCATATCCAGGACGCGCTCACCATATGGGGGCAACTCATCCGGCAGGGTCGAATCGACCGAAAATGGACAGCCAAAGAGCTCGCTGCGCGCGCGAACGTCTCGGAGCAGACGGTGCTCTCAGCTGAGGCCGGTAGCCGTGGCGCGGCCGTCGGCACGATGATGGACCTCGCAGACCTCGTCGGCGTCCCTATCTTCGGGCTGGAGGACCGCTCCGAAATCGCGATTCGTCGTCAGCGTGGCGAGGAGATGCTCGCTCTTCTCCCAAGCCGAGTGCGCCGACCAAAGAGCGGAAGTATCGATGACGACTTCTGATGAGCTCTACGTCTGGACGTGGTTACCGGGCCAGACCGAGCCCGTGGTGGCCGGGAGGGTGGAGCAAGCCGGGCCACTCGTCACCTTCGTCTACGGACTGAGGTACCGAGCCCGGCCGGACGCCATCAGCCTGTTCACCCCGGAGCTTCCGCTGCGACCCGGTATCCAGGAGCCTGCAGACGGGCTAAACATCGCTGGCGTCCTCAGGGATGGGAGCCCCGACAGGTGGGGTCGCGGTGTCATCGAAAGGCGACGGGGTGCTGCACCAAACTCCCTCAACGAAATCGACTACATGCTGAGCTCCAGCTCGAATCGCTTCGGTGCATTGGATTTCCAAGTCGATCGTGAGAACTACGTGCCTCGGGATGAGTCGGCGACCCTCGATGAGTTACACAGGGCGGCCATCATCCTCGACGAAGGCGGAGAGCTATCGGCAGGTCTGGATGCGGCCATGATGCATGGCACGAGTCTTGGAGGCGCACGCCCGAAGGCGACACTCACTGATGGAGATGGGAGCGAGTGGCTCGCAAAGTTCTCGTCGTCAGACGACCGCGTCTTCTCAGTGGTGAACGCCGAAGGCGCGATGCTTGAACTCGCGCGCAGGGCGGGCATGAACGTGCCCGAGAGCAAGGTCATCTCATCCCTCGGCAAGGAGGTCCTCCTTGTCAGGCGATTCGACCGAGATGGAGCCGGCGGACGGCGCCACGTAGTATCTAGCCTGACGATGGCTCTGACCGACGAGATGTATGCACGGTATGTGTCCTACCCGCAGATTCTCGATGTGCTCCGCGAGTACGCGAACGACGCGACTCAGCCGGGACCGGAGCTGTTCCGGCGCATCGCGATGAACATCGCCATCAGCAACAATGACGACCATGCCCGGAACCACGCCGCGTTTTGGAATGGGAGGCACTTGGAATTGACCCCAGCCTACGATCTTGCTCCGGGGCAAAGGTCTGGCGACACATTCGAGCAGGCGATGCCATACGGGCGAGGAGACCGCGGCACGAAGGTCTCCAACTTCGCCGCGTTGGTGAGCGAGTCCGAGACATACGGGCTCAACGCGGCAGAAGGCCGGAACATCATCGACCATCTTGTGTCGAGCATCCGCGACAACTGGGACGCCGCTGCCGAGGTCGCGCGTCTGAGCGCCGCAGATAAGCAGAAGCTCCAAGAAAAGCAGGTGCTGCCGAGAGCAGCGTTCTTCGACTACGAACCAGAACCGCTGTAGCGAGGTCCAGCCTCGGGCCCCGCTAAAAAGATCGACTACCGGGCGCTGAGGGTGACATTTAGCGCTGCAGAAACACCGCCATTTATCTCTGCGTTTCACAGATCGGCATATGGGCGGTGTAGATCGCGGCGCTAGTTGGCCGTTTTTTCGCACCGCTAGATGACGTGTCGAGCTGTTCAGTCACGTCGGAAGTTGTTAGATGTAGAACTGCGGTCGGTGCTCAAGGCAGTCAGGGGGATTCGCTGTCTGGGAACGGTGGGTCTGGAGCTAGGTTCGGGGCTAGATTCGATCGAACGGTGTCACAATCATGACTATGAGTGCCTATCCGCTAGAGCTGCAAACCACCTCCGTCCATGTCTCAGCCCACTCAGCTAAGCGGCTGCGGGTCTTCAACACTGTCATGGGGGTCCTGCATCTGGTGTCAGGGTCAGTCATGGTGGCGCTCAGTAATGACTTTTCCTTACCAGTGTCGACGTTCGCGTTGAACGGGCCGCCGGGGACACCTTTGTCACAGGGTGTTACTAATCTCGTCTTCGATGTTCCCCTGGGTATCGCGACAGCATCTTTCCTCTTCCTCTCTGCCTTCTTCCACTTCTTGATCGCTTCACCCTTAGGTTTCCACCGCTACATCGGCGAGCTGTCTAGAGGGCGTAACCGTTTCCGCTGGGTGGAGTACAGCTTGTCCTCCACCCTCATGATCGTGCTCATCAGCCTGATCCTGGGCATTTCCGACATCGCAGCACTCATTGGTCTGGGTATCGCCAACATCTCGATGATCCTTTTCGGATGGTTGATGGAGATGACCAACAACGGACTCATGCACAACGCGGACGGAAAATCAGAACGCGGCCGGCGCGCCTGGTGGACGCCTTTCTGGTTCGGCTGCGTTGCTGGTATCGGTCCGTGGCTGGCCGCCGCGGTCTACCTGATCGTCAACGTCGGCGTCGAAGGAGGGGAGGGACCCCCCGGGTTCGTGTACGGCATCATCGTTTCGCTGTTCGTGTTCTTCAACAGCTTTGCGATCAACCAGTGGCTTCAGTACAAGCAAGTGGGCCGCTGGAAGAACTACCTCACGGGCGAACGTAGCTACATCGTGCTCAGCCTTATCGCCAAGAGTCTGCTGGCATGGCAGGTGTTCGCCAATGTTCTAGTGGGCTAGCCCTACAACGCCAGCCCTGGGTGTGCTGGAACATCTTCCACCCATCAAGATGATTCGCAAGCTCTGCCCCATTCTCGATTCAATGTCGCCGTAGGCCTTGAGGCGGTCATCGACCGTGACAGCGCTGGGGTCGAGGATCACAGTAAACCCAGTCGCTTTACCGGCGGGCCAACAACTGCTTCTCGTGTTGTATCCGCTGCGACCACCGGGGACTGACCATCCGTCGCTACTACCTGTGGGGAGCAAAGCGGATCCCTTACGCCTCAATCAGAAGCGTCTCAAAACTTCAGCTCACCGGTGTGAACAAGGTCCGTCGGTGGCGGATTTGGGGCTCGGACGACTTTCTCCACTGGTGGAACCTCGACCTCCAACGCCCCGCGAAGAACATGGCCCTCGTGATCGACGTCGGTCGCCACGTTCGCCCAACCATCACACCCCGCGATCCAGACGCCGTTGGGCGCATCCTCGCCCAACACACCTCCCGCAGCTGACGAAAAAGGCCCGGGATGGGCGACCGCAAAATTCTGGAAAGGTGCTGGCAGCATCTGCGATCTTCGCCGAGCCACCGACATGCAGTCGTCCGCGACATCCCTGCCAGAGATCCCGAACTCCTTCTTTGCCGTTTCAGTAATGTGCTCGTCGACGCAAAGAGTGTCGTACATCCAGTAGGGCATGAACGCACCTCGGGCGGTGAGGCTTCTGCGCTCCAACACGAGGGTCCGGTTTGCTCGCGCAGCGGAGTGCCGCAGCTGTGGCACCAACCATCATCGCCGTACATCGGGGTGAAACCCCAGGAGCTTTCAGGCCGTGGCCATCCCCTGTTTCTGTTTGCCTACAGCATGACCCGCTCGTCGCCCCCGCTCTGCATGTTGGTCATCATCGCAGCCGATTACGAAGCTGTCGTACTTCTTTGACTGATTGAACGCTGCCCGCTAGAGGTTTTCCACATGGACGTTGACTGAAGGAGTGGCTGTGGACCCCGCCACCTTCATCGACATAACCCCGCCATCTTGACGAAAACTCACAGACATGCTAGAACGCCGCCCGCGTGGATCACAAACCAAGTGCGAAACGTGTATTGTCATAACGCGAGGGCGAGACGAATTCTGCGACCCTCGGGACTGGGGGAGGACTACATGGATCGACCGGAACACCTTGAGGGCGTTGAGGAGCCGAGGTTGGTGCCTGAAGGTGTGATGCTCGGGTACGCGCGAGTATCAACGGTTGATCAGAACCTTGAGGCACAGCGTCAACAGTTAGTCGACGCTGGCTGCTATGACATCTACGCCGACCATGGCCGGTCTGGTGCGACGATGGCCCGCCCGCAGCTGGAGGTGTGCCTACGCGCGTTGCAGCCTGGCAACACACTCGTGGTGACCAAACTTGACCGCCTTGGTCGCACAGTGCGCGGGCTCGTGGATTTGTTGGACACACTGCACGAACGCGGCGTGATGTTCCGGTCTCTGTCCGAGGGCATCGACACGACGACCGCCTCGGGTCGGCTGATGTTCAACATCATCGCGAGCGTCGCGGAGATGGAGCGTGAGTTGATTCGGGAGCGGACGAAGGCCGGCCTTGCCGTTGCAGCAGGTAGGGGTGGCCGGCCGCCGCGGCTGCAACCGCACGACGTCGTGGAGGCCCGCAGACTCCGGGACCAGGAAAAGCAGACGGTCGAGTCGATTGCGAAGAAGTTCAAAGTACATCGGTCGACGATCATTCGCGCGCTGCGCACTGATGGTCTTGCGGGTGCTGGGTACAAGCGACAACCGAGTGGTCATTAGTGGACTGAGGAGCAGTTATGTGTATCCTTCCCAGACAGGATTCGGGTGCTGGGTACGGTGGGAGAAGTATTTCTACCGGCACCAGGGGGACGTCCGATGGCGCGATCGCGCAAGCGCAACCAGATTGATGGTCAGGCAAGTCTCGATGCATTTCTTTTCGCACCATCAGAGGAGGTTCGTGATGAACAAGTACGGCAAGTTCGCTCAGGAGACGTGGAAGATGACCGCGCCGTCGCAGTACGCCCTGATCCCGGACCCGGAGGAGTGGTTCCGGAAGCTGGGCGAGGAAGCGATGCACCAGGTGGGGGAGTTGCAGTACAAGCTGGCGGGACCGGACCCGAAGGGCGAAACCTATCTGGAGAAGGTGGGCCGGTTGAACGCCTCGAGGATGCAGGCCGAGGAGATCGTCCGAGCGGAGATGCTGACGCCGGACGAGATGGAGACGGAGGGCGACGACTCGGACGAGGAGATGCCGGAGTCGACGCGTCTGATGCACGAGATAATCCAATCGTTCAACCACGGGTATCAGGAGGACTTGGAGAATCTGAGGGCCGAGGAACTGGACCGGGACAACCAGCGCCAGTAGCCCCTGCTGTACCCGATCACCGATTCCTTCCTGCGCGGCAGGACGATCTAGCCCGGTCAGGGGCGCGTGCGCGCTTCCAAGCGAATGTCGCTGCGTTGCGGGTCCTGCGTGAGCTGCAGGAGCAGGACCGTGCGGCCACCGCAGCAGAACGCGATGTGTTGGCCCGGTGGGGGAGTTGGGGAGCTACCGGTGTTGCCGAGGTTTTCGATGAGAGCCGTGCTGAGTACGAGGCGGACCGGGTTGAGCTACGCGAGCTGCTGAGCGAGGACGAGTACCGGGCCGCGAACCGTACCGTCATCAACGCGCACTACACCGATCCTTCCCTCGCCACGGAAATCTGGCAGACTCTCAACACGCTCGGTTTCGACGGTGGCCGCGTCCTCGAACCGGGATCCGGTGCCGGAACCTTCATTGGCCTCGCACCCGAACCTGCGACCATGACCGGTGTCGAGCTGGACCCGATCACCGCCGGCATCTCCCAGGCGCTGTACCCGGACGCTGACATTCGCGCCGAGTCCTTCGCTGACACGCGTCTTCCCGGCGGGTACTTCGACGCCGCCGTCGGTAACGTGCCGTTCGCCAGGACCAAGCTGCACGACCCGCGACATAACACGGGCAACCACTCGATGCACAACCACTTCATCATCAAATCCCTTGCTCTCACCCGGCCCGGTGGTGTCGTTGGTGTCATCTCCTCTGCTTTCACATGTCCTGCGTTCCTTTCGGCAACGCCGTCATCACTTGGTCGCGAAGTGAATTGGCCAGTTGGAGAGGTCGGACCGTGGAATACCGGAGCGGAGCGAGGATATGCCGCGAAAGCCGGCCTTGCGAGACTTGCCAAGAGAAGGGCGGACAGTATCGCGTTTCGCGGACGGCGGCCGCTCAGTCGTCACGGGCTACTCGGTAGCCGAGCGACCACCCAGGGGCATGGACCCGGTCTGGTTCGGCGGCGGAAAACTCGCCAAAGACCTCACCCTCCCAGCGCTGCGCACAGCCTGGACTGACACCCCCGAAGCATCCCAGGAAGCAGCCGAGGAATGGTGGGCGGCCAAGCGCCAGCAAAGAATTGTGCACAGGCAAGGTCCGGACATCAAGCGTGGCACTCGCGCGTCGATGGTCGGAGGTTTGGCCGTCGATGAGGTCGCGGCCAGGAAGCTCGCACTCGACATGGCCAAGGCCCGGCGCGTCATGTCGTCAGTAGCAGTGGACGATCACCAGACGTGGGCGCACGTCGCCCGTGAAGCCTCCGGAGCCTTCGGTGCCTGGTCGAAAGCCACAGAAGCAGAGCCAGGGCCCCTCGCGCACGCTTCACGTGTCCTTGCGCGGTCCGCTCACCGATCAGGGATCACCATCAGCGAACCTGTGAAGCCAGGACTACGGATGGCCGGCACCACATCGTTCCTCCTCGCGGCCGCCACCGCACCGTCACCGGTCGCGCAGACGCTCATCATGCAGCAAATGCTGCGCACAATCCGCGCGCTCCACGACATGCAGGCCAGCAACAACGACCTCCGCGAAGCGCGCCTGCTCAACGAGACAGTAACGGAGCACCTGAGCATCGTGGGAGCACCGCTTCCCGATGTTCCCGAACCACGACTCCCAGCACCTGAGACCGCAGCAGGCGTGCAGCGGAAGGCATTGCCGGCGCTCTCGGAAGCGAAACCGTCGCAGAGGACACAACGGCGCACCCAGGACTACGAGACAGAGCTGCATATGCCGGACCAAGGGATAGGGAAATAGCAGATGACTCACGACACACCTGACGGAGCCGAGGGTCTCTTCCGGCCTCAACTGCAGTCCGCGTTGGCTGTTGCCGGTCGCCTCGGTGAAATGCTCGCCCGTCAGCGAGCGGAGCGCAATGAGCAGATCCTGCGCGCGCAAGAAGCGCAGCGACGCCAGCTCGAGGAACGATTCGAGGCCGAGCGCGCCGTGATGCGCACGCAGCTCGGAGCCGTCTATCAACCGCAGTTCTGGGAGTCAGCAAAGCCCGAGGACGTCGCATCACAGTACGCCCTGTCGCAGCAATGGGAACCCTTCGATGACATGGCTCGCCTGTCCCGCGAACACATGCACGAAGAAATCAAGACACGATACGACCTGACCCCCGAGGACTACCTCGATGAGCAAGGGCTCTCGTCTCGAGGGACCACCGAGCAGAGTGGCACGACAGATGGGGAGCGGACCAGAGCGGACCGGGACGCGCAGCGTGACCATGCAGAAGCTGAACGGCAGTCAGCGGCCGTTGTTACCGGGAATTTGCAGAACGACGTCGACACACAGAACGCAGCTGCCAGCGCTGAGGAGCACTGGGACTCCGGCGACCGCAGGGCGCGGCTCGCGGACTATCTAATGGAGCGGGCTGGAACGACAGAGGTCGGCAGAGAAGGAGTAGCCGCAGTGCTGGCTGCCGACCTTAGCAACGGCACACCACCCTCAGCAGCGGTGAGGGCCAAGCATCGCCCGTCCCGTCGCCGGGACTCATCTGAACCAGAGCGCGTGAAGGAAAGGGACTTCGGCCTGGGCTAAATCATGGTGCGCGGAGCCAAATGCAGAAAGGGGGCGACCACATGGTCGCCCCTTTCTATGCTCGCCCCTCGCCCGTCAGTCTTCCGCTTCGTCTTGGTGTGGCGGGAGCGGATAGATCCACTCACCGGCGGCGTTCGCAAACTTGATTCCCATGACAGGATCCAGACCAAAGCGACGCGCTGCTATATCAATGCAGCAACGTACAACGGGCCCTGCCAGCGGCGGACGAACATGCCGCAACCTTCGGCCAGATCAGCTCGGAGAGCACCGGATAGGAGAGGGCTCCGACCCCTTCCCGAAACCGCTACCTTACATAACAAAGGATATCGGTGATTTCAGGTGTGATTGTTGGTGTGCTCAAATTGTAGATTGGATAGGCCTTCTATGGGATCATGGATTCATGACAGCTGTAG
This sequence comes from Arthrobacter sp. H5, assembly GCF_000520595.1. Lineage (GTDB taxonomy): Bacteria > Actinomycetota > Actinomycetes > Actinomycetales > Micrococcaceae > Arthrobacter_D. The sequence continues at coordinate 44,981 of NZ_KI914985.1, forward strand.
CAGGAGCACGCTCAGATCTCAGGGCTCATAGGGATTCCATTCGTCTTCCGGACGATGAGCTGGTGCGTGAGCTGCGGGATCTGTTGGGCGCCAAACTGGTGGCGTATCTGGGCTCGGTGAAGGAAACCCGGGCCGTGCGCCAGTGGGCTGAGGGTGAGCGAAGACCATCGATGGATGTTATGCACCGCCTTCGCAGCGCCTATCACGTGGCAGCGCTGATCCATGAACGCGATGCCGCTCCCGTCGTTCAAGCCTGGTTCATGGGAATGAACCCGCAGCTCGACGACGTGCCCCCCGCGCGGCTATTACGCGAAGGACAACTTGAGGACGCAGGTCCGTCGGTTCTGGCAGCCGCCCGGGCCTTCGCCGCAGCAGGCTAATCAGTGACCCCCCGAACATTGTCCGAGGCCACCGCCTCGCAGACAGTGTGGCGTATAGGCTTTCGGCCCGATCCCTGGGCGTGGAGCGGTTGGGAGTGGGCGACTAACGGTCGGTTCCCGGGCCGGTGGGACGACGTCGACGGGACCTTCCGCACCATCTATGCGGGCTCGAGCCTCCTCGCATGCCTGCTCGAGGTCCTCGCGGGTTTCCGGAGAGATCCGCGCCTCGCACAGGCACTCGACGACATCGTCGAGGACGAAGCAGACCGGGACCTGCACCCGACCCTCTCCCCCGGCCTGGTACCGCGGGAATGGCTTGATCCGCGTGAAGTCGCTTCGGGAACACTGCGCGGCCAGTTCTGTGCGGTGACCGCATCCGCCAGTGTCGCGGCACTGTATCCGCACTTCATCGGCTTGGCCCTCACGTTGGGGCTGACCGACTTTGATGCCGCGGCGTTGAAGGATGCCCGGCCACGACGACTAACGCAGAGCGTCGCAACGTGGCTCTACGAGACCACTGACTTTGACGGTGTCACTTTTACTTCCCGCCACGGGGACGACCTAACCCTATGGGCTGTTTTCGAGCGTCCAGGTGATCCACAGGTCTCCCCCCGAGTTATAGGTACAACCCACAGAAGTTTTGAGGGCGACGAACCAGAACTTATGAAGGCGTTTCGCCTTCTCGGGCTGCAGTGGCGGAACGACTAGCCCCACGATCAAATTGACCGCCCTGCTATCAGCTCGATTGCGCCACGGCCCGTGGCGCAATCGATACCGGTCCGCGGCATCAGGAGCAGCAGTTGTCCAACAGGCTGTTGGACAACTGCTCGACCAAAACAGCACCTCAAAACACAAGACCTCAAGCGGAAAGTCCCCAGCGCAGCCCTCGAGTTTCGCCTCAATTTCCCGCCAAGCTGGCGAGCCGGCAATGACGCTTTATGGCGTCTTTATGTCACTACTATGGCACTCACACGCGTCGAATCTCGCAAACCCGAAGACCGCTCCTGCGTGGCTAAAGCCAACTGAAGGGCTGAGCGGCTAGTTGACAGAGTCATGGTTATCGGCGATTAGGGAGAGCGTCACGTGCATCCCACATATCTCGAGCATCAACGGCATGGTGCAATAATGTGCGCGTGACATCAACGAAGCGTGAGCTGCGGGCCAACATTCGCGCGGAGCGCCGTCAACGTCCCATTGCGGAACGGAACGCTGCGGCAGCGAACATCTCGGCCCGTTTGATGAGCTTGGTCATCGACCGCGCCCCGCGTTTCGTTGCCTGTTACTTATCGACTGAAGATGAGCCCGGAACAAGACCCTTCCTAGAGTGGGCAGCGTCCAACGGTGTCGATGTGATCCTGCCGGTGAGCAGGGTCGACGGGCTCTTGGATTGGGTTCCAAGCCGCGGCGGGACAGAGCAAGTAGGCCTCTTTGGCATACCGGAAATCGTCGGGGAACCCTTGAGCGCCGAAATCATGGCCGAGGTAGACCTGATGATTGTTCCTGCGGCCGCTGTGGACCGCTCAGGGATGCGGCTTGGATGGGGACGTGGTTACTTCGACCGCACCCTTTCAGCCTTGGACTATTCCCCAACGGTTTACGCCGTCGTTTTCGAATCCGAGTTTCGTGAGACTGTGCCGCGCGAGCCTCATGATCAGCCAGTCGACGGCGTAGTCACTCCCAGCATGACGGCCTTGTTCTAGACGGCAGGCAGATTCAACCCTTATCCGTCGGTGCTGCTCGGTCGTCCACTTCGGCGGTCAAAGTATCGATGTGTCTTATGGCGGCGTTGAAGCGCTCGACCGAGCCCCAGAGCGCCGGGTTAGCTTTAGCGACTTGCTCCAGTGACTGTCCAGCTGACGTGAGCGATGCCAAATCGAAGCTCACGTTTGTGCGTGCTCCGGAAATCGCACCGCGCAGTGCGCCGCATGCTACAACGACGTCGGCAATCAGCGCAGAGTTGCCTTGGTGGGCGAGCCAAAACAAGTCCTCGATTGCCCCTATTGCCTTCTCGCCGAGCGCTGCGGAAGTTTTTGCAGCTTCTATGGATGCGGCGCGTATAGCCTCGTCCCGACGCTCTCCCGGGTCGAGGCGGAATGCTGCTCCAAACGCGCTGGAAGCAGCTGAGTCCTCGTCAGCTAGCTTGAGTGCGGATTCGCGTAGCGACTGCGCTCGGGCAATCAGAGCATCGATTTCATCCTGTTGTCCAGCATCGGACTCGGTGTAGCCGGCCACCATGGACATCAGGGATGCAGCAAGGGCAAGCATCACCCCAGCTCCTGCTCCTCCACCAGGTGACCCCGTTGACTTTGCCAGAGCCTCCGTCCATTGTCCGAGAGTTGAATCTTGGGTGTTCATAGCGCTGCGCCCTGAGCCATCGGTGCGTGTCCTACCAAGCTCGAACATTTCCACCAGGATTGCATGGGCCTGTCCTTCCCCTCTCCAACCACTGTTCTCAACCTTTCCCCACTAGGGCCTCGTACTCGGCCGGGTTGTCGTCTCGCGCGTCGGCGCCGGTTGCCTCTAATTGATCGGCGAGGGTGGTCGTTCGTCGCTGAGCACGGCGAGGGCATTGTCTGCTGCGAGCATTGCCATGGCGGTACGGGTCTCGACGGTGGCGGAGCCGAGGTGCGGGACGAGCACAACGTTCTCGAGCTCGAGCAATCCGGGGTGCACGCGGGGCTCGTTTTCAAAAACGTCGAGCCCGGCGCCGGTGATCTGTCCCTCGCGAAGGGCAGAAGCGAGGGCTGCTTCGTCGATGATGGGCCCGCGGGCGGCGTTGATGAGGTAGGCCGAATCCTTCATGGCCGCGAGTTGTTCGGCGCCGATCAGGTGGTGGGTGGCAGGCCCGTAGGGGCAGTGCAGGGAGACGATGTCGGAGACGGTCAGCAGCTCGTCGAGGTCGACGCGCCGGGCGCCCAGCTCTGCGGCGATCCCGGGATCGATTTCACTGCGCGACTGGTAGATGATTTCCATGCCGAAAGCTTTGGCCCGGAGTGCGGTGGCCTGGCCGATGGCGCCCATGCCTACGATGCCGAGGGTCTTGCCGTGCAGGCTGCTGCCGAGCAGGAAGAACATGCCCCACTTCCAGGGCTGGCCGGAGCGGATGAGCCGTTCCCCCTC
>NZ_KI914985.1:48580-65413 GCF_000520595.1 Arthrobacter sp. H5
GTCGCCATGAGGATCAGGCCGAGCGCGATGTCGGCTGTGGCGTCCGTGAGTACGCCAGGGGTGTTGGTGGCCACGATGCCCCGTTCGGTGCAGGCCGGCACGTCGATGTTGTCATAGCCGACGGCGACGTTCGCGACCACTTTGAGCTGCGGGCCGGCGGCGTCGAGCAGCTCGGAGTCGATGCGTTCGGTGAGCAGGCTCACCACGGCGTCGGCGCCGGCTACCCGGCGCAGGAGCTCCTCGCGGCCAATCGACTCCGGACTCTGCCAGGCGTCGACCTCGTGCTCGGCGCGAAGCTTTTCGATAGCGGCTTCGGGTACACGTCCCGTGACGACGACCCGGCTCATGCCGTCTCGATCCACTTGCGCAGGTGGCCGAGGCCGTCGCGGATGTCAGCGACGTCGATGCCCGAGTAGGCGAGCCGGATGTACTGCCGTTCTTCGCCGGGCTGTCGGCGTCCGAAGTGCTCACGTGTGCAGAAGGAGACGCCGGTCTCGTGCAGGGCTGCGGAGGCGAAATCGCCGACTGCCGTGTACCCCATGCGCTGCATGGCCTCGGTGACGTCGGGGAAGAGGTAGAACGTCGACTTCGGCACGGCGACCTGCATGCCGGAGATGTCGTTCACGAGTTCGCATGCGGCATCCCGTCGCTCGCGCAGGATGTCGAGCATCTGCTGTACGGGTTCCTGGGTGCCACGGAGCGCTTCGATGCCGGCCCATTGAACGTAGTGCGTTGTGCACGACTCATCGTTGGTGTTGAGTGTGCTGAGAATTTTGGCGATCTCGATCGGGGCGACGGCGCAGCCCAGACGGGATCCGGTCATGGCGAACTTCTTGCTGAACGTGTAGAGGATCACGGTGCGCTCCGCCATGCCGGGAAGCGAGGCGATGGAGCTGGAGACACCCTCATAGCGCGTCTCGAAGTACGCCTCATCGGAGAGTACCCAGAGGTCGTGCTCCTGGGCGAGCTGTGCGATAGCCTCCCGCTCGGCCGACGTCGACTCAGCCGAGATGGGGTTCTGCAGGTCGTTGTAGATGATTGCGACAGTATTCGGGGTGATCGATGCGCGCACCTGGTCGAGATCGATCGCGAAGCCCTCGCTCGTGGGCAGGTAGCGGTAAGGCACCGCTGTGCCACCGAGGTACTCGATCTGCGATTCGTAGATCGGGAAGCCGGGGTTGGGATAGAGCACTTCCTGGCCGGGGTTCATGACCGCCTGCAGGAATTTCGTGATCACGGGCTTGCCGCCCGTCATCACGACCACGTTGTCAGGGGCGAACTCAATACCTCGGCGGGCCCCAAGATCGTCGGCGAGTGCCTCGCGCAACTGCGGGATGCCGGGGCCCGGGCAATAGCCCGTATAGCCGTCGGCGATGGCCCGGTTCATGGCTTCGATGATATGCGGGGCCGTCGGGATGTTGATGTCGCCGAGATGGAAGGGGTACACGAGGTTCCCCTTCGCCTTCCAGGCGGCCGCGGCCTGGGCGACGCTGAAGGCGGTTTCGGTGCCCAGACGTTCGAGCCGGTTCGCGAGTTGCTGCATGCTGTTCCACTCCTCATCGAGATTGTGATCGATCTTCTTCGGTAATAATTGCTGCTTTTGCGTCGTGGCGGCGGTTAGGCAGGGTTGACTGGTGCCTTTCCGAGGCCCACGGCCAGGAATTTTTTGCGGACGTGGTTCTTAGTCCGTTTCCGGGGCCGATGTAGTAGGGGCAGTCCTGGCTGCCCGGTTCACCGGAACAAATACTGCAGCGTCCACGAACTCGGGATGTTTCCTGAACACCGGGCCCAGAGAGTCGAAGACCTCGATCACAGCCTGGTGGAACTCCGTCTCACCCGGGTTACGTCGGAATACCTCATCATGCACAGAAGGCAACGCTGAATCCATGGAACTCCCCGATCTCGGCAACAAAGCCCTCCGGAAGACGGAGGACAAAACTTTTTAGGCCCTGCCCTGCGAGATCTTGGGCTGATACGGGGTGTAGGCCGTGTACCAAGCGGGAGCTTCCAGGACGTTGCGGCGGATGACCGGTGGCGTGATGGTGTCGTAGTAACCCTGCCCGATCATCTGAACGGCGGTCTTATTCTTGGCCGCCAGCTCACGGAGTTCAGCCAGTACTTCGGTTTCACTGCGGGCATCGCCCAATGAGAGCGGTCCGTCGATACGGATCGAGTCAGGAACCGCGCTGTCAACGAGACCGTCGACGCTGTCGTAGCCCACAGCCTTGAGCATGGTGTCGATGTCCGACTGGCGCCGGGCACCGATATGGCGGTCAGCGAAAATAACCGGAGAAGATTGAGCCGTCATGAAAGGAACTCCATAATTCAGGCAGCGCAAAGCGCCACGATGACTTGGGTTCCTCCCCGCTCTGTATTGGACCTGAGAGTTTCCGTTTTGCCCTGCTGATAGCAGGACGCCACTTGCACCGTCGGTGAGTCCGGTTGGCCGGACTACTTTCCAGAGTTGCCTTGCCGCGGCGGTACACGGGCCTGAGAGATTCCCGGGGAGGGTTTGCTCCTACGGCGCCTGCTACACGTACCGGCAGAACTCTCCCGCCGCAGATCATAAGCAGTTCACTTGTAGTGATACGCGACCCACGTTAGCGCTAGACCTGTCGAATACGCAAATGTGTGTGGGGTTCGCGACCGGCCTGCAGCAGCGGGACATGACCTAGACCTACGACCAACCTGTAAGGGTAGGGAACTCGGAAACATGCACCGCGCATCGATAGTGTTTTGTGCCCGCTCAGGTAGGGGCGAGGAAGTCTCGGAGCAGCGAAGCGGTGCCATGAAGGTGGTCCTGGGACGCCCTCTCAGCGCCCTCCACATCGCCCCTAAGGATTGCATCGACGATGTCCTGGTGCTGCCGGTTCGAGTGCTCTAGATTCGGCTCAAGAAGCGGGATCCGATCCAGAAGGTCGCTAGCTTTCGAACGTACATCCGCCACCGCATGGGCGAGGCTCGGCGATCCGACCACCTCGGCAATCGCGACATGGAATCGGGCATCCTTTGGGCGATATTCACCCGTCGACGCCCGAGAGACTTCATCGAGAGCCTTCAGCAGGTGGCTGCGCTGTGCCGGAGACAGCCGCGCCCCAGTGGCCAGTGATGCCGCTGCGGGCTCAAGGACGCCACGGAACGTCAGGACGTCCTCCACCTCCTCAGGGTTCAACTTCGGGAGCACGTCAGCGACGACAGTCGGACGGAAACACACATAGGTTCCTCCGTAGCGTCCCCGCTGCACCTCGACAAGGACCAGGCACGCCGTCCATCGAAAGTCCCCGCGATCAAGCAAGCTACTGCAGCCCCACACAACGGGGACCACTACTGCCCGGCTACAGCGGGTCCATCCAGTCAAAAGGAGCTTCGCTGTGAGCCTTGCCCCCGAGAGCCTCGCCTGCTGCGCATCGAGGCGCGCAATGCCGAGACGCCGGTCGATCGCTGGGTGAAGCCCGGCGAATTCGTCGAACTGAGTGAGGAGGCGGAAGAGATCGGCTTCCTCGGCGTCATGAGCGGCCCGCTTGTGCGCTCGTCCTATCGTGCGGGCCGCCTCTGGGCGCGGTCCATGCGCAAGAAGGGCCTCGAACTGCCCTCAGAACTCGCGCACCTCGACGACTCCGGCTCCGCCTCCCAGGAAGCATCCTCACTTCTCGCCGGCTAACGCACAATGCCTCTAATAAGGTCCTCGCACTGATCTTGTTCTGCCAACGCCAAGCTGCTCGGCCGCTGCCGCTGAGTTTGGTTGTACCACTGTGGTGCTGGTGCAGCACCAAGCGAAGAAGTCATCTGATCGCATCTCTTTCTGCGCACGGGTCCTACGGGCTGGAAAACAGGCCTTCCGGCGCCGGTACAACAGGCAGCGGTTTGCTGGCCGGTGCATGAGCGGTCAGCGTGCAGCCCTTGAATGGTCCCTTGCTGTAGAACAGTGCCCGCATCGTCGGATCAGCGTGATTTCTCCACCAGTCAGACATCCCGGTTCCCCCATCGAGTCTGAGTGTTTCCCACGCCCTCCATAGGGCGCTGAGACGGCTGACAGCCTCTGTGTGCGCCCACCAGCTGCTGCACCAGGTGAACTCCTTCTCGTGCCCCATCGGGTCGACGGGGCGGGCATAGTGATGGATGAGGAAGTCCGTGACGAACACCTCGAGGTTCGGGAAGAACAACTCGGGGCCACCATCCGGTGTGTCCGTCGAATCGTCCGCCTCGTCATCCTCTGTCGTCCCCTGAACGAGTCGGTCGAACTCGTCCTCAGGCTGGAACGGCGACTGCATATCCATTCCTGATCTACTCCTTCACCATGGTCGACCACCGGTTGCCCCCAGCGGCGGCAACCGGTGGCTGCTGTACCTTCACCGGAGCCGGCGGGTTGGAACGGGCAGCCTCAAACGCGGCCACCTTATCGGCATAAGGGCGGTCACTGATCGGCACAGTGCGGAGCAGGACGGCCCGGGATCCGGAGCCGAGCATAATGGCACGGCCCTTCGGCATCGCTGCAAGGTCAGCGACGGACAGGATGTCGTCGGTGGAGTCCTGGCGGCTCGTGGACCGGCTGTCTTTCTGCCTCGAGGTGGACACCGACGTGTACCGGTACTGACCGACCAGCTCGGAGAGCATCTTGAGAAACCCCTCCTCCTTCACGTTGCCGCCGTAGGTAAACACGTTGGCCGTGGAGAAGAGCTTCTTCGTGCCAGACTCGCCCCACACGTCGACGCCCTGAGACCAGGATTGTAGGAATGTAGAAACCACGATTCCTCGGGAACCGTAGTGACTGTAGAGGTCGGGCAGGTTCTCCCACCGGCACACGTTCGCGGCCTCATCAAGCACGCAGATCATCGGCACCGCAAGGCGGCCGCCCGGCTGGGTTGCAGCGTATTCCTCGGCGGCAGTCGCCGTGGCCACCGTCAGCGACGTCACCAGGGGACCGGCGGTGCCGGAGCCTTCCTTGGACAGCGCGTAGAGGTGTGCTTGCCCTTGATGAACTCCTCGGGCTTGAACTGAGGCCGCGGATCATTCGGTCCACTGGGGTTCACCCAGGGGGCGATCTTCTCGTTCTTCAGGCACGTCGCCATCTGACGCGCTGTGCCGTAGACGCCCTCACGCTGCTTGTCGGGCAGGGCCATGGTGCTGCCCATCGAGTCGGCTTCCTTCCGCCAGCCGGCTTCGAGGAGCAGAGTGGAGGCCTCCTTCTGCTCGGCATGAGACAGCCATGAGTGGACCTGGCTGATGGGTCGATTGCTGACCGCTGCAGCGAGCAGGTAGCCGGCCAGCAGGTCCTTGCCGGCGGTGTCGAAGTAGGCGTCAGCCTTAGCTCCGACAGACCGCGAGCCGAGGGCGAAGTTACTCGCCATTTCGATAGCCCGTTCGGCATCGGTGACGTAACTGAGCGGGTTCCACCACCAAGTGGGTGTCTCGCCCGCTACACTCTGTGGGTCGAAGATCCAGACGTCGCCGTTCTCGGCGCGGATGTCGCGGGTGAGGTCGGAGAGGTCGCGTTTGTTCGAGGTCGCGATCACGGGTCCCGGTGCCTCGATGATCGAGGGCGCGGCCTGCGTCGTGGTTTTACCGGTTCGGGTGCCCCAGATGTGCAGGAGTGTGTCCTCCCACGATGCGTAGAGGGTGTTCCCGCCGCGCACCATCCGCCCGAGCATCACGCCAGGAGCCTGGTCAGTGTTCATGCCGAACCGTGCGGCTTTGGCCTTAACCTGCTTCTCGGTGAACGGGGCGACGTCCTTCAGGGACGCCATGCGCACCGCGGCGCGGTCGTGCTTGACGTGTCTTTTGCCCTTGCGGATGCTGTGCACGATGAACAGCACGAACAGGCCCAGTAGCAGGACGCCGACCGCGATGAGCAAGTAGACCTCCGTGGTCCGCCATGGCAGGGTGCCGGTGAAATTTCCGAGGGATCGGGGCCAGAACCCGGTCGGAATCCCCTCGCGGCGCGGTTCGAGCTGGTGGCCGAGGGTGTTCAACCCGTACAGGGCACCAGGGATGCCGACGAGGGCGAGGATCAGTACGACCAGCAGGGCTGTCTCGCCGCCGAGGCCGGCTTTGTGCTTGCGGTCCAGTGAGCTCACAGCTCGCCTCGTTCCTCTGCAGCGGTGCGCTTGGCCTTGTGCCACTTCTTCTCGGTGTCATGGACACGCGACCGGCGCTCGGTCGGGGTGAACTCCATCGAGAACGGGATGCCCGCCCGCGAGCCGACCTTGATGAAAAACTTGCCCTGCCCCGGAGGGGGCTGGGCGGACCGGTCATCGTTGTACCAGGCGGCGTTGTCGTCGTCCTGCAGCCACGCATTCAACTCGTCATCCGTGAACGATTCGTCCGTACGGCGGAAGACATCGTCGTTGGTGTATTGCATAACGTCGTCGCCGGCGCGGTTCCAGGCGGGCGGGTCCTGCCATGCCGCGAGCTGTTCCTGCTCGCGATTGCTCAGCGGCACGGACTGGGTGAGCAGTGGCATTTCGGAGCGGGCGAGGCCGCCGAGGATCTTGATGCCGCAGCGGTCCATGATGCCTTGAGCTTTGTGGCGGTCGGCTTCGTCCTTGACTGCTTTCAAATCAGAGGGAGTGTGGGAGGCCATGATCTGACCGACGCCCCACTCACGATTCAGGCGGGTCAATGCGTTGACCTGATCCACGATGCCGGGACCGGCCGCGAGGGTGTTCCACAGCTCATCGAGGATCACCAGGAACCGCTGGCGCTCCATCACGCCGTCGTCAGCGAGCATGTTCGACGTCGTGACGGTCCCGAACCCGGCGGACCAGCACGCCATGAGCGTGGCCGCCCGCAGGTCGTTCTCCGCCTGCGAGATCCGGGAGAGGTCGAACGCCATCGGCGTCGTCGCGTCGATCTTGTGGGTGGACTGCTTGGAGAACATGTCACCGAACGCGCCGGCTCCGCAGAGCGAGTTCAGCGAGCTTTCGAGTCCTTCGGTGATGGTGTCGTATCGCTCGTCGCTGCCCCGGCCCAGGGCGACTTCCCGCACCTGAGCGGGACGTGCCTTCAGCACAGTCCGCAGGTCCTCCATGAGAGGGACAGTACCGGCGGGGTTGTGTTCTGCCTCGAGGACCATCAGGCACCGGTCGAGGATCGACTCCTCCGCACAGCACCTACAACTGTCACTAATCTTCTTGCTTGCTCCAGTCTCAGCACTAACCCGGCCGAAGGAAAACCGACATAGGCGAGATCGCACCACCCTTATTCCCCAACTAAATGCAGTGGCCCAAGCCCCCACCTGACAGAATGGGGCTGTGAGTTTTCCAGCTGAACGCCGCGTGGAGATTGACCTCGCGGCAATCCGGCATAATGTCCGGCACATCATTGACGTTGCCAGCCCTGCCCGCGTGATGGCGGTGGTGAAAGCCGACGCCTACGGCCACGGAGCCGTTCCGGTGGCGAAAGCGGCTCTGGAGGCCGGAGCGGTGTGGCTCGGAGTGGCGCACATATCCGAAGCCATCGAGCTGCGGAAAGCCGGCATTGACGCCCCCATCCTCGCGTGGCTGCACACTAAGGACAGTGACTTCAGCGCCGCCATTGAACTCGGCGTGGATCTTGGCGTGTCGGGCTGGGAGCTCGCACACGTGGTGGCTGCGGCAAGGGGACTTGAACGGCCTGCCCGCGTGCATCTGAAAGTCGATACGGGGCTTGGACGCAATGGGTGCCCGCCGGAGCAGTGGGACGGACTGATCGGCCGGGCCCTGGAACAGCAGGAGGACGGACTGCTCCGGGTAGTGGGTGTCTTCTCGCACCTGGCCGTTGCGGACGAACCACACCGTGATGAAACCGATGAACAGATCGAACGCTTCCGGGAAGCCGTGGCCGTGGCGGAGGACCAGGGTGTGGATCTCGAAGTGCGGCACCTGGCCAACACGCCGGGCACACTGTCCCGCCCCGACTCGCACTTCGACCTGGTTCGGATAGGCATCGGGATGTACGGTTTGTCCCCGTTCGAAGGCCAAACCTCCGCCGAGCTTGGGCTCCGCCCCGCCATGACATTCCGCACCACCATTGCAAACTGCAAGGAAGTGCCGGCCGGCCAGGGCGTCTCCTACGGACTTGCCTACCGGACCGGCGAGGCAACCACCCTGGCGCTGATCCCGGTTGGTTACGGCGACGGCGTTCCCCGGGTGGCAACAGGTGCGCCGGTTTCGGTCAACGGCCGGAGCTATCCGGTGGTGGGCCGCATCGCGATGGATCAGATGGTCATTGACCTGAAAGCCACGGGAATCGCAGGGACGGACAAGACTCTCCTGGGCTGCGAAGCGGTCATCTTTGGCGACGGCAACGGCACGCCCACCGCCGACGACTGGGCCCAGGCCTCCGGGTCGATCAACTATGAAATTGTCACGAGGATCAGCCCGCGCGTAGTGCGCAGCTATGTCGATTCGGACGTGGCTCCGTGACCGGTGAACCCGGCTGGTCCCGGGAGACCGAGGTTGCTTCCGCCGCGGACCTGCAGGAAACCGCCGCCACGCTGGGAAAGCAGCTTCGGGCCGGCGACCTGCTGATCCTCACCGGTGAGCTCGGCGCCGGAAAAACCACGTTCACCCAAGGGCTTGGGCGGGGGCTGGGTGTCCGGGCGGGCATCATCTCGCCCACTTTCGTGCTGGTCAGGATCCATCCTTCCCTGGTGAATGGGCCGGATCTGGTGCACGTGGACGCCTACCGGCTGTCATCCTCCGCCGAGATCGACGACCTCGACCTCGAATCCACCATGGACACCGCTGTCACCGTTGTCGAGTGGGGCGCCGGGCGCGCGGAGCATCTCGCGGACAGCTGGCTGCACATCACTCTGACGCGCCACCTGGGCGGTGACACGGCAGCGGAACCGGATCCCGCCGTCGTCGTACGTGACCAGGAGTACGACGACGCCGAGCCGCGCCTCATGCGCGTGGAGGCCTTTGGGCCGCGCTGGGCCGACGTTCCCTCGGGCCTGCTGGTCTAGGCTGATACGGTGCTGATCCTCTCCATCGATACCTCCGCCGCGGCCAGTGCTGCCCTGGTGGATGATGGCGTTGTGGTTGGCCGGTTTGCCACGACCGATACTCGCTCGCATGCCGAGGTGCTAGCCCCGGCCATTCGGGACCTACTGGGCAGTGCCGACGACCCGCGGGTGGACGCGCTCGCTGTGGGGGTGGGGCCCGGTCCGTTTACCGGGTTGCGGGCCGGAATCGCGACGGCGCGGACGCTGGCTTTTGTCTGGAACGTGCCGGTCCACGGCGTGATGAGCCTGGATGCGCTGGCGTTGGAGGTGGCCGCGCATGCCGATGGCGAATTTATTGTGGCCACTGACGCGCGCCGGAAGGAAGTGTACTGGGCCCGGTACGGCGGCGGTTCAGCGGCGCCCCAGCTCATGGACGGTCCTCACGTCGGGGTGCCGGAGGGCCTGCCACCCCTTCCGGTGTTCGGCAGGGGGGCAGGCCTGTACGAGGATCGACTGAATTCCGTTAAGGGCTTTACAGAATTGACTCCTGATGCTGGTGCCTTGGGGCGGATGGCCCATCTTGCGCTGTCTACCGGCCTGCCGCTCCGGGACACTACGCCTCTGTATCTGCGTGAGTCGGACGCCAAAGTTCCAGGACCGCCGAAGAAGGCGACGCTATGAGTTTCACGCTCCGTCCCATGCGGCTCGACGATATCCCGGCAGTAGGCGAGCTGGAGCACAGTCTGTTTCCCATTGATGCGTGGCCGCTGCACATGTTCTTCGAGGAGTTTTCCCAGCCGGAAACGCGGCACTATCTTGTTGCGGAGGTTGAAGGGTCTCTGGTGGGTTATGCCGGTGTCATGTCCATGGCCACGACGGCGGACATTCAGACCATCGGCGTGCTGCCGGAGTGCGAGGGCCGGGGAATCGGTACGGCCATGCTGACGGAACTCTTGGCGGAGGCATGCCGGCGCGGAGCGCTCGAAGTGATGCTGGAAGTCCGTGCGGACAACGGGCGGGCTCGGTCTCTCTACGAACTGTTTGGGTTCGAGCAGATCCACACCCGGCGGGGCTATTACCGTGATGGCGTGGACGCGCAGGTGATGAGGCTGCAGCTTGCCCACCAACGGACGGAGCCGTGACTATGGAAGCGCCGCTGGTGCTCGGGATTGAATCCTCCTGCGACGAAACGGGTGTAGGCATCGTGCGGGGGACCACGCTGCTGGCCAACACCGTTTCCTCCTCGATGGAGGAGCATGTGCGCTTTGGCGGCGTCATACCGGAGATAGCGTCCCGCGCCCACCTTGATGCGTTCCTGCCCACGCTCCGGCAGGCACTTGCAGAGGCTTCAGTGGCGCTGGAGGACGTGGATGCGCTGGCCGTGACCTCGGGGCCGGGGCTATCCGGCGCGCTGATGGTGGGTGTGGCCGCGGCGAAGGCGCTGGCAGTGGCTACTGGGAAACCGCTGTTCGCTGTCAATCACCTGGTGGCGCATGTGGGGGTTGGCCTCCTGGGCGCCGGAGAACTGCCGTCCAACCTGGGCGCCCTGCTCGTGTCGGGTGGACACACGGAGATCCTGCGGGTGCGCAATCTGGCCTCCGACGTCGAGCTCCTGGGATCCACTATTGACGACGCCGCGGGCGAAGCCTATGACAAGGTGGCACGCATTCTCGGGCTGGGCTATCCCGGCGGTCCCGCCATCGACAACATCGCCCGGGAGGGTGACCCGACGGCGATCCGCTTCCCTCGCGGACTGACGCAGCCCAAGTACATGGGCTCTGCCGAGGAGCCAGGGCCGCACCGCTACGACTGGTCCTTCAGCGGTTTGAAAACCGCTGTAGCCCGCAGCGTGGAACAGTATGAGGCGCGCGGGATTCCGGTGCCGGTGGCCGATATCGCTGCGTCGTTCCAGGAAGCCGTGGTGGATGTAATCACGTCCAAGGCTGTGCTGGCATGCCGGGAAAACGGGATCAGCAACCTGCTGCTTGGCGGGGGAGTGGCATCCAACTCGCGGCTGCGCGCTGTGACGCTTCAGCGGTGCGACGATGCCGGAATCAGCCTGACCATACCCCCTGCTGGGCTGTGCACGGACAACGGGGCGATGGTTGCGGCGCTGGCCGCGCGGATCATCATGGATGGCGGAACGCCCAGCGGGATTGCCTTCGGCACGGATTCGTCACTGCCGGTGACCACAACTCACCTCTAGTCCTCCCTAGCTCTCAGATCTCTAGCCCTCAGATGCAGGGGCCGGCTGGCCCGTCAGGGGTTGTTGAGCCGCAGGTACCCGCCCGGGGTCATGCCGACCACGCGCGAAAAGTCCCGGGTGAAGTGCGCCTGGTCGGAGTAGCCGAGGTCAGATGCCACATCGCTGACCGTGCTTCCGCCAGCGGCGAGCCGGACTCCCGCCTCCTGCAGCCGCCGTCGTTGAATCAGCCATTTGGGGCTGAGACCCAGCCGTTTCCGGGTCAACCGTTGCAGCGCCCGCTCGTCCAGGCCCGCATGGGCGGCGAGCTTGTCCACCCGGGTGAGGGACGGCGACGTCTCCACCTGGTCGGTGATGGCGTTGATGAGTTTGTCCTCGGCATCCAGCGGGCCGCAGATGGGCGCGAGCGCCGCGGCCGTGAGCGCCATGCACCTTGAGTGAACATCCAACGACGACGGCGCAGCGGACATTTCAGCGCGGACGTCACGGATGAGCCCTTCGCCGCCGGGGATCGTGTCCACGCTGGAGAGCGGCCGCTCATTGTTGACCAGCTTGGGGAGCTGGGCACCATGCAGCCGGTACCCCGCGGCGGCCTGAAACAGGACACCGAAGGCCCACGGCGTTCCCCGCAGTTCCTTGTGCGAGAGACCCAACTCGGGGCCTTTGACAATCGCATAGTCGGGGGCGATCACCAGCAGCGTGCTCGGGTACTGAAGGACCTTCTGCCCGGACACGGCGCCGTCGGGGAAGTCCCAGACTGGAATCCAGAAGTGTCGGATGATGTGCGCCGACTGCGACGGCTGAATCGGCGAGACGTTCTGCCCACTGAAGAGCCTGTTTGCGCGCCCATGCTCCGTTGGCGTCCACGAACAACTCAGCGCCGCCGATGGCGGTACGTGCGACCCGGACTCTGGCGAGGTCGCGCTCTGGGTCGCGACCCACTTTCATTTTCACTTGGGTTATTCCCTGGCTGACCCATTGGCCGAGTTGCTGCTCGAGCCGCGCATCGGTGTAGGAGGTGAAGCCGCCGCTTCCGTACACCGGCACCTCCGATCGGAAGACCGGTAGAAGAGCGGACACAGGAACCCCCAGCAGCCTGGCCTTGAGGTCCCACAGGGCGACGTCGACGGCCGACAGTGCCGCCGAGGCCAGTCCTGGACGTCCCAGGTTCCGTACCGCCCGTAGCATCAGCTGCCACGCCAGGCCGATGTCCCGGGCGCTGACGCCGGTGACTGCATCGCTCAGCAGTTCGTTGACCAGTACAACTGCGGCCGGGTGCGCGTAGGTGTAGCCGAGGCCGGTCGCACCGCCGGCGTCAACATGGACAATGATGATAGTCGTGGAGTCCCAGGTGAGGTGCCGTCGGACTCGGGCTGATCGGTGGGCACGGTGCAGGCCGCGGCCTGCACACGCGTGATCCTGGGAAGCCTGCTCACTTGTTGAACTCGGCGAGTATGCCCTTGACGCCTTGTTTGATCATATCCACCCGGTTGGTGTCCCCGTGGAGCACGGAGGATGTGTAGGACTTGATCTGGCTCAGGTCGATGTGGGGCGGGATCGGTGGCACGTTCGGGTCCGCTATGACTTCGAGGACTGTCGGACGGTCGGCGGTGAGCGCCGTCGACCAGGCCGATGCAAGCTGCTCGGGGTGGTCGACCATGATCCCCTGCAGCCCGACCATCTGGGCGTACTGCGCATAGCGGAACGAGGGAATGTCCTGGGAAGCCTCGTATTTCGGATCACCTTCCATGCCCCTCATCTCCCAGGTGACCTGGGCGAGGTCCTGGTTGTGCAGGACCATAACCACCAGGCGGGGGTCGGCCCAGTCCTTCCAGTACTTCCTGATGGTGATGAGCTCGTTGATGCCGTTCATCTGCATCGCCCCATCACCCACAAGGGCAATCGCCGGCCGGTCGGGGTGCGCGAACTTTGCGCCGATGGCATAGGGTACTGCCGGGCCCATGGTGGCAAGCGTCCCGGACAGGGATGCCCGCATACCTTCACGCAGTTTGACGTCGCGAGCGTACCAGTTGGTTCCTGAGCCCGAGTCAGCGGAAATCATGACGTCATCGGGCAGATGGGACGACAACTCCCAGAAGATCCGCTGTGGATTGACGGGTTTGGCGTCGTTCATAGCCCGGGCCTCGACGATACGCCACCACTCTTCGACGTTGGACTCCACCGTCTGTCGCCACGAGCGGTCGCTCTTGGTCTTGAGGAGCGGCATTAACGCCTGCAGGGTGGCCTTGGCATCTCCGGCGAGATTGACCTCGGTTGGATAGCGCAGGCCCAGCATTTTGGGGTCGATGTCGATCTGGACGGCGCGCGCCTGGTCGAACTCGGGCAGGAAGCGGGGGTAAGGGAACCCGGTGCCGACCATGACCAGGTGTCGCAGTCCATCATCAGGTCGTAGCTGGGCTTGGTGCCCAGCAGTCCGATGGCCCCCGTCACGTATGGCAGGTCATCGGCCAGGACGTCTTTGCCCAGTAGGGCTTTGGCGATCCCGGCTCCGGTGATCTCCGCCAGTTCGACCACTTCGGCTGAGGCCTTGCGGGCTCCGCTGCCGATGAGGATCGCTACCCGCGAACCGGCGTTGATCACCTCGGCTGCCCGGGCCAGGTCCTCCCCCTCCGGCAGGATGCGGGGCGGTCGGTAGTCCGAGGAGGTGGGCAGCGACTTCAGTGCGTGTGGCGGCGGGGTGTAGTCGACCTCCTGCAAGTCCGCCGGCACGATAATGCATGTGGGTGTCCGTTCACTCAGCGCGATACGGATCGCACGGTCGAGCAGCCCGGGAAACTGCTCGGGTGTCATTGCGGTGTGAACATACTCGTGTGCAACATCCTTGAACAGCGACTGCAGGTCCACTTCCTGTTGGGCGTGTCCTCCCAACGCGTGCCGCGGCTGCTGCCCGACAATGGCCACGACGGGGACATGGTCGAGTTTGGCGTCGTATAGCCCGTTGAGCATGTGTATGGCACCCGGACCGGACGTAGCGAGGCAGACCCCCAGCCGGTCGCCGTACTTGGCGTATCCGACCGCTTGGAAGGCGGACATCTCCTCGTGCCGGGACTGGATGAAGCGGGGTTTGTTGCCGGCCCGGTTCATGGCCCCAAGGATTCCGTTGATGCCGTCTCCGGCGTAACCGAACACCTCCTCCACGCCCCAGTGCTGCAAACGCTCGACCAAGACGTCGGCGACGGTTGTGCTGCTCACGGTGTCTCCTTCCTTCGATGGTGCACGTGGGCCTATAGTTCACCCTGTCGACCGGCCGTGATGAGCTGGTCAGCCGTACGGGCGGCTATTGCCTGGATGGTGAGGCTTGGGTTGGAGGCCCCCGACGTGACGAAGACGCTACCGTCGCAGACGTAGAGCCCGGGAACGTCCCAGCTCCGGCAGTTGCGGTCTACCACGGATGTGGATGGGTCGTCGCCCATGCGGCATGCGCCCATGAGGTGGGCAGTGTTGGGCACCCTGAAGGTGGCCTCCGCCCCGGCGGCTTCGAGGATCCGCCGCTCGGTGCCGGTGCCGGTATCCAGGATCTTCTTGTCGTTGTCGTCATAGGAAAAGGAAACGACAGGGACCGGCAGGCCGAATGCGTCGGTTTCGGAGTCCGAAAGTGTGACGCCGTTGCGGTCCTGGGCCATGGTTTCGCCGACGAGGCCGAGCCCGGCGTAATGACTGTAGTCGTACATGAACTCGCGCAGACTCTCGCCCCACAAGCCCAGCGTGGAGGCGGCGATCTTTGCGAACTTGCCGGGCAGTGGACCGACGGTCTCGATGCTGTACCCGCGGACGAAGTCCTTGCTGGGGTCGGTCTCGTAGAAGTCCTGGGTGATGGTGCTCGGAGGCGGGGCCTTGAACTGGGAGACCGGTTCAGGGA
The DNA here is from genome assembly GCF_000520595.1 of Arthrobacter sp. H5. GTDB lineage: Bacteria > Actinomycetota > Actinomycetes > Actinomycetales > Micrococcaceae > Arthrobacter_D. Next base: position 63,587 of record NZ_KI914985.1, read on the forward strand.
AGCGGCCGAAGACGATGTCTGACCCATGGATCATCAGCCCCTTGCACACCTGCCCGCTGCTGTTCGCCAGCCCCTGTGGGTGCTGCGACGAAGCGGACATGAGCAACAATCGCGGCGTCTCGATGGAGTAGGCGCTCACGATGACCACTCGGGCGCGCACCTCATGCTCACTCACCCGTCCCTGCGCGTCCCGTTGAGAGCAGACGACGCCGCGGGCACGGCCCTGCGGATCGGTGGTGATGGTGTGGACCATGCAGTCTGGGCGGATCTGGGCGCCCTCGGCGAGCGCTTCCGCAGCATAGGTCACAAGCGTGCTGGACTTGGCATTTGTGGTGCACCCCGACATGCACCAGCCGCGGTACACGCACGGCGGACGGTGCCCTTTCGGGGCGGACAGCGTAGCTATGGCTCCGGGCCGCCAGGTGATGCCCAAGGTTTCACAGCCACGGGCCATCACCTCGCCGACACCGTTGAGCTGGTGAGGCCTATAGGGATAGCGTCCACGGCGGGAGGCGTCCCACCGGCCAATCCAGCGGCCCGGCAATACCCAGTTCGCGCTCGACCTCGTCGTAGTACGGCTCGAGATCTTCATAGCTGAGCGGCCAGTCCGAGCCGACCCCATCACGGGTGTGCGTCTCAAAGTCGGAACGATGCAAGCGCAGCGCATACATCGAGTAGTGGGTGGTGCTGCCGCCGACACCCTTCCCCGTAACGTTGCCCGCCAGCTCGATCGGGTCATCCCCGGCGCTGACTCGGCGGTCGCGCCAGAACAGCTTGGTCATCGCCCGCTCATCGGACAGGAAGTCGGTCTGGGGATCCCAGTGGGGACCGGCGTCCAGACCGGCCACCCGCCATCCTGCGGCGGCGAGCTTGCGCACCAGCACCGCGCCTGCGGCACCGACGCCGACCACCACGGCGTCCAGCTCATCGCGGGCGCTCAATGGAGGCCTCCGCCGGAGCCAGAGGGGCCAGTCCCCGCACGGCGATCTCTCACCATTGGCACGGACGACGCCGGCGCGGATTCCTTCGGCTGCCATGGGTCACGCTCTCCGTAACCGGTTCGCATGTAACCGCGTTTGCTCGCCGGACCGGGCCAGCCGATCTCCGCCCACGCCGCGGGATGGGCGTAGTAGACCTCCACAAGCTCCTGCATCACCTTGTCGAAGGTGGCGGCAGCGGGAATTTCCCGCCAGGTCTGCCCCTCGGCTTCACCGGCCTGCACGGCAGCGAGCACGTCGTCGCGTTGCTCGTTTCTGAGTTCTGTGAATCCGATGCCATATCTGGCCGCCGAAGTCTCCTCGAATCCGCGTAGCGCGAGCCGCCATACCTGCTGGTCCCACGGCATGCCGTCCTTACGGAATCCGTCGGTGTCATCCTCAAACAGCATCTGATCGATGAAAGGGGTGACTGGGACGGCGTCGTCAGCGTTGCGGTCGGGCTGTGGAAGCAGCCTGTCGACGACGGCGTCGAGCAGCTGAGCTTCATCCTCGGTGAAGAAACGGCGGGGTGGAACCTGTTCGATCCGCGCCAGCACCAGCTCGCGGGTACGGTCTTCCCAATGGTCAGACTGCGCCAACGGGTCGAAACCTTCGAAGGGGGAGCTTTTCATGACATGGCTCTCTCCGCTGCGAGCCCAAGGCCGACCATCTGCAACGGTGCCGGAGCCGGCGGACCGTTCAGCCAGTTGAACAGGAACGAACGCCGGTCATAACCCCCGTAGCGTCGGTGCAGCCCGTAGAGATGGAACCCCGTGCCCGCGACTCCCAGCACGGCGGTCCAGGTCGATGCGGCGACGGCTGCCGCCCGCGCCCGATCGCTGTCCGAAGC
>NZ_KI914985.1:65513-79704 GCF_000520595.1 Arthrobacter sp. H5
CCGCGCCCGATCGCTGTCCGAAGCCGCAGCTACCGCCGATACCGCGCCTGCGACGGGCAGGCTGATCACGGGGATCCACTGCGCGGGGTTCTGGAAGGCGCCGCGGGCGTGCAGGTAACCGATCTCGCCCCAAAGTGGAGGAATGTTCACGGCCGTGAATGCGCGCATCAACTGGTTCGCAGGGACGCGAGCGAGCAGCGGAGCGGCCGCAGGGTGAGCCACGGTGGACATCAGCCCCATCAGCCCAAGGCCCAGATACTGCAGTGGGGCAGCCACCGGGGGTCCGTACCAAGCATGGAACAGGAATCCGCGTGGTTCCTTCGCGCCGGGCTTCTTGAGTATTCCACGCTGATGTTCAATGAAACCGACCAGCGCTATGGCTACTTGAGCGGCGGACAGGGCTGCAAAGGTTCGCCCACCCCGTCGTCCTCCGCTGATGGCTGTAACCAGTCCCGCCGCGGCCACCAGCGGTCCGACGGTGATAGGTACGTACATCAGTCGACGCCGGAATCCTCCCTGGTAGTGCTCGCTGAGGTTGTCCAGCCACAGCAGGGCTGTCGACGCCGCCGTCACCATGGCCATCCGGTTCCGCAGGCGCTGCAGCTCCGCCGGCCATATCTCGGGAGGGGCTGTGACAAGAGCGCGCCGGAAGTCACCCCCGCTGCGGCGCCCGGCTCCTGTGACTCGGAAGAGCTTCACCGTCGTCTCATGATTTTCATGCCGGCCTCGACGAAAGCGGCGACTGACAGCCCATACACCAGGTGCCCCGCCACACCACGAAGATGGCTGACCAGGGGATACTTCTGCGGCGGTGGTGTCAGACCCAGCAACGGGTTTCCCAGCTCATCGACGAGCACCGACATCGACAGGCCCGTCGCGGCCCCCGCGCCGAAAGGGCTTATTCCCATCCGGCGACGGGCAACCAGGTAACCGGGACCCAGCCCAACGCCAAAGCATAGTGAATCCCCGTTCCGATCTTCCCTGCCTCCTCCTGCGACAGGTCCCGGCCGATCAGAGCTGCGGCCTTCTTCGCTGCGACGTTGTAGGCGACTCCGTAGCTGGCTGCCTCCTCCTGCTGCTTTGCCTCTTCGCTCTGCTGCTCATACAGGTACGTGGTGACCTTCCCCATCACCTTCACCGCCCCGAAACCGGCGCCCACAACCAGCACCACGTCCCTGATCAGGTCTTTCGCGTTCATCTCCGCTCCCTCTCTCTTCAACGACCGGGCGAGCCGACGAAAATTGTCCTTCCCTCGATAGACCCCTCAAGATCTCAACCTAGGTACGGACCTTTTCCTCGTATGTGATCCAGAACACACAACGGTTATGCCGCAATCAGGGCATAGACCAGTGCGGTCACCAGCCCGAAAATGATGTGCGCCATGACCAGTCCGGCAGGGGTGGCGCCTCCGTAGTTTTTGGCGAAGAGGCCCGGGGCCTGGAGTTCCACGGAGTCAGGATCGGCAGGAGTATTTTCTGCCCTTCCGGAGCGGCTCATTCTTGGGTGGACGAGTGGCATCATCGGCATTACGAGACCGGCGATTAGCCCATGCACCAGACCCACTATTGCTCCAGCCCACCAGGCGTTCCCCGGAGAAACATTCAGGACCGTAAGCACCAGTGCATAGAGGGATCCAAAAACAAGAGCGCTCATCATTACCAAGTGGACGAACAGTCCCAGCCCCTTGGCTGTGCGATGGTTGCCAGTGAACATTGCTCCGAGCAGCAGGCTCATATCCATTAATTTCCTCCATGGTGCTCGGAGAAAAAGCAGATACTGGAAATTTCATTTTTCCGGTTTCATGGTTGGCATGGCCCTTCATGCCTTGGCATCGGCATTCATGGGCTGGCTTTATGGTGTGCTAATTGCGGGTGCAGTCCAGGACTGGCCTGCTCTCGCGGAAACCCTGCTCATACTCGCCTACGCAATCGCGCACTGGGCGGTCTACCAATACCTCGTCATGCCCGCCTTGCACCGGTGATGAATCGCAACACCACACAGCTCTCCCTGGCCGTGGCACACCTCGTGTGGGGCGGGGCCTTCGCATGGTGGTACCTCGCAGTCGCCGGGCAATAACCAAAGCACAACCTTCCATTTGGCAGTAACCTTTGCTGTAGGAGGATCGATGAAGATTGGTGAACTGGCCCGCAGCGCGGGCGTGAATGCAAAGACAGTGCGCTACTACGAATCCATCGGTATCCTGCCTCAGCCGGCACGCACCGCGTCAGGATACCGGGACTATGACGGGTCGTATGTTGATCGTCTCGCTTTTATCCGTTCATCCCAACGGCTCGGCCTGACGCTCGACGAGGTCAAGGAGGTTCTTGCCTTCCGGGAGCGGGGAGAGCTCCCATGCGCTTACGTCCACGCCCTCCTGAACACGCAACTGGACAGCATCGACCGGCGCATCGAGGAACTGGAGGAGTTGCGGATCCAGTTGAAGGAAATTGTCTCCGGTACGGACCTTGCCTCGCAGGCCGACGACAACCTGACATGCCGGTTGATCGAGCACTCTCGGTAGAAAGCGCGCCCACTCCTGAATCAGGTCATGCGACCCCGGACAGCTGTCGACAGGCTTCGGCAGCTTTGTGGCAGGCTTGGGCACACTCGCTCATACCGGTGCGCTCACATTCCTGCGCGCATCGTTCGCAGGCCTCAGCGCAGAGCCGACACAACTCGGTGGCGTATTGGCTGCCGCGAGCGAGCAGCGGAATGCATGCCTGGCATAGATCGGCGCAGTCCGAACAGAGTCTGATGCATCCAGCCAGGTCCTCCCTCCCCTGTTCCGCGCAGTCCTGCACGCAGGCCGCGCATTTGGCGAAGCAGTCGCCGAGGATATCGATGAGCTGCTTGGTCTGGTCCTCGATCATGGACATTCTGGGACTTCCTTTCATATAGGGTCGACAGTGTTTTCAGCGTCCACCTTCCTCCCGCTGGAACGTCAACCCCCGTCGGGCAGAAGGTCCTCCGCCCCTTGACATTCCAGTTGGATGGAAGGTTTACCGTAGATCTCATGAAGACAACCTTGCAGGTAAAGGGAATGACGTGCGTCGGCTGTGAACAGCGGCTCGGAACGGCCCTGCGCCGGCTGGATGGTGTACGCGAGGCCAGAGCCGACCACCGGACCGGTGAATTGAATGTCAGTCATGACCCGGACATGGCTGACCGCGCAGCGCTGGAAGAACGAGTGGTGACCGCCGGCTACGAAATAGCCGGCACTGAGGACTCAGCGTAATGGCAACAGGTAGCACCATCCAGGATGAACAGTTATGGGGCGAGGAGCCCAGCCACCTGGAGGGACATGCCCGGATCCGTGCACGGATTGCAGGGCTCCACTGTTCCCTGTGCACCGGGACCATAGAAAAGGCACTGGGCCGCCAAGCCGGAGTTGACCGGGTCGCTGTAAGCCTCACGCACGAGCAGGCACTGATCGATTACGATCCGGAGCTCATCCGGCCGCAGGAAATCCTGGGCACGCTGCGCGATATCGGCTATGACCTGTACGATCCGCGGAAGCTGCGTCCGTTTGAAGACGAGGAAGCGGACCTCGTCCGCGAAGGCAAGCGGCTGCTGATGGCTATCACCGCCAGCCTGACAGCCATCGCGCTCATCCTTGAGGTCTCCGGTATCTGGTCGGTGTTGGTCCCGGCCTCCGTGGTGCTGCTGATGGTGCCCGTGTCCTACGCGATCCTGCTCCCAGCGGGGAAGGTCCGTGCAGCCTTGGGCGCTCTCGCGATTCTGTCTCCGTCGGCCGCAGCGTATACCGGCCGGGAAACCGGACTGATCGGCGACGTCGCTGCTGGATGGGGCACGGGTGTCCTTGCCCTTGCTGTGGTCTTTGGTGTTGCCCCGCACATCCTGCGGATGGCCTATCAGGCCGCCCGACGTCGAATCCTCAACCAGCATGTCCTGCTGGAGGTCGGTGCGTTCGCCGGTATTGCGGGCGGAATCATCGGACTCACAGGAGTGCTGCGGGACTACCCCACGGCGCCGTTTTTCGCGGTGACCGTGCTCGTGGCCAACTACCACATTTTCTCTGAATGGCTCTCACTGCTGGTCAAGACCCGTTCCAGCCAGGCGGTACGCAAACTGCTCGAGCTCCAGCCGGATACCGTACGCCTGGTACGTGTTGGCCGCGAAGAGGAAGTCCCGCTGGATCAGGTGGCTGTTGGAGACACCGTATGGATCCGTCCGGGTGAGCGTGTCCCGGTCGACGGCAGGGTCACCCACGGTACCTCCACCGTTGACCTTTCCCTGGTGACCGGCGAGCCGGTGCCCGCTGAACGTGCCGCCGGAGACGAGCTGATCGGGGGGTCCATGAACGGCGCAGGTTCCCTCCTGGTAGAGGTAACCCGGACGGGGGCTGACAGCTTCCTGGCCCAGGTGGTCCGGCATGTCGAAGACGCCCGGGCACTGAAACCGGGGATTCTTCATCTGGTGGACAGGGTGTTGCGGGTCTACACGCCCACGGTGCTAATCATCGCAGCCGCGGCCCTCGTGGGCTGGCTGCTGGGAAGCTGGCTACTCGCAGGGGAGCCGGATGTCCGCCGGGCGGTGTTTGCCGGTCTCGGTGTGCTGGTCATGGGCTACCCCTGCGCCGTCGGCATCGCAGCTCCGCTCGCCATTGTCCGCGCTGCGGGCGAAGCGGCGGACCGCGGGATCATTATGCGCACTGGAGAGGCGTTCCAGACCTTCGGCCAGGTGCGCACGATTGTCCTTGACAAGACCGGAACGCTCACGGAGGGCCGGCCGGCCGTCCGTGAAGTCGAAGCATTGGGAGATGAAAGCCAGTTACTGGCTCTGGCGGCCGCGGCGGAAGGCCCGTCGGAGCATCCGCTGGCGCGCGCCGTCGTAAGCGCCGCTGAAGAAAGAGGACTCACCGTTGCGGCGCCGCAGGACTTCGAAACCATGACGGGGTTCGGTGTAAGAGCGCGAGTGGACGGCCAGTCCGTCCTGGTCGGCCGTCCAGGCTTTCTTGAGCACCACGGCGTGGATCTTGCCCGGTCTCGGGATGCGATCGAGCGGCTCGAAGAGGCAGGCCGGACCGTCATCGCTGTCGCGTCGGACCAGCAGCTATGTGGTGTGATCGCACTGGGAGATGAGATCCGCGCCGATGCCGTCGAAGCAGTTACGGGTCTGCGAAATGCCGGCATTCGCCCCGTGCTGGCCACGGGGGACAACAGGCGCGCTGCAGAGCACGTTGCGGCCGAACTCGGTATAGACGATATACGCGCTGGTATCCTGCCGGAGGAGAAGGCGGCCCTGGTGAGGGAACTGCAGTCCGGCGGCAGCCGGGTTGCCATGGTCGGTGACGGTATCAATGACGCCCCGGGCCTCATGCAGGCCGACGTCGGCATCGCCATGGGCGGCGGAACCGACATCGCGGTGGAAGCCGCCGACGTCGTGATTGTGCGCGATGACCTGACCGCAATCCTCGAAGCCCAGGAAAACAGCCGCTCCAGCTACCGCCGTACGCGGCAAAACGTCTCTCTGGCGTTCCTCTTCAACGGCATCGGAATCCCGGCGGCCACCACGGGACTGGTCTACCCGGTCTGGGCCATGGTGGCCATGGCCCTCTCCGTCACAGCGATCTTCATCAACAGCCTGGGCGGCCGGCCATCACTTCTTTTCCAAGCCGTCGGCAGTGTTGGCCGGAAGCCATAGACTCAACCGCGCCGGTCCCCTTACCGTCCTGCTGCAACCTTGTCCCACGTCTTGCGTGCCGCGATGAGCACCGGATCCCAGAGCGGCGAAAACGGCGGCGCGTAGGCCAAATCCATGTTCAGCAGGTCCTCCACGGGAGTGCCGTGCCATAGCGCCACGGAGAGAACGTCAACGCGTTTCGCCGCCCCTTCCTCGCCGACAATCTGCGCGCCGAGCAGGCGGCCGCTGCCGCGCTCGGCGATGAGCTTGGTCCGGATGGGCCGGGCGCCCGGGTAGTAGCCGGCGCGGGTGGTCGATTCAACGACGGCGGACACCGGCTCAAAGCCCGCCTCGCGCGCTTCGAGTTCGCCCAGACCTGTCCGGGCCACTTCAGTGCTGCAGATCTTCATGGCGGCGGTTCCGACGATGCCGGGAAAGGTGGCGTAGCCGCCGCCGATATTGATTCCCGCGGTGCGGCCTTCCTTGTTGGCGTGCGTGCCGAGCGGAATCCGGACATGCCTGCGGGAGATGCGGTGGTACTTCTCGGTGCAGTCGCCTGCCGCCCACACCCCGTCAACGCCCGTGCGCATGCGCTGGTCCACGGCGATGGCGCCGGTGGGTCCCAGCGGAATGCCGGCCTCCGCGGCCAGCACAGTATTGGGCAACACACCCAGGCCCAGAATCACAAGGTCGGTGGGGATTCTCCCCTGTTCAGTGACGACCGCGTGAACCCTGCCTTTCCGCGCTTCGAAGGCCGTGACTGCCTCACCCAGGCGAACGTTCATCCCGAAGCCCCGCATTGCGCCGGTGACCAGGTCTGCCATATCCGCGTCCAGCGCTGGCAGCATCGGTGCCTCTCCGCGGCCCACCACCGTGACCTCAACTCCCCAGGCGCACATCGCCTCAGCGAGTTCCAGACCGATATAGCCGGCCCCCACAATGACGGCCCGCCGCGGCTGCTCCCGTTCGAGGGCGGCGCGAAGAGCGAGGCCGTCATCGAGCGTCTGCACGCCGAAGATACCCTCGGCGTCTATCCCCGGCAGCGGCGGGCGGACCGGCACAGCGCCGGTACCGATCATCAGCTGGTCAAAGCCCTCCCAGGTCTCGCTTTCTTCGCGTAGATTTCGAACCCGCACGGCCCGACGGTCCAGGTCGATACCCAACACTTCGTGGCCCGTACGCGCGTCGATAGCGTGGTTGCGGATGAACTCCTCAGGAGTGCGGGCGATCAGGGCGTCCGCCCGAGCCACGTCCTTTCCGATGAAGTAGGGGATACCGCAGGCGGAGTAGGAGGTGTAATTGCCTCGCTCAAACGCCACGATCTCCAACTTGCCCGGGCCCTGCTCACGGCGGGCTGCGGACGCCGCGCTCATGCCGGCGGCGTCTCCGCCGATAACCACCAACCGTTGCCCCATTACTGCGCCTCCTGATGGCCCCACTATGCACCTTCTCCTGCGTGGCGACCAGCTAAAGGTCCAGCTTTTCCAGCGCCTCGTGATACGCCTCGTGGTAGGTAGGGAACTGCGCCACCTGATCCAGCAGCGTCTCGACCGGAATCTGCATCCGGATGGCCAGGGACGCCTGATGGATCCACTCACCGGCATGCGGGCCCACCGCCCACGCGCCGACGAGCACCTTCCGGTCTGCATCCGCCAGCAGACCCAGCTCACCGCGCGGATCCTGCTCATAGGTCCACGGCCGGGCGATGGCATTGGCCAGTTCCAGCCGAACAGCGGAGGTCCGGATACCCCGCTGCGTTGCTTGTTCCCCGGTGAGACCGGCAGCGGCGATCTCGGGGTCGGCGAAGACCACGCGTGGAATGCCCTCGTACGTGGCCGGTCGCGGAGAACCGAGAATGGCGTCAGCGACGATCCGCCCCTGGTACTTGGCCACATGGGTGAACGGCATGACGCCGGTGACATCCCCGATGGCCCAGACGTTGTTGCCGGCACTGCAATGTTCGTCCACGAGGACCTCACCGCGTTTACCCAGCTGCACCCCCGCCTCCTCAAAGCCAAGCCCCTCGGTCCGTGCCTTGCGACCGGTACCGAAGATGACGACGTCGGCCCTCACCTCCGAGCCGTCGTCGAGCGCTATCACGCTGTCCGCGCCGTCACGGCGTGCACCGGTGGCGGAGGCACCGAGGCGGATGTCGACACCGGCGTCCGACAGGTGCTGGTGCGCCAACTCGCCCACCCGGGCATCCTCCCGGTCCATGAGCCGCTTACCGCGGTGCACGAGGGTGACGTTCACGCCGAAACGTGCCAGGAAGGTGGCGGTCTCCGTCCCGACGGCGCTGCCTCCGACAATGACCGCGCGCCCGGGCAGCTCGCGGACTGTGTAGGTTTCCCGGTTGCTCCATGCGGTGATCTGGTCAATCCCATCCAGCGGTGGGGTGACGGCGTCAGAGCCGGTGGCGATGATGATGTGGTTGGCGGTGATCTCGCGGTCACCGGCCTGCAGCCGACCGGGACCGGTGATCCGCGCCTCGGCCTTGACCACTGTGGCACCCTGAGCTTCGTACCCGTCCACCTGGCCGGAGTCATCGAGGTTGCGTGCCATGTAATCCCGGTATTCGCGGGCCTTCTCCCAGTCGAGCTGCGCGCCGTCGACACCGGCTGCACGCTCCACCCCGGTGCCTGCCTCGGCCGGGCGGAGGACGGTCTTGGAGGGGATGCAGGCCCAGTAGGCGCACTCACCGCCGATGAGTTCGCGTTCGAGGACCACCACTTTCTTCCCGGCGGCCAACAGGCGGCTCGCGGCAACTTCCCCGCCGGGCCCCATTCCCAGTACTGCTACATCAAAGTGGTCGCTCATGATTAACCTTTCATCGGGTAGGACTTAGGACGCGCAGCAGGAGAGTCTGGATACGTCGGTGTGGAACGTCTGGGCGGCGATCTTAATCCCCTCGGCCATGGTGAGATACGGGCTCCACAGATTCGCCACCTGGTCCACAGTCATTCCCGCCGAGACGATGTAGACGCCGGCGGCCGCAATCTCTCCAGCGTTGTCGGCCACCGCCGTGATGCCGCGGATCCTGCCGGTGTCCGTCTCCGCGACGATCTTAATGAAGCCGCGGGTGTCCCGGTTGACCAGGGCGCGGGGCACGTGCTTCAGCGGCAGGACCCGGCATTCGCAATCGATACCGGCTTCGTTGGTCTGTTTGTCCGTCATGCCCACTGCGGCCAGGTTCGGCGTGGTGAAGATGACCCGCGGCAAATGGCTGTAGTCAACTGTGCGGCCGGCGTCGTTGAAGGCGTTCTCCACCGCTAGCGAGCCATGCGAGGCCGCCACGTAGACAAACTCGGGATGCCCGGTGACGTCGCCAGCCGCCCAGATACGTTCGTTGGAACTCGCCAGCATGTCGTTGACCAGGATTTCACCGCGGTCGCCCGTCCTCACCCCGACGGTGGCCAGGTTCAGTCCGTCCGTAACGGGACGACGGCCGGTAGCCACCAGCAGGCGGCTGGCCGTGTATTCGTCGCGTCCCCCCACGCTCATGGCACGTACAAGGACGTCCCCCCCTGGCTCCGTGCGCACGGATTCCACGGTGGCGCGGCGGAGAACAGTGATGCCCTCGTCCGCAAATACGCCCAGGAGCGCTTTCGACGCTTCGGGTTCCTCGCCGGAGGCCAGCCGCGAGCGGACCAGCATGGTCACCTTCGAACCGAGCCGGGCAAAGAGCTGCGCCTGCTCCACGGCCACGTAGCCACCGCCCAGTACGATGAGCGATTCCGGAACCTCGTTCAGCTCCATGGCGGTGGTGGAGGTGAGGTAGTCCACGCCCTGCAGCCCCTCGATGGGCGGCGCCCACGGCGAGGACCCCGTGGCCACCAGGTAGTGACCGGCCCGCACCGTCGCGCGGTTACCGTCCGTCCCTGTCAGCTCAAGCACCGGGTCTTCTGGGGTCCCGGCGAACACGGCGTTGCCACGGCGCAGCTCCCAGCCATAGTCCGCAATCAGATCCACGTACTTCTCAGCTCGCAGCCCCTCCACCAGGGAACGCTTGCCGGAAACCAGTTCCTGCATATCCACCGGTCCAGCGTCCATGGACACGCCGGGGAACCGGTCGCTGTCCAGGGCAACGTGACGTGCGTTTGCTGCCGCGAGCAGGGCCTTCGACGGCACACAACCGGTGTTGACGCAGGTACCGCCGACTGTCCCGCGCTCGATCAGGACCACGCTTTTGCCGAGGTTGGTCGCGCGGATAGCGGCAGCGAACGCGCCCCCGCCAGAGCCAATAACAGCGAGGTCGAACTGTGCTTCCGGTGATTCAGGCATGCCCCACTATGCACCTTCCCCTATGCTGGAACGTCAAGAGACCTGCCAACATGATGCCAACACAAGGAACGTCCATGCGGATCGGGGAAGCTGCCGCGGCAGCCGGTATGACGGCCAAGGCATTAAGGTTCTATGAGGAGCAGGGATTGTTGCCGACGCCGGAACGCCGCGCAAACGGCTACCGCGATTATTCGCAGGAGACTATCAACAGGCTCAGTTTCATCCGCCGTGGGCAGGACGCGGGGCTCACACTGGCACAGATCGGCGACATACTGCGCCTTCGGGACACCGGAGAAGCCCCATGCGGCTACGTTCGCGGACTGCTGGCGCGGGAACTCAGCGACCTCGACCGGAAGATTGAGGAGCTGATCTCCCTGCGCGCAGCCGTTGCCGGGTTCCACCGCAACGTCACAGAGGCCGACCCGGCTTCATGCGATCCGGAACAGGTCTGCAGCTTCCTCTGACCACGTCTCTCGATGTCCATATGCTATGTGCAGACACAGCGGCACTAGCGTAGAGGGTGCGCCTTCAGTCTTCGATGGTGACACCGCGCCAGAACGCAACGCGGTTTTTGATCGGCATAGCCCGTGGCTTGGGTTCCGGATAGAACCACGCCGCGTCGGTGTTCTGCTGCCCTTCGACGTCGAGGGTGAGGTAACTGGCCGCGCCCTGCCATGGGCAGACCGAGCCCATGTCACTCTCCTTCACGTATCGAGCATCAACGGACTCCCGCGGAAAGTATTCACGATGCAAAGGCAGGACCTTCCATAATCTTCGAACACGCCCAGCTCACTCTGCCGGCCGACGGTGAACCTGAATTTTTGAACAGTTACCCTGGCGTCCAGGACAACTTGCTCGCGGCCCCCGGGTGCCGCTCGGTGGACCTGCACAAAAGCGTTGACCGGCCGGGGGTGTACCTGCTCCGGGTGGGATGGAACTCCCTGAGCGACCACACCGAAGTCTTTCCGAAAACGGATCAAGGCCGAAAAGTCCTCGCCACCTTGGGGTCCGTCGTCGAATCAGTGGACATGATCCACTTCGACGGCACGACAATCGACTGAGCCGGTCGAGTTCGCCGCGTCCCCTTGTCCGCCCTGCAAACCACCACATTCCGCCGCACCTCTGGCTGTGCAACTTTCTCCAGATTCGTGGACAAACAGCTGCGCTTCTGAGCCAGGCCTGGGATCCCCGTGAGCAGTTTGGCAGGATGGTTCAATGCCACTAGATGTCGACACACTGCGTGCGGATACCCGCGGCGTCCGGAGCGTCATCCACCTCAACAACGCCGGTAGCTCCCTGATGCCGCGGACGGTGACTGACACTGTCGTCGCCCATCTGCGGCGGGAGGAAGAAATCGGCGGCTATGAGGCGGCTGCGGAAGCCTCGGGTCGAAGCGATCGGGTATATGCGTCTCTCGCCCAACTCATTGAGGCGGACCCTGCCGGGATAGCGCTGATGGAGAGCGGGTCGAGTGCGTGGGCCAGCGTGGTCTCCCTCCTTCCACTGGCAGGTTCGCGGGTGCTGCTGGGACGTACGGAGTATGGGAGCAACGTTGGGATACTGCGCAGGCTGGCACGGCAGCGTGGGCTGCAGTTGGTCGTCCTTGAGGACGACGCCGATGGCCGGGTAAGCGTTCAACACCTGCAGCAGGAGTTGGATCTGGACGACGTCGGCCTGGTGGCACTCACGCACGTCCCGATGGCCGGCGGGCTGGTGAATGACGCCGCAGCGGTGGGCAGGCTGTGCCGGAAGGCCGGGGTGCCGTTTATCTTGGACGCGTGTCAGTCGGTGGGCCAGCTCCCGCTCGACGTGGCTGAGCTGAAGTGCGACATCCTGGTCGGCACCGGACGGAAGTTCCTTCGGGGGCCGCGGGGAACAGCGTTTGTCTACCTCGACAGCCACGTGCTCGAGAAAGTGGTGCCCACGCCCAACGACCGGCGTGCCCTCTTTGCGCCGATTCAGGATGAGCCGCCGTCCGCACGGCTGCTCGAAAGCCGGGAAGCGAGCATAGCAGCCAGGCTCGGCCTCGGACGGGCCTCGGAATACGCACTTGAGCTCGGGATCGAAGACATTCGCGGCCGGCTCCAGACACTGGCGGACGGAATGCGGTTGCACCTGGCGGACATTCGCGACGTCGAGCTATACGGCCGCGGGAAGCAGGGCAGCGGTATCGTGACGTTCTCGGTGCGGGAGAAGATGGCCGTGCAGGTCAAGGAACACCTGGCAGCTGACGGAATCAACCTCTCAACGGTGCCGCTTCCGCCCTTGAAGCCCGACGCCGTCCTGCAGGAAACACCCGCTACCCCTTCGACAGCCGTCCGGGCGTCTGTGCACTGTTACAACACTGAAGCGGAAATCGATCGGTTGGCCTCGGCACTGCGTCGCCTGGTATCTCGAGGTAACTGATGGGCCGGACGTCCACACGGTCGGTGGTGGCTGTGAGCACCGAGTTATCGGGCACTCTGTGCCAGCCTGAAGCATCGTCGGATGGCTCGCTGGCGACAAGCACCCCGTCCGGGCCGGAGCGCCAGTAGAGCGTATCCCCCACAGCCGTTGCCGTGATGGTCGTGCCGTCCGTAAGCAGCAGGTTCATGCGCGCTTCGGCGTGCTCCAGCACCGTCCGGGCGGTGCCGGCGAGCGCCGCATCAGGGCTCTGGCCTGCGGCAAGGGACTCCAGCACCAGCGCCCAGAGCAGTGCTGAATCAACATGCGCCTCCATGGTCAGCAGACGGGCGGCCGGGATCGCGTCGACAATGCGTTCCACGGACGAGGGCCAGCCGTGAATCCGCCCGTTGTGGCTGAAGAGCCATTTGCCGTCCGTGTATGGGGCGGAGGCCGATTCGTCCTGGGTGGTGCCGACGGTGGCCGACCGCACTGCGGCGAGCGCCGCCGTCGTCGTCGTGACCCGGGCGACGTCCGCGAAGGAAGGGTCTGCCCACATCGGTACTGCACGGCGGTAGCGGGCAGGTTTCGGGTCGCCGTCCGCGTACCAGCCGACGCCGAACCCGTCAGCGTTGACGGTGCCGTACTGCTGGAGCCGCGGCGCCCAGGACTGGGTCAGCAGGCCATGCCCAGGGGCCAGCAAAAGCGCGGCGAGGGAGGTCGGCGGCCCCAGAAAGGCCAGGTGCCGGCACATCCTAGGCCGTCTCTGCCGGTTGGGCGTCGCGTGCGGTGCGGAAGCCTGCGAAAAGCTGTCGGCGGATGGGATAGTCCCAGTTGCGGAAGGTCGCCCGGGCGGCCGAGGGGTCGGTAGCCCAGGAGCCGCCACGGAGCACTTTGTAGTCGCTTCCGAAGAACACCTGGCTGTACTCCTCGTAGGGGAACACGGTGAACCCGGGATACGGCTGAAAATTGCTCGCAACCCATTCCCACACATCGCCGATGAGCTGACGAACACCCAGCGGTGACTCGCCATCGGGGTAGGAGCCTGCGGGGGCTGCGCGCAGTGCGGTTCCTCCGAGGTTGGCATCCTCCGCAGAGGGCTCCGCGTCACCCCACGGAAACCGCCGGGACCGTCCGCTTGCCGGGTCGAAGCGGGCGGCCTTCTCCCACTCGGCTTCCGTCGGCAGGCGACGGCCCGCCCACCGGGCGTAGGCATCCGCTTCATACCAGCAGACGTGCTGGACGGGTTCGTCCGCGGGGACGGGCTCGACGGCGCCGAACCGCTTCCGCATCCACTGACCGTCGGCGCGGTGCCAGTACTTGGGTGCCCGCAGCCCGACCTCGTTTCGGTGCTGCCATCCGTCGGGGTGCCACCACGAGGGATCGTCATAGCCTCCGCCGGCGATGAATTGCTCGTATGCCCCGTTGGTCACCGGTGTTGTGTCGATGAAGTAAGCGGGCAGGGTCACGGTGTGCGCCGGCCGCTCATTGTCCAGCGCCCACGGTTCCACCGAGGTGCCCATGGTGAATGGTCCGGGCGGCACGAGCACTTCGTCGGGAAGCGACCGCCGCGTGCGGGTATCGGGCAGCGGTGTTTCCGTCAGGATCCGTTCGCCGTCGCGGATCTGGTGCGTTGCGAGCATTGTTTCCGCGTGCTGCTGCTCATGCTGGAGGATCATGCCGAAGGCGAACCCTCTCTCCAGCAGCGGGTTGCCCTCCAGCGGCGTACGGTCCAGAATGTCCAGCGCCTTGTCGCGGACCTCGGCGATGTACCGGCGCGATTCGGCGGGCGAGAGCAGCGGCAGGGCCGGGCGTGTGCTTCGGGGGTGCTGGAAAGCGTCATACATCTCGTCGATCTCGCAGCGCAGCGGCGGGCGCCCACCGA
>NZ_KI914986.1:0-29474 GCF_000520595.1 Arthrobacter sp. H5
GTGAGGGGACATTCCCGCCGGCCGCAGAATCCGTTTCACGTGAAACACTTTATCCATTCATTCCTCGCATCTCCGGATTAATCGGCCCCTCCACCCCTGGGCGGCGGCCCTTGGACGTGCCGTGGATCTATCACAATCCTCTTGAACCGGCCTTTCTAGATAGAAGCAGGGCTCCTTGGCTGCTGGGTTCTATCGCGAGCGGTACCGCTGTACATGGTGCGTGTCGCCGACTATCCCCTTGGCGCGGTCGACACCCCATCCCCGGGACTTCACTGGCGACCCCTACGATCGGTCGAAACGAGCGGCTGTGAATCCAAGGAGAGAGGATTCGCCCCCAGTCGAACATTCAAGCTGCCCTTCTCGTGAAGGTCCGTGCCCACGTCTGTCACCCTGTCCCCAACGCCGACTGGATCCGCTTGGCATAGGCGGAGTCTGGTCCGTTCAGGCTGGAAGAAGAGCCGGGATGCTCGTTTCACGTGAAACATAGCCGATAGGTGCCGATCTTCGCTCGCTTCGATGAACCCACCATCTGGGGTGTCTGTTTAGAGGCTGCCTATAGATGGGCGGCTGACCTGAATCGGCTGCCAGGGAATGACCATCATTCTACCGCCCAGCGTGAATGACCAGCGACCGTCCAGTGCCACCTGAACTCAGGCGCTCGTCATCGCTAAAGTTACCAGGCGACACCGGACAAGATCGGCTACAGCTCTGCGCTGGATGCGACAGACTTGGCTATCTGTGGAGAACGCTCTCGAAGAGTGGGAAGTCTCGCTGCTCCTCTCCTCTATTGCGGTGCAGGTGGCGTTCTCCTGGTTCAGTTCTCATGCGAATTGCGGGTCGATGTCTGATGACTCTGAAACCTCGTCGATTGTTTCCACAGGAGGGGCCCGCCCATCGAGAGACGATCCGTACAGCCTGAACGGGAAGGATCCGAGTTCACACGCAGTGCAGGCAGGTACTGGAAGGTCGTGACTGATCGAGAACGCGCCACATGAACGGGATAGCTTAGGTGAACATCGGACTATAGGCCTCTTCATCCAGCGGATTACCCAGCGTCGCGGGAGGTGTTTCACGTGAAACACCTGTATCAGAGCGCGCGGACTCTTCTCGAACACCCTGACGAGCACGTCTGCGGTGGGACCACGTTCAGGCGGCGCACAACACCCGCCGTTTGCTGCGACCTAAGGGACCAAGCATGGCATCGGTACTTGTGACGGACGCCAAGATACTGGTTGCAACCACCCCATGTGGAGCTAATTTCCCGCTTCACCGTGGCCAGGCAAAAGCGATCTAAACTGCGAAGACAGTACTGGATTACAGCGAAACTATTAGTAATTAGTCGCGAAATAAACCGTAATGATTTGATTTGAAGAGGACCTGACCAAAGTGTCCCTTATTCGATCACAGAAACGCCGACGTGGGTATCCCTGTTGGGCTACACACATCGGCGCCTCAAACAAACTCAGCTACCAACGTTCGGGCAGACTACAGAAACTGAGCGAATTCCTGTTCCAGAACCTGCTTGGGCTTTGCCCCAATAGACTTGGCCGCCACGTCGCCGTCCTTGAAGACGTAAACGGCGGGGATGGATGTGATTCCATACTTAGCGGCTGTGGCCGGGTTGTCGTCGACGTTGAGTTTCACTACATCGATCTTCTCTGAATGTTCTGCGGCGATGTCATCGAGAATGGGAGACAGCTTGCGGCACGGACCGCACCACTCCGCCCAAAAATCCACCATCACAGGCTTGGACGCCTGGAGGACGTCGGCTTCGAATGAACTATCGGAAACTTCTTTGGCATTGCTCATTGGGGTGCTCCTTGCTTTCCTTAGACGGATGCTTTTTCTGAGACGGCTTCTGCGGTCGGTGTGGGAACTTCGGCCGCGGTCCGGACTGAGTCGCCGAGATCAGCCAGGTAGTGTTCCACGTCAATGGCCGCGGCGCACCCTGAACCGGATGCGGTAATTGCCTGACGGTACGTTGGGTCTATTACATCGCCGGCGGCGAAAACTCCGGGCAGTGAAGTCTTGGAGGTTCGTCCAGCAACGGCGATCGTACCTTCGGAGGTGAGCTCAAGCTGGTCCTTGACGAGATCCACCCGCGGGTCGTTTCCGATCGCGACAAAGACGCCTGAAACGTTGAGTTCTTGAGTTGAATCGTCTACCGTGCTGCCAAGTTTGAGGCCGGTGACTTTGGCCTCGCCGTAGATTCCCAACACCTCGGAATTCCATACGAACCGGATCTTGTCGTGAGCCAGGGCGCGGTCCTGCATAATCTTCGAGGCTCTGAGGGTGTCCCTGCGGTGCACTACTGTCACGGAGCGTGCAAACTTGGTAAGGAACAGGGCTTCCTCCATTGCTGAGTCCCCGCCGCCAATCACGGCGATGTCCTGGTCTTTGAAGAAAAACCCGTCGCAGGTTGCACACCAGCTCACCCCGTGACCCGAAAGCCGCTTTTCATCCTCCAGCCCGAGTTCACGGTAGGCGGATCCGGTGGAAATGATGACGGAGCGTGCCAAATAGGTCTCACCGGTTCCGATGGTGACCTTCTTTACAGCGCCAGCCAGTTCCACAGCGGTGACATCCTCGAAAAGGATCTCCGTCCCAAAACGGGTGGCCTGCTTCTCGAACTGCTCCATCAGGTCCGGGCCCATTATGCCTTGAGCAAACCCTGGATAGTTCTCTACATCCGTTGTGTTCATCAATTCACCGCCGGCCTTTACCGAGCTGGCGATCATCAACGGTGCAAGATTGGCTCTAGCTGCATAGACCGCGGCAGTATACCCGGCGGGGCCTGAACCCACGATGATTACGTCGTGCACTGTGGGATCGCTGCCCGTTGCGTCTGTCTGAGTACTCACGGTATGAATGGACCTTTCGTTGGAGGCAGTAGCTGATCGCCAAAACGATCCGTACCGGCGTCACACTGAACAACGGCGCACGGTGTCAGCTTATTCCGGTTCCCGCGGTCCCCAGATTCGCTGCAGATACGTTGTGGGGCTAGGAGACGTTAATTTCGGCGATGCGGACGCCCCAAGGATACTGGGCCTGAACGTTCGACAGCCGCGGAAGCTGCGTGATGTTGATGATAACGTAACGTGCGGTGGGCGCTGCACCGTCCACTTCCGGGACGGGGATATTGACGGACGGTCCGGTGAACCCAGTCTGGGCGATCTGGGTAGCACCCTCCAGCGTGGGTTCATCGTTGAGCAGAACCGTGAAGTTTCCGCCGGAACTATTGAGCTGTTCGATCTGGATTTCGGAGACAGCGGATTCCTCCTCCAGCTCAACAATCAGGGCCATGTTTTGTGCAAGCCCTCCGAATACGTCGTTCGCGAAGACAAGACTTCCCCAGAAACTGGCGGGGTTGTTATCGATAATTAGGGGAAGATCCCCGTCGGTGTCCGCGTTGAGACCTTCGTTCCCGGGGACCAGACGGGTGACACTCGCCGCCACCGGCGCAACCGGTTCCTCAGTGGGCGGTGCTGCGCTTTCCGCCGGGCTTTCCGTTGCGCCCTCGGTAGTTTCGGGCGCTTCCTCGGAGGGGGTGTTCTCGTTAGCCGCGGGTGGAGGCGTATTGAACATGGGACTGATCTGGTTGACGGCGAACACCACTGCCACAATAATCACGATGGCCAATACGGCTCCGACGAGGATCCTTGTGTAGCGCGGATTATTCTCGCGGTCATTCTCGCCGCTTTCGTACTCGTCCTCATAGTCGTACTGCGGTTCGGGTGCATTCGCTGCCCCCAGGCCACCCGCTGCTGCGGGGAAGCGCGACGCCGGGCGCTCGGCAGGCGCGGGCTGCTCCGCACCGGAATGGGCCTCCCTACGCTCCTCGTTGACGAACCCGTAGTCGTCCTCGGACCACAGCGATACCTTGGGCTTCTGCCCACTGGACTCATCGGCGGCGATGATCCTGGGCGGGGAACTTGGCGGCGGTGGAACACTGGCCCCGCCTTGCTCCGCACGGCCAGCGTTCTGAGCCGGTGCAGATAGCTCCTGCTCCGCGGTGCGTGGTTGATTCTGATCCTGACCATAAGCAGTGCCAGCCGCGCCAGCGCCAGCCGCGCCGGCACCTCGGCCGAAACGCGGCATGCGGGCCTTGGGGAGACGGGATCGGCGGGACGGCCGCTCCTCGTGGTAATCCTCGTCGTCGTCCTCGTCAGTCTCCGGCTCCGTTGAACGGGGGACACCGAATATTTCAGAACCGAGCGTGTCGGTAAAGAAGGGCTCTATGTACGGCGCGTCCTCCTGCTGGATGACCAGATCCAGCAGGTCAGCTGCAGGGGCACGGTTGGTGACCAGATAGGTGCCGGCGTCGGTGATGCCGAGGTCCAACACCTGGATGTTTCCGGAGCGTTCCCCGACCGCAACCTCGCGAGCACTGGTGGCCAACTGGCTGGCGTTTGTCGGCGAAGCCACCAGGATACTGACCGGCCGATTCAACACCTGGTCTACACCGTCGAGTACCAGATCCCTCTCAGCAGAGGCCAGCACATATGCGGTGACCTTGTACCGGCCTCCTAGTACTGAACCGACATCTACTGCTTGTGGCACGTGTTCCTCCCGGATCTGGATAATTTGTACCAATGCTACCGGTCGGCGCGGTCGATTTTGGTCTAGGGGCTTGACGCGCCTTAGCTTCGCCGCAGGCGCCGGAGAATCGGATCGAGGAAGTCCTGCAGTTCCCGCACCCGCAGGACCTTGAGCATAATCAGGTAGACAAGGACCATGAGCGGTCCGCACACTGCGAGCACGACGGCGGCGCTCGCCACGGACTGCCAGGCGTAGCCATCGGCCGTGTAGCCGCCGAGGAGCCACAGGACGCCGGCGCCCGCAGCCGCCGCGACCATCCCGGCGACGGTGAGCCGCACGTGGACGTCGTAGATACGTCCGGCGCCGTAGGGCCCGATTCTGCGCACCAGGAAAAGATGGCTAACGCAGACCGCGATGATGTTTCCGACGCTGAAGCTCAGTGCCAGCATGGGCACGATCAATTCGGGCGAGAATAGTCCGGATCCAAGAGCCAGCGACGCGCCCATCGCTGACAGGATCAGCTGGATTTTCAAGGGGGTGATCGCGTCCTCGGCCGCGTAAAAGACCCGGTTGAGGAAGAAATTCGCGCTGAGGAACGGTGCACCAACTGCAAGCAGCGTGATGATAAGTGCGTTCAGTGCGCCACCTTCGCGGATACCGCCGGAAAACAGCATTCCCAGGGGTCCAGCGAGTGCTAGAAGGGCGGAGGCACCGAAGACCGTCGCAACGCCGATGGAACGCAGACCGACGGAAAGCGTGTCCTTGGTGGTCTGCAGGTCATTTTCCGTGTGCGCAGTAGCCAACCGGTTGAACATCACTGTGGCAACCGAGAGTGCGATGACTGAGTGCGGCAAGACGTATACCAGCGTTCCGATGTCCAGGTTGGTCAGGCCGGCGATGTACTGGTCCGGTGGCAGGTCCTCACGCGCGTCGGTGGCGATGGTTGCTACCCACTGGTTGAGCATGTACAAACCGTTGCCCACTGCCATGGTGACAATGGTGACCATGGCCAGCTTGCCCGTCTGTCCAAGTCCCACCCCACGCCAGCCAAACTTTGGCTTCAAGCCCAACCCGAGTTTGCGCAGGGGAATGAACAGCACCAGAGCCTGGACCACGATGCCCAAGGTGGTGCCGCCCGCCAGCAGGAGCGTATGCGTTGTTGTCCAGGTTTCCGGGCTGTGCGGACTGGTCCTCTCAGCGCCCATCAGCGCGATGAAGGCGATGATGAATCCGATCGACACGATGTTGTTGACCACCGGTGCCCACATATAAGGGCCAAAGGAGCCGTTTGCGTTGAGCACCTGGCCAATGATCGAGTAGATCCCGTAGAAAAAAATCTGCGGCAGGCACCAGTAGGCAAAAACCGTTGTCAATGCCAAGGCGTCACCAGAGACATTGGTTAACAGATCGGCCACGAACGGTGCAGCCAGCGTAATAAGAACCGTGAGCACCAGGAGCACAGTGGCGGACAAGGTCATGAGCCGGCTGACGTAGTCGGCCCCGCGGTCTCCGCGCTGGCTGGCTTTAATAATCTGCGGCACAAGGACGGCGTTAAAAACGCCTCCCGCGATCATGAGGAAGATATACGTGGGCAGGTTATTGGCCGCCGGAAAGAGGTCGGAGACGGCACCCGCCGTACCGATGGCTGTTGCCAGCAAAGCCACCCGGATGAGGCCCAGCATGCGGGACACTAAAGTTCCCGCAGCCATGATTGCGCTGGAACGGGAGGTGGAGTCCGTTGGGCCTGACTGCCGCTCACGCCTGGTAGGCAGGACCCCGGCGTCCTGCACCGGAATGGAGGCTGTGTTGGTTTCAGACATCGTGACTTATCGTCTCACCAAAGTGGGCCGAATCCGTTAACAGCGGCGCGGCTACAGATACCGGGGCAGAACTTCACGCGCCAGGTCTGCGATGCGCCGCTCGTTTGGAAACGAGAGTTTTCGGCCGAGGTCCGCCAAAGGGACCCAAGCGACATCCACTGCCTCATGGTCGGGGTCATTCTCGATGGTGAGATGGCCGCCGATCGACAGCAGCAGGAAGTGGTGAACGGTCTTGTGCACGCGGTGACCGCTGACGGTGAACCAGTAATCGATGCTCCCCAGAGCTGAAAGCACCTTGCCCTGGATACCGGTTTCCTCTTCGATTTCACGGATGGCCGCTTCCTCGTTGTTTTCCTGATTCTCCGGGTGGCCCTTGGGCAGGCACCACTCCAGCCGCCCGCCCCGGTTCAGCCTCGCAATGATTGCCACATTCAGCAGGTCGGTGGAGCTGTCCATTACAATCCCACCGGCAGAGACCTCTTCAACAGTAGGGAGTGGCTGGGCCATGATGGGCGCACCTGTTTTCGCCATTGACGCAGTCAACGGCGTGCGCTTGGGTGCGCTCGGAACAGGACGGTCCATGCAGTCCACTCTAACGATCTTTCGCGGTGCATGATGACCCTCCCAGCAGACTTGCGCGCCGTCGGGCCAGCCCCTGCTGATTGGTTCGAGCGCTGTACCACAACGGCCATGCGGATGTTTGGTCCAATATCTGGCACGCTTAAAGCACCATGATGCATCTGCTCGAGAATTCCGCCCTGACCGCCCCGCTTCCCTCGGTTGTTACTGAATTGGGGCAGCGGTTCGCCGACGCCGGACACGAACTTTCCCTGGTGGGCGGTCCCGTGCGGGACCTCTTTCTTGGCCGGGTCTCGCCAGACCTCGATTTCACCACTGACGCCACCCCCGATGAAACGATCGCGGCGATCAGGCGCTGGGCGGACGCGTTCTGGGAAATCGGCCGCGAGTTCGGCACCATCGGTCTACGCAAGGGCTCCTTCATGATCGAGGTCACCACGTACCGCGCCGAGGCCTATGATCCGTCGTCGCGCAAGCCTGTTGTGGCCTTTGGCCGGAGCCTCGAGGACGACCTGTACCGGCGCGACTTTACGATCAACGCAATGGCCCTTCGGCTCCCCTCAATGGAACTGGTGGACCCTTACGGCGGCGTGCGGGACCTCCAAGCCGGAGTGCTGCGCACGCCTGGTGC
This sequence comes from Arthrobacter sp. H5, assembly GCF_000520595.1. GTDB lineage: Bacteria > Actinomycetota > Actinomycetes > Actinomycetales > Micrococcaceae > Arthrobacter_D. The sequence continues at coordinate 7,570 of NZ_KI914986.1, forward strand.
GCCGTCGTCGTCGTTCTCCGATGACCCGCTCCGCATGATGCGCGCCGCCCGCTTCGCCTCCCAGCTGAAGGTGACTGTGGCACCCGAAGTGTCTGCAGCAATGATCGACATGGCTGAGCGGATCACCATCATCTCCGCCGAACGGGTGCGCGATGAGTTGGTCAAGCTGATCAACGGCCCTGCCCCGCGGCTTGGCATCGACATCATGGTGGAGACAGGTCTCGCCGGGTTTGTGTTGCCGGAGGTATCCGCCTTGCGGTTGGAGATCGACGAACACCACCGGCACAAGGACGTTTACCAGCATTCCCTGACCGTGCTGGAGCAGGCCTGCGCTCTGGAAACGGACGACGACGGCGCGGTGCCGGCACCCGACTTTGTCCTGCGGTTTGCAGCGCTCATGCACGACGTCGGCAAGCCGGCGACGCGGAAATTCGAACCATCGGGTGCGGTGAGCTTCCGGCACCATGACATGGTTGGCGCCAAACTGACGGCGAAGCGGATGAAGGAACTGCGCTTCGACAATGACTCGATCAAGGCGGTGGCGCGGCTTGTGGAGCTGCACATGCGCTTCTATGGGTATGGGGAAGCGGGCTGGAGCGACTCGGCCGTTCGGCGTTACGTGACCGACGCCGGGCCGTTGCTGGAGCGTCTGCATCGGCTCACGCGCTCTGACGTGACCACCCGTAACAAACGCAAGGCTGAGAGGCTTGCGTTTGCCTACGACGACCTTGAGGTACGGATCGCCGAACTCGAGGAGCGGGAGGAACTGGCGTCCATCCGTCCGGATCTCGATGGCGCGCAGATCATGAGCCTTCTGGGTTTGTTGCCCGGCCCGGTAATTGGCCGCGCGTACCGCTTTCTCCTGGAGGAACGCATGGAGCACGGACCACATTCGGCTGAAGAGGCGGAAGCCAAACTGCGCACCTGGTGGGCCGCGCAGCCGGAATCAACGGAGGATCCCTCATGAGCTTATCCGGAGCGGCATCGGCCGATCTGACGTCCGCGGGCACGCCGCTGCCGCACCTGTGGTTGCTGCGCCATGGTGAAACCGAGTGGTCGAGGGACGGAAACTACACCGGCCTGACCGATTTGCCCCTGACCTCCCATGGGGAGCAGCAGGCGCGAGACGCCGTCCGGCACCTTGAAGGCATCGACTTCGATCTTGTGCTGACGTCGCCATTGCAGCGCGCGCGTAAAACGGCTGAGCTTGCCGGCTACGCCCATGCCGAGGTCATTCCCTACGCGCACGAATGGGATTACGGCGACAACGAGGGCCGAAGCAGCGCCCTGGTGCGGCAGGAAAACCCCGGATACCTGATCTGGAAGGACGGAGTGCCAAACGGCGAAACCCTGGGATCGGTATCGGCGAGGGCCAACCGGGTCATCTCCCGCGTGCAGGCCGGCTGCGGGACCCCGGCGGACCGCGATCCAGCGGCGCAACCTGCGCGGAACGTCCTGCTGGTGGCCCACGGCCACTTTCTCCGGGTGATAGCCGCCCGCTGGCTGGAGCTGGAACCGGTGGAAGGTCGCCGTTTTGTGCTTGGCACCGCCGCGGTCTGCACGCTGGGCTGGGACAAGCGGACGCCCGCCGTCGTGCACTGGAATCTCTAGCCGCGCACAGCGGGTTCGCGCCAGTAGGTGGCGCGCCGCAGGAACCACTCAACCGGCCCTTGTTTAAACCTGCGCAGCCAGAGCGCGCTGATGACCAGTTGTAGGGCAAAGATGACGACGGCGACGCCCAGCACCGCTGCGAACGGCAGTAAGTTCACCAGTCCGAAGCCGTAGGCGGTGAAGATCCAGGCCATGGCGCATGACTGTGCAAGATAGTTCGTCAAGGCCATGCGCCCGGCTGCAGCCAGAGCGTCCCTCACATGTGATCCGGTTCGTGTCTGGAACCACAGCAGCAGGAGGCTGACGTACCCCGCGGTCAGCAGTGGTGCGGTCAGTGTGGAGATGCCAGTGGCCAGGATGCCGAAGGATTCCCTGTCCACATAGTTTGCGAGAAAGGCTTGGACCCCGCCCGCCGTGAGGCCTAAAGGAAGACAGATTGCGGACGTACGGCGCAACAGGGAGCGCGCTGGTCCGCGTTCCAGCAGGCGGGCCTTGCCCGCTGCGAAGCCGAGGTAAAACATTGCGAGGGCGAGGGGGCCTTGAAACAACACGACCGACGGCAGGATGGTGAGGTAACTGTCCACGTTCGCGGCAAGCACCGCAGCCGGAGTTGCCGCTTGGGAAGCCGGTTCCAGGAGTTGATCCAGGGGAATGGCAGTTGCAATGAGCCCCGTGATGAGCAACAGTCCGCCAACCGTGCCGGTGATGGCCAGCCCTGCGATGACAGCCGATCGGCTACTGATGGTCCGGGTGGCAAGCAGGATCAAACCGAGCAAAGCGTAAGTCAGCAGAATGTCGCCGTAAAACAGGAGAAAGCCGTGCAATAGACCCAATGCGGCCAGCAATCCCAGACGGCGGAGCGTCCGCGGAACCGGTGAGGCCTTCGAGCGGTAGGCGGTGCCCCACTGCAGCACAAAGCTGTATCCAAAGAGGAATGAGAACAGAAGGTAGAACTTCGCTTCGAAGAGGGCAGAGACTGCGAAACGGACGGCGGCGTCGACGGCTCCGCCGCGGTCTGGATTTGGGCCACCCGCAAGGGTCCACGGATCGGCGAAGAACCAAATGTTGACCACAAGGATTCCGAAAAGCGCGAACCCTCTCAGCGCATCAAGTTCGCGTACCCTCTCCGGGCCCATCCCGTCCTCCGATTCGTCACCTTGAGTGTCAGAGTAGCCCTCGTTGCCGACCGCCATTTTCAGTCCGTGCTCTGCTGCTGGAAACTTTCTCAGGAAATTTTTGAGAATCGGCTAGGCGAACCGCCACTTTGTGCGGTAGCTTTAATTCGTGCCATTGGGATATCTCAATTTGCACGGCATCTATCGGCGCACTACTGAAACAGGAGGTGGGAACTGTGATTACAAATATCGGCGGACTCAAGTACGCGCGAACCAGCCCGGCCTCCTTTCTTGCTGCCTAATTAACTGCGCTGCGCATTAACTAACTGCTAAACCAGACACTTCCTCTCTAGAGAACTATCTCGGGAGAAGTCCCTCTTTTTTGCACCCATTTTTGCTCAGGCGGATTACGCCCTCTTTTTTGTGCCCCCATTCGGCGCAAATGTCCCCGACTCCAGCCGGGAATCCCAAATAAAACACTCAAACACCGGAGATGACTGTGCTCTTAACCGCCCATACGGCCGATCAACAAACCATTCCACGCACCGAGAGTGAATCCCGTGACGGAAATTCCCGCGGCCGCGGGGAGTTCATCATGTCCGGCAGTTTCACCAATCTGGACGGAGTCACCAACACGGAGGCCGTGGATCCAGCTGACGTGATGCCCAATTTCATGGAGCGGGAGGAGGTGCAGACCATGATGACGAAACTCAGAGACAGTGTGTCTCTGTGGAAACGAATACATAACGCGCGAGTCGAAAGTGCCTGGGATAATCCCCAGTTGAACGTCCTGCCCCAGCACACCATGTACATCAAGTAACTGGTTCATCCATGCTGCGGGAGCGTCTGGACGTTACCCGCTACTGACCGCGAAGGAGGAACTGATGAAAGTCATCGGTCCCATCCGCAGTGAAGCCCGCGCTTCCCAGCGCGGGCTTCCGCCTTTAACGAACTTCTTCACAACGCCGGCGCGGAATGGTGAGGCTCCACCGAGCGTTATATGGTCAAACCGGGTTCTGAGTGGAAACACCATCAATAGGAGGGAAAAGTGCCCCCCGTCAAACGCGTGGCCATGCTTTCGCTCCACACCTCTCCACTTGATCAGCCTGGCGGCGGCGACGCCGGTGGCATGAATGTGTATGTGCGCTCGCTCGCCCTCGAACTTGCCAGGGTGGGAATTGACGTCGAGGTTTTCACCCGTGCCGCATCCGCCGGACAACCACACTCGGAGGAGCTTGGACCGGGAGTCATCGTCCGGCATTTGAGGGCCGGCCCGGCGCGCAAACTGCCCAAGGAAGTGCTTCCCGGACTGTCCGAATCCTTTGCGGACGCCATTGCCGACGTCACCGATCTGCTGACCGATGGACACTTCGACGTCATCCATTCCCACTACTGGGTTTCCGGCGGCGTAGGCCTCACTGTCTCGAAGGCTATGAACCTTCCACTGATTCACTCAATGCACACCATGGCGCGGGTCAAGAACCTCCGGATGCACCAGGGTGGTTCCCAGGAGCCGGACATTCGGGTCAGCGGCGAACAGGACATTGTGGCTGGTGCGTCCCGCCTCATCGCCAATACCAGCACCGAGGCAGCCGAACTGGAGTCCCTCTACGGAGCATCCGCCGAAAAAGTGGACATTGTCGCTCCCGGAGTGGATTTGGATACCTTCAATCCGCTGAACCGTTCGCAGTCGCGGGCAACGCTGGGTTTTGCCGAGGACGTATTCCATGTGGTCTTCGCCGGTCGGATACAGCGGCTGAAGGGCCCCCACCTGCTGGTGGATGCCGCGGAAGACCTCGCCGCCCGCCGCCCCGATATTCCCTTGCAGATCAGCATCATCGGGTCAGGCAGCGGGTCTGAGGCGCTGGAGCTGCAACCCATGATCGACCGCGCCGGCCTCCATGAGACGGTCCACCTGTACCCACCGGTGGAGGCGTTACAGCTGGCCCGCTGGTTTAGGGCGGCCGATGTGGTCGCCATGCCCTCCTTCAGCGAATCCTTCGGCCTGGTTGCACTGGAAGCACAGGCGTGCGGCACGCCGGTGCTGGCCGCTAACGTCGGTGGTCTTCCGCAGGCGATCAGCAATGGCCGGACCGGAATCCTGGTGAACGGCCACACCCCTGAACTGTGGGGGGCAGCCTTGGAGACAATGCACGACGGCGCCGGGTTGCGCACCGCGCTCGGCCGCGGTGCCGCCGTGCACGCCCTGGCATTTGGGTGGCAGCGCACTGCGCTGCTGACTGCGCAAAGCTACCGGACCGCCGTCGAACTTTACCAACCCGCCACGGTCCGCTGAACCATTGCCTAGGATGGAACGGTGAACCCCGCCGAACTTGCCGCCTACCTTGATTCAGCCCGGATTACCGGAAACGTCGCCACCGCCCGTCAGGACAACCTCCGGCACATCCAGCTCTTTCTTGATGGCAATGAGCACCTGGAGTTCGGAGTGAAGACGTCCCGCGCGTGGACCTGGGATGAGGTCTTTCAGTTGATGCATGACAGGGTCGGCATCAGTGGCGACCGGCTTCACACACGTGGCCAGGACACCATCTCCGCGCACAAGTGTGTCGCGGCGCTGGACAGGTTCGCTACCCGTTTTGGCGGCTCGGTCCGCGCCGGAGAACGCATTTTGTTTGCCACAGGTCATCCGGCCGGGCTGCTGCCCGTCCATGCGGAACTTGCCGCTGCCGCAGTGCGCGGCGGCGCGAAGGCAGTGGAAGTGCCGGAGGGTCAGCCATTCCGGGATGGGGATATCCGGCAACTGTTCAACGTGCTGGTGTGGCATCAGCACGGTGGCTTGGTTCACACCCACTACCCGGAACCCATGCGGTTGAGCCTGGAGCTGCTGGCTTCCGGCGGCGACGCGCCGCCGGAACTGGTGGTGGCGGACCACGGCTGGGCGGGACACGCAGCCAGCATGGGGATTCCCACGCTGGGATTCGCCGACTGCAATGACCCGGGGCTGTTCGTGTCGGAAGCCGAGGGCCAGCTCCACGTGGCGGTTCCCCTGGACGACAACCTATGCCCCGGACTGTATGCGCCAATGACCCGCTACATCCTGGAAAAGGCTGGTTTGGCCTGAGATCTCCGCTGGTAGATTGAGGTCAACGAAACCACGAGCCACAAGCCCGGAGGAATGAGGACAATGGAGTCTACCCACACGCCGCTCAGCGACCTCGACATTGCCCGAAGCGCTGATATCCATCCGATCGCCGACATAGCTGCGCTGGCCGGGATTCCGGCGGATGCGCTGGAGCTCTACGGGCAGTACAAAGCCAAGATCGACACCTCGCGGCTTACGCCGAACGCCGGGAAGCCGCCGGGGCAAGTTGTGCTCGTGAGCGCAATGAGTCCCACTCCGGCGGGCGAAGGCAAGTCCACCTGCACGGTGGGGCTCGCCGATTCGCTGGCCCGGGCGGGAAAGCGGGTGATGATCGCATTGCGTGAACCGTCCCTGGGCCCCATTTTGGGAATGAAGGGAGGGGCAACCGGAGGCGGACGCTCCCAGGTGCTCCCAATGGAAGACATCAACCTCCACTTCACCGGCGACTTTCACGCCGTCACCAGCGCCAACAATGCACTGATGGCGTTGGTGGACAATCACATCTACCAGGGCAACGAACTCAACATCGATCCGCGCCGTATCACGTTTAAACGGGTTCTCGACATGAATGACAGGGCCCTCCGGGAAGTGGTGATCGGGCTGGGCGGACCAACCCAGGGTACTCCTCGGCAGGACGGCTTCGACATCACGGTCGCATCGGAGATCATGGCCGTGTTTTGCCTATCCACCGGGTTGAGCGACCTCAAGGAACGCCTGTCGCGCATGACCATCGGCTATACCTACGATCGTCAGCCGGTGACGGTGGGACAGCTCGGCGTGGAAGGAGCGCTGACCCTGCTGTTGAAGGACGCCATCAAGCCGAACCTGGTGCAAAGCATCGCGGGGACGCCGGCTCTGGTGCACGGCGGCCCGTTTGCCAACATTGCCCACGGTTGCAACTCCGTGATTGCAACGCAGACGGCACGCCAGTTGGCGGATGTGGTGGTGACCGAAGCCGGTTTTGGTGCGGACCTTGGTGCCGAAAAGTTCATGGATATCAAGGCACGCTACGCGGATGTAGCACCTGCCGCCGTCGTTCTCGTTGCCACCATCCGCGCACTGAAGATGCACGGCGGAGTGGCAAAATCCGAGCTTTCCGCGCCCAATGTGGAGGCGCTGGAATCCGGAGTGGCGAATCTGCGCCGGCATGTGCACAACGTGGAGAAGTTTGGCATCACGCCGGTGGTTGCAATCAACAAATTCACTACCGACACCGATGAAGAGCTTGAATGGTTGGTTGCGTGGTGTGTTGCGGAGGGCATCGAAGCGGCCGTTGCCGACGTGTGGGGTCAGGGAGGCGGTGGTCCAGGTGGAGACGAACTTGCCGCGAAGGTGATGGCAGCATTGGCTAAACCGCACGAATTCCGGCACCTGTATCCGTTGGAGATGTCGGTGGAGGACAAGATCCGGACTATTGTGCAGGAGATCTACGGCGCCGACAACGTGGATTTCTCGGTTCCAGCCCTGCGGAGGCTTGCCGAGTTCGAAGCGAACGGATGGGACCGGCTACCGGTGTGCATGGCAAAAACCCAGTACTCATTCACCGACGACGCGACCCGGATCGGTGCACCCAAGGGTTTCACAATTCATGTGCGGGACCTCATCGCCAAGACAGGGGCCGGGTTTATTGTGGCGCTGACCGGTGCGGTCATGACGATGCCTGGGCTGCCGAAGGAACCCGCAGCCATGAGGATGGACGTGGACGACGACGGCGGCGCGGTGGGCCTCTTCTAGCGTCCGGGGCGTTTAGCGGTCCAGCTCGCCCCGGATGAATGCTTCAACCTTCTGGTGGGCGATGTCATCCGCGTACTGTTCCGGCGGGGACTTCATGAAGTAGCTCGAGGCGGAGAGTATCGGCCCACCGATGCCGCGGTCGGCGGCAATCTTGGCGGCCCGGATGGCATCGATGATCACGCCGGCGGAGTTGGGAGAGTCCCAGACCTCAAGCTTGTACTCCAGGCTGACTGGTGCGTCACCGAAGTTCCGCCCTTCCAGCCGGACGAATGCCCATTTACGGTCATCCAGCCAAGCGACGTAGTCCGATGGGCCGATGTGAACGTTACGCTCGCCAAGATCAGCGGTGACGTTGGAGGTAACCGCCTGGGTCTTTGAAACCTTCTTTGACTCAAGCCGATCGCGTTCCAGCATGTTCTTGAAGTCCATGTTGCCACCAACGTTCAGTTGGTAGGTGCGGTCCAGAGTGACCCCGCGGTCTTCGAACAGCTTCGCCATTACACGGTGGGTGATCGTGGCGCCGATCTGGCTCTTAATGTCATCTCCGACAATGGGTACGCCAGCCGCAGTGAATTTGTCGGCCCACTCCTTGGTGCCGGCAATGAACACGGGAAGGGCGTTTACAAAGGCGACGCCCGCATCGATGGCGCATTGTGCGTAGAACTTTGCCGCCGCTTCCGAACCGACCGGAAGGTAGCAAACCATCACATCGGCCTGAGTGGCTTTGAGTTCAGCCACAATGTCCACCGGCTCGGCGTCGGATTCGACAATGGTTTCGCGGTAGTACTTGCCCAGGCCGTCGAGGGTGTGCCCGCGGAGGACCTTGATGCCGCTGGGAGGGACGTCGGCGATCTTGATGGTGTTGTTCTCGCTGGCACCGATCGCGTCGGCGAGATCCAGTCCAACCTTTTTGCCATCAACGTCGAAGGCTGCGACGAACTGCACGTCATTGACGTGGTATTTGCCGAACTCCACGTGCATCAGGCCGGGAATCGATGCGGAAGCGTCCGCGTCGCGGTAATAATGCACACCCTGAACCAGCGATGCCGCACAGTTTCCCACACCAACAATTGCCACCCGAATGGGGTTAGTTCCCACTGTTCTCCTCTTTGCGCATGTTTTGGGCCGTTGCGCCCGGTTCTTTGCCCCGGCGGATCAAACGGCTAATACAGTCTACTTCGAATAGACAACACCGGCTGGGTGTGCGGCATTCCGTGACGCGGTTGGATGTAGTCGCAGCGGATGGCAGCCACCGTTGTGCGAGCGGTCTGTAGGCTTTCCTGCATGGAGTCAGAGCATCGTGCACGCCGTCCGGTGCGGATCTCGGTGCCATCCCGGACTGATCCCCTGCTCAGGCGTTTTACCGAGAGCGTGGGTGGCCGCCTTGGCCGCCGAACCTCGCCCGGCAATGTCAGCCCTGGATTCTTCACTGTGGAGCGGGTCCTGATCCTGTTGACTGTTGCGTCAGCATTGTTAGCGGTGCTGATCAAAACGCCCTGCCGCGTGACCGGTTGGGCTGCACCGGTGCAGTTCTACATGGCGTGCTTTTCGGACTGGACCGAGGTGTTTCAGTTTGAAGGGGTTGGGCGCGGACTGTTCCCTTTCCTAAGCGATGGTTCAACGTTCGAGGGCCCCGTCCTTCTGGGAGTACTGGTGGGAATCATCGCCCTGACAGTGCCGGTCGGCGAGTCCGCATTCGTGCCGGCCGAAAACGTCACCTGGTTCTTCGACGTCAATGCCACGCTTGCTGCAGTTGTCTGGATTGTGATTGTCATCGCGACCCTTCGTCTTGCCAACCGCCGGCCCTGGGATGCGGCGATGGTGGCCGTTGCCCCGATCGTCATTCTTTCGGGTACAGCCGGGTGGGAGCTCTGGCCCGTGATGTTCGGCATGCTGGGGATGCTTTCTTTTGCCCGCTGCAGGTATGTTTCCGCGGGCATTCTGCTGGGGGTGGGCGCCGGGCTCAGTGTTTTTCCGGCGCTGCTGTTTGGCGCTATCGTGTTGATCGCCTTGCGAGCAAAAAGTATTCGGCCTGCGGTGGTGACCGGAGTTGCGCTAGTTGGAACCTGGTTGGCGGTGAACCTCCCGTTCGCGCTCAACGGATACAACCCGTGGCAGTACATCACGCCATCCGCTCATGGCGGTGACTCTTCCATTTGGTCTGCCTACAACCTGATGGCAGAGCGGGCGGGCCTGGCTCCCATAAGCAGCGGCGCCACGACAGTTGCGGCCGCTGTGACCTTTGCCGCACTTGTGATTCTCATCGGCCTCCTTGTTCAGAAGGCGCCCAGGCGCCCCAGAATCATGCACGTTGCGCTACTGCTGGTCGCAGCTTTTATCCTGGTGGTCCCAGGCTTTCAGCCACATCAGGTCCTCTGGCTGGTTCCAATAGTGGCACTTGCATATTCCGGTTGGAGCATGTTCATTGTCTGGCAAATCGTCGAGGTAATGCACTGGTGGGCCTACTGGATGTACAGAGCCCGCGAAAGCAGTGGTGGAGTTGCGGAGAACAACCTCGATGCGCCCTACTATGTACTTTCGATTCTCGCGCATATGGCTGTTACTGCATATATAATGTATTTGGTTGCCGGCCATGTCCTCCGCCCGCGGACGGACCCGGTGCGCCGCCTCGGCATCGACGATCCCGCCGGCGGCCCCTATAACGGTGCACCGGACGGGCCGCAACGCGCTCCGGTACGCTTGAGCCAGCCCGCACCCCCACTGAAAGACCTCTCGTGACTGCTGCACTTCTGCACTACCGGAAACTGACTCTTGAAAGTTTCGAAGAACTGGCGGCGGCCCACGGCTCGGTTGTGATCCCCCTTGAACAGTCTCCGTACTGGGCTGACTTTGAGGGGTCCCTGGGACGCGATCCTTACGGGATATGGGCATATTACGACGCCGACGCTCTGGTTGCGGTGGCAAGCTTTCTGAGAATCCAGCGCAGGTTCAGAGAGTCAATGGTGGTTGTCAACGGCCCCGTCTGGTTTCATCCCCGAACACCTCAGATGGAACTTCGACTGATGAACACGGTGCGTGACCAGTTTGGCAAGGACGGGTCGGTCAATCCCCTTTACGTACGCATGCAGATCCAGAACCCTCAGCCGCCCGCCGACGGTCCGCTGGAGCACGGCTGGTACGAACGCGAAATCGTGGTTGACCTGACTCCGGATGAGAAGGCGATCTTCAAGTCCTTCCGACCCAACGCACGCAACAGCATCCGTCGCGCCGAGCGGTCCGGTGTGGACATCCGAATGATCGACCGGGTTGACCGGGTGGAAGTCTTCCGTGCGGAGTTGTTTCCGATCCTGGAGGAGACGGCGGCCAGGGACGGCTTTGCCAGCTTCGAATCGGGATACTACGAGAAGTTGCTCACGGAACTGGGTGATCATCTTCGGCTGATGGTCGCCTATGTGGACGGTAAGGCCGTGAGCTGGCTAATCACCACTGAGTATCGTGGGCACGCCGTCTACTACTTCGCCGGCAGCACCCAGGAGGCGAGGAAGACCTTCGCCCCGTATCTGCTGCTCTGGGAGGCGTTCAAAGTGCTCAAGGCGGCTGGCAGTCACAGCTGTGGTCTCACAGGGATAGTGAGCGAGAACTACCCGCAGCTCATCAACGTCACCACCTTCAAGAGGAACTTTTCCAGGAAAGTGGTTGAAGTCCCCACTACCTATGACATTCCCTTGGACCCGGCCAGGTATCGGGCTGTTGCGGTGGTGCTGAGGGCACGGCGCGCCCTCCCCTCAGGTGCCCGGAAATTACTGCTCGGTGCGGCCTCACAGGCCTCTGGGTTGCTCCGTTTCCGCGGAAGGCCACGTGGCTGACGTTGCAGTGGTCGGTTCCGGCCCCAACGGGCTGGCGGCCGCGGTCGTCATGGCCCGCGCAGGCCTGAGCGTTGAGGTGCTAGAGGGTGAATCGACAGTAGGCGGGGGCGCCCGCACCACGGAGTTGTTGGAACCGGATCACTTTCACGATGTCTGTTCCGCTGTTCACCCCATGGCGCTCGCCTCGCCGTTTTTTAGGGCATTTGGGCTGCAGAACCGCATGGATTTCGCCGTGCCGGATGTTTCCTACGCCCATCCGCTGGACGGCGGCCGTGCGGGCGTGGCCTACCGGGATCTGGACCGGACAATCCATGCCCTGGGGCGCGACGGCGGCGCTTGGCGGCGCTTGATGGAACCGCTGGTGCGGAGGATCGACGCCACGGTTGATTTCACGCTCGATCATCTCCTTCGCGTGCCGGCTCATCCGCTTGCCACGCTTCGGTTTGGTCTCGCTTCGCTGGATCAGGGTTCGGTGTTGTGGAACCGGCGGTTCGCCACCGATGAGGCGGCAGCCTTGTTCACCGGAGTTGCAGCGCATCCGGTGGGGCCGCTCCCGTCACTTGCTTCAGCTGGCGCCGGACTGGTGTTGGGAGCGTTGGCGCATTCGCACGGCTGGCCGGTTCCGGTACGTGGGTCGCAGGCGATAATCTCCGCGATGGCCGCCGATGTTCAGGCGCACGGCGGATCGATTCACACCGGCAGGCGGATCGAATCGCTTGCAGAGGTCGAAGACGCCAAGGCGGTGCTGCTTGATGTTTCCCCGCCCGGTTTCCTGCGCCTCGCGGCGGGCCGCCTGCCCGCACGCTACGCTGCCTCCCTTGACCGCTTCCGGTTTGGCGATGCCGCCTGCAAGATTGACTTCATCCTGTCCGGCCCGGTTCCCTGGGCGAACAGCGACGTGGGTGGGGCAGGGACGGTTCACCTTGGCGGTACCCGCGAGGAAATCGCGGCGTCCGAGCACCTCGTCCACACCGGACGGCACCCAGCGGATCCGTACGTGCTCGTGTCGCAGCCTTCCCTGTTTGACCCGTCCCGGGCGCCGGCCGGGAGGCACATCCTCTGGACCTATTGCCACGTACCGGGTGGTTCCACGCGGGACATGACCGAGGCGGTCATATCCCAGATTGAACGCTTCGCGCCCGGCTTCCGCGACGTCGTCGTGCGTTCACATATGACGACGGCGGCGGAACTGGAACGCTACAACCCCAACTATGTTGGTGGGGACTTCGGCGGCGGGGCTGTGACACTGCGGCAGTTGATTGCGCGGCCGACGCTCTCGCTGAATCCTTGGCGGACACCCTTGAAAGGGGTGTACCTGTGCTCAGCGTCGACGCCGCCCGGGCCCGGCGTGCACGGAATGGGTGGATATCACGCGGCCCGGCTGGCGTTGAAGGACGTCTTTGGATTGGGTGTGCCGGAGCTGGGGGTTCGCTAGGATCAGCGATTGTGGGCAAATTGCAACACCCCGCACCGTGCATGGATGGCAAAGTTGGAGTTGTTCCTTAGGCACAACCGTCGGGATTTGGCTCATGAAGCTTCAAAAAATTGCGCGTATCTACACCGCTGCGGCGATCCTCGTGGTTGTCCTGACCGGATGCGGACAGATCCAGGATGGTCCGGGAGCCAGCACACCGGGAGCATCTCCGACCGATGGTTCCAGCCGTTCGATGGAAGGGCCGGCAGCTGTTGGTCTGGTGAATCTGTGGCGGGTTTCCGGCGTTGACGGAGAAAGAGCGGACACTTGGCTTCGGTTCGATGTCCATGAGTTCCAGCTGTGGCGAGACTGCGGCATGATTCAGGGCCGTTGGCAGGCCACAGATACCGCGTTTCTCGCATCCACCGAGGGCGCAAGCGGCGACTGCGTGACAGGGCCAACGCTGCCCACAGTTGAATGGCTCGAATCGGTCACCGGGTATCGAGAGGCGGGTCAAGGGTGGGAGCTGACTGATGCACGGGATGCGGTGGTTGCCGAGCTCACCGTGGACGGAGCGCCCGAGCCCATCTCAACCGCCGCCGACTTCTACGCCGAGCCGCCGGAGGTCACTGCTGAAGGCCGTAAGGAGTTTGAACCTCCCGTACCGCTTCCTGCTGGGTTGGTTCCCGTTACCGCAGCAGAACTTGTGGGGCGGTGGATTCCTGTTGGCGGTGGCATTTCCACCGACCCGCATGCGGCTTTCCACAGTGACACCACCTGGACCGGCTCGGACGGGTGCAACGGTGCCCAGGGCCGCTGGGTGGTCGATGCCGAAGGGGTCCTGCTGACAACCGTGGGTGCTTCGACGGCGATCGCACGCGATGAGGTGGCTGTTCCATCCATGGTGGGCCAATCGCAGCGGGCGGCCTTGGACGGCCAGCATCTGGTTCTGTTTGACGCGGACGGTTCCGAAGTTGGGCGACTTCAACCGGGCTAACCGTTTGTTAATGTCAGCGGTTGACCGGCAGACCGAACGCCGCCATGCCTTGCTCTTCGTGCGGAATCATGCCCAGTGAACGGTAGAAGGGGTGGGACTTTCGGGCGTCTTCGGTGTCTGGATGATCGGTGGACAGCAGGAAGAATCGGCAATGGGCGTAGCGTTTCTGGGCATCCACCAACAGTGCACGGCCTATCCCTTGGCGCTGTGCGTCAGGGCGGATCAGGATGTCCTGGACGTAGCAGACCGTCTCGCCGTCGGAAACGGTTCGCAACAGGCCAAGGAGGAGGCCGTCGTCGTTCCTGGCCGTTAGTACCAGGTGCGATCCTTCAATACTCCGCTGCAGTATCTTTGGGTTCCGGGTGTAGGCCAGCCAACCCACGGAATTGTAAAGATCGGCAACTTCGGCGCGGTCGACTGAGCTCTCCTGGGCAATTTCCATGCAGCCACCCTATGTTCCAGTGGGTTCATGGACCGAACATCGCGTGGCCGTGGCATCTCGCCGAGTCGCCTCCCAGCCCTGTTGCCGCCCTTCAGACGGGGCTAGACTGGATCTGCAGATGTGAGACGAGTCACACAGGCACTTATTATCGCTGTGCGGCCAGCCATCCCCGCCCCCGGTCGGTCGGGGCGGAGGCTATGGCCACGCCAAGCTAACCCTTGAGCGGTGGCCGAAATAGTGTGTACGCCGAATAGGCGTAAGGGACACAGCGCAGATTGATCCAAGGGAGAATCCAATGACTGAGGCAAACCTCCCAAAAGGTGACCGGGTAGGAAATGACTACAGCGCAGGCAACAACCCGAACCCGGGCGGTGACATTGATACGGATCGCAGTGAGCTCCCGCCCTACGACGGCCGGACCACCAGCAGTGAAGGGGAGTCCAAGGGAACCAAGCGTGCGTTTGGCAGTGAGGAACCCGCGAAGGACCCTGTGCAGCCCGGGGCGGAAATCCCGGCAAGCGACGCAAAAATGGCGCCTAAAGGCGTTGGCGAGAGTACATCCGGGCGTGGCGAGGATGTGATCGAAAAGGAAGGAAAGGAAGAGGGCCGGATTGAGACCGGTACCAAAGACTCGCCGGCCGGCCGGCCCACCGGCGAATCCACTGGTCGCGACGCCAGCGGGGTTGACGCGCAGGAAGACGAGGGATCCCGCTGAGACGAAAGCAGCTTTGCCAGCTCAACCCGGTGCAGAGTAAGCTAAATCACGGTCCACCCAAAATTTCATAGCCTTTGACCCGCAACGGGAGAGTTCTGCCGTTGACACATCCGGCAGGCGCCGTAGGAGCAAATCCTCCCCAGGAATCTCTCAGGCCCAGCACCGCTGCGGAAAGGCAACTCTGGAAAGCAGTGCAAACGTGAATGACGCACTCACCGACGGTGCAACGCGGGCGAACTTAGCCCGCTGAATCTCTCAGGTCCAATACAGAGCGGGGAGGAACTCGACATAGTCCGCAACACTGCGGGCGCTGATCTACGGAGTTCCCATGACCCACCAAACGGAAACCAGTTTCTCCGACCGCCACATTGGTCCGCGCGCAAATGACGCCGACCAGATGCTCAAGGTGCTCGGTTACCCGAGCCTCGACAAGCTCGTTGACGTGGCTGTTCCCGCTAGTATCCGGTCCGCAGAGCCGCTGAACCTTCCTGCCGCCCTGTCGGAATCAGAGGTGTTGGCGCAGCTCCGGGCCATTGCCGCCAAGAACAAGACGGCCGTGCAGATGATCGGACAGGGCTATTTTGACACGGTTACTCCACCGGTGATCCGCCGCAATGTCCTCGAAGCGCCGGCCTGGTACACCGCCTACACGCCATACCAGCCCGAAATTTCCCAGGGCAGGCTCGAAGCGCTGCTGAACTTCCAGACCATGGTCCAGGACCTCACTGCCCTGCCCATCGCCAACGCTTCCCTGCTCGACGAAGCCTCAGCCGTTGCCGAGGCCGTCCTGCTGATGCGCCGCTCCGGGAAGAACAAGGGTAAAACCGTCCTCGACGCGGATTGCCTGCCCCAGACCATCGCCGTGGTCCGCGGCCGGGCCGAGGCGCTTGGCTTTGACGTCGAGGTCGCTGACTTGAGCGGCGGTCTCCCTGAAGGTGACATCAACGGCGTCGTGCTCCAGCAGCCCGGCGCGTCCGGTGCGTTGCGGAACTACGCGGATGTCATCAAACAAGCGCACGACGGCGGCGCTCTGGTCACGGTGGCAGCGGACCTTCTGGCGCTCACCCTCATCACGCCTCCCGGCGAGCAGGGCGCGGATATTTCGGTCGGTTCGGCCCAGCGTTTCGGTGTTCCGTTGTTCTTCGGCGGGCCTCACGCCGCGTTCATGGCAGTGCGCAACGGGCTGGAGCGGATGCTTCCCGGCCGCCTGGTGGGCGTGTCCAAGGATGCCGACGGCGCCCCCGCCTACCGGTTGGCGCTCCAGACCCGCGAGCAGCACATTCGCCGCGAGAAGGCCACGTCCAACATCTGCACGGCGCAGGCGCTGCTTGCAATTGTTGCTTCGATGTACGGCGTCTACCACGGCCCGGACGGTCTGAAGGCGATCGCCGAAAGGGTGCACAGCAAAGCCGCCAAGCTCGCGGCGGCACTCGAAGGAACCGTGCACGGGCAATTCTTCGACACACTGCTGGTCAAGGTTCCGGGCAAGGCGGCGGAATTGGTTGCCAAGGCGGACAAGCAGGGTATTAACCTCCGTCTCGTGGACCAGGACCATGTGGGGATCTCCTGCGACGAAACCACCACTGACGAGCACCTCTCCACCATCGCCGGCGTCTTTGGGGCATCGACGCCGGGCGACGCGAAGGTAACCATTCCCACGGACCTGGTGCGGGCGTCGTCGTACATGACCCACCCGGTGTTCGCTCTCCATCGCTCCGAAACGCAGATGCTGCGCTACCTGCGCCGCCTGTCGGACCGGGACCTGGCGCTGGACCGCACCATGATTCCGCTGGGTTCGTGCACCATGAAGCTCAATGCAACGGTGGAAATGGAACCGATCTCCTGGCCCGAATTCGCCACGATCCACCCGTTTGCGCCTGAGCACCAGACGGAAGGCTGGCGCGAGCTGATCGAGGACCTGGAGTCAAAGCTGGTGGAGATCACCGGCTACGCGAAAGTGTCCATTCAGCCCAACGCGGGTTCGCAGGGTGAGCTTGCGGGCCTGTTGGCCATCCGCAACTATCACCTCTCCCGGGGCGACGAGGGCCGCACAGTCTGCCTGATCCCATCCTCCGCACACGGAACCAACGCGGCGTCGGCAGTGTTGGCGGGCATGAAGGTTGTTGTGGTGAAAACCGCTTCGAACGGCAACATCGACCACGAAGACCTCAAGGCCAAGATCGAAAAACACGCTGCTGAACTTTCCGCGATCATGATCACCTACCCCTCAACACACGGCGTGTTCGAGGAGGACGTGCGCTGGGTCTGCGGCCAGGTGCACGACGCCGGCGCGCAGGTCTACATTGACGGCGCCAATCTTAATGCGCTGGTTGGCCTGGCCAAACCGGGCGAGTTTGGTGGCGATGTCTCCCACCTGAACCTCCACAAAACGTTCTGCATTCCGCACGGAGGCGGGGGACCCGGCGTCGGGCCCGTTGCCGTGGCGGCGCACCTTGCGCCGTTCCTTCCGGGGGACGCGAACTCCTCAGCTCCGGTGGTCGACCAAGGGAGCGCCAGCGAGCGCGTGGAGACCCAAGGCGCCCCGATTTCGGCTTCCCGCTACGGTTCAGCCGGCGTCCTGCCAATCTCCTGGGCCTATGTTGCCCTGATGGGCAGTGAAGGTTTGACGGATGCCACCGGCCACGCACTCCTTGCCGCCAACTACATTGCGGTACGGCTGAACGAGCACTTCCCGGTGCTGTACTCGGGCGAAAACGGCCTGGTTGCGCACGAGTGCATCCTGGACCTGCGGGCTCTTACCGCGAAGACCGGCGTCACGGCCGAGGATGTGGCCAAGCGTCTGATCGACTACGGCTTCCACGCGCCGACGCTGAGCTTCCCGGTTGCCGGAACGCTGATGGTTGAGCCTACGGAGTCCGAGGATCTGGCGGAACTGGACCGGTTTGTGGACGCAATGATTGCGATCAAGGGTGAAATCGACCAGGTTGCGGACGGCGGGTTAACTCTCGAGGCAAGCCCGCTGCGGCAGGCCCCGCACACCGCGCAATCGGTGATCAGCGACAGCTGGGACCAGGCGTATCCGCGGGAGCTGGCGGCCTTCCCGCTGAAGTCGCTCCGGCACGACAAGTACTTCCCGCCGGTACGCCGTATCGACGGTGCGCACGGGGACCGAAATCTCGTCTGCTCCTGCCCGCCAATCGAAGAGTTTGAGGACTAGACATGACTAAGCAGACAGCTCTTTACGCGCAGCACGAGGAACTCGGGGCCAGCTTCACCGACTTCGGCGGCTGGCAGATGCCGCTGAAGTACCGCAGCGAACTCGAGGAACACCACACCGTCCGCAGGAATGCCGGGCTCTTTGACCTTTCACATATGGGCGAGGTCTTGGTCAGCGGACCGCAGGCGGCGGAGTTCCTGAACTACGCGTTGGTGGGAAACCTTGCCGTCATGGCGGTGGGCAAGGCCAAGTACTCGCTGATCTGTACCGAGGATGGCGGCGTGATTGATGACCTCATCACCTACCGCCGTGCCGAGGACCGGTTTCTGGTGGTGCCGAACGCCGGCAACGCCGATGCGGTTGCCGCCGAACTGAAGCAGCGCGCCGCGGGCTTTGACGTGTTTGTGGAGGACGAGTCGGAAGACACGGCATTGATCGCCGTGCAGGGGCCCACCGCTGAGGCGATCCTGCTCGCAATCACTGCTGAGTCACAGCGCCAGGCGGTGGCTGACCTCAAGTACTACGCCGCCGTGGAGGTGGAACTGGCAGGCCTGACGGTGCTGCTGGCACGCACCGGCTACACCGGGGAAGACGGTTTCGAGCTGTTCATCGGAAACCAGCACGCCGTGCAGTTGTGGAAGGCCGTAGCGGAAGCGGGAGCGGACCACGGCTTGGCGCCGTGTGGACTTGCCTCGCGCGACTCACTGCGCCTTGAGGCCGGAATGCCGCTGTACGGTCACGAGTTGGCCCTCGACACCAATCCATTCGAGGCCGGTCTCGGCGGAGTTGTCAGCCTGAAGAAGCCGGACAACTTTGTGGGCCGGCCAGTGCTTGAACCCTTGAAGTCACAGGACCCCAAGCGCAGGCTGGTGGGTCTGCGCGGGCTCGGGCGCCGCTCCGCGCGGGCAGGGTACGACGTCGTCTCAAACGGCGAAACGGTTGGCACAGTGACCTCCGGTCTCCCCAGCCCAACGTTGGGATACCCCATTGCGCTTGCCTATGTGGACTCGGCGCTGGCGGAGCCGGGAACCGAAGTGCAGGTGGATCTGCGCGGAAAGCCGGAGTCCTTCACCGTTGTCGAGACCCCCTTTTACAGGCGCCAAAAGTGACTATCAGCGCGTTTGAGCTATTCAAGATAGGCATTGGACCCTCGAGCTCCCACACGGGCGGTCCCATGACCGCCTCCTATCTGTATACCCAGGAGCTTGCGGCAAGAGGCCACCTTGACCAGACCGCGCGCGTGCAGGCCGAGTTGTTTGGTTCCCTCGGGGTGACTGGCCACGGGCACGGTACCGTAAAGGCCGTCATTCTTGGGCTGGAGGGGGAGCAGCCTCATTTGGTTGACCCGGAACGCGCCGAGCCGCGCGTTGAAGAGATTACGGCTTCCGGTTCGCTCCGGCTTGCAGGCACGCGGAACATCGCGTTCAGTGTTGATGACGACCTGATCATGCACCGTCGCAAGCGGTTGGACTTCCATACCAATGGTATGCGCTTTGAGGCATATTCGTCAGATGGAATACTTCTGTTCTCACGGGATTACTTCTCTGTAGGCGGCGGATTTGTGCTGGATGAGGACCAGATTGGCGCTGACCTCTCGGCCGCTGCGCAGATGGCGGTCACCCATCCCTTCGAATCCGGCGAACAGCTGTTGGAGATAGCCAAAACCACGGGCAAGTCGTTTTCGGAAATCGTCATGGACAACGAAATTGCGTGGCGCCCCGAAGCCGAGGTCCGCACGGGCCTGCTGGAGATCTGGGACGTCATGCAGGACACCGTTCGCCGCGGTTCCACCAACAGTGGGATCCTGCCCGGCGGACTGAGCGTCCGCCGTCGTGCCGCGAAGCAGTTAGAGCTCCTGCAAAAGGAAGCCGATCCCAATGACCATCTGAGCACCATGGAGTGGGTGACCCTTTTCGCGCTCGCGGTTAACGAGGAGAATGCCGCTGGCGGCCGGGTGGTTACTGCTCCCACCAACGGTGCGGCCGGGATCATCCCCGCAGTCTTGAAGTACTACGTGGACTTCGTGCCGGGAGCGGACGACGACGGCGTGGTCCGCTTCCTGCTCGCAGCGACGGCCATTGGCGCACTGTTCAAGAAGAACGCTTCGATCTCCGGGGCTGAAGTGGGCTGCCAGGGCGAAGTGGGTTCAGCCTGCGCGATGGCAGCTGCTGGTCTTGCCGAGGTTCTGGGCGGCACGCCGGAGCAGGTTGAGAACGCTGCCGAGATCGGAATTGAGCACAACCTCGGCCTGACCTGCGATCCGGTGGGTGGTCTGGTGCAGATCCCCTGCATTGAGCGAAACGCTGTGGGAGCAATGAAGGCAATCACTGCCGCCCGGATGGCGGTCCGCGGCGACGGACAGCACTTCGTTTCACTCGACGCCGCCATCAAAACCATGCGCGAAACCGGTGCGGACATGATGGACAAGTACAAGGAAACCGCCCGGGGCGGTCTGGCCCTCAACGTGGTGGAGTGCTGACCTTGGCGCCCGCATTGCCTGTCAGGGTGGAGATCATTCCCGGCCGTGACATTGTGGACCGGCTGCAGCGGTTTCTCCCGGCACCCGCCACGGTCACAATCACCTGCCTGCCGCACCACGGCCCGTCGGAGACTGTCGACCTTGCGGTGCAGTTGGCGAAGCTGGGGTACCGGGCGGTGCCGCACCTCGCCGCACGGTCCATTCAATCGCGGGCACAGCTGGCGGGGTTCACCGCCCGGCTTGAAGCGACAGGTGTGCGGGACGTCTTTGTGATTGCCGGCGACGCGGGGTCAGCCGATGGACCCTATTCATGGAGCCTTCCCCTCATGGAAGACATCGCATCCCTGAGCGGCCTGTCGATCGGAATGGCCGCCTACCCTGAGGGGCACCCGACGGTGGAGGAAGCTGAACTCACGGGACTTTTGTTGAAGAAGCAGGAACTTGCCACTTGGGCGGTGACCCAGATGTGCTTCTCCGGGCCGGTGCTCGCTACTTATGTGGACACCCTCCGCGCGGCCGGTGTGACTCTTCCAATCTGGGCCGGTGTGCCCGGTGCTGTCCGGCGCACGCGGCTGATCTCCCTCGCGGGACGGATCGGTGTGGGCCCGTCCCTGAAGTTTGCACAGCGCAGCGGGTCGCTCCTGCGAAACGTGGTGGCGCCGTCGTCGTACGATCCCGCTCCGCTGGTGCATGCTGTCTCGGAGGCGGGCGTTTTTGCGGGACTCCACGTGTACAGCTTCAATGATGTGGAGCGGCTGGGCCTGCCGGAGCAGTAGAAACTTCCCGGACCGACGTTCACGATTCCCGTTCCTCCAGCCACTCGGCGTACGTGGTTCCGCGGACAGGGTTCTCCGGCACCAGATTGAGGCCGCCGCGCCAGTACCGTCCGAGCGCGCCTGGAACCGGCACGGCGATGACCGGTCCGCGGGCGCCGGTGAACTGCCGGTAGATCCGTGCCATCACATCCATTCCAAGCACTTCCGGCCCTCCCACGGTCGTATCCCGTGGCTCCGGTGCGACGGCGGCGTCCACCAGCGATGCGGCGGCATCGGCCGTCGAGATGGTTTGAAACCGGGCTCCGGGGAAGCGTGGCGTGGCGCGGACCTTTCTCCCGGCGTCGAACACGCCCGTGACCAGGTCATGAAACTGGGTGCAGCGAACCACCGAGCACTCCACCGGCCCGCCACGGTAGATCCGCTCCTGGTTGGCCTTGGCCCGGTAGTAGCCAAAACTGACCTGGTCCACGTTGACGATCGAGAGCAGAATCATCCGTTCAACGCCTGCCGCGGC
>NZ_KI914986.1:29574-45408 GCF_000520595.1 Arthrobacter sp. H5
CGCCTGCCGCGGCTGCCGCCGGTGCGATGTTTCGCGCACCGGCGGAGAGGGCTCTGCGTGCCCTGCCGAACTTGCCGTCAAGAGCGTCGATCACAACGTCGACGCCGGCCATCGCCCGAGTGAGGCCAGCGCCAGTGGTGACATCCCCCCGGACGTGCTCCACGCCGTCGTGCGCTGAACCGGGGCTGCCACTGCGGCTGAACGTCCTGGTGTCCAGCCCCCGGCCGACACATGCACGGACCACCTCCCGGCCAGCCAGACCGGTGCCGCCCAGAACCAGAATTCGAGACATGGGCCCAGCCTACGCCCGCCTCAGCGAATCAACAGCGGCGGACTTCCCCGGTTTTTTACAAGGTTCAACTAACAGGATTGGCTCCATGACCATGGAATTGATAGTCCTGCTGACTGCGTTCGTACTGCTGGCGGTCACCCTGGCCGTGTTTCTGCCGCGGCGCAGGAAGCGTCGCGCCGATCCGGTCATCACGCTGACGCCCGAGGACAGGCATCTGCTGAGGCTGAACAAGCTGACGCCGGCCCAATGGATGGCACTCACAGACCAGGACAGGGCAGCCGTGCGTTCAAGTGCGTACCGCAACGGATAAGGAAGGGACAGCAATAAAAACCTTGTACGCGTTAGGTTTTAATGTAAGGGTAGGAGTTCCGACTGAACAAAGGAGTTCCTATGCAGTTGCCCCCGCGCAGAACTGTGTCCAAACGTGTCCGGAGAATAGCTCTGGTGGCCGGTGCCGCAATGGCGGCCACGGCCTTGATCGCCCCCACCGTTGCGGTGGCCAAGGGTTCAGAAAAGCAGGATCCGCTGATGACCTACGCGGCCGACACCTGGACTTCCATGGCGGCCATGACCGACGAGGAAACCGGTCTGCCCGCCGACAACATCACCGGCGACCTCTCCACGCCGAGCGAATACACCAGCCCCACGAACATCGGCGGCTATCTCTGGTCCACCATTGCGGCCCGCGATCTGGGCATCATCAAGCACAAGGAAGCGAGTGATCGGCTCGCCACAACCATCAAGACACTGGGCGAGCTGGAAACCCACGAACCAAGCGGCATGTTCTACAACTGGTACTCACCGACGAATGGCAACAAGCTCACCACCTGGCCCGCCAGCGGCGACGAGGTCTTCCCGTTCCTGAGCACCGTGGACAACGGCTGGCTTGCTGCGGCGCTCAAGGTTGTCGCCAAGGCTGAGCCCCGTCTCGCGAAACAGGCCAACGCGCTCTACGACAGTATGGACTTCGGCTGGTACCACGACCTGAACGCCCGGGAAGGAGCCAGTCTGAATCGCGGCGGGTTCTGGGTGGAGCCTCCAGGTGACGGCTGCGCGGTCCCTGACAATTACGGTGACGAGGGCGCCGACGTCTATTACACCTGCCATTGGTATGACACCACGGTGAGCGAAGCTCGCATCGCGACGTACCTCGGCATCGCCAACGGCCAGATCCCAGCGACTGCGTATTACGGCACCTACCGCACTATGCCGGAGCGCGGCTGCGATTACGGCTGGCAGGAACAGAAGCCCACCGGCGAAACCCGTGAGTACCTGGGAGTCAGTGTCTACGAAGGCACCTACGAGTACCGGGGCATGCAGTTGGTTCCAGCCTGGGGTGGCAGCATGTTCGAGGCCCTCATGCCGGACCTGTTTGTGCCGGAAGCGGACTGGGGCCAGAAGTCCTGGGCGCTGAACCACGAGGCCACCGTCCGCGCCCACATTGAGCACGGCATGGACGAGGCCGGTTACGGATACTGGGGCTTCTCCCCGGCCAGCGATCCCTTCGCCGAGTACCGCGAGTACGGGGTTGAGGAGATTGGCATCAGTTCGGATGGTTATGGGAGCGACGTGGAAAAGACGAACGTCGACATCGGGTTTGAGGGTTGCCGCGAGGCCACCAATCCGGACCCCGAGTTCGGTGACGGCGTGGTCACCCCACATGCAGCGTTCCTGGCGCTGCCCTATGACCGCGAGGCCGTAATGGAAAACCTTGACGGCATCAAGAACGAGCTTGACGCCTACGGCCCCGGCGGGTTCTACGATTCAGTGGCCGTGGGCAGCGGCACCATTGCCGAGCGCTACCTGAGCCTGGACCAGTCCATGATCATGGGCGCCATCCTCAACGAGGTCAAGAAGGACAGGCTGAAGGACTACTTTGTTGACCGCGAATTTGAGAAGGCCGTTCGGCCTTTGGTCGATGCACAGGTATTCGGGACGGACCTGGGCTAACAAACCCGGTACGACGACGGCGCGGCGCCCCTTCATAGGGGCCGCGCCGTTGCTGTCCGTGCAATCAACCCTTCAGGAAGTAACCCCGGACAAATTCATCAAAGACACCGGTCATGTCCACGCTGTCGTCCAGCAGCCACTGCTGCTGCAGCCCGTCCATGACGGCGGCGATGAGGCGTGCGGCATGGTGGACATCCAGGTCATCCCGGACCAGTCCGTCCCGTTGCGCGTCCTTGAGGATCCCGGCTGTCTGCGATGCCCGTTCGCCGTAGCGGGACGCAAAGTACTCGTGGGCGGGGTGGTCGCTGTTGGTTGCCTCCGCCGCGATCACCGTGTAGAGCGAGGTGAGTCCCGGCGTCGTTTGGTTGTAGGCAACAACCCTTCGCATCTGGTCCAGCATGGTTTCCTCGGCGACGTCACCCGCGGCATCCTTGACCCGCTCATCACGCTGCCTCAGCACCTCCGTGAACAGCTCCTCTTTCGAGGCAAAGTGGTGCATGAGGCCTGCCGGCGTCAACTCAACCCGTTTGGCGATTTCACGCAGCGAACCGCTGTGGAACCCGCTTCGACCGAAAACCATCAGCGCAGCGTCGAGGATCTCCTGGCGCTTCGCCTGGCCCTTGGCATAGCTGCCGCGTTTTTGGGCTGGAGACTTTGTCATGAACAAAAACCTATCGCATGTACGGAAATAAAAACCTATCGCCTGTAAGGTTTTTGTGATAGCTTGGCACGTAATGCTCCGCTGGAGCATTAAACCGCGGAGCAACTGAACCCACTAACTGGAGGCAACACTATGAATCAATGGCGATCATGGAGCGCGGTGGCCGTTATCGGCGCACTGGCACTGACCGGCTGCGGCCGTGACGAAGGCGGTGCGGCGGGGGGTCCCGAAGCCGGCGCTGCCATTGATGACGCACCGGCAACCGGCGAGGTCACCATCTGGGCTATGGGCAACGAGGGCGAAGTCCTCGACCAGCTTGCCGCGGACTTCGAGGAAGCGAACCCGGACGTCACCATCAACGTCACTCCCGTCCCGTGGGAAAGCGCCCACGACCGCATTGCCACCTCCATTGCCGGAGGCGAGACGCCGGACATCTCGATGCTCGGCACCACTTGGGTTGGCGAGTTCGCCGCAACGGGTGCCCTGGAACCCACGCCCGAAGGCCTGGTGGATGAATCGGCGTTCTTCGAAGGATCCTGGGGTACGGCAGTGGTCGACGACGTCGCCTACGGTGTCCCGTGGTATGTGGATACCCGCGCAATGTACTACCGCACGGACATGGCCGAGGCTGCAGGCGTGGAGCCTCCAGCCACCTGGGAAGAATTCAAGACCTTCACCGCGGCGTTGCAGGCTGAGGGTGCTGAAGCGGGCGTATCCCTGCCGC
Organism: Arthrobacter sp. H5; assembly: GCF_000520595.1. Classification (GTDB taxonomy): domain Bacteria; phylum Actinomycetota; class Actinomycetes; order Actinomycetales; family Micrococcaceae; genus Arthrobacter_D. The sequence goes on from NZ_KI914986.1 coordinate 33,202, forward strand.
CCGGCGGATTCGATTCCTGGCAGTACCTGGCACCCTTTGTGTGGCAGCAGGGTGGGGACATCATGAACGAGGAAGGCACGGAGTTTACCTTCGAGACGCCCGAGTGGAAAGAAGCTTTCGAGTACTACGCCAGCTTCTTCGAGGAAGGCATCGCCGACCCCGTACGCCTTGAAACCGGTGAGATCGAACAGAAATTCATCTCAGGCGAGGTGGGCTCCTTCTTTAGCGGACCGTTCCACATTGGCCTTCTGGAAGAGCAGGGCGGCGAAGGGTTTGCCGACCAGTTCGACGTCGCAATGGTTCCGGGAGCCGACTCCCGCACCAGCTTCACCGGCGGTGGCAACCTCGCCGTGTTCAACGACAGCGAGAACCGCGACGCCAGCTGGAAGTTTGTCCGCTGGCTGAGCCAGCCTGAAACGCAGATCGACTGGTATGGCATTTCCACCACACTGCCGAGCGTCCAGGCCGCCTACGAGGATCCAATGTTCGCCGAGGACCCGAACCTGAGCGTCTTCGCCGAACAGCTTGAGGATTCGAAGGCTCCGCCCGCCATCCCCACGTGGGCGCAGGTCTCCGCAGTGATCGATCAGGAGCTCGAAAAGGTCACCCGTGGCGATGCCACGGTTGATGAGGCACTGGCTGCCATCCAAAGCCAGGCCGAAAGCATCGGGACGGGCCTCTAACAGTGGCTCTCGCCCAATCGCCGGCGGTTGGCAAGGCTCCGGGGCCCGCGCGCAAACCGCGCTCGCGCCGGAGCCGCCAGACGCTGGTCGCCTGGGGTTTCGCCGCCCCGTTCCTGATTCTTTTTGTCATCTTCATGGCGGGGCCCATTGTGGCATCGCTGGCGATGAGTTTCACCGACCTCACCACCCGCGATCTCCGCAGCCCCTTCGGCGTGAACTTTGTGGGCCTTGAGAATTACATTTCGCTGTTCAACGATGGGCGTTTTGTCCGCTCGCTGGTTAATACGGCGCTGTTTGTGCTGCTGGGGGTTCCGCTCACCATGGCCCTGGCGCTGCTGGTGGCACTTGCGCTGAACAACGGGATCACCCGGTTCCGCACGGTGTTCCGGGTGGGCTACTACGCACCCGTGGTCACCAGCATTGTGGCGGTGGCTATTGTGTGGCGGTTTATCCTTCAGCCGGACGGTCTACTTAACGGTTTCCTTGGCGTGTTTGGGATCGCGGGCCCCAACTGGCTCGAAGACGAGTTCTGGGCACTGCCCTCGCTCATCTTCATGGCGGTCTGGCGCAACATCGGCACGCTGATGGTGATCTTCCTGGCCGGTCTTCAGGGTGTTCCGCGCGAGCACCATGAGGCGGCAATGGTCGACGGCGCCAGCCCCGTTCAGCGGTTCTGGAACGTTACGCTTCCTGCCATGCGGCCGCCCATCCTGTTCGCCGCAGTGATCACCGGCATCGGGTTTCTGCAGTTCTTTGAGGAGCCGTATGTCATGACCAGCGGTGGGCCGTTGGACGCAACCCTCTCCACAGCCATGTACACGTACGACCAGTTCGGTTTTGGCAATTATTCCTACGCCTCGGCGGCCAGCTACGTGTTGTTTCTTGCCATCGTTGTGCTCTCGCTGATCCAGTTCCGGCTCCTCGGAAAGAAGGACTGACATGGCCGTTTCCACAGCGCCCCCGGTCGAGGCAGTGACCGGGACCCGTCGCCGCCGCTCACCCATGCGGCAACGCCCCCGCGTCTGGCTTTACGTGGTGCTTGCCGTCGGCATGATCGCCATGATCCTCCCGTTTGTCTGGATGATTCTGGGCTCCTTCAAGACAACCGCGGAAATCCGGCAGTATCCGCTGAACTTCTGGCCATTGGAACCCACTCTCGATAACTACACCGAACTGTTTGTCCGGCTGGATTTCGCAACGTTCTTCGCGAACAGCCTGATCGTGGCGGTCTTTGTCACCGCGGGAAACATCGTGTTCTCCTCGATGGTGGGCTACGCCCTGGCGAAACTGGACTTCGCAGGCAAAAAGGTACTGTTCATGCTGGTCCTTGGCACACTCATGGTCCCGGGCGTTGTCACTTTTGTGCCGCTCTTTGTGCTCACGGCAAACCTTGGTCTGGTGAACTCCTATCCAGGACTCATTCTTCCGTTCCTGATTGCGCCCCTGGGTGTCTTCCTGATGCGGCAGTTCATGCTGAGCCTCCCGGACGAGCTGATCGAGGCCGCACGCATTGACGGCGCCAGCGAGTGGAGGATCTTCCTGCGCGTGATCATGCCGCTTTGCGGTCCGGCGGTGGCCACGCTGACCATCCTCACGTTCCTCGCATCCTGGAACAACTTCCTGTGGCCCCTCGTGGTGGCTACCAGCGAAGACCGTTATACCCTCCCCGTGGCGCTGGCCCTGTATTCGGTGGGCCAGAACGCAGCCGAGTACGGGCTCATGATGGCGGGCGCCGTCGTCGTAGTTGTTCCCATCCTCCTCATCTTCGTGTTGCTGCAGAAGTACTTTGTGCAGGGCATCGCGCTGACGGGCATCAAGTAGCCGGCAACCGCCGGCGGAAAGTAGTAAAGCGATGACATTTCCCAACGGGTTCCTTTGGGGTGCCTCCACGGCCGCGCACCAGATCGAGGGCGGCAACGTCAATTCGGATTGGTGGCAGCGCGAACACGGGCACTTGGCCGGGCCTCCGGTCGAGGCGCCCAGCGGCGATGCCGCGGACAGTTACCACCGCTACCGTGAAGATATGCAGCTGCTGGCTGACGCGGGGCTGACCTCGTACCGGTTCAGCATCGAGTGGGCTCGGATCGAGCCCGAGGAGGGCTTTGTCTCCCGCGCCGCCCTGGACCACTACCGCCGGATGGTGGCCACCGCCGTCGAGCTTGGCCTGACCCCCATGGTGACGCTCCACCACTTCACCAACCCCATCTGGTTTGCCCGTGCGGGCGGCTGGAAGGACGCGGGTTCGGTGGAGCGCTTTGCGCGGTATGTGGAGCATGCGCTTCCGGTGCTCGACGGCGTGGAGCTGGTCTGCACCATCAACGAACCCAACATGGTGGCGGTGCTCGCGGATCCGGACCAGGGCTTTCCCGCCGTCGGTCTGCCCGCCGGCGACCCGTTGGTGACAGAACACTTGATCGCCGCGCACCGCCGTGCCGTCACCATCCTTCAAGCGGCCGGCAAGAAGGCCGGCTGGTCCGTAGCGACGCAGGCTTACCAGGCCGAACCGGGCGCCGAAGAAGTCACAGAAGAGTACGGGCGCTCGCGGGAGCATGTGTTCCTGGAGACTTCAATCAACGACGACTGGGTGGGCATCCAGGCCTACACCCGTACCCGGGTGGGAGCGGATGGCCCACTGCCGATTGACGACGACGCCGAACGCACCCTCACCGGGTGGGAGTACTATCCCTCAGCCATCGAGGACGGGATCCGGAACTCCTGGCAGCGCAATGGTGTGCCGGTCTACGTGACCGAGAACGGGATCGCGACGGCGGATGACTCACGCCGGATCGACTACACGCGCGGTGCGCTTGAGGCTGTTTCCCGCACAATTGACGACGGTATTGACGTCCGCGGATACCTGCACTGGAGCGCGCTCGATAACTACGAGTGGGGCAGCTACCGGCCCACCTTCGGCCTCATCGCCTGGGACGCGGCGACGTTTGAGCGGCATCCGAAGCCAAGCCTTGGCTGGTTGGGGTCAGTGGCGAAGGCCAATGGACTCCTCGAGGCTGCGCAGGCTTCGCTCTAATACAGAGGGACCGGTGGGCTACTTGCGGCGGCGGAGCGCCCCCACCAGCAGCACGGCACCGGCAATTGAGGCCGCGGTCCTGATGTGGTTCGCGGGCACCCACCCGGAGGTGAAGGCCTCCCATGCCAACTGGGTACCGGCGGCAGCGTCAAGTTTGTTGTTCAGCGGCACGTTGCAGATAACGGTGACCGCGACGCCGGCGAGATACAGCCCGGCGCCAACGGCCGGAAGGACCGATTTGGTGCCCCTGCCGAATCCCCGGGTAACCAGCGCGGCGCTCACCGCCGCCGTGCCCCAGAACGGAATCATGAACGCGGGACCCACGGCGGCACGGTTGATGGATTGCATGATCCTTACGGCGTCGGCCGCCGGCAATTGATGCAGAGCCGGCATGATCACGCCCGAAAAGGCGAGGTAGAAGCCGCCGACCATACCGGATCCGATGGCGCCGATGAGGGCTAGAGTGGTTGGCTTGGTGTGTGTCACAGCGGTGATCCCTTGGTTGTCTTGTCCTGTTCCCATCCGATCACTGGTTGCTGCCAGCGGGGAATGTTCGAAGCGCTCAGGTGCATTCGCCTGCGTCACGATGGCGCTGGAAGCCTCACGCTGGCTGCCACGAGCAGACCCTCCGACTGAATCCATGTGCCTTCCCAAAAGGTCATGTCCAGGTCAAAGTCTTTGGCCGAGATGATGTGAACGGTGAACCGACCATCGGTGTGCAGTTCCGCGACAGCCTCGAGGAAGCCGATCCAGAGCCCGGTCAGCGGATACCACGCCTTGTAGACGGCCTCCTTTACACAGAAAAGGAGCCTGTCCCAATGAATCGTTGGATTGGCGAGGGCGAGGGACGTGATGGCCTCCTGCTCCGCGCCGCCGGCCACCAGGTTGAGAACTCCTGCCGGTAACTGTTGGGCGGGCTCGGCGTCGATTCCAATGGCCGTAATGGCAGATGCGGAGGCAACTGCTGCCGCGCAATAGTTGCGGCAGTGCGTCATGCTGCCAACAATGCCCTCCGGCCATACGGGGGCGCCGCCTGGCCCGCGAAGGATCGGTGCGGGTGGTATATCGAGCAGGGAGAGAGCGTTTCGAGCGCACCCGCGCACGGTGGAGAACTCCGCTTTCCGCTTATGCGATGCGCCGGCGACCAGGATTTGTTCAGCTGGAAACATTTTCCCTTGGCTGACGTGAAAAGACTCTGACGTATGCACGGCGGCGGGCACAAGCGGAGGCAGGAGCCGTTCGCTCCCGACGCGGGCGCCCATGAGGTCAATGATGGTGAGGGCCACCCGGCCTTCTACCCGATCCCGGCGGGCAGAGCCGTACACAACAGGACAAACGCGGCCGCGGAGAGAAGCATGCGCGCAGCGTTCCAACCGGTCCAACGTCTTTCGAAGCGCTCCCGGAGGGTTGCCACGCTGACCCGCGAACCGGAAGCCAGAGCACGTTCCAGTTCGATGTTCAGGGGAATATTCACCCCGAAGGTAATGATCAGGGCCACAACGTATAGCCCTAATGCCAGCGTTACCGGCATAATGGCCGCCTGGCCGCCGGTAATGTCAAGGACCAGTGCGGCGCTGGTGAAAAGCAACGCACCAAAGAAACTCAGGGCGAACCCCAGGTTCTGGATGGCCCCATTGATAGCGTTCATGGACTCGACGAACGCACTGTCGCTGATCCGGCGGAAGCCGGGCATCACGGAGATGGAGAAAGTGTAGAACAGCCCGGCAATCAGGCCCATGGAAACGGTTGCGAGTATCAGTGTTATCTCAGTCATAGGGTACGGCTCCTTCAAAGTCCTCTATCTGAAGTTAACCCTGCGCGTACCATCTGTTCCATATCTGACTAGTGCTAGTTCATGTGCAATCGTCTAAACTGACTGTGTGACCACACTTATGGACGACACCCTTGCGAGCCTCATGGACGGCCCACGCGCACACGGCGCGTTCCTGTTGGAATCAGTCCTTTCTCCGCCATGGAGTCTGCGGATCGAGGACAAGGCTGCCCTTTCGCTGGTCACCATGATCCGCGGCGATGCTTGGATTCTCTTTGACTCGGGTGATCCGGTGCTCATTCGTGAAAATGATGTGGCAGTTCTCCGCGGCCCCAATCCGTACACCATCGCAGACACGCCAGCCACCCCGCCGCACGCAATCATCCAGCCGGGGCAGGTCTGCATCACGATCGCTGGCGAAGGAATGGCCGGCTCAATCGCTCCCGGATCCAGGCGGTGGGGCAGAAGCCCCGACGACAATTCGGCCATCATGCTCAGCGGCACCTACCAGTCACGCACCGAGATCGGTATGCGGCTCCTGAGCGCGCTGCCGCCGCTCCTGGTCCATACCCCGTGCGACGACGACCTTGCGCTGGTGCGCCTACTCTCCACCGAGATGGGCCTCAACAGGCCGGGACAGGAACTTGTGCTAGACCGGATCCTGGACCTGCTTCTGGTAAAGATTGTGCGAACGTGGCTGTCTTCGGCGCAGTCGGAGGCACCGGAGTGGTGCCTGGCCCAGAGCGACCCGGTGGTGGGCTCGGCGCTTCGAGCGCTGCACAAGAGCCCCGAGCTTCCGTGGACGGTGGCGAGGTTGGCTGACGAGACCGGCGTGTCACGGGCTACGTTTGCCCGTAAGTTCACCACACTTGTGGGCGAATCGCCCATGAACTACCTCACCAGCCGGAGGCTCTCGCTCGGGGCAGACCTCCTGGTGGAGCCGAATTCCACCCTCACTGCTGTTGCTCGCAGGGTTGGCTACAGCAGCCCGTTTGCGTTCAGCGCCGCGTTCAAGCGCGAGCGCGGGATGAGTCCGCTGGAGCACCGCCGCCGGACCACGGGTGTCACGGTGGATTCATTCACTACTCATATCCCCGAACCGGCAAAGCAGACCACAAGACAGTAGTTGCCGGATCCGTGTGGAAGCCGGTAACTACTGCCCTGCTCAAGCGGGCTGAAAGCTACGTAATCGAAACCCCGCCGTCAATGCTGATGACCTGACCCGTCATGAAGTCGTTGTCCAGGAAGAAGCCGATTCCTTGCGCAACCTCCTGCGTGGTCCCGAAACGTGGAATCGGTGTCTTGTCCCTGATCCCCGCCTTCACGTTCTCCGGCAGGTTGTGCGTCATCCCGGTGATCATGAACCCGGGCGAGAGCGCATTCACGGTGACTCCGCGCTTGCCGCACTCGGCCGCGAGCGTCCGCGTCATGCCGATAACGCCCGCCTTGGAGGCCGAGTAGGCGGTCTGGCCGGCCGTCGCAATAAGGCCCGACGGCGACACGATGTTGATGATCCGCCCCCACCGTTGCTTGAGCATGTGCGGAAGCGCCACCCGGCTGGTGTGGAAGGTCCCCACCAGGTTGGTGTCGATGACGGATTTCCACTCGGCGGGGTCCTGCATGGCCATGAGTGAGTCCCGGCGGATTGCGCCGTTGTTCACCAGCACGTCCAGCGGACCGAGAGCGGCGCGCACCTGCTCGTACAGGTCCTGGACGGCTTCCCAGGATGCGACGTCGCCGCCCACCACGCAGGAGTCATTGTGCAGCAGGGCAGCCACCTCCTCGGCTGGCTCCTTGGAACGGTTGTAATGCACAGCAACGCGGCATCCGAGGGCATCGAGCTGCACGGCAAGCTCGCGTCCAAAGTCACCCGAAGCCCCCGTCACCAGTGCAACCGGCGATTCCGGTCGTGTCGACGTTTTCATGCTGTCTCTCCTCCCCACCGAAGCAGCACCGAACCCCAGGTCATCCCGGCACCGAATCCGGCGAGCATCACCAGATCACCCGCGGTAATGCGGCCGTCGTCGAGCGCTTCCGCCAACGCGATGGGGATGGAGGCGGATGCTGTGTTGCCGTATTTGTGGATGTTGGTGACCAGCTGATCCTGCGTGAGGCCGGTGTGGTTCAGGATCGAATTGATGATGCGGATGTTGGCCTGGTGCGGCACCACATGGTCCACGTCGCTGACGGATAGCCCTGCTTTCTCCATGGTGTTGCGCACCGTTCCAACGGTGTAGCGAACGGCGTTGAGGTAGATCTCGTTGCCGTTGATCTTGGCGTAGTGCAGCCCGTCGCGGACGGTTTCCTCGGTGGTGGGCATCCGGCTCCCACCTGCCAGGACCTTCAGGCTGGAGGCGCGGGCGCCGTCTGCACCCAGGTCCCAGGAAAGTACCCAGTCATCTTCGCCCGGCGTAAGGACCACAGCGCCTGCACCGTCACCCACGAGGATTCCCAAATCACGGTCCGCGGGATTGACGGTCAGCGAGTGCGTATCGGAACCGATCAGCAGGATAGGCCGCGGGTCCATCTTCATCATCGCTGCAGCGAAGATCAGCCCGTAGACAAACCCGGAGCACTCCGCATTTACGTCGTGGGCGCTGCCTGAGACGCCCAGTTCGTGGTGCACAAAGGCCGACGTGGCAGGCGATGGCTGTTCCGGCGTCGCAGTGGCAACTATCAGGTGGGCAATGTCAGCGCCGGTCAACCCCGCCTTGTCCAGAGCCCGCTGGCCGGCTTCGATGGCGAGCGACGCCGTCGTTTGTCCGTCCTGGACGTAGCGGCGCTCGTTGATGCCGCAGCGGCTGACAATCCAGTCCTCGTCAATGCCGAAACGTTCGGCCAGTTCAACGCTGGACACAATTTTCTCCGGGAGGGAGGTGCCCCAGCCCGTAATCTGCATGCTGCTCACGCGGTTACTTTGCGCTGGCCGGCTGGGCAGCCAGCGCGAGCAGACGGCCGTGGACCGTGCGCAGGGTGGCGCCGCCGTCGCCGTCCTCCTGAAAGAGGGAAGCGTCGGCCTGCAGTTCGGGGTACTGGGACTGAAAGCCGTACAGCCATTCCATGAGGTCCATCGAATCGACGTCGGAAAGCTGTGTCAGCGGGGCGTCCACGTCAACGTCCGGGGCGCCGGAGACGGCCTGCAGCTGGGTGGCAAGTTCTTCAACGGTGGGCAGTTCCATGGGTAGTCCACTCCTCAAATCAAAGGTCAATCGGTCTGCAGTAGCGCAGCCGTCGACTGCATTGAATCCCGCGGCGCGCAAGGGCAGCGCAATGTGGGTGCCGGCGTCGTGCCTTGCGTTCTTATTGCGCGTGTGCCGGTATCTCTTGGAGCAGACCAACACATGCCCCTACCAACAGGAGCCCCATCATGGACTTTTCCGCAACCCGCCACGTGCGCGTGGCCATTATCGGCGCCGGATTCTCCGGTCTGGGTGCCGCGATCCGGCTGACCCAGGAAGGCGAGACCGACTTCCTCGTGTTCGAGCGGGCGCAGGAGATCGGCGGGACCTGGCGTGAGAACACGTACCCGGGCAGTGCCTGCGACGTCATGTCCCTGCTCTACTCCTACTCTTTTGCACCCAATCCCAACTGGAGCACCACTTTTGGCAAGCAGCCGGAAATCCTTCAATACCTCCGGGACTGCGCGGATCGCTTTGGCGTGCGGCCACACATCAGGTTCGAGCACGACGTCGTTTCGGCGGATTGGGATGAGGAGGCACACCTTTGGCGGATCGACACAAGCGGCGGCGGCTACACCGCGCAGATCCTCGCCACCGGTACTGGTTACCTGAGTGACCCGGTGAAGCCGGCTATCGAGGGACTGGACTCCTTCACCGGTGAACTGTTCCATTCCTCCGGCTGGAACCATGGCTTTGACCTGACCGGCAAGCGGATTGCAGTGGTGGGCAACGGTGCCTCCGCAGTCCAGTTCATTCCGAAGGTCCAGGAAAAGGCCTCCGCCCTGGACCTCTACCAGCGCACGCCCGCCTGGGTTGCACCCAAGCCTGACAGGGAGATCCCGGGAAGCCAGCTGTGGCTGCGCCGCAACGTGCCCGGCTACCAGGGGTTCCGGCGGAATTTCAACATGTGGGGCAGGGAGATTGTCGCATTCATGATGGGACGCCCCAAGGTCATGGAGAAGACACTGCAGGGCGCGGCGCTGAAGCACCTCCACGCGTCCATCCAGGATCCGGTTCTGCGGGACAAGCTGACACCCGCGTACACGGCAGGCTGCAAACGGATCCTGTTCTCCAACAACTTCTACCCTGCGCTGAACCAGCCCAACGTGAGTGTTGTCACCGACGGCATTGCACGCATTCACGGCAACACCATTGAGAGCGTGGACGGCACCCGCCGCGAGGTGGATGCGATCATCCTGGCCACGGGGTTCAAGGCAACTGACCGGCCCATTGCCCACCGGATCAGGGGCAACAACGGACTGTCACTCGCAGATGCGTGGGACCAGGATATGTCCGCGTATGCCGGCACCACCGTGGCCGGTTTCCCCAATCTGTTCATGTTCCTCGGGCCGAACACCGCCCTGGGCCATTCGTCCCAAACCGTCATGATCGAAGCGCAGATCACCTACCTGCTGGACGCGCTCAAAGTCATGGACCGCAAGTCCCTGGCGAGTGTTTCGGTGCGGCCCGCCGTCCAGAAGGCCTACAACACGTGGCTGGACGGTCAACTGCAGGGGACCGTCTGGAATTCAGGCGGCTGCCAGAGCTGGTATCTGGACAAGAACGGACGGAACCCCTCCATCTGGCCCACCTACACCTGGACTTTCCGCAACAAGACCAAGACGTTCGACACGGTTTCCTACCACCTCACCACCACCGATGAACTCCGTGCAGGGAAAACCCACATCGCTGCCGGCCGGAACGAAGGATAAGAGCAATGACCACTACCCATCACTCACGCCGCAACATCCTCAAGGCAACCGGACTCGCCGTTGTCGGCTGGAGCGTTGCCGGCGCCACCTGGGCAACACCGGCAACCGCTGCGGAACTGGGCCCGGTGCCCGTGCCCAGGCTCGACGGAACACTGGAACTGAGCACGGCCGCCCGGACTGAGTTCTCCACGGACTTCGGTCGCTTGATCACTGCCCAGCCCAAAGCAGTGCTCCGTCCCGGCTCGGTGCAGGACATCGTGAAGATGCTGCAGTACTGCCGTCGGTTCGCCATTCAGGCGGCGATGAATGGCCAGAGCGGCAACGGGGAGCGCGAGTCCCACTCCAACTATGGTCAGGCATTGACCCGCGGCGGCATGGAAATCGACGCCAACAGCCTCTCGCGTATAATCGCAATCCGCGGCGACCACGCAGTTGTGGAGCCGGGAGTCTCCTGGGCGTCACTCACCAAGACGGCCCTCAATCAAGGGGCCACTCCACCCTCACTCACCGACTACCTGCACCTGTCCATCGGAGGAACGGTCAGCGTTGGCGGCATCGGCGGCGGTGTGCAGCGCCATGGCCTGCAGAGTGACACCGTGAAATCCATGGACATCGTCACGGGTGCGGGTGAGCTGGTCACAGCCACCCCCACCCGTAACGCAGATCTGTTCAACGCGGCCCTCGCCGGGGGCGGCCAGGTCGGCGTCATTGTGAAGCTTGTTGTGGGCTTGATTCCAGCCAGGCAGAGCGCCGAGATCACCACCATGTACTACGAGGATCTTGACCGTTACCTTGAGGATCAGAAGACCCTGATGAACGGCGGGCGGTTCCAACACCAGGCCGGCGAGATATCGCGCCGGCCGGACAACTCCGGCTGGCGCTACAAGATCGAGGTGGGCAGCTACTTCGACGCAGGCTCAGAGCCGGACCACACGGCCCTCCTCAGCGGCATGGGAGATCTAGGCGCCGAGCGCGCAAGCGTACAGATGCCTTTTGTTGATTGGGCGTTCCGGCTGGATCCGTTCGAGGCTTACCTTAAGGAAATCGGCTACTGGGAGGCCAAGAAGCCGTGGCTGAGCCTGATCCTTCCCGGGTCAAGGGTCAAGGAGTTTGTTGAGTCAGTGGTCCCGGAGCTGACACCTGATGACCTGGGTGCGGGATTCTGTCTCCTCTCCCCGTTTGACCGCACCAAGGTGAAGTCCCCAATGTTCGCAATGCCGGAAACCGGCGATGACACCCTGTACTTCTTCGACTTGCTGTGTTTCCCGGCCCCGGACGCCACCAACATCGACGCCCAACTGAAACGGAACCGCCGGCTGTACGAGCGCGCCGTCAAAATGCAGGGAAAGCGATACATCATTGGCGCCATTCCGGGCATGACCGCCGCGGACTGGGCAATCCACTTTGGCCCGCGCGAGTATCGCGCGTTCGCCGCTCAGAAGCGGAAGTACGATCCATCCTTCATCCTGGCACCGGGTCATGGCTTTTTTGGAATTGGCGGCTGGTAGTTTCATGGCCACCTATGACGTTACCGATTCAGCTGTCATCAGCGCTCCCCCCGACCGCGTCTGGGAGGCGCTGGCCAGCGAGCTGGACGGCGCCGCTCAGTGGTGGGTGCCGCACAACACCTTCCTGCCGGGGACCGTTTCGCCGGAGCAGGTGGGCGGATCCGTCGATGTGACCGTCCATCCGCGCGGGGTGGAGGGCGGCGGGCCGAAGCTGCGCTTTTCCTGCGTGACCAGAGAGAGCGTCCCCGGTTCCCGGCTGGTACAGGAGTACGTATCAGGGGCCTTCCGGGGGACCGGCTGGTTCACCATGGAGGCGCTCGACGACG
>NZ_KI914986.1:45508-55734 GCF_000520595.1 Arthrobacter sp. H5
ATGGAGGCGCTCGACGACGGCAGCCGGACCCGCCTGACTATGCGCTTCACCGCCGATCCAACAGGTTCCGCAAAGATCATGTCGCGGCTGGTGGACATTGGCCGTGAGCACTCCAAGAGCACCCGCGCAGCTTTTTCGCAGCTCGATGAGCTGATGGCCGCGCGGAGGCTGTCGCTGAGTGCTGCCCCATCCCGGGCGTCGTCAGAATCACGATCGCTGAGGGTTGGCACGGACGACGGTGCCTCTCTGGCTGTCACCGTCATGAGGCCTTCCACAGTGCACCGGAAGCAGACCGTTGTATTGCTCCACGGCTGGGGCGCCGGACGCCGAATCTGGCGCCACGCCGCCGGGCTGCTGGTGGATGCCGGCCACGAAGTGGTGCTCTACAACCTCCGCGGTCACGGCGATTCAACGCGGGGCTCAAAGCCGATCACCATTGACCGCCTTGCGGCGGACCTTGGCGCAGTGGTGGACTCCCTGGGCGTCAAGGACGCCGTTTTCGCCGGGCATTCGGGTGGTGGCACCGCGGCTCTGGCCTACGCTGCGTCAGCTGGGGCAGCACCGGCGGGCGTAGTGGTGGTTTCGGGAGCCGCCCACGGTCAGGACACTCCGGCAATGGAACTGCGGATGATGGGCAGCAGGCTGTTTACGCGTGCCCTGGGGTCACCGGTGCTGGGCCGGAGGATGCTGGCCCACACCATGGGCGCCTCGGCCGACCGGGGGGATCTGGAAACCGTGAGGCGTCTGTTCGCATCCACGGCCCCGGCTGTTCGCGCGGCTTGTTTCGGGTCGACCCACGGGGTGGATTTGCGCAGTGCCATTGCAGGACTGGGGTGCCCGGTGGCTGTGCTGGCGGGCACCGGGGACCGGGTGGTGGCGCCTGAGCTGGCAGAGCAGACAGCCGAGACAATTCCCGGAGCCACTTTTGAGTCGCTCCACGGCATTGGCCACATGATGCCATTGGAGGCTCCCGCCCGCGTTGCGCACGCAATCATGGCGGTGTCCGCAACGGTGCGCTCACTGTAGCCGCTCCCGAGCCACTCCAGTGCACCACCGTTTTGATGTTGGGTAGAGGGCGACGTGCACGCATGAAGGTGAGTCTTTCGACTATGGAAAGCCCGGACCGGGTGGAATTGAATGGACGTATGGAGATCAACCAGAACCCAGAAAACCTGCCCATCCTCGTTATCGGCGCCACCGGAAAAACCGGCCGCCGCGTAGCCGAAAAGCTCACCGACAAAGGCATCAATGTCCGCGGCGGCTCACGCACCGCGGACATCCCCTTCGACTGGGACCTCAAGGAAACCTGGGCGCCCGCGCTCGCCGGCACCCGCGCCGCGTACATCACCTACTACCCCGACCTTGCTTTCCCCGGCGTCTCCGAACTCATTGCCGAATTCTGCGAAGTAGCCAAGGCCAATGACGTCAAGCGTCTTGTGCTGCTCTCCGGACGGGGCGAAGAAGGTGCACGCGCCAGCGAGGTCTCCGTAGAGAACTCCGGCGCCGAGTGGACGGTTGTCCGCTGCAACTGGTTCAACCAGAACTTCGACGAGTCTTTCTTTCTCGAGCCCGTGCTCAGCGGCGAAATTGCCATCCCGGCCGGCGATGCCGTCGAGCCATTCATCGACGCCAATGACATTGCCGACGTCGCCGTGGCCGCGCTGACCGAGGACGGACATCACGGTGAGGTGTATGAATTGAGCGGCCCGCGGCTGCTGAGCTTCACCGATGTTGCCGCCGAATTGAGCGACGCCACCGGCCGTCATATCAAGTACGCCCCCGTCTCCCCCGAGGAGTACGCAGCCGTCCTCGCCGAGGCCGGGCTGCCGGAAGATTTTGTGGAGTTGTTCACCATGATCCTTGACGGCCGCAATGCGAGCCTCACCGACGGAGTGCAGCGTGCGCTGGGCCGCGAGCCGAAGGACTTCGGCGACTACGCCCGGGAGGCTGCAGCCACCGGCGTGTGGGATACGTCGGACCAGCTTGCCGCCCAGAACGCCTGACCCATCCGGCAACGGAGATCGCCGCGTTCAAAGGGAAACAAGTAAGCGAACGACGGCGGCCACCCGGCAGCAAGGCTGACAGTATATGAAACATCCGGAATCCCCGAACGACGTGCTCCCGGACTATATTCAGGCGTACTCGCTGATCCACGCCGCCATGCGCAGGGACGCGATGTTGCTTGCGCGATCAGCCCCCGAAATTTCCCTGCACAGCTACGGGCGCGTTGCTGTCTGGTGGCGGGAGGTGTCCGCCGTGATCGACTGGCACCACAAGAGCGAGGAACGGGTCCTCTGGCCCGAAATCATCCGCGTTCTTCCGGCGCTCGCCGATCAGGGAAGTGCGGTGAAGGGCGATCACACTGCAATGGAGGAGGCCATCGAGGCGGTGGAGGCGGCGCTAGCCGGGCGTTCACGCGCTGACCTGGTAGCCGCCGCGGCGGGCTTCAGCGAAGTGATTCAGGAGCATCTCCGGCTCGAGGAGGCAACGGTTTATCCGATATTCCGTAATGACCTGAGCAGGATGGAGTTCCTCGCCATTGAGCGTGCCGTGCTCCGCACGGCGGGTGCACGCGTGATGTCCTTTCTGCTGCCGTGGATGTTTGATGGCGTCACGGGAACTGAGCTCAGGGAGGGTGGCGCCAGCATTCCACCTCCCATCCGGCTTCTGGCCGGTACGGTACTGCGTGCACGGTACCGACGGCTGCATTGGACATAAGACACAAGTGAGGGCATGGAGAATGACTGTTCTTGGAAGCGACCGAACTGCGGGCCCGGATCCCGAATCCGGGGTGATTCTGGTGGCCTTGGATTATCAGGGAAGAGACACCACGTGCCGGGCCATCCAGAGCATTCTGGGTGGGTCCGGAGCAGTGGATGTACGGGGGGATGCAATGGCCGGCGGCGCAGCCCTGGTTGCCCGCTTCCTGAGCGTGACTGAGGCGGCAATGGCTGCGCTGGACGTTTACGAGTTCTGTTCGTTTGAGCGTGCGGGCAGACTGCGCGCTGCTCTGTGCGGCGCGCCCCGGGAATGCTCGGCGGTTACCGCCGCCGCCCGGGCACAAAGCCTGCTGGGAAGGGCTGAGCCGGACCGGATCCTGATGACCGCCGAGATCGCCCTGGTGGCCGGCCCTGCGTTCAACCCGGCATTCGAGTTGCTGGACATGGGTGTGTGCCCATCATTGCCCGGCGGTGCGGGCGAAAGGCTCTACGAGGCCCGTCGTGCGGATCCAATTCAAGCCGGCAGAACGCCGTCGAACCTGGAGTGGGCCCGCAGGGTGGTCCACTCGGATCCACTCGGTCCAAGCGCGCAACGCGAACTTGCTGGTGTGCAGGACAGCTGGCAGACAGACACTGGATTTGACGCCCGCCTCACCTTGATTTGCGGCGCGGACGCAGCCGAATCATCAGCGTTCGCGGCGGAACTGGCTCTCTGGGCAAACCGGGACGGTGCCACAGTGCTGGAGGGGTGCTGCCGGCTGGTGGATTCGGCACCGTTCCGAAGCCTCCGGGAGGCACTTGGGGAGCGCCCGGTCAGCGGAGGTTCCGGGGATACCGGCTTGCTGGAGCGACTCGAGAGCCGCCTCCTGTCCATCATTGGGGAAGGGCCAACAGTTCTGGTCATCAATGATGCGCAGTGGATGGACTCGTCGACGGCAATGGTTCTGGATTACCTGCTGCACCATGGCTGCGGCAGAAGTTTCACGGTGGTGCTGGGGACGGTGGGCGAAGTGCCGGAAACTGTGGAAAGCCTCGTGGATCAGTTGAATCCAGGACAGTTAGAGCAGTTGCGGCTGGGACGGACTGTAACGGCGCGCTAGTGGGTCATTGGTTGTGGCCAGGCTCAGCGTTAGATTGCGGGAATCGGAACGCAGCGCCTCCGCAGCCAGTCTGTCGCCGCTTCGTCCCCTCCCGTCCAGGACCATCGACAGCTCTGCCTGTGCCAGGGCTATCCACGGCCGCGCCCGGAACAGGTTCAGCTGCGACAACGCTTCCTGCAGGGAGCGCTCGGCCTCATCCCAGTCACCGCAGACCCTGGACAGGCGCCCAAGATGCAGTGACATGGGGCCAAGAAACGTCCGGTAGCCGTGACAGCAGATGAGCCCGTGATGAATAATCAGCCTGTCCCGGAGGGCGGCGGCCGTCCGTACGTCACCGAGTTCCACTGCGCAGATCGCTTGGACACCGGCGAAGTGCAGCCAGGCGTCGCCCTCCGGAAAGGGTTGTATTTGGGTTGCCACGGCGCGCACCATCAAGTGGGCCTCAGCCTCCCGGCCCTCCAGCAGGGCGGCGAGGCAGGCATCGCCGGGCAGGACGGCGGCCCTTCCTGGTGCGCCGGGTACGACGACGGCTGCCGTCTCAGGCGTGCCGCCTCCGCTGTTACTGCCGCGGGCAAGCCAGCGCGCCACCAGAAGCTGGCCCCCCAGCATGGAGCCGGGTGGAGGAGCGGTGAGGGCGCCGTCGTCGTCGTTGGTATAAACCGCCAGTCTCTCCGTGTCGGCGAAACGGCCGTGCATTGTGGCTTGGGCGGCGGCGTACTCGCGGATCAGCAGTTGCACATGTGCTGCGGCAGCATCATGATCGGGGAGCCTGGCGATTTGGCGGGCGGCCTTCCTGAGGTCCTTCTGCGATCCGAGAATTGCTGCAGCTGACGCCAAATGGTGGGATGCAGCGGTTGCCTGCGCGGCGTCTCCTACCTGCTGCGCAAGGAGCCAGGCGTCCAGTGCAAGAGACCGGCGCTCTACGTGGTGGTGGGGCCCTTCGAGGTTGGCGAGGCGGGATGCCAACGCCGTCAGTGACTTCTCCGCCAGGCTGGATGGCACGGCGCCGTTGCCTGTCCGAAGGTGCCGGGCGAGCAACCGGCCAACGTGGGCTCCGCAGTGCTTGGCGTTGTCGTCTTCTTCAGTGAGGTGTCGGATCAGCAGGTTCGACACCGCTGCGGACTCGCCCGCCAGTTGGCTGCCGACTGCCAGCGAGTCTGACAGGGAGCTCGCCGCCCGGAGGGCAATGTCATGGTGCCCGGCGTGAATCGCCTGCAGCGCCGCGTCCAGCAGGGTTTGGCCGCTGGAAGGATCATTGGCTGAGAGCTGTACCTGGCCCAGCCGGGTGAGCGCTTCCGCCCGCAGCCCGGGCTGTGAATCTGAGATGGACTCCAGAGTGCGCTGATGCAGCCTGATGCTCTCGGCATGCGCGCCGTCCCGGAGTGCGGTGTCCGCTGCACGCCAGCCGATGTCCACAGCGCCGGGTGCGCCATGGAGTTGCAGCCCGGCGTTGTAATGGTGTGCCACCTGGGTGCTGTACCTGTCCAGGGACTTCGGATGAGCCAATTCGATCGCTTCTCCCAGCTGCTGATGAAGCAACCGGCGCCGCGCCGGGTTGAGTAGCGAGTACAGGGCCTCCTGCAGCACGGAGTGCACAAACCGGTAGCAATCCTGCGACGACGCCGGTCTACCCGGGCATTCCTTCACCAGCCCGCGTGAGACCAAATGGTCGACGGCGGTGTTCACAGGGTCCTGCCCGAGCCCGCACGCCCGCCCCACCAGCTCCGGCTCAAACTCGGGCCCGGCCACTGCAGCGGCCGTCACGAAATTGTGCGTCTCGGGATCCAGCGCGGACAGCCGCTCGGACAGGTAATCCACGATTTGGCCGGGTGGTTCTGAACTGTCGGCGGTCCGTGCGAGTACTCCCAGCAGGAAAGGATTACCTCCAGTTGCCGAAGTCAGTTGGTGCGAGCGGAGGTTCCGGGGATGTGCGCCCGGCTCCGAGAGGCTCCGGGCAAGCTGCCTGCATTGGGATCCAGAGAGCCCGGTCAGTGGGACGCGAAGCAGGGAACCCTCGCGTTCAAGGGTGTGCAGCGAACTGCGCCACTGAGGCGTGATTGCCAAGAGGTCTGCGGTGGCAACCACGGACGGACGATGACGGCCCTGCCGCGGACCGCTGAACAGCCGGGTCAGTAGGTGAAACGTAGTGCTGTCTGCCTTGTTCAACTGATCCACCACCAGCGCGAGTGGCTGTGCCAGTGAAAGTTCCTCCAGGAAGCGGCGCATGAGGATGGTGAAATGCTGCTGGAAGAAGCCATCTTCGCTGGCTGCCAGAGCGGTGAGTTTTGTGTGGACCGCCGCCGCTGCGCCAGGGAGATCAGCGGTGGGGGTTGACGCACGCCAGTCTGCAACCGCGTCGAGGAGCGCCTGGCCCGGGTGCTGGTGTTCCCGGCCGCAGTGCACCCACAGGACCGAACCGCCGGAGGCGCTGAACCGGCGGGCGGCCTCAGCGGTGAGACGGGTTTTCCCGATGCCCGGCTCACCGGTCACCAGCACCATGCGTCCGTCTCCCTGGGACAACTCGGCCTCCAGGATGCCCAGTTCGGGTTCCCGTCCGATGAAGATCTGCGCCATTTGGCTGGCGTACTTAGCGGCGGGTGCGGAAGAGGAGCCAAGAATGTCGACGTACATGGCCTGGGTGTCTCCGGAGGGGTCGGTTCCGAGTTCTTCCGCAAGTAATGAACGCAGGTTGTTGTACACCTGAAGGGCTTCGCCGCGGTTGCCGGCCGTCAATTGAGCGCTCATGAGGCAGCGGTACGCGCTTTCCCGCAGTGGCGCCTGCCGCACTGCCTCCCGGGCAAAAGGGAGCGCAGCGTTTCCGTCACCCCGCCGTGAGGCAGCCGTTCCCGCCGTCTCGAGCGCCGTCAGGAGGGATTCGTGCAGGTGCTCCCGGATCCCTTCCACCCATTCGCCGTCGTGATTGGGCAAGAAGGGGCGGCGAAGGCACATGACTGCGCTCACGGCGTGGCGGCCGGAATCCTCAAGCAGATTCGCGGTCAGCGCTTCGCGCGCCTTGGACAAAGAGTCATATGCCTGTTCAATGTCCACCAGAACTTCACCCGAGAGCTTGAGAAAGTACCGTCCGCCGGCGGAGATGAGCTCGGGCGGTGTGTCGGCGTCGCCCACGAGGAAAGCGCGGGCCCTGCTGACCACACTGCGCAGGGCGGACGCCCAGGTGTCAGGCAGGCCATCGGGCCAAACCGTGTTGGCCAGCTGCTCCCGGCCGGTCCCTCTGGACCGCTCCAGGATGAGCCGGGCAAAGGCAATCTGGGCCTGCGCGCTGGAGAGAAGCGACGGTTCACTGTTTGGGCGGACAATGGACACCGCACCCGTGAGATGGATCAACACAGGCTACGCCCACGCTCGTTTGAACAGTCCACACCAACACTCCCCTGATCCGGTGCATCGCCTCTGAATCCACTTGATCATCCCGATGCCGCGTTTCAGTAAACGGGAGGCCAACAGGACTGGAACTTTGGCTCTCGGAGAGCGGGCGCTAACGGCTTGGAGTTCGCGGCGGATGTTGGCGACGAGTCCCTATCGCGGCTGCCTCCGCAATGGGATCCACCCCAATCCGCCGCCAACGGCAGGCACCCGGACGCCCATCTTGCGCTCCCGTTGCGCGCTTTGT
Source organism: Arthrobacter sp. H5 (assembly GCF_000520595.1). GTDB lineage: Bacteria > Actinomycetota > Actinomycetes > Actinomycetales > Micrococcaceae > Arthrobacter_D. The sequence goes on from NZ_KI914986.1 coordinate 52,960, forward strand.
CCTAGAACAGTCTCAGCAACCGGAACAGAACAGCTCACTAAGGAGTACCACCCATGGTTTCCGCATCCTGGCAGCGATTCGAAGAGAAGATTGCGGCCACCCACACCCGCGTCAAGGGACTCGAAACCAATTCCCACCGGCGCAACAGCTTCATGCCGTACACCCCGGTGGCCGGCACCCCCTACGTGGACGTCAATGGCGAGCGGCTGCTCATGATGTCCGGTTACAGCTATCTGGGCCTGTACGGAGATGAGCGCGTCAACAGGGCGGCCCACCAAGCAATTGAGACCTACGGCACGGGCGCCCACGGGGTAAGAGCGCTTGCTGGAACAACCCCGCTCCATGAGGAGCTGGAAAGCGAGATAGCCCGCTTTGTGAACCGGGAGGCATCCCTCGTGTTCAGCTCCGGCTACGCCGCCAACGTGGGCACAGTCGGCGCGATCTGCGGCCCGGGCGACGCCGTGTTCCTGGACAAGTATGACCACGCCAGCATTGTGGACGGCTGCCAGCTCAGCGGCGCGGCAATCACCCGCTTCCGCCACAATGACCCGGACCACCTGGACCGGCGGCTCCAGGACTCGGATTCCGCCGGAGTGAAGCTGGTCATTGTGGACAGTGTCTACTCCATGGACGGAGACATTGCGCCGCTGCCCCAGCTGCGCAAAGTCTGCGACGCCCACGGCGCCCTGCTTATGGTGGATGAGGCACACGCTCTCGGCGTGATCGGAGGCACCGGCCGCGGCATCGAAGAGCACTTCAACAACCAGGTCGCCGTTGACATCAAGCTCGGCACCCTGTCCAAGGGCATCCCGTCGATGGGCGGCTGGGTGGCGGGCACCCCGGAGATGATCTACCACCTCCGCTACGCTGCCCGCCCATTCCTGTTCTCGGCCGCACTTGCACCGGCCCAGACGGGCGCAGCCCTTGAAGCCATCCGGATCCTTGAGCAGGAGCCGGAACGCGTGGCGCACATCCAACGCGAATCCGCACGCCTGCGCGCCATCCTGACCGAAGCCGGCATGAACACCGGGGACAGCGAAACCGCCGTCATTCCCGTGATCGCAGGCTCCGACGAACAGGCCTACGATTACGCCACCAGCTGCCGCGAAGCCGGCATCGTGGGCCTGCCCGTGGTCACGCCCGCGGTGCCCACGGGCCTCGCCCGTCTGCGTATCGCCATCACTGCCCGGCACCAGCCGGAACACATCGATCAAGCCGCGGACGCCTTCCTGGTCGCTGCCGCGAAATGCGAGCTGATCTGATGAAGCCCTCCATCGCCGTCACCGGAATGGGCGTTGTCACCCCCGCGGGCTGCACGCTGGAAGACCTCTGGAACGGCCTGCTCGACGGCAAGTCCACGGCCCGCTACCTGGATGGGTTCAATGAAACGCGGTTCGGGTGCCAGATCCGCGGTCTTGACCCGGTAGGCACAGGCAAGGACGTGCGCCGTATGGACGCCTTCGCGCGGTACGGGGTCACCGCCGGCCTGGACGCGTACAGGCACGCAGGCGCACCGCAGGCAGATCACGGGCGCGCCGCCATCCTCGTGGGCAGCGCTGTGGGCGGGCGCCAGACCAGCGACCAGGAAAGCTTCAACTACGCCGAACGCGGAGCTGCCGGAGTCAACCCGCTGATGCCATTGATGACCATGCCCAATGCCGCCGCCGCAGCTCTGTCCATGAAACTGGGCTGGACGGGCCCGGCCTTCACCTACGCCAACACCTGCGCCAGCAGCGCCGACGCCATTGGCCAGGGCATGCTGATGCTTCGCAGCGGCCAGGTGGACGTTGTCCTGGCGGGAGGCTGTGAGGCGACCCTCTCCCCGGTCACCCTTGCCGCTTTCACCAATCTGAACGCACTCTCCACCCGCATTGACGATCCGGAGCGCGCAAGCCGGCCCTTCGACGTCGGGCGTGATGGATTCACCATGGGTGAGGGCGCAGCGTTTGTGATCATGGAGCGCAAAGAGGACGCGGTTGCGCGCAGAGCACAGATCCACGGCGAGGTACTTGGCTACGCCGCCACAGCGGATGCACACCACCTGGCCATGCCGCACCCGGACGGTCTCGGCGCCGGCACGGCTATGAGGAACGCACTGGTGGACGCCGGTGTTGAACCCGCGGACATCAGCCACATCAACGCCCACGGTACCTCCACTCCGATCAACGACCGGGTGGAAGCCGCCGCCATCCAGCGGCTTTTCGGCAGCAGCGCGCCGCCGGTCACATCCTCCAAGGGCGTGCTTGGGCACTTGATGGGAGCCGCCGGCGCCGTTGAACTCATCTCCACTCTCCTGGGGCTGAGGAACAACACTGTGCCGCCCACCGCCAACCATGAACAACTTGAATCCGGTATGGAGATCGACGTGGTCCACCGCTCCCCGCGCACCATCATCAACGGCCCCGCCCTCAGCAACTCCTTTGGATTCGGTGGCCATAACGCATCCCTGGTGGTGACGGCATGAGCAGCCCAACCGCTGAACTCACCACCGCCTCCGGCCCGCACCTGGTCACGGCCGATCACGCCACCTCCTACCGCACGGTGGTCCGCTCCGGCCTGGGCCTGGCTCCGGCGGACGCCGCATCTCCCGTGTACCCCTTTGTGCTATCCACGGACGTCTTCGACGGGCTCGTCGAGCGCCTCGGTGAGGGGGAAAACACCGTGGTGCACCTCAGCCAGGAGCTGATGATCCACCGTCTTGTTGCCGCCAATGAGAGCGTCACGGCACGGGCGATCGTGTGCGCCGCCCGCCGCGAGACACGCGGCCTGCGGCTT
>NZ_KI914986.1:55834-69447 GCF_000520595.1 Arthrobacter sp. H5
CCCCCGCCGCGAGACACGCGGCCTGCGGCTTGCGCTGCAGGCAACCATTGACGACGACGGCGGGTCCTGCATTGCGCAGCTCACCGCGGGCGTGCTGCTGCTGGGACAGACGTCCTTGGAGGATTTCGGGGAGCTGCCCACGCCCGGGGGCGCCCGTGCGATTCCGGGGGTGGAACCGGTTGCTCGTGGGTTCGCGGTGGACACGGACTTTGTGCGGGGGTATGCCGATGTTGCCCGTGACCATAACCCCATCCATCTGGATGACAGGGCCGCGCGGGCAGCGGGTTTCCCCGGCGTCATTGCGCACGGCATGAGCATTGTCGCCGTTATCTGCGAGGCGGCGATCGAGCAGTTGGCCGGCGGCGACGCCGCAAGGGTACGGGGTGTGGGTGTCCGGTTCTCTGCGCCGGTGCTGCCGAACGAGCCGTTGGAGGTCACGTTCCAGCCGGCGTCTGAAGGGCGCTACGGCTTCACCTGCAGAACGTCACGCGGAATTGCGCTCAAGGGCGGCTGGTTTGAACTCGAGGACGGCAACCCATGACCGGTTTACTGGAGCGATTCCTTTCCACCGCCGACCGCCTCGCGGCACTGCCCGCCCTGCACTGGAACGGCTGCGACCTCACCTACAGCGAACTGCGCACCGAGATGGAGCGGCAGATGCTGCTGCTGGAGGGAATACCCGCCGGCGCGCCGGTATGTATTGCCGCGCACAAGAATCCCTCCACCCTTGGCCTGGTTTTTGCCTGCCTCGAGCTGGAGCGGCCCTTCCTGCTCCTGGCCCCTACTCTTGCTGCGGCTACTTTTGAGCAGGTCAGCGCACGGTCGGGGTGCGCGCACATCATCGACGCGGGGGCGGGGACGGTCCGCACCCAACGCGCGGACTTTCCGAAGATTCCAGACGACGTCCGGTTCATGCTGGCCACGTCCGGTTCAACCGGCCTGCCCAAGGTGGTGCCAATCCGTCAGGGCGCTGTTGACCGGTTCATCGAATGGGCGGCCAACGTTTTTGATATCCGTCCGGCCCGCACGGTGCTCAACCTGGCCCCGCTGAACTTTGATCTCTGCTTCCTCGACGTCTGGACCACCCTTGCCTACGGCGGCCGGGTTGTCCTGGCCGATCCGGACCAGGCAGCCAAGGGCAGCTACCTGCTGGACCTGGTTCATCGGTTTGATGTCCACGTCATCCAAGGCGTGCCGATGTTCTTCACCCTGATGGCAGCCGCCGGGGAGGAGGGTCGCTTCCACGCAGTGGACCACATCATGTTCACGGGCGACGCCATCACCGAGCTAACTGTGTACGCCACCATGCGGCTGTTCCCCAACTCCAGGCTGCACAACATCTATGGGTGCACTGAGACAAATGACAGCTTCATGTACGAGGTGGACCGCACCGCCGTGGCATACCCGTTGCCCATCGGGGCGCCGCTTCCCGGGGTAAATGCTGTTGTGATGAGTGATGACGGTGCAGTGGTGGACGGCGCCGGGACCGGAGAGCTGTTGATTGCCGGGCCCTACCTCACACCGGGCTACCTTGACCCGAGCCGCAACACCGGGCGGTTCACTGAAATCCGCGGAACTACCTACTTCCGTTCCGGCGATCTGGTGCAGCGCGATGAGGCCCGCACCATCCGCCTGATTGGCCGCAGCGATTTCCAAGTGAAGGTCCGCGGAGTCGCAATCAACACGGCGGAGGTGGAAACCGTTTTGGGTGACCACCCGCTGGTACGTGCCGCCGCCGTCGTCGCACTCCCGGACCCCTTGACGGGCCGCACGCTCACCGCCGTGGTCCAGCGTCAACGTGGCAGCAGCCTCAGCAGCTTCGCCCTCAAGAAGCACTGTGCACAGAACCTGCCCAAGTCGGCCATTCCCACCTTGCTCTACGTGACCGATGAGCAGCTCCCACTCACCTCCACCGGAAAAATCAACAGGCGCCAGGCCATCGAGGACTGCACGCCGAACGTCGAAAGAAGGGTGTCATGAACAACATCGAAACCGTCAGGAATTTTGTCATCGAGGAATTCCTCCCGGGAACCAACCCCGCGGAACTCGGCGTGGAGGACGACCTGCTCAACAGCGGTGTCCTTGACAGCCTGGGCCTGCTGAAAATGATTGCCTGGATCGAGTCGACCTTTGACGTCCCGATTGGCGATACAGACTTGGACCCTGACAACTTCAGCAGCCTTGCCGCGATCGACGGGTTCATCACGTCGGCGCGGCAGGGCGCCCCAACGGTCTGAGACGCCATGAACGACGTCGTTGCCGCCCTTCTGGGGCGAAACGCCCCTATGGCGGTGGATCAGTGGACTGAGCTGTGGGGATCGCTCAATGCAGGGGAGATCGACCGCGCTGAGCTGACCGCCATGCTGGGTTCGCTGACCACCCACTTGCCGGACCGTGTTAGTCTGGCCAACTTTGTCACTTCCCTGAGGGAGCGCCGGCCCCCTGAACCGCTGTGGCCGCAGACCGTCAACGTGGTGGGCACGGGCGGCGGACCATCGACGTTCAACGTCTCCACAGCGGCCGCCTTCGTGGCGGCCGCTGCCGGGGTCAAGGTGGTGAAATCCGGTTCCCGGGCCTACAGCAGCGCGCTCGGGTCCATCGACCTGCTGGAACGCCTGGGCATCAAAACCACCAAGTCCAACGACGAGGCCCGAAGCTCGTTGGGCGGGAACGGCCTCGCCTTCACCGGCCAGCACGTATATCCGGCCGAACTCACGCGGATTGCCCGCACCATCTACCCGACGGCCATGAAGTCCTTTGGCCGGTTCCTCAACGCGCTGGGACCTTTCATCGCTGCGCTGCCTGCCTCGGCGCAGCTCACCGGTGTATCGAGGCGCTATCCCATGGAGGAGCTGCGCCACCTCGCGTCCGAAGAGCACACCCGCGACATCTGGCTGTGCACCAACCCCGAAGGCGTCGATGAGCTCCTCAGCTTCACCGACAACGTCATTGAGGTCTCCGGTTCCTATCGGATCAAACTCAGCACGGGCAGCCTGACCAGCGGCCGCGGGTCCCTCGTGGACCTGAGGCCCGTCATGGATCAGGAGGCTGCCGTGGAGCACTTCCTGGACGTGGTGGCAGGACGGCACAGCCGCACCGCGTCCGAAACTGTCTGCCTCAACGCAGCTGCCCTCGCCGTCGCCAGCGGACGGACTCCGCAGTGGAAGGATGCCTACCAGCAGGCTGAACAGGCGATGCACGAAGGAACAGCACTGGACCTGGTGCACAGGATGCGGTCGGACAAAGCCGCCTCCGCGCGGAAGGCGCTGGCCCATGTCTAGGTTCTTCGCGGGCAGCTCTGCGGCGAACCCGGGGCTGGCGTTGTTCCTCAACGCCGGCGATCCACCGCTGGATCAGCTCCACGACCTCATGCTGATGCTTGACCGGAACGGTGTTGACTGCCTGGAACTCGCCGTCCCCTTCGCCAACTCGGCCACCGACGGACCAGTGGTGCAACGCTCCGCCCTCAGAGCCCTGGAACAGGGGGTGGATCTCCCTGCGGTCCTGGCGTTTCTTGCCCGGGTGAGGCCACAGCTAACCCATCTCAAGGTTGCACTGCTGGTCGACTGGAGCCACTCCATCAAAGGGACGCCACTGGATTCCTTCGTGGCCTCCGTGGCGGACTGCGCGGCGGATGGAGTCCTGGTCCACGGACTGCCGCCGATACTCCGGGCTGAGTACCACGTGTCCGCCCAACGACGCGGCGTGCCGGTGGTGACCACCTGCTACCACGGGGCTTCTTCAGCGGAAGTGATTGCCCACGCCGCTGCCAACGCAAGCGCTTATGTATATCTGGTGGCCCGCTACGGCCGTACCGGCAGCGCACCGGCCACCGGGTACGCCGATCTTGCTGCCACCGTGACTCAACTGACCGCGCACGGTCAGGCCCCGGTCGCCGTCGGATTCGGAATTAAGACGCGGGAGGACATCCTGGCGGTGGGCCGCACGGGTGCGCACGCGGCGATCATCGGTTCTGCCGCGGTTTCCTGTATTGAAAATACTCACCAATCCGGCCCGGACACCGTGCGGGCCTTCGAAGACTTCATTCACTCAGTCATGCCCACAACTCTGCAAAGGACAACGCAATGATCATCAGGGAACGCGCAAAAGTGACTACGGTGGATTGGGGAAACGGCACCAGCAGCCGTCTGCTCGTAGCAGCCGACAATCTTGGCTACACGGTTTGCCACACCGTGGTTGTCGCCGGCACCACGTCACAACTCGAGTACCGTAACCACCTGGAATCCTGCTATTGCATCAGCGGCCGCGGGCACGTCCAGGAGTCGGACGGGACCATCCACGAGATTGTGCCCGGAACGCTCTACGCACTGGACAAGAATGACGCCCACCTGCTGATCGCCGACGAGGGTGATGACCTTCACCTTATGAGCGTCTTCTCGCCCGCGTTGCGCGGCGACGAGGTGCACAGCCTTGACGGCTCCGGCTACTCGGCGTACTGATCATGCCCGCGTGGACAGAGGACCAACAAGAACTCAGGGCAATGATCGAATCCCTGGGACCATCCCTATCGGAGGGATGCCTGGAGCGCGACGCGGCGGGCGGGTTTCCCCGTTCCCAGTGGGACGTCCTAGCGCGGGCGGGCATGTTCGGCCTGCCCTTCGCGGAGGAATTCGGCGGACTTGACCAGGACCTGCTGACCACCATGTACGTGCTGGAAGGCCTTGGCGAGTCGAACAGGGATGCCGGCCTGGCGTTCTCGGCAGTGACCAGCATTGCCAGCACGGGTATTCCACTGGGCAGATTTGGCTCGGAAAAGCTCAAGGTCAATTACCTGCCGGGAATCTGCGCGGGCTCCCTGATAGGCGCCCACGCGATCACCGAAGCTGAAAGCGGGTCGGATGCCCTCCAGATGCGCACAACTGCCACGCGCGACGGCGACGATTACGTGCTGAACGGCAGCAAGACTTTTGTGACCAACGGTCCGGTTGCCGACGTCGTCGTTGTGTATGCGCGCACCAGTGCCACAGCCGGCCCGCTTGGGGTAACCGCCTTCCTGGTGCCGGCTGAAACGGCGGGCTTCGCTGCCGGGAAGCCGTTCAAAAAGATGGGTCTCGGGACGTCTCCGATGGGTGAGCTGTTCCTCGACAACTGCCGGATTCCGGCGGACAACGTGATTGGACGGGTTGGCGGCGGGTTTCTGGTGCTGGACCACGTGATGGAACGCGAAATCCTGTTGTCCTTCATTGTGAACATCGGGGAAATGCGGCACCGGCTGCAGCGCACCGTGGAGTACGCAAAATCCCGTGTGCAGTTTGGCCAGCCAATCAGCTCCTATCAGGCCGTCTCCCACAAACTCGTGGACATGTTGATCAAGCTGGAGACGGCGTCGAAATGGCTGTACGACGCGGCGCTTTTAGTGATGGAGGGCAAGCGGGCCACAACTGAGATTGCGATCGCCAAGCTCTTGACCAGCCAGTACAACCTGGAATCGAGCCTGTCGGCCGTGCAGATCCATGGGGGCAACGGGTATATGAGTGAGTTCGGTATTGAGCAGGAAATGCGCAATGCCGTTGCCGGTTCCATCTATTCGGGGACCAACGACATCCAATACAACCGCATCGCTTCAATGATGGGACTGTGACATGACGGTCGAGAAGTTCAGTAGCTTTCACATGGAGAACGACGGCGCGCGGCCGCTTTTCAAGGTCTGCGGCGCTATGGAAACCGCCGATATTGACTGCATGTCCGCTTCCGGTGCGGGCGCCGCAGGCCTGTGGTGGGAAATCCCCGAGGGACAGCGGGCGCTTCTGCCTACGGAGGTTGTTCGGCTGGCACACCATTGCCACAGCCAGGGCACGGTGGACCCCTGGCTGGTGACGTTTGCCCACGAACCTGCTCCCATCCGTCGGGTGCTGGAGGAGGCGGGCATCACCTGGCTGCAACTCCATGCCTTCCAGGCGCCACGGATGGTCGACCTGCTGCGCACTAGCGTGTCGGCGGAAACCGTCATCGTAAAAGTGCTGCACATCAGCGACGGCAAGTGCCTGGAAGGTCCGCTCCTTGGAGCGTATGAGCGCGCCGGGACCGACATGTTCCTGCTGGACGCCATGTCCAGCTCAGGGCAGGTGGGAAGCACGGGGAACAGCCTGGATCCCATTGACGTCCTTGCTGTGGTTGAACGGTTGGAACATCCGTTTCTGCTGGCAGGTGGGCTGAATGCCAACAACTTTGAGGATTTTTCGCTGATTGCCGCTCATCCGCGGTTCATGGGGATCGACGTGGACACTGCTGCGCGGGATCAGTCCGGGTCCTTGGATGGGCGGCGGATAGCGTCAGTTGGGTCCGCTTGGGGACTGGTACCGGAAAGGACCTATCTATGAGGTTCATCGAGTCACTTCTGGGCGCCCGCGTCCCTTTAATTATGGAGGTGAAGCGGCAATCCGCTGACGGCGTGGATCTGCTTGCGGGACGAACTGCGGCGGAGGCCGTTGCGCTTTATTCGGAGCTGGATGCACCCTGCATCTCGGTGGTAACAGGCAGGTGGTTCGGTGGTGATGAACCGCTTCTGCACGAGGTTCTGTCCCTGACGGATAAGCCGGTGCTGCAGAAGGACTTCATCACGCGGGTGGAACAGGTGCGGCGCGCGGCAGACTCCGGGGTGTCAGCCGTCCTGTTGACCGCATTACTGCTGCCGGTTTCCGGGCTGGTTAAGCTCGTTGAAACGTCCCTGTCCTTGGGGGTAACGCCGTTCGTGGAAGTGGTCAACGCAGCCGAGGCCTTGTCGGTGCCGAACCCATCCGAGTGCATTATCGCCGTCAACAATAAGGACATCCGAACCAAGGAACAGGACGCAGCGAATCTTGGCCGCAGTATTGAATTGCTCCCGGTTTTGCGCAACGTGGGAACTCCCTGCCCCGTCAGCGCCAGTGGGATCGAGACTCCGGCAGATGCCCGGCGCCTGCTCGACGCCGGTTACCGGGGGCTGTTGGTCGGAACCTCGCTGCTGGGCCCCGGCGGCGGAGCGGAATGGATCGGGGGACTTCATGACGCCCGTCTCTGAGACTTCGGTGAGCAGCGGGACGCTTGAGTTGGTGTGCTTCCCGCCGGCTGGCGGATCGGAGGCCATGTTCAAGGAATGGGGTGGCGCACTTGGCTCCTTCTCAGTGCGGGCGGTCAATATACGACGGCGCGCGGCGTCTGCGGCCTCTGCGGCCGATCTATCCCTGACCCAGGTGGCGCGGTCCCTTGCCGGCGAAGTTGCGGGTTACCGGCCGTACGCGCTGGTGGGGCACAGCCTCGGTGGTCTGATTGCATTTGAGACGGCTCGTGCCATCTGCAGCCAACCACACCTTCGACGGCCGGAATGTGTTGTGGTGATGGGGTCCCGTCCACCTCACCGTTCTTCGGCGTCGGTCTTTGCGCCCATGCTGGCACTCAATGATGACAACCTCCTTGATGCGCTGGAACACTCCGGCGCCGTTAACCCCGCGCTGAAGTCGAGCCCGCTCCGGCCGCTGTTCATGCCGGCACTCCGGGCGGACCTTCGTCTCATTACCACTTACCAGCCCAACGTCGATGCCCTGCGACGGCACCCGTTGCCGGTGGATTTGTTTGCCTGGCACGGATCAGCGGATTCCTTAGCCACTCCGGGATTGGGGTTGGAGTGGTCGGCCTATACTTCAGCGCGTTTTACGCATTGTGAGTTCGACGGTGGCCACTTTTTCCCCGTGGACCGGTTTGACCTGGTGTCGGAGGCGTTACTTTCGCTCCTTCCCCGCTTCGATTTCCCGCAGCCAGCGCTCCAGATCAACCGGCCGCCGGAACCGCAGCACCGGCAGTCCAACAGCGAGATACTCTTCAATCCGCTCACGCTTCCGAGTAAATGACTGAAAGTGCCAGCGGATGATGGAATCGCGGGCAAACGTCTTACGGAGTGACTCAGTGTTGCCGTTGCAGATCTCCTCCCGGGTCGCGATTCTGCGCACAGCCCGGCGGATCAGGCGCAGCAGCGACACCCGGCGCGGGTAATCCAGGGCAACAATAAGTTGCGCGCGGGGCATGACCCGGTCAGCCCAGATGGCATAGAAGCTGTCGAAGACCCACGTTTCCCCGGCGGCAAGACGCTCCGCGGCGGTGGTTTGTTCGGCAGGATCGCGCTGGACCCACCCGGGCAGCCAGCCGATGTCCGAGTCCGCGGCCACATACCGGAAGCCGGTCGCTGCCGCATATCTTTGCGCCGCCGTGGACTTTCCGGATCCGGTGACGCCAAAAAACACAACGCGTCGAGGGCTGGATGGGATGCTCACCGGTCTATCCTTCCATGTGGCGATCATCGTTTATGTGACGCAGCGGACCTTCACCCCCGGCTTCGCGCCGGAGTCGGTGGACGTTGACCTGACCGGTGTGCATTACGTGGACCTGATCGTCGAGGCGCCGGGAAGCATTAACGGTGCCCACGGCGTCTGGGGAGACGCGAGGTTCAACTGCGGCGAACTGCACGTCGCGGCCGACAGCCCGGTTTGCCCCCGGATGAAACACTTAAGCACGTGGCACACCTTGACGTTTCCAACATCGACTACTTCCTCTCCGACGGCCGGCAGCTCCTCAACGCCGTCAGCTTCAAGGTGGGAGAAGGCCACAAGACAGCATTGATCGGCCCCAATGGAACGGGCAAGACCACGCTCCTGCGCATCGTTGCCGGGGACATCACCGCAGATGAGGGCGCCGTCTCCCGCTCCGGCTCGATGGGCATCATGCGCCAGTTCGTGGGCCAGGTCCGCGACGACACCACCGTCCGCGACCTCCTGGTTTCCGCTGCTCCTCCGGCACTTGCCAAGGCCGCGAAGGCAGTGGACAGCGCTGAGCTGGCCATGATGGAGAACGACGACGAACCCACCCAGATGCGCTACGCCCACGCCATCACCGACTGGGGCGACGCCGGAGGCTACGAACTCGAAACCACCTGGGACGAAGTGACCATGGCGTCCCTCGGCGTGCCGTACAGCCGCGCACAGTACCGCGCGGCGTCGTCGTTATCCGGTGGCGAGCAGAAGCGGCTGGTCCTGGAGGCACTGTTCTCCGGACCGGATGACCTGCTACTCCTTGACGAGCCGGACAACTACCTGGACGTCCCCGGCAAGCGCTGGCTTGAGGCCAAACTCAACGAATCCAAGAAGTCCGTGCTGTTTGTCAGCCACGACCGCGAGCTGCTCGCCAACGCTGCAACCCGCATCGTCACGCTGGAACCGGGAGCGCTGGGCGCCTCGAGTTGGGTCCACGGCGGCGGTTTCGAGACTTACCTGCAGGCGCGCACGGATCGGAACCTTCGCTTCGAGGAATTACGACGCCGGTGGGATGAGGAACATATCAAGCTCAAGGAGCTTGTGAACATGTACAAGAACAAGGCGGCGTTCCGGTCCGACATGGCCAACCGCTACCACGCCGCCCAGACGCGGCTGGCCAAGTTCCTTGAAGCCGGGCCGCCGGAAGCCATCCCCATCGAACAGAACGTGCACATGCGGCTCAAGGGCGGACGCACGGCCAAGCGCGCGGTGGTGGCGCAGAAGCTTGAGCTGACGGGGCTGATGAAACCGTTCAGCACCGAGATCTGGTTTGGTGACCGGGTGGGGGTGCTGGGATCCAACGGATCGGGAAAGTCGCACTTCCTGAGGCTGCTGGCAGGCGGCGGCACGGACCCGGAGAAGGAACACGAGCCCGTGTCCGAGGTAACCATTGCACCCGTGCCGCATACCGGCGTCGCAAAGCTGGGGGCGCGCATCCGGCCGGGATTTTTCGCCCAGACCCATGTCCGCCCGGATCTGCTTGGCCGCTCGCTGCTGGACATCCTGCACCGCGGCGATGACCACCGTTCCGGCCTGGGCCGCGAGGCGGCATCCGGCGTGCTGGACCGCTACGGACTCGCCGGGCAGTCTGAGCAGCAGTATGACTCACTGTCGGGCGGCCAGCAGGCGAGACTGCAGATCCTCCTGCTTGAACTCTCCGGCGCGACGCTCCTGCTCCTGGATGAACCCACTGACAACCTCGACCTGCACTCGGCGGAGGCGTTGGAGAAGGCAATCGACGCTTTTGAGGGTACGGTCCTTGCCGTCACCCACGACCGCTGGTTTGCCCGCAGCTTCGACAGGTTCCTGGTCTTTGGCGAGGACGGCAGGGTCTACGAGTCCGAGGAGCCGGTCTGGGACGAAGGCCGGGTCCAGCGCGCACGCTGAGGTGGAAGTACCGTTTGCATCTTGTCGCTGTGGACGGGGACTTATAGTCTGCTCGGAGCAGCTCGGCCGGCCGTATCCAGGCCGGCATATTCACTGTGTATAGGAGCCCGTCTTATGCTTCAAGGATTCAAGGATTTTGTACTCCGCGGAAATGTCATTGAGTTGGCCATCGCCGTTGTCATTGGCGGCGCCTTTACTGCGCTGGTCGCAGCCCTTACGGAGAACGTCGTCAAACCCATAATTGCCGCGGCTGGCGGAACAGATTCGATTGGGCTTGGCTTCCGGGTTATCCCAAGCAATGACGCAACGTTTATCAACATCGGAGCGGTGATCACGGCAGCGATCACCTTCCTCATCACCGCGGCAGTGGTGTACTTCATCTTTGTTGCACCGATGAACAGAATGAACCAGATGATGAAACGCCGCTTGAGTGCCGACGAGCCTGAGGAAGAGCCCATACCAGTGGACACCGCCTTGCTGACTGAGATGCGTGATCTCCTCCGCGAAATGAGCGAGCGATCCTCATCGCGGTGATGCGCCCTGATCTTTCCGCGCGTCATGAAATTGGCGGCCCGCGTCACAATGGACGCTGAGGGCGGGAGAAACTACGGTTTACAGGTGCAAACCAACGTCAGACCGGCCATGTGGGCCACCTTCACCGTATTTGGTCTCAACGGCCTGGTGTTCGCCAGTTGGGCCGCCCGAATCCCGGCAGCGTCCGCCTCGTTGGGGCTTGGCTCGGGTGAGACGGGAGCGCTCCTTCTGACCGGCGCCATCGGTTCCGTGCTGGCACTGCCTCTGGCCGGGACCATCGCCGGACGGGTAGGTACGGCCAACACCGTTCGGCTGGGCGGTGTCGCCTCGGCAATTGCCGCGGTCACTATCTCAGGCGGATTGACGACGACGTCGGTTGCCCTGACGGCGATTGGCCTGTTTCTCTTCGGTGTGGGTGTGGCGCTCTGGGATGTCGCCCAAAACATTGAGGGTGCCGATGTGGAGCGCAGGCTCCTGCGGACAATCATGCCCAAATTCCATGCAGCGTTCAGTGGGGGCGCTTTCGCGGGTGCGATGGTGGGTGCCGGGCTGGCAGCGCTTGGCATTGAATTTGCGCTGCACCTCTTGGGCGTGGCTGCGGTTGTACTGGTGGTTTCGCTGTGGGTTCCCAAGCACTTCCTGCCGGAACACGCGCAGCAGGAAAGCAGGAACGAGGAGGCGCCCCGCAGCCGGTTTGCGGCCTGGAAGGAACCGCGCACGCTCCTCATCGGCCTGGTTGTGCTCGGCGCTGCATTGACCGAAGGCGCCGCCAATGACTGGGTGGCCAAGGCCAGTGTGGACGGTCTTGGGACGTCCCAAGCCGTTGGTGCGCTCATGTTCGGCGTATTCGTGGCGTCGATGACCGTGTTCCGATTTGTGGGCGGCGGACTCATTGACCGTTACGGCAGGGTGAAAGTCCTGCAGGTAAGCCTCGGCGCCTCTCTGCTTGGTCTGGCAGTGTTTGTCTTTGCGCCGAATGAGCTTCTTGCCGGCGCGGGGGCCGTCCTTTGGGGAATGGGCGCTGCGCTCGGTTTCCCCATGGGCATGTCCGCGGCTGCCGATGACCCCAGGCACGCTGCTGCGCGGGTATCGGTGGTGTCGACCATCGGTTATACGGCGTTCCTTGCCGGTCCGCCCTTGTTGGGATTCCTTGGCGATCACGTTGGCATCCGCAACGCCCTGTTGGCTGTGGGCGTGGCCGTTCTTGCATCCTTTCTCGTTGCGCCGGCTGCGGCTGAACGGCGCGCTGAAGAACGGGACCAAACCATCACCCGTGGGTAGCTGTCAGCGACGGGGGCCGCTCCCGTCCGGATCGACGTTGTCTGTTGTCTCCCCACGGGTTTTTTCGCTGTGACGCGGTTCTGCACCGTGGTCCGGGTTGGTCCCTGACGCGGTGGCACTGTCCGACCGTGTGCCTGTATGTTCGGCCTGGGTAGTCCCGGTTGACTGTCCTGGACGGGTATCCACATCCGGGTCTATTTCGTCAGCCTTTCGTGCCTGGTCCTCGGTTTCGCTGCGGAGACCCTGCGCATCGGCCTGGCGCTGTTCCGCTTCCCTGCGCAGCTTTTCGGCGTCCACCTCGGCGCGCTGTGCCTCGGCAGCAGCCTGACTGGCTTTCGCTTCACGATCCCGGGCCTCCAGGTCAGTCTCCTGGGCCTTGTCACGAAGATCGGACGCCTGATGACGGTCCTCTTCCCTGTGCTGTTCGTCAACCTGATGCTTGCGCTTGCGGCCAAGGAAAATGACCACCCCGATAATGACCAGCACCACAACAATTCCAACGATGATCCATCCCAGAGTGTCCATGACATCCACCTTCAGTTGATTCTGCGGGCCGCTTATGTAGCTACTCTTGTCCTGCCTTAGGAGGGCGTCAAGGC
Organism: Arthrobacter sp. H5; assembly: GCF_000520595.1. Lineage (GTDB taxonomy): Bacteria > Actinomycetota > Actinomycetes > Actinomycetales > Micrococcaceae > Arthrobacter_D. The sequence goes on from NZ_KI914986.1 coordinate 68,439, forward strand.
CTCGGCGGGCTCGAACCAGGGCGGAGGGGCGCCGGCATGCTGTTCAATGTGTAATTGGCACTACCCAATCACTTTGGTATGATGCGTGACGGAAGTCTTGACCCGGCAAAATAATCGGCGAATGATTGCTTGATCGTCCGAGCAAACAACCAGTTCTGATCTAGGACGCAATCCGTCCGCAATGACCTGATGGCGTGTGCCGCACAAACTAGGATTAAATCATGACAATTATTGAGGCCAAGGGTCTGAAGAAGACCTATAGATCGAAGAGCGGCCCTGTCCATGCGCTTGATGGACTGGACCTGTCCGTTCCCCAGGGAACGGTAAAGGCACTGCTTGGCCCCAACGGCGCGGGCAAAACCACGGTGGTCAAGATGCTCACCACGTTGATCAAGCCGGATGAGGGCACCGCCTTTGTTGACGGCATCGACGTGGTGCGCAACCCCAAGGCTGTCAGGCGCATCATTGGCGCTTCAGGACAGTATGCGGCGGTGGACGAGAACCTCACTGGATTTGAGAACCTCGAGATGGTGGGGCGTCTGTACCACCTAGGGCGTGTCTGTTAAAGATGTGATGTCTCCGGAGTTTGGTAACAGTTCCGCCTCGGGACTTCGGTGACACTTGCTGTCTCTGGACATCGGTAACAGTTTTCCTTGCATGCCTATCTGCGGAAGTGGGTGCGTGCCCTGCTCATCCCGACGTAAGTGGTTCCTTCGGGCGGCCAGAAGTACTCTGCGAGGATCTCTCCTTCGGTATTGGCGAATACGACGCCGTCAAGGTCCCAGGCCGCGATGACGACTCGTCCGCCCATCCGCTTGGTTACGGAGTGCAGGGTCCTGCCGATGCCGACCACACCGTTGGGATAGACCCGCAGCTTCCGGCTACCAGTGACTGCCGGGCGGGCGATACTGCCGCTGATTTTCTGCGACGGGTCGGTCTCGGGAGGTGTTTGAGCCCGCAGCTCCGTCGTGGTGCGCTCCGCTGCTTCTGCACCAACGTCCGCCACCGG
>NZ_KI914986.1:69547-74466 GCF_000520595.1 Arthrobacter sp. H5
CCGCCACCGGTTCGGTGGCGGACGGAGGATGGGCCACCGGCCCCGGCACCTGTGGCACGGGAAGAACCGGCAGTGGTGGTTTCGGCCTGGGCGCTTCGGCGACGGGCGTGGCGTCCCACGACTGCCGCGGGGTGATACGCCCTGGCAATCCCTGGTGCGGGCGCTCGGTGTTATAGATCAGGTCAAACCGGTCGACGTGGGCTTGGAGCTCTTCGTGGGTATGGGTAAGAGCCTGCTTGTCCAGCCACCGGAACAGGGTCTGATGAAACCGCTCGTTCTTTCCCTGCGTGGTCGGTTTTATACGGTTTTCCGGTGATCGCCTCGACCCCAAGCGAGGACACATAGGTGACCAGCCGGCCTTCCCACCCGCGACGTGAGGGGTTGAGCGCCATACCGTTGTCGGTCAGCAATCGCTGCGGCACCCCAAGGGCTGCGATGCCCTTGGCCACGACCGCCAGGGCCGCTTCGCTCGTTTCGCCGGATGCTACGTGGGAGGCGACCGCAAGGCGTGAATGATCATCTTGCAGTTGGAAGATCACGCACTTGCGCCCACCGGTGAGTACGTACTCGGTGGCATCCAGCTGCCAGCAGGCGTTCGGAGCCGGGTAGACGAACCTGCGGTACGCGGCCCGGGGTTTCTTCTTCGGTTCGGACCGGGCCACGTTCTTCTCCCGGAAGATCCGCGCCAGCGAAGCCGGCGAGGGCACGTGCATCCCCAAGGACACCATTTTGTCGTGCACACTGATCGGCCCATGATCCAGCCCGGAAGACTCCAGGGCGGCACGCACATTCAGCGCCTCTTGCTTGAGGTCCTCGGACAACCGGGTTGGCGAAGTTTTCGGGCGGCGTGAGCGTGGCTCCAGGGCTGCGGCCTGGCCTTCATCAAGTGCCCTGGCCCGTATCGCATAGAACGTCTTGCGAGCAGAGGCCGATGTAGCGGTGGGAGCGGACGGTGTCGGCGAATTCGGTGAAGCGGCGATGCTCACGGGTGGCCTGGAAAGGGGGTCGGTCCGGTAGCGGCGGGGCGCTGGTGTTGACCTCTCCGAATGTGCCGGAGAGGAATCTGCGGCCGTCCTCTCCCTTGCTGAGGACGCTGTGGCCCGGGTTAGTCGGTGGCATAGAGACGCAATCCGTGTCGTGGTGGGGCTTTTTCATCAACGATTATCGGGGTGGTGACCGGTTCCGGGTCGGCTGGTTCACGCGGGACATAGCGGGTGTCGGAGGGAATCGCGTCGGCGAGGCTGCGCCTCTGCCGTAACTGTTGCTTGAGATCGCGCCGTCGTTGCGACCGGGCGGCTTGCCGCTCTTGAAGCGAGACGGAGCTCGCGGCGAATTCCGGGGCAATCGCTCGGCAGAGGTACTCATCGTTGAAGTAGATCTGGATCTCGCCGACGTCGCGCGGGTTGAACCGCACGGTGACGTGCTCACCGACGTAAGCGGCGAGGACGGGCGAGATGTAGCGGGTGGAGGCGAATTGGACGCCATCGCGCTGCACCTTTCGCGTGGCAGCGGCAGTGAGCAACAGCAGATCCAGGTCATCGGGCCGGGCTGGGCTGCGCGGGATGAACCCCGGATGCGCCCCAACGGTACGCGGGTGCTTCTCCGGTCTGGGAGTGCGGGCGCTGGTTGTAGTCGGCGACGATGAACCGTTCAAGGATTCCATCGAGCTGTTCAAGGCTCAACGCCGGAGGTGAGACGGGGTTCCCGTTCATTCCATGCGGGATGTTCCCGGGCAGGTGCGGCAGAAGTTCGGTGGTGATGGTGCCGTAGAACCGCTCGATCTTCCCGCGTCCCTGCGGGACGCCGACCCTGGAGTGGATGAGTTGGATGTGGGTGTCCAGGCATACCTGCTCGAGTCGGGCGGACGTGAAATCGGAGCCATGGTCGCTGTAGAGAACATCGGGCAGACCGCACACTTGCCAGACGGAACTCGTCTTGCGGTTCACGGCCTGATGCAATGCCAGCGCGGTCTGCTCGGCGGTGGGCGCACCGATGAATACGGTGTAGCCGGCGACGGCACGCGAGTAGTCATCGAGCACCACGGTCAGCCATGGCCGCACCGGGGCGCCGGTCTTGTCGAGGATATGACGTCAAGCAGGGTGTGATCGGCCTGCCACTGCTCGTTCGGACGGCTCGCGGTCCGGCGGAGACCAGTTCGAAGTGGTTCCGGTAGGCGGTATCGCCGTGCTGGGCGAGGGTTCTAAGGCCCGGGTCGATTGAGGCGATGATCGTGCGCACACTGGAATAGCTCGGCGCCGCGAGTCCGAGCTCACGGGCGATGTCGCCCACCCGTCGGTGGATGAACGCCGCTGTCGGTGCCGGCCGCCGAAGCGCCAATTCCTCGATCGCTTCGACAAGCTCCGATGGAATGCGCCTGGTGCCGCGGTCAACCCGGTGAGATCGTTGCACGCTGGTGGAAGCCGAATCGAGGCGGTATCTCGGGGCCCACCTGTTGAGAGTGCGTAGCGGCACCCCTGATTCGGCGGCGATACGGGTCCATGGGACACCGTCGTCGTGCTGGCGCAGTAGTGTGAGCTTGTCCTGGACGCTGCGCTGCACCACGGTCAGTAGCCCGCCTATGCCCTGACGTCTTCACCAAGGTGGCGGTAGATGGTGCCGCGCGAACACCGAACGTTTCCGCGATCTGCTGCACCGTGTACGACTTCTCGTCATACATCGCTCGTGCCTGACGGGCCTTCGTCGGCGTCATCTTGAACCGACCCCCACCCTTGCGGCCGCGAGCCCGGGCCGCAGCGAGACCGTCCTTCGTACGCTCAACGATCAGATCGTGCTCGAACTCCGCAATCGCTGCGAGCATGTGAAAGAACAACCGCCCACCAGGGGTCGTCGTATCAATACCCTGCGACAAAGCCTTCAAGCCCACGCCCTGCTGCTGAAGCCCGTCGACGACCTCCTTCAGGTTCCGCACCGACCGGCCGAGCCGATCGAGCTTCGTCACGATGAGGGTGTCCCCTGCACGCAGATAATCCAGAGCGTCATCGAGTGCCGGCCGCTTCGCGAGAACACCGGACGCGTGCTCGATGAAAACCTCTCGCAACCCGCAGCCTCCAGAGCGTCGGTCTGATCATCAAGATTCTGCTCCCGAGTCGACACACGCGCGTAACCAACAGATGCCATTCACAAACTGTACCGCCAACGTAGGTAGCAACACATAGGTCTCGGACACGGCCCATAGAACACGACGCGCCGTTTTGTGGGCTGAGTGGAAAGAGTGTTCTATGGACGATCGTTCAGGATGCGGTGCTCGATTCACTAGGTGATGCGCAGAATGCGGGCAGTGATTCTGTGGCGGCTTGGGTGGGGCAGGGGTCGAAGGTGAAGATGACGAGTGATCCGAGCGCGATGATGGTTGCCGAGCAGGTGAGCAGGACGGCTTTGAGCATCAGGCGCATCCTGGCGGTGTCGGCGTAATCGTTGATGATGACGCGGAGTCCGTTGCTGCCGTGGAGCATGGCGAGCCAGAGCATGATCAGGTCGAACCATTGCCAGAAGGGGTGCGCCCATTTTCCGGCGACGAAAGCGAAATCAATTTGTTGGATGCCGTCGCCGAGCATGAGGTTTACGAAGAGGTGCACGAAGATCAGGACTACCAGGAGCGTGCCGGACCATCGCATGAACAGCCACGCGATGAGTTCGGTGTTGCTGCCTGTCATCGATCGGTTGCGCGGAGGGCTAATCTGCGGGCCCGCATAGGTGTTTCTGCGTCCAGTCCTCATTGGAGTCCCAATCCGCACACCCCGAGATTTTGCGGCATGTTCTCGACGAGCTGCTCGGAGGGGAGGCTCGCGTCGATAGCGACGAAGGACGGAAAGTTCTTCAGTTCCGGTATGCCGCATCGAACGCCTGCAAGTGCTCGAAGGTCTCGGTGTCCGCGGCTCGGCGACGGACTCTGCAGTACGCGATGTCAGCCGGGACGTCGAAGTAGAAAACGATATCCGGGGCCGGTAGGACTTTGAGCAGGAAAGGCAGCAGCCATCCTGAACGCAGCCCCCGCGCCCGTCGGAGCGCCACCTGACAGTAGAGGTACCTGTCCATGATGAGGACCCCGGATCCGACCTTGGCGCGCAGGTGAGACACCAGCACGATGATGCAGCGAATGCTGGTCTCTATCGCATCGAGTAGAACCACTGGAGGTTGGAGGTTGGATGTTGCGTCGCTTACACCACGTAGTGATACTGCGTCGGCCCGAACGGTTCATGGTGAAGGTCGCAGGATACTCTGCGGCGGCGAGTCGCTGCGCGAGCAGCCGACCTGCTGTGCTTTTGCCCGCCCCGTCCACTCCAACCAACACGATGATCATGGCTCATCGCCGTCATGTCGGGCGAAGCGCCTGCGAAAACCAGCGCTTCCTGCCGTTGAGTTCACGCGCAATCCTGTTGCGGCCGACGACAAAGCGGGTCGCCGGACATCCCAGACGGTGGTATGTGAGGAACCTGCACCTTCGATCCTGCTGTGCCAGCCGTTCACGGCAGTGCCGAGATGCTGAATACTCCTTCGTCATATCTGTCTCCCAACCTTTTGGGTCCCTGGATGCTTCAGGCCGGCCTTGCTGCCTCTAGCCCCCGTCCTGCTCTTGGTCCTGCTCTTCGTCCTGCTCTTCGTCCTGGTCGTCAGGATTATCGCCCTGGTCTGGGTCTTCGCCGTCTTGTTCTTCTAATCCTGGGGTTTCCGGCAGTTGTGTGTCGTCGCAACCGGTCAGGAACAGGGCCCCGGTCAGGAGTAGCCCGGAGCCCGGAAGGGCTGTGGCTCGGGTTCTCATTGGTGATTCCCTTCGTAGGCGTCCGTTAGTGGGGAGCGAAGATCGCCAGGAGTGCACCGACTTCCTGATGTGCTTCGGCGGGATGGCGGAAGTGCTGGCGGGGTTGGATCACATACCGAGTGCGGCGTCCTTCCCGGAG
>NZ_KI914987.1:0-1044 GCF_000520595.1 Arthrobacter sp. H5
AGTGGTGATTCGCTTGGTGGCGGTGGCGGTGGCGGTGGCGGCGGCGCTGGAACCAATGGGTCAAGGGCAGGGGGAGGTAGGGGCGGCAGTTCACCGGGTGCAGGCGTGGATTCCTTCAGTGACGGTGACGGTGACGGTGACGGCGTGGGCGTTTGTGGTTCGGGTACCAGTTGGGTTGGATCTGCCTGGTCACCGGCCCTGTCTTCGAGGTAAGTCCGGACGGCCGCGATGGCGTCTTCTATGCGCTGCTGCCGGTCGGGTGGAACGGCTCCGCTGGACGCCAGGGCGTCCAAGCGGACACTGAGCTCATTGAGAACATTTAGGGCTTCTTCGTAGTTTTCATCAACAGAGAATTGCGTCACGGCCAGCACGTCGGATTGGAGTTGCCGGGCTGCGGCCGGGCCGTAGCCGGCCGAAGTACTGCTGCACCCGCTGAGCAAGGCCACACTGACGCTTACCACCAGGGTGCGGCGCATGAATCCGGTCATTTTCATCGTGGTGCCACGCTGTCCTGTAGCTCCTCCAGCAGATCACCAAGTTCTCCGGGTGCTGCGGGGTAGTCAACGGGAACGGGGTCAGGCCCGTATCCGATATCGAGGATCGGCACTACGATCACGGCCACAACCAACAGCGCCGCTGCCAGGATAAGTGCTATCAACACCCATTGCATGGCGCTTGGTCCGCGGCGTTGCCTCGGCCGGCCTTGCTTTTCTTCCGGATACGGGTGAGTCGGCCCCCCGTCCGGTGGGGTGATGACGGAATGCGAGGGTAATTTCCCTGTCCGGATGGCGGTGGGCATGGCTGAAGTCGGCTGGCCATCCCGCGACGCGAAATCCCGCTGGCGGGGAGGGGCAGGGTCAACCGGCAGAACGGTCTTCGGGTACGGTGTCCAATAATCGACAGTGTCTAATCCGCGCGGAGCGCCGGGGCTGGGGCTGGGGAGGGAACGTAGCACTGAGGCTGTAACGGCCGCGGTGGGACGGTCCAGCGGATCCCGGGCGGTCATGGCATGGAGTAATTGGGTCCAGCCGTTACTCAGAGCTG
>NZ_KI914987.1:1144-8945 GCF_000520595.1 Arthrobacter sp. H5
CCAGCCGTTACTCAGAGCTGCAGGAATCGGCGGGCCGCGATACAACCGTGCCGCTGCAGACGCCGCTGCGGGACCCGGAAAGGCGGCGTCCCCGGTGAGGCATTCCAGCAATACGAGCCCCAGAGAGTAGACGTCGCTGGCTGGAGTTACGGAAATTCCCTCAGCCTGTTCGGGGCTCAGGTACGCCGCAGTGCCGATGGACTGTCCCGTGGCGGTCAACCGTGCACCGTCCATCAGCCGGGCAATACCGAAATCCGTGAGTTTGGGGTTCCGCGCCCGCTGTACGTCCCCGCGCCCACCGAGGAGGATATTGGCAGGCTTCACATCGCGGTGGACTATGTCACGGCCGTGAATATAAGCAAGGGCATCGGCCACTCCGGCGCCCATGGCCGCCGTCTCTTCTTCGGTGAGTGATGCATTGTATCTGGCACGGTGCAGGTCCTCGCCTTGGACCAGTTCCATGACCAGGTAGGTCTGAGGATGGAGCGTTGCGGTATCTGTGCCGACGTCAAAGACCGTGACAAGGTTGCGGTGGCTCAGCCCGGCCAGGACTCTGGCTTCGCTTTGCTGCCGGTCGGTCTCGTCGTCTCCTATTACGCCGGCACGGAAAAGCTTGACCGCCACCTCTCTGCCGAGCACCTCGTCGCGCGCCTGATACACCGATGCCATCCCGCCCTGACCGATGGGCGTGCCAAGCTTGTACCGCCCGCCAAGGATCACAAAGGATGCCACATCGCCGGGCATCCTTTCCGCTTCAGCAGCACTTCCCGCCACAAGTCCCGTATCGACATCCCTGCTGTCCATTTTCCCAGTCTAAGATCCAAACGTCGGATCCGGTGGAAAACCGGCGCAGGAACTGGTGCCGGAAGAGAAAATGAACGCCGGGGAAACCGTGCGGGTCAACCTAACGCAGCCGCTCCGCCAGTGCCATTGCGTTGAAGGGTGCGTGGACCTTGATGTCATTGTCGAAGTGCAGCTGCACGTCGCGACCCCTGCCATCTGGACACAAAGCCCCCGAGAGCCAGCCGTGAATTGTCTCTGCCCACTCGTCCAGCTGGGCATCGGTGTAGCCTCTCGCGTAAAGCTCCTCACTGCCATGGAGGCGCACGTAGACCACGTCCCCCGTCACCTCGCGGAACTGCGGCCACTTTTCGGCTGAGTCGGCAACAACCAGTGAGACCATGTGCCGGCGCAGCAATTCGAAGGCCTCCGCATTGTCGTAGCTGATGTTGCGCACTTCGAGCGCGTAGCGAATGGGGCGATCCTCGGTGACCTTAAACCATGTGCTGTCCTTCATACGGGCCTCGTGGCCGGCCGCGAGGCCCGCTGCCGTCGTCGTCGTTCTTGGCAGTTGGGTGAGGAAAGCATCCAGTGCCGCGCGATCAAACTTACTCGTAGCCGGCAGTTGCCACAGGATGGGGCCGAGTTTCGGGCCGAGCGAAAGGACTCCGGAAGCAAAAAAATTGGCTAGCGCCGTTTCAGCGTTCCGCAGTTTGAGCATGTGCGTGATGTATCTGGGGCCTTTGATGGAAAACACAAAATCTTCCGGCACAGTGTCCCGCCACCGGATAAAACTCTCTGGTTTCTGCAGTGAATAGAAGGTCCCGTTGAGTTCGATGGTGTTCAAGCAGTTGGACGCGTACTCCAATTCCTTATCCTGGACGAGCCCTTTGGGATAAAACGAATTTCGCCAGGGAACGTATCTCCAGCCGGAAATGCCGATGCGCGCCACTGGCGCTGTTCCCAGCCTCGAAGGTGTCATGAGTCGCACGCTACTATCGGCGCGGAGAAGACGCCAGTGCAGGCGATCGGCTGCGTGGGACCCCAAAGGGCTATAGGTCCGCAGGTGAACTGTGATGTCCGCTAAACTTGGGTGGTAAGAGCCCCAGACCCTCTTACAGAGTCTTGGGGCATTCTCATGCACTCCCGGCGGTACCTGCGCAGCCAGTGAGGCGCACGGTGCTGTCGAAACGATGGGGGAGGATCCCATGCCAGCGATAGTTATTGTCGGAGCCCAGTGGGGCGATGAAGGAAAAGGCAAAGCCACGGACCTGCTCGGCGGGCGCGTGGATTATGTGGTCAAACCAAACGGCGGCAACAACGCCGGCCACACCGTCGTCGTCGGCGGTGAGAAGTATGAGCTCAAGCTCCTTCCGGCCGGAATTTTGAGCCCCAACGCCATTCCGATCATCGGCAACGGCTGCGTCATCAACCTGGAAGCGTTGTTTGAAGAGATTGACGGACTTATTGCGCGCGGGGCGGATACCTCCAAGCTTCGCGTGTCGGCCAACGCCCACCTGGTTGCCCCGTACCACCAGGTGCTGGACAAGGTCACCGAGCGGTTCCTGGGGAAGCGCGCCATTGGCACCACCGGCAGGGGCATTGGACCGGCCTATATGGACAAGGTCGCGCGGCTGGGAATCCGGGTTCAAGACGTCTTTGACGAATCGATCCTCCGTCAAAAGGTCGAGGGATCCCTCAAGCAGAAGAACGAACTGCTGGTCAAGGTCTACAACCGCCGCGACGTCGAGGTTGAGGAGGTCATCGAATACTTCCTCTCCTTCGCCGACCGCCTGCGCCCGCTGGTCATCGATGCCACCTACGTGCTCAATGAAGCGCTCGACGCCGGGAAAGTGGTCCTGATGGAAGGCGGGCAGGCCACGTTCCTGGATGTGGACCACGGTACTTACCCGTTTGTGACGTCGTCGAACCCTACTGCCGGCGGAGCATCCGTTGGCTCGGGCATCGGCCCTACCCGCATCAGCCGCGCCGTTGGCATTATCAAGGCGTACACCACGCGGGTTGGCGCCGGCCCGTTCCCCACGGAACTGTTCGATGACATGGGGCTTTACCTGCAGAAAAAGGGTGGAGAGTTTGGTGTGAACACCGGGCGCCCGCGGCGGTGTGGATGGTACGACGCCGTTCTGGCGCGCCATGCGGCAAGAGTGAACGGGTTCACGGACTACTTTGTCACCAAGCTGGATGTGCTGACCGGCATCGAGCGGATTCCGGTTTGTGTGGCGTACGACGTCGACGGCATCAGGCACGATGAAATGCCGATGACCCAAACCGAGTTCCACCATGCCAAACCCATCTTCGAGTACTTCGATGGATGGACCGAGGACATCACCGGTGCGCGGACAATTGCCGATCTCCCGGGGAACGCACAGACCTACGTGCGCGCGCTCGAGAAGATGTCCGGAACAAGGTTCTCAGCAATCGGTGTGGGGCCCGACCGGGACCAGACAATCGTGATCAATGACCTGATCGCGGGCTGAATCCGGGAGTCGACCAAACTCGCTCTGGCGAGTGTGTGGAGGCCTGGCCAGGCCCGCGCGGATCTCCCACGCGGGCCTGGCGGACTTTGGTCGATCACCGAGTATTTTAGAGGTTGATCGTTACGTCTGCCTTTTCACGCAGGCTCGTCACCAGCGCCTCAGTGACCTCGGATTCCTTCTGCGCCTTGAACTGCTCTTCGAGCTGCGGCCGCAGCTCCTCGAACGGTGGAACCTCGGGAGCTTCGCCGCCAGCCTCGCCCATTTGCTCCTGCTGGGTTTTGGCTTCCTCATAGGCTGCCTTGAGTTCTTCCTCAGTGGGCTTCACCTCGCCGGTTTCTTCAGCGATGAGCTGATCCAGCTGAACCTGGGTTTCAAGCTGGGCGTTGACTTCCTTTTCGTCCATGCCCTGCTCGCCCATTTTGGCGATGAACTCCTCGGGTGAACCAAGCTGATTGGACTCCGCGAGTCCGTTCAAGGTTTCGGTTTTGGCTTCCTCGGACGCCTCGATGCCACGGTTTCCGGCTTCCTGTATGAGCAGCTCGGTACCGATCATGTTCTCAACAACCTGGGTTTTCAGCTGATCCTGATCAACTTCCTGACCGGACATCTGCGACTGCATAGCTGATTGCTGGAACTGCCCCTCGTAGATGGTGGTGTACTCCTCCTTGAGGATGTCGGTTCCGTTGACACTTGCCACCACGTCTGGGATTCCCTCGAGATCGGGCTCCGGCATTGCGGGTGCCTCACCCTCCGCCGTGCTCCCTTCAGCAGGTGCCGTCTGCTGCGATTCCGGGCTGCCTTCGTCGCTCGGTGTGCCGCACGCGGTCATTACGGACACGGCCCCGGCGAGGGCAAGACTCACTAACCACTTCTTCTTCAACACACAGTCTCCTGCCTCGATGACAATAAGTGTGCGACGCTAGTCCCTCACTCTGGACGCCCACCCTGCGTCGCCTGTGTGTTCCCTGCACGGGCGCGGTCACCAGTACGACGACGGCGGTGCTCAGGTCGAGTGCGCGTCACGGCTTCCGGCCTCCAGGATCCGGGCCGCCGCTTCCTGTGCCGCCAACTCCTCGTCACTCACGATTGACCCATCAACATGCCCTGCAGCCGCAATGATTCTCCGCAGTTCGGCTGCCGTGTACGGATCGGGTGTGCGGAGGTGAGCCATCGCGTGGCAGTTTGGGCAGAGCGGGACCAGATCGGTGAGGGCATCCAGTTGGTACCCGGCGCCAAGCTGTGACGGGGGAACTATATGGTGCACTTGGATGAATTCCCGGCCAAGGGCGCCGTACGCTGTCCCAAACGAGAAACCGCAGGCCGCGCAGGATGTTCCGTGGTGTGCAATGCACTCCCGGCGTGCCTGCGGGTCCCGTTCATACCTGTTCACCCCTACCCGCCTGATGGCCTCTTGGGGCAGGGACCCGGGTGCCGGACTAGTGGGATCTTCAGCTACTGGACCCACATACTCAGACCACAGGTCGCGCAGGGCCGCCGCCTCGGCCTCTGCAAGGTGTGTTCCCGTCGCCGGGTACGGGTTCCATAGCACTCCGGGCATTCGATTGGTCAGCTCCGCGAAGGGGATGTGCTCGCCGCGGGTACGCAATGCGCCGACGTCAACAAGTACCGCTTTGTCATTGTTGGTAGCGGAGGTGACCGAGCCGTGACCCGTCAGCCCTCCGCCATGGACTCCATTAACCAGGAGCCAGGCGTCGCTACCTGCGGCGACCTCACCGTTCACGAGCCAGCGGCTGCGGAAAAATCCTGTCCGGTCAATGGCTGCTTGCGCGTCAAGGTAGCTCGCGATGCCGTCTTTCGGCTGGTCGGAATCCAGTGTGAGCAGGATGGCGGGCATGGGGCAATTGTGCCACCCATGCCGAGCGGGATCAGTTCACGCAGAGGCAGGAGGGGTGGCCGGCCGAGTGTGGGGGGGGGTGACGTTGAGCCAGCACCGGCTCTACGCTGAACGTGATTTGACCGCAGAGGAAGAGGAGAACTGATTAGGGACATCCTGCTCATTGCCGGGCTGTGGCTCGACGGCTCGGCCTGGGACCGCGTCGCCCAAGAGTTGGACGCTCTTGGCCATCGCCCGGTGCCGCTCACTCTCCCTGGTCAAGGTGACGGAGCCAAGACCGCCACGCTCGATGAACAGGTTGCCGCCGTGCTTGATGCCGTGGAATCAGCGTCAGAGAGGCCTATGGTGGTGGGGCATTCCGCCGCCTGCACCCTGGCCTGGCTGGCCGCTGATGCACGCCCCGGGAAGGTGGCAAAGGTAGCCCTCATTGGTGGTTTTCCTTCGGCAGATGGCCAGCCCTATGCCGACTTTTTTGAGGCACAGAACGGAGCCATGCCCTTCCCCGGCTGGGGCCCGTTCGAGGGACCGGACTCCGCCGATCTTGATGAAGAGGCCAAGGGCCGGTTTGAGTCGGCTGCAATCCCCGTTCCCGAAGGTGTGACCAAGGGTGTGGTGCGTTATCAGGACGAGCGGCGGTTCAACACTCCGGTGGTGCTGGTGTGCCCTGAGTTCAGTCCGGTCGAGGCTCAGGAATGGATCGACAGCGGGGAACTGCCGGAACTCGCCAAAGCGAAGAACCTCGAGTTCGTCGATATCGACTCTGGACACTGGCCCATGCTCAGCAAACCCACCGAACTCGCGCGGCTCCTCTCCGCTGCCGCCGGGTCCCGAAACGACGACCGTACGCGCGCAAGGCGGCGTGGCGTCGTCGTACTCATCGACTCTCCCCAAACGGACCTTCTCAGAAGCAAAAACGTGCTCAAAGCGTCCAGTTGGGGAGAGTCGATGCTGACGAACGGCACGCGCAGGAGAAAGCAGACTAACGCACAGTAACCTGTCCGCCGTTGACCTCCCACCGGAAATCCAGCCTCACGTTTTCGAGCAACCGCCGGTCGTGTGACACCAGCAGCAGAGCGCCGTCGTAACTTTCAAGCGCCTCCTCAAGCTGCTCGATCGCGGGCAGGTCCAGGTGGTTGGTCGGTTCGTCAAGGACCAACAGGTTCACACCGCGTGCCTGCAGCAGGGCGAGGGCCGCACGGGTGCGCTCGCCGGGGGAGAGCGAGCCAACGCATCCGGAAACCTGGTCAGCCTTGAGACCGAACTTGGCCAGAAGCGTCCGGACTTCGCCGCGGTTCAATGACGGCACCAAAGATTCGAAGGCATCGCCCAGCGGTTCCGACTCGTCAAACCGTCGGCGTGCCTGGTCTATCTCGCCAACGGCGACGCTGGCACCCAGGCTGGCGGCGCCGTCGTCAGGCACTAAATCACCCAGCAGCAGCTTCAGCAGGGTTGATTTGCCCGCACCATTTGGCCCGGTGATGCCGATGCGCTCCCCGGCGTTGACCTGCAGAGACACCGGCCCCAGCGTGAACCTGCCGAGCCGGACGGAGGCCTGGTTCAGCGTGGCAACAACCGCGCTGGAACGCGCAGCCGTGCCGATGCTGAACTGAAGCTGCCATTCCTTCCGCGGCTCCTCAACCTCATCCAGCCGGGCAATCCGGGACTCCATCTGACGGACCTTCTGGGCCTGCTTCTCGGAGGACTCCATGCTTGCCCGCCGGCGGATCTTGTCATTGTCGGGACTCTTTTTCATCGCATTGCGGACGCCCTGCGAGCTCCATTCACGCTGGGTGCGCGCGCGTGAGACCAGGTCCGATTTCTTGTCGGCAAACTCTTCATACGCCTCGCGGGCATGGCGTTTGGCGACGGCACGCTCTTCGAGGAAGGCGTCATAGCCGCCGTCGTAGACGCTTGTCTTCTTCTGCGCCAGGTCCAGTTCCACCACCGTGGTGATACAGCGGGCAAGGAACTCGCGGTCATGCGAAACCAGAACGACGCCGCCGCGCAGGCCGCGCACAAAATCCTCCAGCCGTGCGAGGCCTGCGAGATCCAGATCATTGGTGGGCTCATCGAGCAGCACAATGTCGAAGCGGCTCAGGAGCAGCGCGGCAAGGGCTACGCGGGCAGCCTGTCCACCCGACAGCCCCGTCATCAGACTGTCCGCACTTGTGTGCAGTCCCAGCTCCGCGAGCACCGCTGGAACCCGGTCCTCGAGGTCCGGGGCGCCGCTGGCCATCCAGCGATCCAGTGCTACGGCGTAATGGTCGCCTGCCTCTTTGCTCCCGGAGGTCAGCGCCTCGGCGGCCGATTCCATTGCGTTGGTTGCGGCCACCGCACCGGTTCGCCTGCCGATGTAGCTGGCAATGGTCTCGCCCGCAACGCGCTCATGTTCCTGGGGGAGCCAGCCAATGAAGGCATCGGTGGGGGCCGCGGCCACGGTCCCGGCCAGAGGAGTGTCCACTCCGGCCAGCAGCCGGAGCAGCGTGGATTTGCCTGCGCCGTTTGCCCCGACCACGCCAATCACGTCCCCCGGAGCAACGGTCAGGTTGAGGTTGGCAAACAGGGTTCGATGGGCATGGCCGCCGGAAAGATCCTTGGCGACAAGCGAGGCGGTCATTTCTCAATCTTAGGGACGCGCACGACGCCGGCTCGTCACCAACCGGGCCCG
>NZ_KI914987.1:9045-35832 GCF_000520595.1 Arthrobacter sp. H5
TCGTCACCAACCGGGCCCGGCCGCCATTGTGCGCGCCTTAACGGGTGTCCAGCGCCTGTTGCGCCTCGTCTGTATCGACTCCTGCGCCCATCGGCCGACGGAGAGTCCTTATCGGATTCCTCCTGGTCTTCCCAGCCCGCCTGATAGAGGGTGGTTTCGCCGGTGTTCGGGTCGAACATCCAGGCGGCATCCCAGCCGGACTGGTCCTCCAGCGCCGCGGCGAGCATTTCAAGATCAACCGTTTGCAAGGCAATTACGGTTGTGCCTCCTTCCTAAAGGTCAGTCATCTGCATGATAACCCTCGCTGTAGGATCGCGGAATGGCTCCGTTTGATGGCTCCCTTGTGTTGGAAACACTTCCGCAGTTGCTTCTTAACGTCACAGCGGTCGAGAACAACATTGCGATCAAGGAAACGTGGGCGCGGGAGCATTCGATGGTCCTCGCCCCGCACATCAAGACGACGATGACGCGCGAAATAGTTGAGCGGCAGCTCTCCGGTGCCTGGGGCGTCACGGTCGCGACGACAGGGCAGGCGGCAGACGCAGTTGAGTGGGGCGCAAAAAGGATTCTCATCGCGAACGAGGTGGTCTTCCGGCCGCATCTGGAACTGCTCCGAGACATGACCCTATCCGCAGAAATTTACTGCCTGGCGGATTCGGCGGCGGGCATCGAACTGATGGCTGATGTTTTCAAGGACTCAGCGCGCCCCCTGCACGTACTTATCGATGCGGGCATGGCTGGCGGGCGCACCGGTATCCGCCGGATCGAGGAGGCAGAGCCGCTGGCTCGGATGATCGAGAGCGCTCCCGGGCTGAACCTGGCGGGCGTCAGCGCCTACGAGGGTATCGCCCCGAACCTTCGCACTGCGGAGAACCTGGCGCTGGTCGACGCGCATTGCAGCTTTGCCCGGGATGTCTTCGAGAGCCTCCATTCGATGCTCGGCGCCCGGCCGGTGTTCAGCATTGGCGGGTCAGCATTTCAGGACCGGGCGGCGATGTTCCTGCCGGGCACGCCGTCCGTCAATGTGCTTCGTTCCGGCTGTTACGTGGTCCACGACCACGGAACCTACGCCGGGGTGTCACCCATACCGGGACTGACGGCCGCCGCCGTCGTCCGTGCAGTTGTGATTTCCGTTCCGGAACCCGGCCGGGCGGTGATTGGTGCAGGCAAGCGGGAACTGGCGTACGACGCCGGCCTGCCGGTCATTGTTGCGCGCCACCGGTCCGGCGCGGTGCAGGCCGGTCCGCCCGGTGAGGTCGAACGGCTCTTTGACCATCACGCGGTGGTCGACAACGCAGAGGGATTCGAGGTGGGCGACACTGTCGATTTCGGGATTTCCCACCCCTGCTCCGTTTTTGACCGCTGGCGGGACGTCGTGGCGGTCATTGGCGACTCGACTGAAATCTGGCATCCGGCGTTCTGACAGCGGCATTAAGTGGGGGCCGGAGACACGCTGCAGCCCGCGGCGACCGCTCCATTGCCCAAGTCGCGGTCCCACGTGGCAAACAGCAGCAGCTGGGAGTCCACGCTGAGGGCGGAAGCAAGGTGAACGGCGTCGTAGCCGCGTAGCCCTTGCAACTCGGCGAGCTCTCCAGCGCTGTGCGCGAGTTCGGAATCGAGCCCGATGATGCTCAGTTGAGAACAGAGCAAATCAATGGTTTTGACCCCTAGTTGTAGAGTGTCCCGGGCGATCCTGCCTGCGCGATGGGCTGCTGCAACTGCGGCCCGCGCCTCCGGATAGATCAGCTGACTTGATACAATCGATCCGGCGCGATCCCAGAGTTCTGCGGCCAGGTCAGATCCAGGCTCCTCGAACACCAGCTTGATGAGCGCAGATGTATCAAAGTAGACGATCAACGCCGCTGTTCGCTGACAAGATCAGAGATGCTTCCACTCGCTGTCAGCCGGGTCCATTCTCTCATCCGTTGCCGCGGTTGCTGTGGATCGCTGACAAGTCCACGGGCACGCAAGTCCGTCAACGGATCATCCACATCCACGCCCGACAGGCGTGCGACACGACGACCACGCATAGTCACCACGACATCGCCGCCGGAATCCACATGCCGTATGTAGCGACTGAGCCGATCATGAAGCTCGCGCACGCCCACCTCGGCTTTTAAGCCCTCTCCATGTAGCGTCATGAGGCTAATTGTACGCGCTACCTCATTCCCCCATGAGGTAATTCGGGTCTGGGGAAGATCGGCCCGGAAATTCACGCTAAGGAGTCAGAGGCCTGTTGAATGGGTGGTATGGCGGTCGATTTTCTAAGTGATGAGCAGGCTGCAGGGTTCGGCGGATTCCCCGACGAGGTATCGGCGGAGGACTTGGAACGTTTCTGTTGGTTGGACGATGCCGACCTGTCGGTGGTTGGTCGCCGCCGGGGAATGCACAACCGTCTGGGATTTGCTGTCCAACTGATTACGGTGCGGGTGGCCGGACGGTTTTTGACGGATCCACAGGCTGTCCCGTGGCAGGTGGTGGAATCCCTGGCCGGGCAGCTGGGCATTGCTGATGCTTCCGTGCTCAAGCTGTATGCGAAGCGGGGACAGACCGGGTATGAGCATGCCGCGGAAATTTCCATTGTGTATGGGTATGCGGATTTCTCTGATCCGGTTAGGTACGAAGAGCTCAGACTGTTTCTGGAGGCCCGGGCCTGGACGTCGTCGGAGGGACCGGTGCGTTTGTTTGAACGGGCGGTGCTCTGGCTGCGTGAGCGCAAGGTCCTTCTCCCCGGCGTCTCTACGTTGACACGACTGGTTTTAGAGGTCCGTTCCGGAGCAAATGACCGCCTCTATTCCATGTTGGTTGACGCAGCCGGCCCCGCATTGATTCTGGAATTGGAAGGCCTGCTTCGCGTTGGGGAGGGGTCGCGGTTGACCGCGTGGGAAAGGCTGCGGACCGGGCCCTCTAGGGTATCGGTGCCGGAGTTGTTGCGGCAGTTGGAGCGGCTGAGCCGCTTGCGGTCACTGGGTGCTGGGTCTGTCGATGTGGAGATGATCCCCGAGGGCCGGATGAATGCCCTGGCTCGCTACGGATTGGCGGGCAAGGCCTCATCGCTTCAGGGCTTATCGGGCCAGCGCCGGGGTGCGACACTGCTTTGTGCGGTGCGGGCATTGACGTCGGAGGTTGCTGATGATTTGTGTGATGCTCTGGATACCATTGTTACTGAACGCGTTCTGCGCAAGGCGGCCAGGGAATCCAGTGCGGCTCGGTTGAAGTCCCTGCCCCGCTTGTCCAAGGCGTCACTGCAATTGGCAAAGGCCGCGAAAACACTGGTCGAGGTCTTGGGCAACACGGAATATTCCAGCACGGAGGCCGCCTCGGTGCTGGCCGAGCAGGTTTCCTTGCCCGAGCTACGCGCCGCGCTGGACGTGGTGAACGAAGTGGTGAATCCCGACGGTGCCGAGGCTGACACTGCAGCCGAAATGATGCGCCGGTTCGCCACCGTACGCTCGTTCCTGCCGGCGTTGGCCGCTGCAGCACCCTTCGGGGCAACCGCAGGCGGGGCGCCAACGTTGGCGGCGCTGACTGCGCTGCCGGAGGTTCTGGACGGCCGCAAGAAAGACCCGGCCGAGCTTGATCTGTCGGTGCTCTCGCCTGCTTGGCAGCGCCTTGTCACAGCTTCGAAGGAGGTCGACCGCAAGGCCTACACGGTGGCGGTGATGGAGGCCGTCCACAAGGCGCTGCGGCGCAGGGACATCTTTGTGGTGGGTGGGCGTCGCTGGGGAGACCCCCGGGCGCGGTTGCTGACTGATCCGGCGTGGCAGGCCACCAAAAACGAGACCTTGAGGGCGCTCCAGCTGCCGGAAGAGCCAGCTGACCACCTTGCCGGTGTGCGCCACCGCCTGGATGCCCGGTATCGTGCGGCGGCCGAGCAACTGGAAGACAATCCCGCGGTACGGATTGATGATGCCGGCAGGGTCCACCTCTCACCTTTGGAGGCTAAGACGATACCGGAATCCTTGACACAGTTGCGTGGACTGGTCTCTGGGATGCTGCCGCGGGTGGATCTGCCCGATGTGCTGCTGGAAGTGCATTCCTGGACTGGGTTCCTCTCGGAATTCAGCCACGTCTCGGAGGCCTCCGCGAGGATGGGCCAGCTCAGCGTTTCGGTCGCCGCCATCCTGGTGGCTGAGGCGTGCAACGTCGGACTCACACCGGTAGTCAAAGACGGCCACCCCGCACTGACGCGTGGACGCCTGACACACGTCGATCAGAACTATGTGCGCGCCGATACGCTTCGCGCGGCCAACGCCCGCCTGGTCCAGGCCCAGTCCGCGCTCGGACTCGCGCAACGCTGGGGCACAGGCTTGTTGGCGTCCGTCGATGGGATGCGGTTCGTGGTACCGGTGGCCACCGTCAATGCCGGGGCGAATCCCCGGTACTTTGGCCAAGGTCGCGGCCTGACTTGGATGAACTATCTCAACGACCAGGTCTCCGGCCTGGGTGCCGTCGTGGTTCCGGGAACGGTCCGCGATTCCCTGCATATTTTGGATGGGCTACTCGATCTTGATGGCGGCCAACGCCCCGAGATGGTCGCCACCGACACGGCGTCCTACTCGGACCAGGTTTTCGGGCTTTTCACCCTGCTCGGATATCGGTTTTCGCCCCGCCTGGCCGGGTTGCCGGATCAACGGTTCTGGCGCATCGACGCCACGGCGGACTACGGGAAGCTGAACGCGGTGGCCGGCCGCAACCGCATCAACATGGATCTGATTACGGCGAACTGGCCGGATATGCTCCGCCTTGCCGGGTCCTTGACTGCCGGGACTGTGCGCGCCTCGGAAAACCTGCGGGTCACCCAGGGCGGCGGGACACCAACCCTGCTCGGAAAAGCTTTGGCGGAATACGGCCGGATAGCCAAAACGGAGCATCTGCTGGATTTCATCGACGTTGACGAGGGATATCGGCGGCAAATTCATACCCAGTTGGCTGTGCAGGAATCAAGACACGCCCTGGCCAGACTCATCTTTCATGGCAGAAGGGGCCAGATACGCCAGTCCTACAGGGAAGGACAGGAAGACCAGCTCGGAGCCCTTGGCCTAGTCCTGAACGCCGTCATCCTGTGGAACACCCGCTACCTGGACGCCGCTCTCACCGGGCTGCGGGACCGCGGCGTCAATGTTGGAGACGAGGACGTACAACGCCTGTCGCCGCTGGTCTCGGAACACATCAATATGTTGGGCCGCTACTCTTTCACAGCCGGCGCCATAGGAACGGAACTTCGGCCATTGAGGAACCCCGACGAGGACCTGGAGGCCTAAACGAGGCAACATTGCCCTGAACGTATCTCGGCCCGCAGAGGGAACGGTAAGTGGGACTGTGAGCCACGACAATTAGAGCCATTTGGTTGATCAGTTGAAGCTAGGCTTCGGATATGCCGGATACTGTCGAAGAGTCTATTCAAGCTGCGGAGCTGGCTATATTTCAGCGTAAATCGCTATCGCTCGCTGCAGCATCGGCCGCAGGTCTGCTGGGTCGGTTCGAATCATTTTTGCATGGTGGACTGCGGGCGAGCATGGCAACCGCCGACCACTATGGATTTCTCAACACTGTCGAGGGCCTGGACGATCAGTCGGTTAAGGCTCTGCCTGACGTCGTCAAACAGTTCCCGGGCCAGCACCAGCCAACCCTCGTTGCAACAACGCCATCACTAAGCCTCGTCGACCGACTACTGAGGGACGGATACACGCCGGCGCCCATACGACCGATTGCCTACCTGCGCCCGAGCACGAAAATCCGGTTGGACGGCATCGTTACTGACGAGTGGCAAATCCACGAAGTCTCCACCAAGAAGGATGCGAGACTCTTCCTGGCCCTTCTTGACGCCGGGTACGCCGCGTCAAGCGAGGTCGAGGCTTTGATCCGGGCGGAGCACGCCCACCCGATGGTCCGTGGTTTCATCGCTTCCAGCAACGACCAGCCCCTCGCCGCGGCTGCCATGTCATTGCACCCCACGGGGGCGGTATTTGGCGGTGCGTCCACCCTTTCGGCCGCGCGAGGTACTGGAGCCCAAGCCGCCCTCCTGACATACCGGCTTCAACTGGCGAGAGCTCTCGACATCCCCTTGGCGACGGCTACCGCAGCTCCTGGAGCGTCAAGTATCCGAAACCTTGCCAGACTGGGATTCACCATCGTTGAACGAACAGCCTGGCGCCTCGCTCCTGCGAACCGCTGATAACGATCGTGGCGATTCTGGGAAAAGGTGTTCTCGTAAGCCGGTCCCCCACCGGAGCGAGTGCAGACGACTTCTGAAATTTTCGAAACTACGTCTTTCCGCAGGCGCCACATTCCCGTATACCCTGCCCGCAAAAAAGCCCGGTGATGGGGGTCTAAACGGTACACTCAAAACCATGACCGGACTCCTGATCGGATACGCGCGCGTATCCACCAATGACCAAGACCTCACCGCCCAGAAGAACGCCTTGCTTGCCTTGGGGGTGTCACCTGAAAAGACTTTCACCGACCAGGGCCTCACTGGCGCAAACAGGGCGCGGCCCGGACTTGGGCAAGCCCTGGCAGCCTGCCGGGGCGGGGACACCCTTGTCGTGACCAAGCTTGACCGCCTGGCCAGGTCACTGCGCGATGCGAAGGACATCGTTGATGAACTCACCCGTCGCGAGGTCAAGCTCAGCATCGGTGGCTCCGTCCATGACCCCACCGATCCCGTGGGCAGGCTCCTGTTCAATGTTCTGGCCATGGTTGCCGAATTCGAGGCAGACCTGATCCGAGCACGAACCCGTGAAGGGATGGCTGTCGCCAAAGCAAAGGGAAAGTTGCGCGGAAAGCAGCCCAAGCTCTCCAAGAAACAGGAAGAACACTTGGTTTCCGTTCACCGGGCGGGAACGCACACGACTGTTGAAATTGCCGAACTCTTCGGCGTAGCCCGATCCACCGTCTACCGAGCCATCAAACGCGCCGGCGAGGCCGCCACTTAGATCCACAAAATTCCACCGCCCATGACGGAATCAAAACCGGAACGTCCTTAGCGTGAATTTCCGTAGAGATCTTCCTCGGACCCCTAATTCTTGCGGTTGAACGGATTCGGTCCGGTTCGGGGGCGAAAGGGCGGTTTCCCGCGCACCGGCCGGAAGCGTTCGAAGGCACTTTCCAGGACGCCTTCTCCATGGGTGAGGCCGGGGAGCGCCTGCTGCAGCCGGTGAAGGCGGGAAGCAGGAATGTCACCCCTGAGAACGCCTTGCGCCGAGGCTGGCTGGTTCAACGCTTGAAGCTTCGCCAGTAGCGTCAACAGGGGCGCGATGGCGTCCGGCGGCGCCTCTATGGTGAAACGGTGCACGGGCTCGCACGCCACCGTACCGGCGTCGTGCAGTGCGGCCATCAGCACTAGGGGAGTGAGGCGGCGGTGCTCTGATGGGTTGCTCTGTGCCCAATCCCGGTACCTGATGGAGTGCGTCATGGTCACCGTGCAGTCCGTGACCCGCCATCCATGGAGGCCTTGGCGCAGCGTTTCCCGCACCGCGTCCTCAACGGCGGTGAAGAAGGCGGCCGGAATGGAACCGCGGTCCACTGCCAGGCGGAATTCAACACCGGAGTCGATGTCCCTGGGCTCCACGCGCAGCCCTATTGTGGCAACAAACGGATCAGGAGCTTCCTCCAGGGCATGACCGCGGCCAATTGGCCGCTCGATGCAGATCATGGTGGTTTCCCGGAATTCGGCAGCAATTCCATAATGCCCGATCAGCGTTGCCTGAATAACTTCCTTCTGCACTTCTCCGTAGAGCGAGAGGAAAAGCTCGCCGCGGTCGTCCTGCCGGAGGTTGATCAACGGATCCTGCTCTGCGAGCTGGGACAGCGCCGTGTGCAGCGCGCCTTTGTCGCGGGGATTGACGGGAACGACGGCGGTCTCCAGCGTTGGCGGGGCAAAGTAATGTCGCGCAGCGCCTGCCTGAAACTCGCCGATTGAGTCGCCAACCTGGATGCCGTCAAGTCCCCAGAGCCTGGCGATCTGCCCGGCTTCCACCGTGCCACTGTGGTGGGCTGATCCGCTGTCAAACACGTTGATGGCGCTCACTTTCGCTTCACCGCCGTCTCCGAACTGCAGACGGTCCCGTGTGTGCACTGTTCCTGAGTTCAACCGGACCAGCGCCACCTTCTGGCCCGCTGGCCCGCGTTCGACTTTGAAAGCGGTTCCACGGACAGTCGCTGCCGGATCGCCCGCCGCCGCCGGGAGTAACTCCGTGATTGCTGCGGTCAGCTGCTCAATTCCGGCACCGGTGACTGCTGAACCCGCGAACACCGGATGCACCAGAGCGTTCCGTGTCTGTGCCACGAGCGCGTTCCAAAGCCTCTGGCTTGTCACCGTCCGGTTGGTGACGTACTCAGCCAGCAGTGCGTCGTCATTCCGGGTCAGGACGTCCAACAAGCGCGCTGGGAGGCTGCCGCCGTCGTGCTCGTCGAAGCGCGCCGTGCGCGTTCCTTGCGCACTCACGGTTCCCATGGAGACGGCTGCGGGGGTGAGTTTGTCGGCAATGCCGCGCAGGACGTCGTCATAGTTGGCGCCGCCGCGGTCGATCTTGTTGACGAAAATGAGGCTGGGAATGCGAAGACGCTGCAGCGTCCGCATGAGGACCCGGGTCTGGGCCTGCACGCCTTCCACCGCCGAGATCACTAGGATGACGCCGTCGAGCGCGCTAAGGACCCGCTCCACTTCGGCAATGAAATCGGGGTGGCCGGGAGTGTCGATCAGATTGATCGTGAGGCCGCGAAGGTTGAAAGAGGCCACGGCGGACTTGATGGTGATGCCGCGCTGCCGCTCAAGCGCGAGGGAATCGGTCTGGGTGTTGCCGTCATCGACGCGGCCGATCGCGCCGATGGCACCAGCGGCGTAAAGCAGTCGCTCGGTGAGGCTTGTTTTACCGGCGTCTACATGCGCCAGAATTCCTAGGTTCAGGGCGTGCACTAAGTATCGAATCCTCTGCGTAGGTGTGAATTACCTGGTGGGTGGACGCGATACTTTGGCGCATTTCAGTTCTCCTTGGTCATTTCCGGATGGGGTCCAAGGCTACAACTTTGCCGCGCGGGATGGCAGGGGCCGGGCGTAGCATGGGCTGCATGTCTGAAATGAATACTCAACAGCCCACCACGTACCTTGGCCGCACCGGGGTTGAGGTCAGCCGCCTCTGCCTCGGCACCATGATGTTTGGCGACTGGGGCAACAAAGACCACGAGGATTCCATCCGGATCATCCGACGCGCGATTGACTCCGGTATCAATTTCATCGACAGCGCTGATATTTACGCTTATGGGGAGTCGGAGGAGATTCTCGGGAAGGCGATCGCGGAGCACGGCCGGCGTGAGGATCTGGTGATCGCAACCAAGTTCTTCAATGGTATGAAGGAGCAGCCAAATTACCGCGGAGGCTCCCGCCGGTGGATCATGCAGTCGGTTGAAGACTCGCTGCGGCGTCTGGGCACTGACTACATCGACCTCTACCAAATGCACCGCCCCGATGAGCACACCGACATTGACGAAACGCTGAGGGCATTGGATGACTTGGTGCGGCAGGGCAAGGTGCGCTACGTCGGCTCCTCAACGTTCCAACCCTCGCAGGTGGTGGAGGCCCAGTGGGCCGCGCGTGAGAATCATACCTCCCGCTTTGTGACCGAGCAGCCGCCCTACTCCCTGCTTGCGCGGGGGATCGAGGCGGACCTGCTTCCGACCACGCACCGGCACAACATGGGAACGCTTGTGTGGAGCCCGCTGGCCGGTGGGTGGTTGAGCGGCAAGTACCGCAAGGGCCAGGAACTTCCTACTGCCCGCCGAGGTTCAGAGAAGGATCCGTTTGACCTCAACGACCCGAAGACCGCGGCGAAATTTGATGCCGCGGATCAGCTCGGTGCACTTGCAGATGATCTCGGGGTTCCGCTGGTCCATTTGGCGCTGGCGTTTGTGCTGCGCCATCCGGGTGTCACCAGCGCGATTATCGGGCCCCGCACCATGGAGCAGCTTGAGTCCCAGCTGGAGGCCGCTTCATTGGAGCTTGATGAGGCCACACTGAACCGGATTGACGAAATTGTCCCTCCCGGCACCAACGTCGATCCGGGCGATGCCGGCTTCAGCAACTACTGGCTGGATTCCGAGCGCCGTCGTTGAGGGAGGCGCTTGGCCTTGCAGTTGGTACGTTGAGGAGGACCGTGGCGCAATCCACGTCCACCAAGGACGCACTATGGCCTCGGGAGCGCGCAGGACGCATCCGATCGTATAGGACAAGTCCGGTAATGTGAGAACGTCTCAACGGCGTTCGAACAATGAGGAGGTGCGCACGATGACCACTCAAAACGGACTGTACCGCCACGATCTACCGCTCAGGGAAATTGTCGGCAACGAAATCCGTTCCCGCATCTTCAGCGGAACGTTTCCGCCGGGTGCACGGCTTATTGAGCGGGACCTGGCGGCCGAATTTGACGTCTCCCGGTTTCCTGTCAGGGAAGCCATCCGCATTCTGCACAGGGAAGGGCTCGTTGAAACTCTTCCGACCCGTGGCATCGTTGTAAAGCGGCTTGAACGCCGTGAGGTGGAGGAAATCTTTGACATCCGTGAGGCTTTGGAGGGCCTGGCATCAAAGTTGGCTGCCGAAAGAGTCGCGGCAGGCGAGCACAGCGACCTCCAAAAATATGTGGACCAGTCCCGCAGCGCACTGGCCGACGACAACCCCGAGGCGGCCCGGGTGGCCAACTCAGAGTTTCATGATCAGATTATTGAGTTTTCGGGTAGCAGCACGTTGCACGACATTCTCACGCCATTAATGGGCAGGCTGCACTGGCTTTTTGGTCAGGTACCCAACCTTGACGCAGTGTGCAATGAGCATAGTGAATTGTGCGCGGCCATCAACTCAGGTGATCCAAAAGCAGCAGCCGAAGAGGCGCAACGCCACGTGCTGTCCTATCGGAACCAGACACTGGAGCACCTCTTCGGCTGAGACAGCCTCGCGATCGTCTGCAGTTACAGCAGCAATCGCCCCCACCGCTGTTCAAGCCCTGGGGCGCCGGCAACGGCAAGGCATTTCCAGAGAGTCACGGCGACAGAGTCCAGAACTGGCAGCCCAGTGTCCTGCTCCACCTGTTCAACCACCGGTGCGCCATAGAGATTAGTGCACAGATAGATGAGGGCGTCGGGGATGACGCCCCGCGACGCCAGATCACGGGACGGTTCAACAAGGTCCGAGGGCAGAACACGCGCAAACGACTCATTGACGGAAAGACCCAGATGACGGTCCGAAACCACTTCGATACCCTCGGCGGCATACCGCGCGATGATCGCCTCATTAACATCAGCCGTATACGGCGTGATCAGTCCGATCCGTGATGCGCCGAACGATTTCAATGCATCCAGATACGCGAGCGTGGACGTGGTGGCCGGAATGCCGGTTTCGGCAGTGATCTGCCGAACCATCTCGCGGTCCTCCGCCGGGCCGAGCCATGATCCGGCGGTTCCATTCCACGCGATCACGTCCACTTCGCCCGTCTTTAGAAGAGAAGCAGCGGCGACCATGGTCGAGTGGTCAAATTGCCGGTCCGACACTGAATCCAACGCAATCCGTGTCACTTCAACCCTGGTGAAATGGACCGTGACGTCAGTGCGGTCACCGAGCATACGATACGTCCGCGGCTCGAGACAGGTGTTCGACGACGGCACAATCATCCCGATGCGCACGGGGCGTGAAGATTCGGTCAGCTCAGGCATGCGCCATCACCTCCGGGCGGCGGCCGAGCATTTCGCGCGGCCCCTGCCGTTTGAGGAAGCGGCCCACCGGTCCGGGGTCCCTGAACGCACCGTCGTTGAGCACCACACGTCCACCCGAAATGACGGTCGACGGCCAGCCCGCCAGCGCCATGCCATGAAACGGCGAGAAATCGGTCCCCATGTGCAGCGCTTCGCCGTCCACAATTCGGGTCTCCGCAGGATCGAGGAGAACGATATCGGCATCGTATCCGGGGGCAATAACTCCCTTCCCCGGAAGCCCGTTGATTCGGGCTGGCGCAGTTGAGAATACCTCCACAAACTGCTGCAGAGGCATTCCGCGGTCCTTCACAAGGGCCGTGAACGTCATAGGCATCCGGGTCTCAACCCCTGGAAGACCGTGCGGCATGAACCGGATATCCTCCTTGCGGGCGGATTTCTGCGCCAGGTCGTAGCAGGAATGGTCCGAGGAAACCGTATCCACCCCGCCTGCCAGCAGACGGTTAACAAGTTCGTCCACCGCTTCACGGCTGCGCATTGGCGGGCAATACGCAAATCGTTCCGGAAAATCCGAACCATAGACGCTCTCATCCAGCGTCAGATAGTGCGGACAGGTCTCGGAATAGGCACTCAGGCCCCTGGAACGGCCATCCTGCACCAGTTGCACCGCCTCAGACACCGTCTGATGGACAAAGTAAACCGGCGCACCCGTGTACTCGGCCATGGCGAGCACCTCCCGCACGGACGCAACCTCCGCCAGCTCAGGGCGCGTCCGGTGCAAATGCTCAATGCCCGTCTGTCCCTGCTCCGCGTGGTCCTCAGTGCAGTCCGCGATGATGGCGTCATGTTCGGCATGAATATACGTCAAACCGTCCAGCCGGACCATCTCCTTCATGACCTTGACGATGGTGCCCTCGTCCGCCATGGTGGACCCGCGGTTGGTGGTGTACAGCTTCACCGAGCGGATTCCCAGCTCTGCCAGCCGGTCAAGCTGGGCTGGAACCGTCTCGTCCCAGGTGACCACCGATCCGTGGAGAGCGACGTCGCAACGTGCCACCTCGGCGAGCGCCAGCTTGTTCTCCGCCGCCTGCAGTGGAGTTTCCCTGGGGGAGGCTGGGATGCCGAAGTCGATGACCGTGGTGGTGCCTCCCCAGAGCGCAGCGATGGTGGCTGTTTCGAAGGTGTCCAGTGATGAGTGCGCGCCGGTCACCTGTTGGATGTGACAGTGTCCGTCCACCCCGCCGGGGATCGCCGTGCGTCCGGCGGCGTCGATAACGCGCAGGGCGCCGGGTAGAGCATCCGGCGGTGTGGCGCCGTCGTACACCGCCGCGATCCGGCCGTCCAGCAAACCGATGTGGCCGGTGACGGTGTGTGTTGCGTTCACGACGACGGCGTTGGTGATGAGCGTGTCCAGGTTCATTCCGGGGCACCTGCCTTTCCATGGGTTTCGAAGCCGCGGGCGAGCGTCAGCGTGATGGCCTCGGACAGGCCCGCATTGATCTTGGGTGGTGGGGGCGCGAAACTGCCTGCACGGTGTGGGCCACTGTTCAGGGCGGCCAGCACCTCGGCCTGCTTTACGCCGGCCGAGATGCCGTCCACCACGGGCACCGGGATGTGAGAGCCAACCTTCCTGGCCAGCCCGGCGAGGGGCGCACCTGCCAGGATGACGACGTCGGCCCCGTCCTCACGCACCACCTTGCCTGCCAACTCAAGCAGGTTGGGCGTGAAGTCTTCCTGCACTGAACCGATGCCGGTGAGCGGATCCGTCAGCGAACGGATGGAGGCCAGTCTGCCTCCCAAGCCGTTCCGTTCCACGCACTCGCGGTACCAGGCGGTGATCCGATGGGAGATTGCCACGATCGAGAACCGCGCGCCCTGGAGTGCTGCCGTGTACAACGCCGCCTCCGTGATTCCCACAACAGGGATATCAACGAATTCCTTGAGGGCTGGCATTCCCGGGTCACCAAATGCGGCGACGACGACGGCATCCACCGTCTGGTGTTCCTCGGCGATCACCTGGGCCACCGCGCCGGCGGCAAGAAGGGATTCCATGCGTGTTTCGATGTATTCCACCCCGTAGGGCGCCGTGCGCATGACGATCTCGGTTCCGGGAGACGCGGCACGCTGCGCTTCCGCGAGGATCAGCGCGGAGACGCTGTCGCTGATATTGGGGTTGATGAACAGGAGTTTCACATGTGCTCCCTAGACCGGTAGACGACGGCTGTAGTCAAGCGTGATCACCGATGAGGCCATGACGACAGCGGCACCCACAAAGTAGAGCAGCGCCCAGGTGTAGCCGCCCGTTGCCCCGACAATGAAGCCGATAGCCATGGGGGTGATGAAGCCGTTGACGTTTCCGGCGAGGTTCATTGCGCCACCAAGCACTCCCGCGTTGCCCCGCCCGCCCAGCAGGGCAGGAATGCTCCAGAACAGGCCCACCCAGCGGAGGAAGAACATCACCACTGACAGGAGTACGACGGCGGCGATGGGGTCACTGACAATCGTCACGCCAATGAGGCCAGCAACTACCACGAGGCTCGAGAATCCAAGCAGGGTGCGCATCACAACGTTCGCGGACGTGCCTTTGGCGCGCCACGCATCGGCTAGGAAGCCGCCGATGATCTCACCCACGAAACCCGCACCGAAGATTACAAAAGTTCCCCATCCGACGCCTGCCAGGTTGAATCCCTTGGCTTCAGAGAGGTATAGCGGACCCCAGGTGAGCAAACCGTAGAAGACTCCGTTGAAACCGAACCAGCCGAAGCACATTGCCCAGAAGGACTTGAACTTGAGGTAGGGAAGCAGGCCGCGCTTACCGGGCGCGGAGACGGCCGCCGCCTTTGCGTCCTCTTCGGCGTGTGACGCCTCGATGAGGTCAATCTCTGCCTGGTTGATCTTGTTGTGCTGGCGTGGCGAGTCGCGGATGTACCTCCACGCAAGGAAACCGAAGAGGGCGGGGGCGCTTCCGGCAGCGATGAACGCTCCGCGCCAGCCTCCGGTGAGGCCGATGAGCCCGGCGATGGCAATTCCGCCGATGCCCGCACCGAGGGGCGCGCCGGCGTCGAGAATCGTGGCGCCGCGCCCGCGTTCGCCCGTGGCCATCCATGAACCATTGAGTTTGCCGCCTGCAGGCATGATCGCGGCTTCAGTCACGCCGATCATGGCTCGCGCGGTGAAGAGGCTTGCGAAGTTCCAGGCCAGCCCCGATGCGGCAGTGGCCAGGCCCCAGCCCACGCAGGAGCCCGTGACCATTTTGCGCGCTCCGAGGCGGTCAACAAGCCAGCCGCCGGGAACCTGCATGATCGCGTAAGCAAAGAAGAACGCCGACAGGAGCACGCCGACTGATTCCGGCGAGAGTTGGAACTCTTCCTGAATGAGGGGCATGGCAACGGAGATGGAACCGCGGTCAACGTAGTTGAGGGTGACGAGAATGAGCAGCAGGACGAATAGTTTCCATCGGATTCTTGTCGGCTTTTTCCCATCAGGTTTCGCGGCCTTATCTCGGGGCGGAGTATCAAGCGCGGTGGATGACAAATGGTCGTCGTTGGCCATATGAAGAGTCCTTAGGACGGTGTGAGGAGTGATGGAACGTGCACCCGCCCTCAGACGAGAAGGCGAATCATGCACGTGCTAACTTGGGATCCCAAATATGAGAGTAGGCCGGGCCGGGCGTCGATGTCAATGCATTTTTGCGAATTACTTTCTCATGACGAGAGCAAAATTTCGCTGTGTGGAATATGGGGCTCCCAATTACGAACTTGAGCACTGGGACGTTACAGGCTGGGTTAAGGCCGGACCGCGACGAATTGCTCCACATCTGGCCGTCGCATCTTCATGACGTTGGTGAGGTGGACGACGCCACCTTTGGTGGTGGGCGTGCCGTCCTGGTAACGGGTGAAGTTGATGATGATTTCGCGGCGTTTCGCCGGCCACAGCTCGAAAGAGTTGCGCTTGATCGGGAACGGCAGGAGCCCACCATCGGAGACGATCTGCATAAAAAACTGCATGCATTGCTGACCGAGCTGTCCACGGCTCAGCGGGATGTCTGCGAAGAGGGACTACTCGACGTGAATCCCGATGCCCTGTTCGCCTGGCCGGATTCCCGGCAGCAGCTCCAGATCCGAGTTGTAATCGCCGCCGTTCTGTGACCGGAATCGGATGGGCTCAGTGAATGGCAGGGACTCCAGCCGGGAAACAAGGTCCTTGCGGGCTAGGCCATACTCTTCCTCACCCGCCCGGTCCGCACCGGCCACCACCAGCGGCGGAACCACGGCTATTCCGGTGTACCAAAGGGTGCCATGCTGCAGTGGAAAGAGCAGTTCGTTGATCTCGCCGTTGACTCCCCGCGGTCCAATGCTCGATGCCCGAACGCAAAGCCCTTGAGGAAGACGCGGTCGAACCATCCCTTCAGCATTGCTGGCAGCCCGTACCACCAGAGCGGGAACTGGATCACCAGCGTATCTGCCCATTCGATCTTGGCCTGTTCGCGCACAATGTCCTGGCTGAGCCGGCCCTCGGCGTACGCACTGGCTGACGCGCCGCCCACCAGGAGCCGTTGCCCGCCTTCCTCGCCAAAGTCCGCGGCGCTCACAATGGGATTCCATCCCATCGCGTAGAGGTCGGACTGGATAACTCGGTGACCTGACTGCTCAAGCCAGGCAACGCCGTCGTCGTACAGTGATCCGCTTAACGACCTTCGCTCGGGATGCGCGAATACCCATAAAACCTTCATATCCTCAGCCCATCGCATTAATGCAGAATCATCAAGTACTGTCTTAAGTGAAACGTACACACACTTTGTATAGCGAGGATGCATGCGAAAAGCGGTAGCCAGCGCCGTGAACAACTGCACGTTGGAGGTTGCGACGGCGGTGGTTGGCGGTGCGTGGAAACTCACCATTGTGAAACACGTCCTGGCATCCACACGGCGTTTTGGGGAACTTGGGCGCCTCATGCCGGGTATCACCCCGCGGATGTTGACACGGCAGCTGCGCGAGCTCGAAGCGGACGGGGTGATCGTCCGCACCGTCTACGCCCAAGTGCCACCCAAGGTGGAGTATTCCCCCAGTGAGCTTGGCCGATCCCTTGCGCCGCTCGTCGCGGACTTGGAGAAATGGGGCACTATGTACAGCGGGTCCCTGCCTCACCAGCCCCAGGAGCCCGGCTCTCCTTTAAACGGACCGACCACCCGCGACGTAATCCAGCCGCCATAGAACCCGCCGGCCTGCGGCTGCACAGTCTCGCCGTCCACGAGACAACGGCCCATGAGCCCCGGATACACGGCTACCGTGTCGAGCAGCGCCTCGAAGCCCGCGGTCGGCGAGAGATACCCCCAGCCTGCGCGCTCCGCGCGGAAGGTGCCGCTGACGACGTCGTAATAGTGCGCCTCGCCTTTGAACTCACACCAGGACGTTCCGTCCACGCGGATCAGAACCCCGGGCTCAAAGTCGGCCGTTGGCACGTAGTACACCGGCGGATGGCTCGTCTCGAGGACCCGAGAAGTTGAGGTGCTTTCCGCAATGGTTCGCCCGCCAAACTCGATCACCACTCGTTCATCTGAGCGCTCCAAGCGGGGTGGACGGGGATAATCCCACACCGATTCCTGCGCGGGACCCGGTTTCTGCGGTTGAACAGCCATGGCTCAACCGTACTCTTCGGTACCCTTGAAAAATGAGGATCAGCGTTGGACAGTTCAGGCCGGGTGGAGACGCTTCAGCGAATCTGGAGATCATGCGGGGGCTGGCCAGACAGGCCAGCGGGGATGGCTCGCAACTGATTGTGTTCCCCGAGGAGTCGATGTTTTCCATCGGCAAGGTGGAGGGACCGTTGGCGGCGGCCGTTGAAGCCAACTGGACCAGCTTTGTCCAGCAACTGTCTTTCCTCGCGGCTGAACTGGAGATCGCCGTCGTCGCCGGTGGGTACGAATCCAGTGGGGACGATCGCCCCTACAACACGCTGGTGCTGATCGATGCCACAGGACGGATCGTTGACACCTACCGCAAGCTGCACCTGTATGACGCCTTCAGCTACCAGGAGTCCAGCCGCATCAAGCCGGGCGACGGCGGCATCAAGGTGGTGCCCGTCGGTGACCTTTCGGTGGGGCTCATGACCTGCTACGACATTCGCTTTCCCGAGCAGGCACGCGCGCTCGCGGATCGCGGCGCGGACCTGATCCTGGTTCCGGCCGCGTGGTTCAGGGGAGACCACAAGATCGAGCACTGGGAGACGCTGCTGCGGGCGCGCGCCATTGAAAATACCGTGTGGATTGCTGCGGCGGGAACCTCGAGCCCGCACACCATCGGCCATTCGGCCATCCTGGATCCCATGGGAATCCCGCAGGTATTCCTCAATGAAGAAGAGCAGGGTGTGGTCACAACTGATGTGACCCGCCGCCGCATCGACGAAGTTCGCGAGTTCCTGCCTGTGCTCAAGAACCGCCGTTTTGCGCGCAACGAGGAGATTGTGGAGTCCCACTAGACCAAGGCGCGGCCGGGATCAAGTACGGTTTTTCGTGTGGCATCGATTACCAATGGATCCGGCAGCACCAACGGCGCACGAGCGCGCGCGTCAAACATCCGCGATGTTGCGCGGGCGGCGGGTGTCTCCCATCAAACCGTTTCCAGGGTCCTCAACGGGCACCCCAGCATCAAGGAGTCCACCAAGCAGCGGGTGCTCGATGCCATGGAGGCGTTGCAGTTCCGTCCAAACCGCGCGGCGCGTTCACTCGTAACCAGCCGGTCCGGAATCATCGGCGTCCTCGAATCCCACGGTTCCTACTACGGTCCGGCATCCAAGCTGGCTGCAATCGAGGCAGCTGCTGCCGAAGCGGGCTACTTGGTAGATACTGCCAACCTTTCGTCCATGGATGATGAGTCCCTGAGCGAGGCGCTGGACCGCCTGATTGATCACGCGGTGGAGGGTCTGATCATTCTTGCCCCGCAGGCAATCACGCTCGATGCATTGGAAAGGTCCTCCATCGGCGTGCCGTTTGTGACGGTGCACTCGACGGGTCCAATGGACAATCACCGGCTGTCCGTTGACCAGGTAGCGGGTGCACGGCTGGCCACCCGCCACCTGCTCGATCTGGGTCACCGCAACATTGTCCACGTGGCGGGTCCGGACGGCTGGGTTGAGTCCTACGAGCGGGTCCGTGGGTTCGCCGTCGAAATGAACGCGTGGGGTTTGGACCCGTCCCGCGTTCACACGGGTGACTGGACCTCCGACTGCGGATACCGCATTGGCAAGGAGCTCCTGCTGGAGGGTCCGTTCACGGCCGTGTTCTCCTCCAACGATCAGATGGCACTCGGCATGATTCACGCCTTCCGTGAGGCAGGAATGGACACACCGGGCGATGTGAGCGTGGTTGGCTTTGATGACATGCCCGACGCCGCACACTTCGCCCCGCCGTTAACTACAGTGAAGCAGGACTTTCCTGAGTTGGGGCGGGCGTGCGTTGCGCTGCTGCTGGCGCAGCTTGATGGACGTGAGCAGATTTCGCAGAAGACAGTTGTACCGGAACTGATTGTCCGCGGATCGACGGCGCCGGTCAGCTAGGCGGCTAGAGTCGAAGGGGTGCACACTGAACCGGCCTCTATCAGCCACTTTTCCGCAGACGGCGACGACCTGATCGAGGGGTTTGTCCGGGTACGCGGCGCACGTGAAAACAACCTCCGCAATGTGGACGTGGATGTTCCTCGGGATGCGGTCGTCGCATTCACCGGAGTCTCCGGCTCCGGGAAATCCTCCCTGGCATTCGGCACCATCTATGCTGAGGCGCAGCGACGCTTCCTCGAGTCTGTGGCGCCGTACGCCCGCAGGCTGATCCAGCAGGGGCACACCCCCAAGGTGGAGCACATCAGCGGACTGCCTCCGGCCGTGGCACTGCAGCAACGACGAGGCACCCCAAGTTCCCGTTCCACAGTGGGAACGCTGACCACGCTGTCCAATTCGATGCGCATGCTGTTCTCGCGTGCGGGCACGTATCCGCCGGGTTCGGAGCGGCTCGAGTCAGACTCGTTCTCCACCAACACCGCCACTGGTGCGTGCTCCGTGTGCCACGGACTGGGGGTCGCACATACAGTCAGCGAAGAGTCGTTGGTCCCGAACGTTGACCTGACCATCAGGGAAGGCGCGATAGCTGCCTGGCCCGGCGCCTGGCAGGGAAAGAATCTGCGGGACATTGTTGTTGAGCTTGGTTACGACGTAGATATTGCCTGGCGGGAGTTGCCCCAGAAGTCCCGCGACTGGCTACTGTTTACCGAAGAGCAGCCCGTGGTGGAAGTCATCCCGCAACGGGACCGGGTGGCGAAGCCATACCGGGGGCGTTTCTGGAGTGCCAAGAGCTATGTGCTGCACACGTTGGCTGACTCCAAGAGTCAACCGCTTCGGGAGCGCGCACTCCGCCACATGACGTCGGGGCCCTGCCCGGCGTGCGGCGGCAGCGGACTGAAGCCGGAGGCACTCTCGGTCACATTCGAGGGTTACACAATTGCGGACCTCAACTCGATTTCTCTGACCGAACTCGCCGCCATCCTGCGGCCCTCTACTGATGGTGCGGACACGCGGGCGCCATCATCCGACGTCGCCGTGACCATTTCCGCTGATCTGGTGCAGCGGATCGAGGTTCTCCTGGACCTCGGCCTTGGATATCTGGGCCTGAGCCGCTCCACCCCAACCCTGTCGCCGGGCGAAATGCAGCGACTTCGGATTGCCACACAGCTGAGATCCGGTCTTTTCGGGGTGATCTACGTGCTGGACGAACCGTCCGCCGGGCTTCATCCGGCCGACGCTGAACCCCTGCTCGTGGTACTGGAGAAGCTGAAGTCCAGTGGGAACTCGGTCTTTGTGGTCGAGCACAACATGGATATTGTCCGCCGCGCCGACTGGCTGGTAGACGTTGGCCCGCGCGCTGGCGAGGGCGGCGGCAGCATTCTGTACAGCGGCCCGGTCCCGGGCCTGGGGGACGTTCCAGCCTCCATCACCCGGCCGTTCCTCTTCGACGATGCCGGACGCCCAGCGGTGGGCCGTACTCTCCGTATTCCGGACGATTGGCTGCGGCTCGAGGGGATTCGCTGCCATAACCTCCAGGACTTGGTCGCAGAGATTCCTTTGGGAGTGCTCACGGCAGTCAGCGGGGTGTCCGGGTCCGGCAAATCGACTCTGGTCAGCCGGGTCCTCGCCGATGTGGTGGGTAGGCATCTCCGTACGCCGGATGATGACGACGACGGCGGGGCGGAGGATCTTGAATCATCAGACGCGGACAGCGTGAGCATCCACCGCGCGGCCGGCCTGGAGTTGGTTGACCGGCTGGTTCGCGTGGACCAGAAGCCGATCGGCCGGACACCGCGCTCCAACCTGGCCACTTACACCGGCCTGTTCGATTCTGTCCGGAAGGTGTTCGCCGCGACAGACACGGCAGGCGCCAGGGGCTTCGGCGCTGGCAGGTTTTCCTTCAATGTGGCCAGCGGACGCTGCGAAACCTGTCAGGGGGAGGGCTTCATTGCCGTGGAACTGTTGTTCCTGCCAGGCAGTTACGGCCCATGTCCCGTCTGTCACGGCTCCCGTTACAACGCTGAGACACTGGAGGTCACTTACAGGGACAGGAACATCGCCGAGGTGCTGGGGCTCACCGTGGATGCCGCCGCCGTGTTCCTTTCCGACATCCCGGCCGCCGCGCGCAGCCTGGAAACACTCAAGGACGTTGGGCTCGGATATCTGCGGCTCGGACAGCCGGCCACAGAACTGTCCGGCGGAGAGGCACAGCGGATCAAGCTGGCAACGGAACTGCAGCGCGCCAGACGCGGACACACGCTGTATCTGCTCGATGAACCGACCACCGGCCTGCACCCCGCTGATGTTCAGTTGCTCCTGAAGCAACTGAACCGGCTGGTGGATGCGGGCAACACGGTTGTTGTGGTTGAACACGATATGGATGTGGTTGCCGCAGCCGACTGGGTCATCGATTTGGGACCGTCCGGGGGCGACGAGGGAGGGCGCATTGTCGCCGCTGGCACTCCGTCGCAGGTGGCGGCGGATCCGACCAGCAAAACCGCGCCGTACCTGCGCTTGCACCGTTAGGTGTTCTCTCGATGTTCATTCACCATGCCCCGAGTGTGAAGCGCGGGTCGTGAATCCTTCTCCGGATATCTGTAGGACTTAATTTGATGGAACTTTCTCGTAGGCAGATCGATCGTCAGGGTACAACCGTCAGCTATTTGGACACCGGCGGTAAAGGGCCGGTGGTCGTTTTCCTGCATGGGTTGGCAGGAAGCTCTAGGGTCACCCTGGTGGGGCAGTCGATGGGGGCTCATACGGCACTGCTCGCCGCAGCCCGGCGGCCCGATCTGGTCTCGAAACTGATTCTGTTGGAGGCGACGGTCCACGGCGGTGGTCCGGAGGAAGCCAGGCAGCTTGGTGACTTCTTTCGGTCGTGGCCAGTCCCATTTACAAGCTTTGAGGCGGCCAGGTCCTTTCTTGGGGATGAGCCGCTTGCGCGTGCCTGGATTGAGGATCTGGAAGCGTGCGGGGCAGGCCTGTGTCCCCGGTTTCTGCCCGAAATTATGGAAAGCACCATCTCGGAGGTGCAAGTGCAGCGCTGGGGCGAGTGGCGTTCAGTGGCTGCTGACACTGTCGCGGTTTTTGCGCACAAGAGTATGTTTACCAAAGACCGGATCGATGAGTTTATTGCTGCCCGTCCCCAGACGCATCAGGTTGAACTTTCTGCCGGCACTCATGACGCCCATCTCGACGCCTCGGATGAATGGATCGAAGCCCTAAGGGATGCGCTGCGACATGATTCGAATTGAACGCGACAGCCCCGCGGGCGACGATGTCCGGCAGCTCCTCGACAGGCATCTCGCCGACATGTTCGCCACCTATCCTGCCGAAAGCGTCCACGCCCTGGATCATGCGGCGTTGATGGAACCGGCCATTACGATTTGGACTGCGAGGGAGGGCGCAACGCTGCTCGCCAGCGGTGCGCTGAGGGAAATCTCGCCGACGCAGGGCGAGATCAAATCCATGTGCACTGCACAGCCGGCGCGTGGACGCGGCGTCGCTCAACTACTACTCACTTACCTCATCGGTGAAGCCCGTAAGAGGAACTACGAAGAACTGCTGCTTGAGACCGGAACCCAGGACTTCTTTGCACCGGCACGCCGATTGTATGCCCGCAACGGCTTCATCGACTGCCCGCCTTTCGCGGACTACCGGACTGATCCGAGCAGCGCATTCATGCGCCTCAAGCTGTAGCCAGAAGGGCGCGGCGCTACGCTGCTCCCATTCTGTGTAGCTTTGAACGACTGGAGAGTCGGCCAGTTGGCATCTTGTCCCGTGTTTGCGGAAACTTTGCCTGTCTTGCGGCGCGAACGGCGGTCAAAGTTGCACAGAACGGCGGCCAGTCAGCGCTGAAAGCCATCGGAGTGCGACTGTTGGCTCTTGACACTGGACACGTATGTGCGGTTCCATAATGTGACCGGTCACATTTACTCGACAACACCTTAGGACAACGAGGTCTGGCTTTGAGCACCAACCCAACTGAACCATCCAGCGCACAGGCGTGTGTCATCGGAGTGGACTTTGGCACGCTGTCCGGACGCGCCGTCGTCGTACGCGTTTCAGACGGAAAGGAGCTTGGCTCCGCCGTCCTCGACTACCCTCACGCGGTGATGGACGCGGTCCTGGCTGCGACAGGCGAGAAACTGCCGCCGGAATGGGCACTGCAGGTGCCCTCGGACTATGTCGACGTTCTTCGGCATGCTGTCCCCGAAGCGATGCGCAGCGCGGGAATAGATCCGGCAGACGTGATCGGGATCGGCACCGATTTCACCGCCTGCACCATGATTCCGACGACCGCCGACGGCACCCCGCTCAACGAGCTTCCCGGGCTCGAAACCAGGCCACATGCCTACGTAAAACTATGGAAGCATCACGCCGCACAGGGGCAGGCAGACCGTATCAACCAGACCGCGGCAGAACGGAGCGAGAGCTGGCTTCCCCGTTACGGGGGTCTGATTTCCAGTGAATGGGAGTTTGCCAAAGGGCTGCAGCTGCTCGAAGAGGATCCGGAGCTCTACGCGCTGATGGACCACTGGGTTGAGGCGGCGGACTGGATCATCTGGCAGCTCACCGGCAAATACACCCGTAATGCGTGCACCGCGGGATACAAGGGAATTCTGCAGGACGGGGAGTATCCCAGCCGTGACTTTCTCGCCTCCCTCAATCCCGACTTCGCAGGGTTCGCGGAAGAAAAGGTGGCGCACACCATCGGAGCCCTTGGTTCCAGTGCTGGCACGCTCAGCGCCGGGGCCGCGGAGTGGACGGGTCTGCCGGCGGGCATCGCCGTCGCCGTTGGAAACGTTGACGCGCACGTTGCCGCACCTGCGGCCAAGGCCACAGAGCCAGGGCAGATGGTGGCCATCATGGGCACGTCCACCTGCCACGTCATGAACTCCGGCGTGCTCGCCGAAGTGCCGGGAATGTGCGGTGTGGTGGACGGCGGCATAGTCGACGGTCTCTACGGGTACGAAGCCGGGCAGTCCGGTGTGGGTGATATCTTTGCCTGGTTTGTGGAGAACCAGGTTCCGCAAACGGATAAGGACGCAGCAGTTGCCGCCGGAATCTCCGTGCACCAATACCTCACGGAACAAGCGCAGGACCAGCCGGTTGGCGGACACGGACTGGTGGCGCTGGACTGGCACTCGGGTAACCGGTCAGTACTCGTGGACCATCAGCTCTCCGGGCTGGTGGTGGGGCTGACGCTCTCCACCAAGGCCCACGAGGTGTACAGGGCACTGCTGGAAGCCACGGCCTTCGGCACCCGAAAGATCGTTGAGACCTTCAACGCCTCCGGTGTGCCGGTCACTGAGTTCGTGGCCGTGGGAGGTTTGCTTAAGAACCGTTTTCTGATGCAGACCTACTGCGATGTACTGCGCATGCCTATCTCCACCACGGGCAGTGAGCAGGGGCCAGCACTCGGCTCAGCGATCCACGCCGCCGTCGCAGCCGGTGCCTACCCCGGCGTCCGTACCGCCGGCGAGGCGATGGGCAGCCTGAACCGCGCCGCCTATACGCCGGACCCGGGCCGCGCAGATGCCTATGACCGCCTCTACGCCGAATACGAAACGCTCCACGACTACTTTGGGCGCGGCGAGAACCAGGTCATGAGAAGGCTGAAGGAAATCCGCCGCGCGGCCTACTCGAAAGCGACGGTGAACGCATGAACAGGTTCAGCGCCCGCGAGGAGGAAGCCATCAACAAGGTCCGGGCGGACGTTTCGGCCCTGCACGCCGAGCTGGTCCGCTACGGACTGGTGGTGTGGACCGGAGGTAATGTCTCGGGCCGCGTTCCGGGCACCGATCTCTTTGTCATTAAACCCAGCGGCGTGGACTATGACAGCCTGACGCCGGACAACCAGATCCTCTGCGACCTGGATGGCAACGTCATTGAGGGCACCCCCGGCTCGGACCGGTCACCCTCCAGCGACACCGCCGCCCATGCCTATGTCTACCGCCATATGCCGCACGTAGGTGGAGTGGTACACACCCACTCCACCTACGCCACGGCATGGGCCGCCCGGGGAGAAGCCATTCCCTGCGTCATCACAGCGATGGCGGACGAGTTCGGTGGTGAAATCCCGGTCGGGCCCTTCGCGATCATCGGCGATGAGTCAATCGGCCAGGGGATCGTCGAGACCCTTAGCCGTCACCGGTCCCGGGCTGTTCTCATGAAAAGTCATGGTCCGTTCACCATCGGCAAGGACGCGCGCGACGCAGTGAAGGCCGCCGTCATGCTCGAAGATGTGGCCCGCACCATCCACATTTCCCGCCAGCTTGGTGATCCGCTACCCATCGAGAACCGTCACATTGAATCTCTGTTTGACCGCTACCAGAACGTTTACGGGCAGCCAACGCCGGCAGCAAAAGGAGCCACTTCATGAGCCTCACCACCACGCTGGACCACTATGAGATCTGGTTCCTCACCGGCAGTCAGGACCTCTACGGCGAAGACACGCTTCGCCAGGTGGCTGAGCAGTCGCAGGAAATTGTCCGGATGCTCGACGGACTGCCGGTCAAGATCGTGTGGAAGCCCACGCTGAAGGACTCCGCGTCAATCCGCCGGACTGCGCTCGAGGCCAATGCCAGCGACAACACCATTGGCGTGATGGCCTGGATGCACACCTTCAGCCCGGCGAAGATGTGGATTGCTGGCCTCGATGCGCTGCGCAAACCGCTGCTGCACCTGCACACCCAGATTAACGTCGCGCTGCCCTGGGCCGAGATCGACTTTGACTTTATGAACCTGAACCAGGCCGCCCACGGCGACCGCGAGTTCGGCTACATCCAGTCCCGCCTGGGAGTGGCGCGGAAGACCGTCGTCGGGCATGTCTCCAATCCCGCCGTGACGGCGCAGATTGCTACCTGGTCCCGCGCCGCTGCCGGGTGGGCCGCCGTGCACGAGCTGAAGGTCGCGCGTTTCGGCGACAACATGCGCAACGTTGCCGTGACGGAGGGCGACAAGACGGAGGCCGAGCTGCGCTTCGGCGTCTCCATCAACACCTGGGGTGTCAACGATCTGGTGGAGGCGGTGGACGCGCAGACCGACGCGGAGATAGATGCACTGGTGGCCGAGTACGAGGACGCATACGACGTGGTCCCTGAACTCAGGCGCGGAGGCGACCGGCACGAGTCGCTGCGCTACGGGGCACGCCAGGAACTCGCGCTGAAATCCTTCCTGGAGGCCGGTTCCTTTGGGGCTTTCACCACCACGTTCGAGGATCTCGGCGGCCTGCGCCAACTTCCAGGACTCGCCGTGCAGCGGCTCATGGCACAGGGCTACGGATTCGGTGCGGAAGGCGACTGGAAAACCGCCATCCTGGTCCGCGCCGCGAAGGTGATGGGCGCGGGACTGCCCGGAGGCGCCTCCCTGATGGAGGATTACACCTACCACCTGGTGCCCGGTGAGGAGAAGATCCTTGGCGCGCACATGCTGGAGATCTGTCCCACCCTCACCAGGTCCAAGCCCACCCTCGAAGTCCACCCGCTGGGCATTGGGGGACGCGAGGACCCGGTTCGGCTGGTGTTCGACACC
>NZ_KI914987.1:35932-39418 GCF_000520595.1 Arthrobacter sp. H5
TTCGACACCGATTCGGGACCCGCCGTCGTCGTCGCCATGTCCGACATGCGCGACCGCTTCCGCCTGACCGCCAACGCCGTTGAAGTGGTTCCGCCGGATGCTCCGCTGCCCAACCTGCCCGTTGCCCGCGCAGTGTGGAAGCCGGAACCGAACCTCGCCACCGCGGCAGCCGCATGGTTGAGTGCCGGCGCGGCTCATCACACGGTGATGAGCACCGCCGTCGGACTCGATGTCTTTGAGGACTTCGCCAACATCGCCGGCACGGAACTGCTCACGATCAACAGCACGACGACGCTGCGGGAGTTCCAGCGCGAGCTGCGCTGGAACGCGGCGTACTACCGCCTGGCGCAAAAGCTCTAGCTCTCCACCCACCTGTCAGATCGATTCCTACCGAGGAGCAACGCATGGCCAACGCAGCAGGCACAAACTGGGCGGCTAACCTGGCGTACAGCGCTGCCCGGCTTCACACGCCGTCCAGCGTCGACGAGGTCCGGCGGATAGTCGCCGCAGCCAGCTCCATCCGGGCGCTTGGTTCCCGTCACTCGTTCAACTCGATTGCGGACGGCACGGAAGAACTAATGTCGACGGCGGCACTCACCGGTCCTGTGCGGATTGACCGTGAGGCCATGGTTGCCACGGTGGGTGCGGGTACGCGCTACGGCGAACTTGCTGTTGAACTGCAGTCCGCGGGATTTGCCCTGGCGAACCTTGCCTCCCTCCCGCACATCTCGATCGGCGGTGCAATTGCCACTGGCACTCACGGGTCAGGTGACCGTAACACCAGCCTTGCTGCCGCCGTCGTCGGGCTTGAATTCGTTACAGCCGGCGGCGAACTGGCGCGCTATGACGCCGGGGATCCGAACTTCGAAGGCATGGTGGTCAACCTCGGTGCGCTCGGAGTGGTGACCGAGGTGACCCTGGCCATCGAGCCCACGTTCGAGGTTGCCCAGTCGGTGTTTGAGAATTTGAGCTGGAACGCTGTGAGCGAGAATTTCGACGCGCTGACCGGATCCGCGTACAGCGTCAGTATGTTCACGTCCTGGCAGAATCTGGATGTGTTTGACATGGCGTGGCTGAAGAGCCGCGTCGGCAGCGATGCAACCCCAACACTTTTCGGAGCTCTCCCGGCGCAGGGGGAACGGCATCCCATTCCCAACCTGCCCGCCGTTGGGTGCACCCCGCAGCTGGGAATTGCCGGACCGTGGTTTGACCGGTTGCCCCATTTCCGTCTGAACTTCACGCCGAGCAACGGGGTGGAACTCCAGTCCGAGTACGTGGTGCCGAGGCGCTTTGCCGTTGAGGCACTTGCTGCGCTGCGTTTCCTGAGCGCAGAGATTGCGCCGTTGCTGCAGGTCTGCGAGATCCGCACCGTGGCAGCCGATGACCTCTGGTTGAGTTCAAGCTACGGCACGGACGTCATGGGCATGCACTTCACCTGGAAGCAGGACCAGCCAGCCGTGGAAGCGCTGCTCCCCGCGCTGGAAGCGGTGCTTGAGCCCTTCTCAGCACGGCCACACTGGGGCAAGCTGTTCACCACGGACCCGGAACGGCTTGCAGGGCTTTACCCGAAGATCGGCGACTTCTGCCGGCTGGTGCGGGACCTGGACCCTGAGGGCGTTTTCGCCAACCCGTTTCTCGATCTCAACGTGACTGGGGCAGCCGCCAGCCGGCGCTGATCCGGCCAAACGTTTCGGTTCAGACACCGTTGATCGACGCTGTCTGGCGAGCAGATCAGTTCCTAAA
The DNA here is from genome assembly GCF_000520595.1 of Arthrobacter sp. H5. Lineage (GTDB taxonomy): Bacteria > Actinomycetota > Actinomycetes > Actinomycetales > Micrococcaceae > Arthrobacter_D. The sequence goes on from NZ_KI914987.1 coordinate 37,676, forward strand.
ACGAACGCCTACACAGCGTCCGCCTTTTTGCGTGCAAAACGCCGGATTCAATGCCCTGTTTTCGCATGTGCAACAGGCGTAGGCTGACGTCACGCCACACTCCCGTCCAGTAGGAGGCGAACCTTGTGCATAGCAAACGTTTGATCTACTTCCACTGCGAAACGTCACCGTTACGCATCTGTGACGATTAGTTGTGATTGAAACTCGCCTCAAAGCTTGATTAACGCGCAGGATTGGTGAATTATGTCACACAGAAGCGTTCAATGTCCTGAGCGCCGAAGGTCAGCACGTGAGGCCGTGCATCCCTTGAAAGCCACTGGAAGGTACAAACACAATGAACATTCAGAACAAGCCGCTCGCGCGGCGCGGTTTCCTTCGCGGAGCACTTGCCGCAGCGGTTTTGATTCCCGCTGGTGGTGCACTGGTTTCCTGCGCGGCGGGCGGCGGGGGCAATGATGCCCCCTCCGGTCCAGCGGGCGAAGTCTCGGAGAACAACCCGTTTGGCGTTGCGGAGACCGCAACAGTGGACGCGGTAATCTTCAACGGCGGCTACGGCATTGACTACGTGGAGTTTGCTGCTGGCTTGGTTCAGGAAAACCTGTCCGGGGTGACGGTTACTGTTGCCGCCTCAACGGCCATCGCCCAGGAGCTCCAGCCGCGGTTTGTCGGCGGCAACCCACCGGACATTATTGACAACTCGGGCGCGCAGGCAATTGGTCTGAATACCATCCTCGACCAGCTGGAGGACCTCACCGCAGTGATCGACGCCGTCAACTCTGACGGCGAAGTGATCCGGGACACCCTGTATGACGGGGTGCTGGAACCCGGCACTTTCAACGGTGAACTGAAGGCACTGAACTACGTTCTGACCGTTTACGGCCTGTGGTACTCGGCGACTCTTTTTGAGGAAAACGGCTGGACTCCACCTACAACATGGGAAGAAGCGATGGAACTCGGGGCGTCTGCCTTGGAGCAGGACAAGTACCTGTTCACGTTCGGCCAGGAAGCAGCCACGTACTACATGGAAATGGCCATTTGTTCCGCCATCAAAGAGGGCGGCGACGAAGTGCGCCTCACCTTGGAGAACCTGGACGAGGATTGCTGGTCGCACCCCGCCATCCAGTCCGTGTTCACCGCGCTGGATGACATTGTGAAGGCAGGCTACATTCAGCCGGGCGGATCCGGCACGGTCTTCACCGCAGCCCAAGCGCAGTGGAGCAACGACCAGTCGGCGCTGCTGTACCCGTCCGGGTCCTGGATCGAGAACGAAATGATCGACCAGACTGCGGACGATTTCCAGATGACCGGCGCACCCATCCCCACCGTGTCAGCCGATTCTGCACTTCCATACACCGCCCTGCACAGTGCAGCCGGCGAACCGTTCATTGTTCCGTCGCAGGCCGCAAACGTTGCAGGCGGCATGGAACTCCTGCGCCAAATGTTGTCCCGGGAAGCCGCAACCAACTTCGCCGAGACCAAGCTCGCCCCCACCATTGTCCGGGACACGGTCCCGGAGGATGGTTTCGGCTCAACGGCACTCGTCTCGCAGACCACTCTGCTGGCCGACGCCGGGTCGGACATCTTTGACTGGAAGTTCAACACCCTCTATGGCATGAACCCTGACCAGCTGGTCGTCTGGAATACGTTCCTCAGCGGCGAGTCGGATGCCGCGGCGCTGACCGCAGGTCTTCAGGAAATCACAGACCGGGTCCGCAACGACGATTCGATTGAGAAGGTCGAAGT
>NZ_KI914987.1:39518-43762 GCF_000520595.1 Arthrobacter sp. H5
CAGCCGCCGCCCGCAGGCGTAGGAAGTTAACGTTTGACCGGGTGAGCTTTTTCGCCGTCTTTCTCGGCGTCCCGCTGGCGATCTACCTGCTGTTTGTCATTTCGCCGTTTGTTCAGGCGTTCTACTACTCCATGACCAATTGGTCCGGCTTTACGGCCGAGATGGATTTCACCGGAATTGCCAACTATCAGAGGCTCTTCTCGGACGAAATCTTTATGATGTCGGTGAGAAACAACATCCTGTTGGTGGTTGTGCTCCCCATCGTCACCATCATCCTCGCCTTGATCCTCGCGACCATGGTTACCGTCGGCGGCAGCAGCCGCGGCCAGATCAAGGGACTCAAAAACTCGGGCTTCTACCGGGTAGTCTCCTTCTTCCCCTATGTTGTGCCCGCGATTGTCATCGGCATCATGTGGAAACAGATTTTCGCCCCGTCCAACGGACTGGTGAACGGCGTTCTCGTTTCCCTGGGCCTGGACCAGTTCGCGGCATTCGCGTGGCTGGGCAGGGAATCGACGGCCATGCCCGTCACGATGTTCATTATTGTGTGGGGTTTTGTCGGTTTCTATATGGTGCTGTTCATCGCCGCGATCAAGGGCATCCCTGCTGAACTGTATGAAGCCGCACGCATCGACGGCGCGGGACGCCTCCGCACCGCGGTTTCCATCACCATCCCCCTCATCCGGGACAATGTTCAGACGGCATACATCTACATGGGAATCCTGGCTCTGGATGCCTTTGTCTACATGTCGGTGCTAAATCCCGTGGGTGGACCCAATAACTCCACCCTGGTGATGTCCCAGCAGCTGCTCACCACGGCATTCAACGACGGCCAGTTTGGCTACGCGAGCGCAATGGGCGTGATTCTGGCCATTGTCACATTGATATTTGCCGGGCTTGTCTTCCTGGTGAACAGGATCGTCGGCGGAAAGGACACGGCATAGTCATGGCCACCAAGACACTTCCACCAAAGGAATCCGCGCCGTCCGAGGCGGTTGTTGAACGTAAAGCGGAGAATTCACCGGGTGACAAGGCCTTCGGAACCGTAGCCCATGCACTGCTGATTCTCTGGTCGGCAATAGTGGTCCTGCCCCTGGTGTGGACCCTGATGACCTCGTTCAAGACAACCAGCGAGATCTTCTCCTCCCCGTTCTCCCTCCCCGTGGAACCCAACTTTGTCAATTATTCCAATGCTTGGACCACCGCGGGTATCGGCAAGTACTTCCTCAATACGGTTATTGTGGTGGGCGCTGCACTGGTCATTGTGATGGTTCTGGGTTCGATGTGTGCCTACATCCTGGCGCGCTTCAGGTTCTTCGGGAACAAGGCAATTTACTACCTGATGCTCGCAGGGCTCACCTTCCCGGTTTTCCTGGCCATTGTGCCCTTGTTCTTTATTCTCCAGAACATGGGCCTGCTCAATACCTTGCCGGGCCTCATTGTCACCTACGTGGCTTTTGCGCTTCCGTTCACGGTGTTCTTCCTCTTCTCCTTTTTCAAAACGCTGCCTCATGAAACCGCTGAGGCCGCTGCGATCGACGGAGCTGGAGAATGGCGCACGTTCTTCCAGGTGATGTTGCCAATGGCCAAGCCGGGCATTGCCTCTGTGGCCATCTTCAACTTCCTGGGCCTGTGGAATCAGTACCTCCTTCCAGTGGCGCTGAACACGAACGAAAATAACTACGTTCTGTCCCAAGGGCTCGCACGGTTCGCATCCCAGGCCGGTTACGCAGTCGACTTCGGTGCGCTGTTCGCGGCCGTGGTCATCACGGTGGCGCCGGTGTTGGTGGTCTACGTGATCTTCCAGCGCCAGCTGCAGGGTTCGGTGTCGCAGGGCGCTTCAAAGTAACCACGCAATGACGACGACGGCGGCGCCACCTTCAGGGGTGGGGCCGTCGCCGTCGTTTGCGGTCAAGTGGCCGACCGACGCTGTACCCAATCCTGCAGGTTCTGGGAAGGTTTGGCGTGATGTTGCACCATGATCCTTGGCACTACGCGGAACTGGGCTTGGACGCGCGAGAGAAAGTGCAGGATTGGGTCCGGCGGCGCCGCCAGTGGCCCGCGCGCTAGGGCTTGCGCTGCACCCAGCCTCGAAGATTGTCGCGCAGGCGGTCCAGTGCCGCGGCGGGCAGATGACGGCCAGGCACTTCGTGCACGCCGATGATGCTGCTGACATCTCCAGCAGCATCCTTGCCGAGCACTACAATCCGGTCCGCAAGGCGCAGCGCCTCGTCGACGCTGTTCGTCGCGAGCAGTACTGTTGCGGGGAGCGCCCGGTGCAGGGTCTGCAGGAGGTTCTGGAGGACGCCCCTGGCTGCTCCTTCCACGGTTCCAAAAGGGTCGTCCAGCAGGACCACGCTGGGGGCGCCGACCAGGGTACGGGCCAAGGCGGCGCGGCGCAGGATCTCGGCAGTCACATCTCCGGGCAGCAGTTTCGCAAAGCGGTGCAGGCCGGTAAGGTCCAACAGTTCGGCGATTTTCGCTTTGCCCTCATTGGCGCTTGAGCCCTTCCTCAGACCCAAAGCCAAATTGGCCTGCAAAGTATGAAGCGGCTGGAATTCGGTGTCGCGTGAGGCGAGCGAACACCGTTCGTCGACCCGCCGGACGGGAACCCCGCCCACCAACACCGACCCTGACCGTGGATGGTCCAGGCCTGCTGCCGTGCGCAGCAGTGACGAGGTGCCGGCGTCGTCCGTTCCCAGAAACGCCATAACCTCGCCGGCCCGTACGTCGAGATTAATGTTGTGCAGTGGCCCGGAGCGCAGATTCACAAAGGACACAGGCAGCGCGCTGGATACCGTGCGGCCGGCGGCGTGGTGCGGTGAAGCCGGAACTGCGCTCATCAGTTACTCCATAGGCGTGTGGGTCCCGGGTCCCCCGGCTTCCCGGTGCAATTTGTATCAACTTAGCGGCATAAGACAGGATCCCCGTCATGGACGGGGACCCTGTGCGTAATATTACGACCCGGAGTTTCACCGGTAGGTGCGGAACATCTCCTCCATCGTTCGGTCCAGAGGGGTATCGACTGCACAGATAACCAACCCGAGCCACACGTTACGCATCAGGTCCCGCAGCCCCCACGATCGTAGTGGGAGCCGTTCAGCGGCCGGAACGGCACCGCGCCCGATAGCGGCGAGGAGCACAATGGCCACTCCAAAAATAAGCACCAGTGCCATGGTCTATGCCCCCTCGACGGTCATGCCCGAGTAGGGCCGGCTCGGAAGCGCCGGGCTGCCCCACCCTGAATGCGATCGAATTGCAGGCGCGTGTCCCGCTCCATCCGCACGCACGCTGCGAAGGACAACCGCTGCGAGAGCGGCTACAGCAACAACCAGAACGACGACGATTTCCATACTTCGATAGTGCTCTCACCGCAGCCACCGCAACAGTGGCAGAAAAGACCACTATAAATAATTTACTGCCATTCGTTCAGCGCTACTCCGAACGATCGAGGGGCATGATGTCAGAGGTTTCTTCACTTAGGGCCCGCCGATTATTTAGTTGGTGTGTCGCGTGGTTTGAGGGTGTAGTTCCATTCGGGGTGCCAGTCGTGCCTGTTCAGGGTCCCGCTGGTCTCCAGTGAGGTCATTTCGTTGTCGGGTATTTTCACGCCGGTGGGGTACTGTTCGGTGTCCAGTTCGGCCCGGACAGTGAGGCCTGTTTTGGTGGTGGTCGCGGCAATGGAGTTGACTATGACTTCGTGGCTGGACAGGGGTCTGCCGCAGTTTATGGAGATGTGGGAGAAGAGTTTGTGCTCGATCTTGTTCCATTTGCTGGTCCCCGGGGGCAGGTGGCAGACGGTGATTTCCAGGGCGGTTTCGGCGGCCAGGGCGGCGAGTTCGGTTTTCCAGAGCCGGGTGCGGTAGCCGTTGGAGCCGCCACCGTCGGCGGTGATCAGCAGGCGGTTCGCGTGTGGGTGGGCGGGGTTGCCGGCGGTGTTCCACCAGGAGCGGATCGTGTTCACGGCGAAGGCTGCGGTGTCATGGTCGGTGCCCACGGAGACCCAGCCGGTATTGGTGCCCACGTCGTAGACGCCGTAGGGATTTGCCTTGCCCAGTTCCCGGTCGATGAAGTCGTGGACCTTGACCTGTTCGGGTTCACCGGCGGGGCGCCATTCGGTGCCGTTGTTCTTGTACTGCCCGACCAGTTCCTTTTTCTTGATGTCGACACTGATGACTGGCTGGCCCGCGTCCAGGTGCCCGGTGGCCTGGTTGTTGAGGTAGCTGAATTGGCCATCGCGGTCC
>NZ_KI914987.1:43862-56915 GCF_000520595.1 Arthrobacter sp. H5
CCGCAAGCCCCGACGCGACCAGCACCGGCCGCGAGGGCGCCCGCGGATGCGAGGTGGACGGTGTCCGGGTTCACTCGGTGCGGCTGCGCGGGCTCGTGGCGCATCAGGAGGTGCTGCTCGGCGGGACCGGTGAGCAACTCACCATCCGGCATGACTCCTTCCACCGCGAATCCTTCATGCCTGGTGTTCTCCTGGGGATCCGCCGGATCGCCGACCATCCGGGACTTACCGTCGGACTCGACGGCTATCTGGACCTGCTGTGACTGCTTTCCTGGCGACCGCGAAACGCCACCGCGCCAAAATTGGCGTGGCATTTGTGACGCTGCTGTTGATTTTCTGGCTGGTGGTGGCCCTGCAACGCAGCGTCATCCTGATGATGGATCCCAACCCGGTGGCCAAGGCCCTGGGCGTGGCATACCTGCTGCTGCCGCTGATCGGGGGCTGGGCATTGATCAGGGAACTCCGCTTCGGCGCGCAGACCGAAAAGATGGCCAGGATGCTTGAGGCTGAAGGCGGCCTGCCGGTGGATGATCTTCCACGCACTCCGGCCGGACGAATAGTCCGCGAAGCTGCCGATGCCCGTTTCCCGCAGTATCAAGCCGAAGCGGAGTCCACCCCGGAGGACTGGCGCAGCTGGTTCCGGCTCTCGTGCGCCTATGACGCCGCGGGGGACAGAACGCGTGCGCGCAAGGCAATGAGGGACGCAGCCAAACTTTTCAAAGGCTGAGCGCCTACTTTTGCGACCGTGCCCTGGGGGAACGGGCAACCTCGGATGCCCCGGCTGTCACGTACTCCAGCGGTCCGCGGGCACTGAGCTTGTGGAGCAGAAGTCCAAGACCAACAAAGAGCGCCACCTGCAACCAATACACCGGTTCCGGATCCGGCACGGGCTGCTGCATGTCGACGAGGCTCATGATCCATACGTGCAGCGAATAGAGCGTGAGCGTGATCGCGCCGGGTGCGGAGAGCGGCAGCAGAAGCGAACTGATCCGGCGGGTGGCCAGCAGGCAGAGTCCGACGACGGCGGCCGAGGTTCCAACCGTGTGCAACAGGTCCAGCGGCGCACCCGAGTGCGGGGCGCTGACAGCGAGCCACCACCAGGAGCCGGTCTGGTCCAGGCTTGAGAGGCTGACGTCCAGCATGGCTTCGATGTTGAACCGTTGGCCGTCCGGCGTTTGCTGCAGGGCTTGAAGGCCGCCGAGCGGCCCAAGCAGAACCCCGGAAATGAGTTTTGCCACGGCTGCAAGGGCGACGCCGCCCAGCAGCAGGGCCAACTGTACCCGGGCCGCGGAGAGCTTGAGCCGCCCTATCGCCATGCCGATCAGCAGGTAACTCAGCCACTGCAATGCAGGGTAATAGCCCGTGACCGTGATGTCCGCGAGCAGGGTCCACGGCTGCAGGAAGTCCTCGACAATGGGATTGCCGTCCAGCTCGGATGGATTGACGCTGCGCTGGACCCATGGCCGCAGCAGGAACGCCGCAACGGGTGAGAGCAGTGTCCATCCCGCGGCCCACCAGATGAGCTTCGAGAAGGGCAGCGACACAAAAGGCAGGGCCATGAGGAACAGCACGGCGTAGTGGAACAGGATGACGGCAATGTTGGTTTCCAGTCCGCCGAGCATCAGTGCAACAACCGCGATGACGACGGCGCGGGCCGCAATTCCACGACGGTCACTGGAGAGCGCGGACCCGGTATGCTGCCTGCTCCCGCCCGTGAGCAGCGCCAGCCCAATCCCGGCCACCACGGCAAACAGTGCGGAGGACCGTCCGGCGAACGTCAGTCCAATCCAGGAGGCCTCCGCCGTGCCGGGCACGTACAACGGGAAAACGTGCGTGGACATCATGCCAAAGAGGGCGATTCCCCGTGCCGCGTCGATGCCGCTGAGACGCGCGGAAGACTTTGTCAACACCATGATCAGATGTTCTCACGCCTGGCCGGGAGGGCCCCACCGGACGGCTTCCTCGACGGATCTCCGATCGCTCCTTCGTCGCTTGGTCGATCACCGGATTCATGGGTGCCACCAATGCACGACGAAGCAGGTAACGTTTTACCCATGGCTGAATCCGACATCCGCAACCTTCCCTTTGGGTCCCTTGTCACCGCACTCATCACCGTTTTCACCACGGATGGCGCGGTGGACTACGACGCAACCGCCGGGTTGGCCGCACGGCTGGTGGACGATGGCTGCGACGGGCTGGTGATCTCGGGCACAACGGGCGAGACCTCAACGCTTGAGGACCAGGAGAAAGAGGACCTGTTCCGAGTGATCGCGGAGACGGTTGGCGGCAGGGCAAAGGTCATCGCAGGCACGGGCACCAACCACACCTCTCACTCGGTGGAGATGGCTCAGCGCGCCGAACGTGCAGGTGCGGATGCCCAGCTTGTGGTCACGCCGTATTATAACAAACCAACCCAGGCCGGAGTGCTCGCCCATTTCGATGCGGTCGCGGACGCCAGCGACCTTCCCATCATGATCTACGACATTCCGGGCCGGTCCGGAATTGCCATTACCACTGAGACAATGATCCGCCTTGCGGATAACCCAAAGATCCAGGCGCTCAAGGATGCGAAAGCGGATTTCGCTGCCCTCACCCGGGTACTCGCCAACACCAGCCTCGACGTCTATGCAGGCGACGACGGACTGACCCTTCCGTGGATGACCGCGGGTGCGGTGGGGCTCGTCAGCGTCAGCGCCCACGTGGCGACCGTCCAGTTCCGGGCACTCGTGGACGCAGCGGCCGCCGGGGACCTGGCCCGTGCCCGGCAGATCCACTTTGAACTTGATCCCGTTGTGCGCGCGGTTATGACGCATATACCAGGTGCGGTGTCCGCCAAACAGATCCTGAGGATGCAGGGCATCCTTTCCAATTCGGTGGTCCGGCTGCCGTTGGTCGAGCCTTCGGCGATCGAGATGGAAGCTGTCCTGGCGGACCTGGCCGAGGCCGGATGGGACTTCTCCAAGGGACGCCACCCGGCGCCATCCCGCGAAAGGTCGTAAATATGACAGAATCCGCAGCGTCACCAATCATTGGCCCGCCAGCGCTTGACGAGGGGACCCTGCGGATAGTCCCGCTGGGCGGGTTGGGTGAGATTGGCCGTAACATGGCCGTTTTCGAGATCAGCGGAAAACTCCTGATCGTGGACTGTGGGGTGCTGTTCCCCGAAGAGACCCAGCCCGGCGTGGACCTGATCCTGCCGGACTTCTCCTACATCGAAGACAGACTTGACGACGTGGTGGGCCTCGTCCTCACCCATGGCCACGAGGACCACATCGGTGCCGTCCCGTACCTGCTACGCCTGAAGAAGGACATTCCGCTGATCGGGTCGCAACTGACCCTTGCCTTGATCGAAGCAAAACTTCAGGAACACCGCATCAAGCCCTACACGCTGACAGTTTCGGAGGGGCAGATCGAGCAGTTCGGGCCGTTCGAATGCGAGTTCGTGGCAGTGAACCACTCGATTCCCGACGCCCTTGCCGTTTTTATCCGCACGGCGGCAGGCACGGTGCTTCACACCGGCGACTTCAAGATGGATCAGCTTCCGCTGGACGGCAGAATTACCGACCTACGCGCCTTCGCGCGACTCGGTGAGGAAGGCGTGGACCTCTTCATGGTCGATTCCACCAATGCGGATGTCCCGGGATTCACGACGGCGGAGCGGGAGATCGGCCCGGAACTCGACCGGCTTTTTGGCCAGGTCAAAAAGCGGGTGATTGTCGCGTCCTTCTCGTCCCATGTGCACAGGGTTCAGCAGGTCCTCGACGCAGCCAAGGCGCATGGCCGGTTTGTCTGCTTTGCGGGCCGGTCCATGGTGCGCAACATGTCCATTGCCTCGAAACTTGGCTATCTGAAAGTGCCGGACGGCATTTTGGTGGATATCAAAAACGTTGACAACCTGCCTGATGACAGGGTGGTGCTCATGTCCACCGGATCGCAGGGCGAGCCCATGGCTGCGCTGTCCCGCATGGCCAACGGCGATCACCGGATCACCGTGGGCAAGGGAGACACGGTGATCCTGGCGTCGTCGCTCATCCCGGGCAACGAGAATGCCGTGTTCCGCGTGATCAACGGTCTGCTGAAACTGGGTGCGGACGTTATCCACAAGGGAAACGCAAAGGTGCATGTGTCCGGACATGCCTCCGCAGGCGAACTGCTGTACTGCTATAACATCCTGAAGCCGCGCAATGTCATGCCTGTCCACGGTGAGACGAGGCACCTGATAGCCAACGGAAAGCTGGCCATCCAGACCGGCATCGCGGAGGAGAATGTGCTGCTGGCCGACGACGGATCGGTGATCGACCTCAAGGACGGCGTTGCCCGCTTTGTGGGAGCAGTGGAGTGCGGCTTTGTCTATGTTGACGGCTCGAGCATCGGTGAAATCACCGACGCGGACCTGAAGGACCGCCGGATTCTCGGTGAGGAAGGCTTCATCTCGATCATCACTGTGGTGAACCGCAGCACAGGCAAGATCGTTTCGGGCCCGGATATCCATGCCCGCGGCTTTGCTGAGGATGACTCTGTCTTTGATGAGATCAAGCCCAAAATCAATGCTGCGCTGGAGGAAGCGGTGATCAGCAACAAGGACCATACCCCGTACCAGTTGCAGCAGGTGGTTCGCCGCGTCGTCGGTACGTGGGTCAACCGCCGCTACCGCCGCCGGCCGATGATCATCCCGGTGGTTCTCGAGGCTTAAACCGTCGGGCAGAGCCGCGCAAATCCACGGTCCGGAGGGCTTTGTCGGGTACGGTTGCCACTATGGCTACTCGTACTTCTCCACGGCCGCAAAGCCCCCAGCCCCGAGGTTCGCAGCAGCCGCGTAGCAAAAGCACCCAGGCCGCTGCGCGCTCTGGCCGGGCCGGGCCGAAAACCAAGCAGCAGCCCGTTCGTGAAGAGAATCACCTCCCGTTCCCGCTGAGGGCGCTGCGCGGGCTGTGGATGGGCATTGCCCACATGGTGGCTTCGGGAATCCGGAAGTTTGGCCATGATGTGCATCCTCAAAAGGAACTCCGCCGCGACGGTACCGGGTTCTTCCTGATCTTGGTGGCAACCGCGGTTGCCACGGTCGAATGGTGGGCTTTGAACGGTCCGGTCGCTGCTGGAATCCATGCAGTAGCCGGCGGGACCTTTGGCTGGATGGCGCTGCTGGTACCCTTCATGCTCCTGATTGGAGCCGTGCGTCTGTTCCGTTATCCGGAAAATCACCGGGCCAACAATAGAGTGGGCATTGGCCTCACCATTATGTTGTTTGCCGGATCGGGTATTACACATCTGGTGGGTGGACAGCCGGCCCTGGCCGATGGGTTCGGACGCCTCTGGCAGGCCGGAGGCGTGGTTGGTTTCCTCATCGCAGGACCTGCCAGCCAGATCATCATTCCCTGGGCTATTGGGATTGTCTTGGGCTTCCTGATCTTTGTCAGCGTCCTGATCGTCACAGCCACCCCATTCCGCCACATCCCCTCCAGGCTGCGCGCCCTGTATGAACACCTGATGGGGCAGGACCTGATCGACGCGGACCGGGGTCAAAGCCCGGACGAGCACGATCAGAGCTACCTCACCGAGCGCCATGCCGACAAACCGGCCAAACCGAAACGGAAGATGCGGCTCTTTGGCCGTGACAAGGCCGCCGAGAAGGCCCAGGCGGAGCTCGACGGGTACGTGGGCGATGAAGCATTCGAGCGCGCGGTCGTGAACGACTCACAGTCCGGTGAATCGGAACCGCAGGTGCCTCCGGGCGTCCGGCGTCCCACCCGGCAGGAACTCGCCGCTGAGAAAATCAAGCGCGACCAGGGTATCGGTGAGCAGCAGAACACCGGAACCGACACGGCCCCCGCTACTGAGGCAATGGCTGTCCTGCCGCCGTCGCCCCTGCCCACGGCGGCCCCGGTCCTGCACGTGCCCTCCAACCCGGTACAGCCGCAGGCACCACCGACTCCCATCCCGCAGCGCACGGAGCAGCTCTCACTGGCGGGAGATGTCACCTACACCCTGCCGCCGTCGGACTACCTGCCGGCCGGAACCCCGCCGAAGGAGCGCTCCGAAGCGAACGACGCCATCGTCGCCGCCCTCACGCACACACTGAACCAGTTCAACGTGGATGCGAAGGTCACCGGGTTTTCACGCGGCCCCACCGTGACACGCTATGAGATCGAGCTTGCGCCCGGAACCAAGGTGGAGAGGGTCACTGCCCTGTCCAAGAACATCTCCTACGCGGTGGCAAGTTCGGATGTCCGGATTCTGTCGCCGATCCCGGGCAAATCGGCCATCGGCATTGAGATCCCAAATACGGACCGCGAGACGGTTTCGCTGGGAGACGTACTGCGCTCAGGCAATGCCCGCAAGACCGACCACCCTATGGTGATGGGCGTGGGCAAGGACGTCGAGGGCGGGTTTGTGGTCGCCAACCTCGCCAAGATGCCGCATCTGCTGGTGGCCGGAGCAACCGGCGCCGGTAAGTCCTCGTTTGTGAACTCCATGATCACCTCGGTGCTGATGCGTTCCACTCCTGACGAGGTCCGCATGGTCATGGTGGACCCCAAGCGGGTGGAACTCACTGCGTACGAGGGCGTACCGCACCTGATCACGCCGATCATCACCAGTCCCAAGAAGGCCGCCGAAGCTCTGCAATGGGTGGTCCGCGAGATGGATACCCGCTACGACGACCTCGCCAACTACGGGTACAAGCACATCGATGATTTCAACAAGGCTGTCCGCAACGGGAAGATCATCCCGCCCGAAGGCTCCAAACGGGTAGTGCGCCCGTACCCATACCTGCTGGTGATCGTGGACGAACTGGCGGACCTGATGATGGTGGCCCCCCGCGATGTCGAAGACTCGATCGTGCGCATCACCCAGCTGGCGCGCGCCGCTGGAATCCACCTGGTGCTGGCGACCCAACGTCCGTCAGTCGACGTCGTCACCGGCCTGATCAAGGCCAACGTGCCCTCACGGATGGCATTTGCGACCTCGTCGGTCACCGACTCCCGCGTAGTCCTGGACCAGCCGGGAGCCGAGAAACTGATCGGACAGGGTGACGCTCTGTTCCTCCCGATGGGTGCCTCCAAGCCGATGCGTGTCCAGGGGGCGTGGGTCACCGAGTCCGAGATCCACCGCGTGGTGGAGCACGTCAAGGGTCAGCTGAAGGCCAACTACCGCGAGGATGTCGCTGTCGAGGCGCCGAAGAAGCAGATCGAGGACGATATCGGGGATGACCTCGATGTGCTGCTGCAGGCGACCGAGCTGGTGGTCACCACGCAGTTTGGTTCCACCTCCATGCTGCAGCGAAAGCTTCGCGTCGGGTTCGCGAAGGCCGGGCGCCTGATGGACCTGCTCGAATCCAGGGGAGTGGTGGGGCCGTCCGAAGGATCCAAGGCCCGCGATGTGCTGGTCAAGCCGGATGACCTCGGGCCGGTGCTGGCAGCCATGCGCGGTGACGGCCCGGTAGAGCCCGCAGCCGCGCAACCGGTGGCTCAGGCAGCAGCGCACGCGCCGGTTGACCTGGTTGCCGACGATCTGGCGGCACGGACCCAGGCCATCGATTACAACGACGCCGGGGATGACGGTTCAGAGGACGCCTGGAACCTCACGGGAAGGTAGCCTTATGGCGTGAGCAACACTCCCGCCCAACCCGTTTCCAGGCTGAATATAGCCAACGTCCTCACAGTGGTGCGGATATTGCTCGTTCCGTTTTTCGTATGGTTTCTGCTTATCGACAACGGAGACGGCGGCCTGTTCCGCTGGCTGGCCGTCGTGGTTTTCGCCGTGGCCATCTATACGGACAAGCTCGACGGCGACCTTGCCCGCAGCCGAGGGCTGATCACCGATTTCGGCAAGATCGCCGACCCTATCGCTGACAAGCTGCTCATCGGCTCGGCGTTGGTCCTGCTTTCTGTCCTCGGAGAGTTGTGGTGGTGGGTGACCATCGTCATTCTTGTCCGGGAGGTGGGTATCACCCTGCTCCGTTTTGCGGTAATCCGTTACGGCGTGATGCCTGCATCGCGCGGCGGGAAACTCAAGACGGTCATCCAGACATTCGCCGTGTTCCTTTACCTGCTTCAAGCTGCTCTGGGTGATTGGGCGTGGTGGGTTGCCGTCGTCGTCATGATGGCAGCGGTCCTGGTAACAGTGGTGACCGGTGTCGATTACGTTCTGCAGGCACTCCGGCTCCGTCGCACGTCCCGGAACGCTGCTTCGTGAACAACAATGCTGCCGCTCTTCCGCGTGCTGTGATCGACGCGGCCCTGAGGGCAGGCGTGACCATCGCCACCGCCGAGTCTTTGACTGCGGGGATGATCGCTGCAGAGTTGGCCACGGTTCCTGGAGCATCGGGAACGCTGCGCGGGGGAGTCGTGGCTTATCACAATGAAGTCAAGGAAGAGATCCTTGGTGTTGATCATGCCCTGCTGGAGTCGGAGGGGTCCGTCGACGGCGGTGTCGCCGTCCAAATGGCCGAGGGAGCGCGGCGAGTATGTTCCGCCGATATTGCCGTCTCCACGACCGGCGCCGCGGGTCCGGAGCCGCATGATGGCAAGGCGGTGGGCACGGTCTTCATTGCCGTGGCCTCCGCCTCCGGCGTCATGGTTGAGGATTTATCGTTCGACGGCGGACGCCAGAACATCCGCCAACTCGCCTGTGACGCGGCCTTGGAAGCGTTGCGGGTGACCATCGCCAGCCATGCGGCGGGAACAAATGACTTGACGCAATAGTTATGAATACTGTCAGCCATCGATAGGGTTGACAGATAGGCTTGGGTCAAGTGGCTAGGTAAGCCGCTGAAAGAAGAGGGAGTAAGGCGATACAGATGGTAAAGCAACCCGTGTCCGTAAACGGCGTGATCCGTTGGCGCGATGTGGGGTTGGCAGAAGATGCACAACGCAAGCCAAAGGAGCGCAAGATGGTCGTATTACGCCATGAAATTGGAGATGTCCTGCGCGATGTCCGTCAGCGCCAGGGACGAACGCTGCGTGAGGTTTCACACAGCGCCAGGGTGTCGCTCGGCTACCTCAGCGAGGTAGAGCGCGGTCAAAAGGAAGCGTCGTCCGAACTTCTCTCGTCAATCTGCACCGCACTGGATGTTCCGCTCTCCATCATGCTCCGCGAGGTGAGCGAGAGGCTCGCCGAGGCTGAGGGAGTGTCCGTACCGGACACCGTTCCTCAGGAATTTGCCCGCGAGTTCGGTGACATCCCCGATGACCTAACCGGAGAATTCCGGCGTGATCTGGCGGCCACCAACCGCTGATTCTTTACTCACTGAAAGTGGCTCGTCGACTGATCGGCGGGCCACTTTCATGTCACCAATTATCTTTGGTGTATGTCTCATTCAGTTGGGCAATCAAGCTGCCCAGGCTGGTGATGTCATCCACCTTCCAGTCCTCCATGAGTTGATGGAAAGCTTCCTTGCGTGCGGCCTGGGCGGTGGAGAGCTGACGTGATCCATCCGGGGTGAGCGTGATGGACTGCGCCCTGCCGTCCAAAGGATCAGCTGTCTTCTGGACCAGCCCAAGCTGTTCAAGCATGGCGATCTGGCGGCTGACCGAAGGCTTTCCGACGCCGATACTGGCCGCGAGCTCGGTAAGGCGCATGGACCCCTCACGCTGAAGGATCACCAGCAAACCGTAAGCCGCAGGTTCCATGTCCGGGTGCACCCGCCGCGCAACCTTGTATGAGTTTGACCGGGCGCGTCTCCACAGCATGCTGAGTTGCTGCTCCAGGGCCTGGATGGCAGTGTCAACGGAGGGGTTTGGTTCGCGGCGCTCGGCAGTCATGTCGTTCATTCTATGGTTACATCTGAAATGAGAGGATTCCTGGTGCGCACGAGTGATTTTTGGCGGTTGATGGATGACGAATTTGGTCCCGCGTATTCGCGTACGCTGGCGGCGACGCTGACCCTTGCGGACCTTGGTGACAGGACACCCGCTGACGCGTTACGCGCAGGCTTGGACCCCCGGAGAATCTGGCAGGCAGTGTGTGAGATGCAGGAGGTCCCGGCCAGCCGTCGGCTCGGACGGGACGTGAGGCCGCGTTGAGGATTTTTCTTCAAACACGCCGGAGTTAATCGAATACGTGTTCGGTTGTCGGGTTATGCTTTTGGTAGAGAAAACCCCGTTGCGACCGTCCGGGTGTTTCGTCGAAAGGCTGCCTGAGACAGGCAGGTTTTCCACATAAGAGGCAAAGTTCCACAAACTGTCGGAACCGGACGTTACGGTCGTAGTGAATGGGAAACCGGCCATTAAGGCCACGAGATAACTGAGGTGAACAATGGCCGCACCAGCCGATCGCGAGAAAGCACTGGAAGCAGCGCTCGCGCAGATTGACAAGCAGTATGGCAAGGGATCGGTAATGCGTCTGGGAGATGAGGTCCGCGCACCCATCGAGACCATCTCCACCAGCTCCATCGCACTGGACGCGGCGCTCGGCATTGGCGGGCTTCCCCGTGGCCGGGTGGTGGAGATCTACGGACCGGAGGCCTCCGGTAAAACCACGGTGGCACTTCACGCCGTTGCCAACGCGCAGCGCAACGGTGGAATCGCAGCCTTCATCGACGCTGAGCACGCTCTGGACCCTGAGTACGCCAAGCGCCTCGGTGTGGATACGGATGCCCTCCTGGTATCGCAGCCGGACACCGGTGAGCAGGCGTTGGAAATCATGGACATGCTGATCGGGTCCGGTTCCATCGACATTGTGGTGATTGACTCCGTTGCCGCCCTGGTCCCCCGTGCCGAGATCGAAGGCGAGATGGGTGACAGCCATGTGGGGTTGCAGGCCCGGCTGATGAGCCAGGCCTTGCGTAAGATCACCGGCCGGCTCAGCCAGACCAAAACCACCGCAATCTTCATCAACCAGCTTCGCGAAAAAATCGGTGTCTTCTTCGGAAGCCCGGAGACCACCACCGGTGGCAAGGCACTGAAGTTCTACGCTTCAGTCCGCATTGACGTTCGGCGCATCGAAACGTTGAAAGAGGGCACTAATCCAGTAGGTAACCGAACCCGCGCCAAGATTGTCAAGAACAAGATGGCGCCGCCCTTCAAGCAGGCAGAGTTCGACATCCTGTACGGATTCGGAATCTCCCGCGAAGGCGGCTTGATTGATGTGGGTGTCGAGAACGGTCTGGTGAAGAAATCGGGTGCATGGTTCACCTATGACGGAGACCAGCTTGGTCAAGGCAAGGAGAACGCCCGGAAGTTCCTGTTGGATAATCCGGATCTTGCTGACGAACTTGAGCGCCGGATACGGGAGAAACTTGGGGTCGGCGGTGCAGTTGAAGCACCACCCGCAGCCGCACCCGAACCAAAGCTGAAGGCAGTCGGCGGCGAGGGCCGCTGATTCGTTGGTGCTGAACCAGCGGCGGAGTGGCCGGGAGCGTAGTGGCCGGCAGCGGACGGGCGCACCTGATGGGGCCGGCGAGGGATCTGCTGCCAGTCTCGCCGCGGAAGCAAATCCGTATGAGGTTGCCCGCTCCATCGTGCTGAGACAGTTGACCATGGCTCCACGCAGTCGGTATCAGCTGGCTTGCAAACTTGCTGAACGAGATGTCTCGGTGGAGGTTGCGGAGGCAGTGCTGGACCGCTATGCGGAAGTCCAGTTGATCGACGATGCGGAGTTTGCCCGCATGTGGGTTCGCAGCCGCGCCGAATCTAATTCCCTTACCCGTAGCGCTCTCAAACGGGAACTTGCTGACAGAGGTATCTCTGGAGAACTTGCCGAAGATGCGTTGGCCCAACGGACTGATGAGGATGAGCGGGACGCCGCTGAGCGGCTGGTACGGAGGAAAGCGCGGTCGCTCCCCGAGGCCTTTGACCGTGCCGCCTATGACAAACAGGTCCGTCGCCTCGTGGGAATGCTGGGGCGCAAGGGATACAGCACCGGTCTCGCCTTCTCCGTGGTAAAGGACGTGCTGAACAGCTAACGGGTTGATAACCGACTATGGCGCGCCTATGTACTTGCCTGTAGTCTGAGCACCGTCATGTTCAGGTTGAAGGTAAAAGTTTACTCCGTGCGCGCTCAGGCCGCTGCTGTAATCCTTGCTGCCTCATTGCTGTCCGTGGGTCCGGCCGCCGCCGCGGAATCGCCGGTTGATTTCCCATCATGGGAAGAGGTCCGCGATGCGAAGGGCAACGAAGCTGCGACCAAAAACCAGGTTGCAGAGCTGGATAGCCTTCTATCCGGGCTCAGGGCGACCGCTGCCGGTCAAGGGGATGCCGCTGTCGAAGCGGCCGCGCGTTCTGCCGCGGCCAATGTTGCACTGGTTCGCGGTGAGCGCGCAGTGGCGGAGCTCGAGGGTCATTTGGAGCAGGCCGAGCTCGTGGCTGGGCGAAAGCTTCGCCAAGTTGGTGAGGCGGCCGCCCATTTCTATAAAACGGGCCAGTCTTCCGATGGCGGGTTACTGGTTTTCGCAAGCCCGGGCCGTGCCCTCGAAGTCCTGGACGGAATGGCCACTCTTCAAGTGGTCGCAGAAGGCAATTCAGCGTCGTACCAGGACGCCCGGGAGGCACAGCGCCGTGCGGAAGCATTGCGTGGCCAGCACGAGTCCGCAACGAAGGAACTCAGTGAACTCGCGAAGGCTGCGCAGGACGGGGAGCTGCTGGCCACTGAGGCAGCGGAGGCAGCCAACCAAGCAGTACAAACCCATGAAGTAGACAGCGAAGTCTTGATCGAGCAGCTGGCCGAACTCAATAATACGACCGTGGAGCTGGAATCCAGGCGGCAGAGGGGATTGCAGGAGGAACGCGCGTTTGCCCAGCAGCAAGAGCAAGCACGCCTGGCAGCGTTGCAAGAGGCTGCTGCACGAGACGCAGCCGGGGCTGTCCCTGAGGCTGCAATCCCACAGTCACCGCCGGCTGCCGGGGCGCCTGAAGCTCCTCCCACCCAACCGTCTCCGGTGCCACCGTCGACCAACCAGCCTGCACCTCCTCGGGTAGTGCCTGCACCGTCCCAGCCGCCATCGGTCCAACCACCGCCGATCAAGCCTCTGCCACCCGTTCAGCCCCCGCCTCCGCCACCAGTTCAGCCCCCGCCTCCGCCTCCGCCAGCAGTTCAGCCCCCGCCTCCGCCTCCGCC
>NZ_KI914987.1:57015-58396 GCF_000520595.1 Arthrobacter sp. H5
TGTTGTGCCCGTGGACGATCCTGCGGGGGCGCAAGCGTATGCCTCAAGCCGCATGGGAGGCTTCGGCTGGGGCGGAGACCAGTTCCAGTGTCTGGTTAATCTGTGGAATCGTGAGTCGGGCTGGCGGACGAGCGCTCATAATCCCTACAGCGGCGCGTACGGCATACCGCAGTCCTTGCCAGGCAGCAAAATGGCGAGTGCCGGAGCTGACTGGCGTACCAACTACCGGACCCAGATTGAATGGGGACTCGGCTACATCGCCGGACGCTACGGTACGCCGTGCGCGGCATGGGACCACTCTGAGCGTAACGGCTGGTACTAAGGGCCCGCCGATTATTTAGTTGGTGTGTCGTTTGGTTTGAGGGTGTAGTTCCATTCGGGGTGCCATTGGTGTCTGTGTAGTGTCCCGTTGGTCTCCAGCGAGGCCATTTCGTTGTCGGGTATTTTCACGCCGGTGGGGTACTGTCCGGTGTCGAGTTCGGCCTGGACGGTGAGGCCTGTTTTGGTGGTGGTCGCGGCAATGGAGTTGACGATGACTTCGTGGCTGCTCAGGGGTCGGCCACGCCAGTTCATGGAGATGTGGGAGAAGAGTTTGTGCTCGATCTTGTTCCATTTGCTGGTCCCCGGGGGCAGGTGGCAGACGGTGATTTCCAGCCCCCGCCTCCGCCTCCGCCAGCAGTTCAGCCCCCGCCTCCGCCTCCGCCTGTTGTGCCCGTGGACGATCCTGCGGGGGCGCAAGCGTATGCCTCAAGCCGCATGGGAGGCTTCGGCTGGGGCGGAGACCAGTTCCAGTGTCTGGTTAATCTGTGGAATCGTGAGTCGGGCTGGCGGACGAGCGCTCATAATCCCTACAGCGGCGCGTACGGCATACCGCAGTCCTTGCCAGGCAGCAAAATGGCGAGTGCCGGAGCTGACTGGCGTACCAACTACCGGACCCAGATTGAATGGGGACTCGGCTACATCGCCGGACGCTACGGTACGCCGTGCGCGGCATGGGACCACTCTGAGCGTAACGGCTGGTACTAAGGGCCCGCCGATTATTTAGTTGGTGTGTCGTTTGGTTTGAGGGTGTAGTTCCATTCGGGGTGCCATTGGTGTCTGTGTAGTGTCCCGTTGGTCTCCAGCGAGGCCATTTCGTTGTCGGGTATTTTCACGCCGGTGGGGTACTGTCCGGTGTCGAGTTCGGCCTGGACGGTGAGGCCTGTTTTGGTGGTGGTCGCGGCAATGGAGTTGACGATGACTTCGTGGCTGCTCAGGGGTCGGCCACGCCAGTTCATGGAGATGTGGGAGAAGAGTTTGTGCTCGATCTTGTTCCATTTGCTGGTCCCCGGGGGCAGGTGGCAGACGGTGATTTCCAGGCCTGTTTCGCGGGCCAGGGCGG
>NZ_KI914987.1:58496-66965 GCF_000520595.1 Arthrobacter sp. H5
CCGTTGTTTTTGTACTGCCCGACCAGTTCCTTTTTCTTGGTGTCGACACTGATGACTGGCTGGCCCGCGTCCAGGTGCCCGGTGGCCTGGTTGTTGAGGTAGCTGAATTGGCCATCGCGGTCCGGATGCTGTCCGCCTTCGAGTGTCTTGGCATTTGCCTGCAGGCTGAAACCGTTGTCCTTGAGGAGTTTCGCCACGGTGTCCGAGGCTACCGGGTGCCCCCTTTCGGTGAGCTCCGTGGCGAGTTTCCCGGTGGAGAGCGTGGTCCAGGACAGGGCTGATTCGGGGTCCCCGCGGCGGGTGGGTTCCACCAGTTCCGGAACCAGGCCCGGGTCCTTGTCGGTCACGGTCTTCCGCCCTGCACCGGCCCGGCGAACACGACCCAGGGGCTTGGTGCCGGCCTCCAACTCAGCGACACCCTGCTGGACTCTGGAACGCGCGGCCCCGGAAGCCCTGGCAACCGCGGCAATACCACCATGACCCAGGGAACGTGCCTCCGCAGCCAACAGAAGACGGGCGGAGCGTTCATCCAGGTGGGGCAACATCGTATCGAACTTTGCACGGAGGGATTCGACGACTTCAGCAGAAATGGGCATACACCATTATCCCACCAAAAACGCTATTAGACTGAGTTATTTATCGGTGAGTCCTAAGCGCAGCGGCGGCCCACCGTCGACCATGAGGCCCATGCCCACCCACACCGCAGATTGTGACCGGGCAGCCCGGCAGCCGTACGCTTAACGGGTGAGCCTTACACTTCCCGGAACTTCCACTGCACCGTTTGCCGGTGACGCACCGTCAGCAAGCCGTACCTACGAGGTGCGCACCTATGGCTGCCAAATGAACGTTCATGATTCGGAACGGATCGCGGGACTTCTTGAGGGCGCCGGGTACGCCGACGCGGCGGGTGCGCAGGCCGACGTCGTTGTGTTTAACACCTGCGCCGTCCGTGAGAACGCCGACAACAAACTGTATGGAAACCTGGGAATGCTGGCCTCCGTCAAGGCAACCAGGCCCGGCATGCAGATTGCCGTGGGCGGCTGCCTGGCGCAAAAGGACCGGGAGACCATCCTGCGGAAGGCTCCGTGGGTGGACGCGGTGTTCGGCACACACAATATCGGCGCGCTCCCGGCACTGCTGGAACGTGCCCGCCACAATGACGAGGCACAGCTCGAAATCCTCGAATCCCTCGATGTGTTTCCCTCCACGCTGCCCACCAAGCGGGACGCGGTGTACTCGGGGTGGGTGTCCATCTCGGTAGGCTGCAACAACACCTGCACGTTCTGCATAGTGCCCGCGCTGCGCGGGAAGGAACGGGACCGCCGGCCCGGCGACATCCTCGCCGAAATCGAGGCCCTCGTAGCGGACGGAGCCATTGAGGTCACACTGCTTGGCCAGAACGTAAACTCCTACGGCGTCGAGTTCGGCGACCGCGGCGCCTTCGCCAAACTGCTGCGCGCCTGCGGCTCGATCGAAGGGCTCGAACGCGTACGCTTCACGAGTCCGCACCCGGCGGCGTTCACTGACGACGTCATCGACGCGATGGCTGAGACTCCTAATGTGGCTCCCCAACTGCACATGCCGCTCCAATCGGGCTCCGACCGCATCCTCAAGGCCATGCGGCGCTCCTACCGCTCATCCAAATTCCTCGGCATCCTGGACCGCGTGCGCGAACGCATGCCCCAGGCGGCCATTTCCACCGACATTATTGTTGGATTTCCCGGCGAAACCGAAGAAGACTTCCAAGAAACGCTGCGGGTGGTGGAGCAGGCCAGATTCGCCACCGCGTTCACCTTTCAGTACTCCAAGCGACCCGGCACCCCTGCCGCTGAGCTGCCCGACCAGTTGCCCAAGGCAGTGGTTCAAGAGCGCTTTGAACGTCTCACCGCGCTCCAGGACCGTATTGCGGCAGAAGAGAACGCCGCTCAGGTGGGCCGCGAGGTGGAAGTGATGGTCACCGCGCATCAGGGCAGGAAAGACCACGAAACTCATCGCCTCAGCGGCCGGGCACCGGACCAGCGGCTGGTCCACTTCAGCGTGCCCGACGGCGCGGAGCAGCCACGGCCTGGAGACCTCGTGACAGTGACCATCACCAAGGCGGCGGCGTTCCACCTCATCGCCGATCCGTCCGGCGCGGAGGGATACAGCGTCCGCCGTTCGCGGGCAGGCGACGCCTGGGACCGTTCGCAGGCAGACTCGTGCGGAGCCGGGGCGGCTTCCGGAGGAACCGGTGTTTCCCTGGGCATGCCGGCCCTGCCCGTCCGCAGCAGCTAGCGTGCCTCGCCACAACCCGGTCGAAGGCTCCATGCGCTCCGTAGTTGCCGTCGTCGGACCCACCGGCTCCGGAAAGTCGGAACTGGGAATAGCGCTGGCGCATGCCCTTAACGGTGAGGTGATCAATGCCGACTCAATGCAGTTTTACCGGGGCATGGACATCGGAACCGCAAAGCTGGCACCGGCGGAGCGGGGAGGAGTCCCGCACCATCTCCTCGATATCCTCGATGTCCGTGACGAAGCAAGCGTTGCCGCCTATCAAAGCCAGTGCCGCGCAGCGATAGACGATGTACGCTCGCGTGGCCGGCTGCCCATCCTGGTGGGCGGGTCCGGCCTTTACCTGAGGGCCGCACTCGATGAATTGGAGTTCCCCGGAACAGACGCCCAGGTGCGTTCCCGGCTGGAAGAAGAGCTGGAGCGGGCTGGCTCTGAAGCGATGCGGCGGAGGCTGCAGGCGGTCGACCCGGTCTCGGCGGAGAGGCTGAACGACGATCGGCGGCTGATCAGGGCGTTGGAAGTCCATGAGGTGACGGGCAGGCCGTTCAGTTCATTCATGCCGCAGCGGCGTTACCACCAACCGGCGGTTCAGCTGGGGCTGTCCGTGGACAGGGAGAAGCTTCGCCTCCGTCTGGCGGAACGGGTGCATGCCATGGCCGCTGCCGGCCTGCTTGAGGAAGTGCGTGCGTTGGAGAACGAAGGGCTCCGGGATGGGCGCACAGCCGCCCGCGCGCTGGGCTATTCCCAGTTCCTTGCCGTGCTCGACGGAACGTGGAGCGAAGCTGACGCCGTGGAAGACACCATCGCGGCCACCCGCCGGTTCGTCAGGAGGCAGCTGACCTGGTTCCGCGGAGATCCAAGGGTGCAGTGGCTGGACTGGGAAGACCCTGAGCTGGTGGCCCGGTCCGTTGAAGCCGTCAACCGCAGTCACCGCCTATCCTAAAGAGGTGACTACAGATCCCTCACTACAGCTACAGCCAGAAACCGGCCTGTCCGGAGTTCCATTCACCAAGGGACACGGCACAGGAAACGACTTCATCCTGATAGCAGACCCGGATGGTTTGCTGGAGATCGGTGCCCATCAGGCTGCGGCTGCGTGCGACCGGCACAGAGGGCTCGGCGCCGACGGACTCATCCGTGCTGTCAGGTCCACACTCGTTCCCGAGGGGAGGGCGCTCCTGCAGACCAATCCAGATGCCGAATGGTTCATGGACTACCGCAACGCCGACGGATCAATCTCCGAAATGTGCGGCAACGGCGTCCGCGTGTTTGTGCAATTCCTGATCAGCAATCGCCTGATGGCACTGGACAACGGAGGAACCGCCGTCATTGCTACGCGGGCGGGGATCAAAGTGGTGGAGCGGACCACGTCCGGCTACTCCGTAGACATGGGCCCCTGGGAGTTTATTCATCCGGAGGACGCCAACGGAAAGGGCATGGATTCCCTGGTGGAAGCCGACGGCCTCGAAGTGCCACGCCCGGCGCTCTCCATCAGCATGGGAAACCCGCATACGGTGGTTGCACTCGCAGAACTCGCCGAGCTGCGCGCCACGCGTCTCGCCGACGCGCCGCAGGTTCAACCGCAGCCCGCCCATGGCACCAATGTGGAATTTGTTGTACCCCACGACCCCTTGGTGCACGACGGCGTTGGCCACGTCACCATGCGCGTCCATGAACGCGGCGTCGGCGAGACCCAATCCTGCGGGACGGGAGCGTGCGCAGCAGCAGCTGCCACCCGATTCTGGGCCGGTACAGGCGCACCGGCGGACTGGGTAGTCAGGGTTCCAGGCGGCGAAGTGGGCGTGCGCTTCCACGCAGGGCCGGACGGGCGCGAGCACGTGCACCTGAGCGGGCCTGCCGTGCTGGTGGCTGGCGGGACGTTCCTCTAGCCGCCCGTACCACCCAGGTGCGGGCGGACAATCTTCAGGGTGCGGAATGATTTGGACGTTCCTGCCCTGGAGACTGAATAGCCGGACATCTGGTCGGCGAGCCAGCGTTGCAGTGAGTCTGCTCCCAGGTTCTTCTGGACCACCAGCCAGGCCGTACCGCCGTCGGCCAACCGCGGGAGCCACATCAGGAGCAGAGAATGCAGCGCTTCCTTTCCGATGCGGATGGGCGGGTTGGACCAGATGGTGTCGAACCGGAGGTCGGACGGGACGTCGTCGGGCAGTGATTGCCGGACGTTCTGCAATCCAAGCGCCGCAGCGTTGTCCCGCGTCAGGCTGAGAGAACGTTCGTTCACGTCGACCGCCCACACTGTTGATCCGGGACTCTTGAGCGCGAGGGTGAGGGCGAGGGGTCCCCAGCCGCATCCGATATCCAGCAGATGGGGGCCGATGGGCTCCGGTGCCTCCGCCAGAAGGATCCCTGTTCCCTTGTCTATGCCATCCGGGCTGAAGATGCCGCCCGATGTGACCAGGTTGCGTTCCTTCCCGTCAAGGACAACCGCCAACGGCCTGCGCTTGTCCGGTCCCGAAGGCTGGGAGCTGAAGTAGTGCTGCGAATCCATAGTCACCAAGCCTAATGCGGTCCATTGCCTACCCGGTCCAGGCACCCTGCCGGTCGATTGCGCGCAGAGTGAATTGCCTCGGCCCCGCCGTGGTCAGCGACTACCATGGGAGGACACGTAATTTTAGGAGAGCATGACCACGAACAACGGGGCATCGGCAACGCCGGAACCGGAGATGGGACCGGCCGAGATCCAGGCGGTCATCGACAGGATCCTTTCCCATGATGAGGCAGCGTCCTCCAAAGAGGGCACGGGCCGGTTTGGGAAAACCGAGAAGGCCAGGGCACAGGCTATCTCGGAGCAGGACAGCGGGCATTCAACGTTCGACGGCGAGCAGCAGGACCTGGCTGAACGGCGCGCGCTGCGCCGCGTGGCCGGTTTGTCCACTGAACTTGAGGACGTCACCGAGGTAGAGTACCGGCAGTTGCGCCTGGAGCGCGTGGTTCTTGCGGGTCTCTGGAGCGAAGGCACCGCGGCCGACGCCGAAAACTCGCTGCGCGAGCTTGCGGCCCTGGCGGAAACCGCAGGGTCCGAGGTCCTCGACGGTGTTATCCAGCGCCGGTTGAAACCCGACCCGGGCACCTTTTTGGGTTCCGGTAAGGCACAGGAGCTCAAGGACATTGTGGCCGCCACCGGCGCGGACACCGTCATCATTGACAGCGAACTCGCGCCCTCCCAGCGCCGCGGCCTGGAAGACATTGTCAAGGTCAAGGTCATTGACCGCACCGCACTCATCCTTGATATTTTCGCTCAACACGCCAAGTCAAGAGAGGGTAAGGCGCAGGTTGAGCTGGCCCAGCTTGAGTATCTCCTTCCCCGGCTGCGCGGCTGGGGCGAGTCGATGTCCCGTCAGGCGGGTGGCCAGGTGGGTGGTGCCGGATCGGGCATGGGCTCGCGCGGCCCCGGTGAAACCAAGATCGAACTGGACCGCAGGAAGATCCGCACGCGCATGGCCAAGCTCCGTCGTGAAATCAGCGCCATGAAGCCGGCACGCGAGACCAAGCGCGCCAACCGGCGTCGTCATCAGATTCCTTCCGTGGCCATTGCCGGCTACACCAATGCCGGGAAGTCCTCGCTCTTGAACCGCCTGACGGATGCCGGTGCCCTGGTGGAAAACGCTCTGTTCGCAACCCTTGATCCAACCGTCCGACGCGCCGAAACAGCGGACGGGCTGGGCTACACGCTGGCCGATACCGTTGGCTTCGTGCGATCCCTGCCCACGCAGTTGGTGGAGGCGTTCCGCTCAACGCTGGAGGAGGTTGCAGACTCCGATCTCATTCTGCATGTGGTCGATGCATCCCACCCGGATCCTGAGGGACAGATTGCGGCAGTCCGGGAGGTTCTTGCGGATGTCGATGCCCGGAAGGTCCCGGAAATCATTGTTCTGAACAAGGCTGACGCCGCGGACCCGTTTGTGGTCGAACGGTTAAGGCAGCGCGAGCCAAGGCATGTGGTGGTGTCCGCCCGCACGGGCTACGGGATTCAGGAGTTGCTCCATACGATCAGCAACTCCATTCCGCGCCCCAGCGTTGAACTCAAGCTCCTGGTGCCTTACGAGCGCGGGGACGTGGTGAGCAGGCTACACAACGAGGACGCGGAGATCCTGAGCCTTGAGCATGTGGAGGACGGCACCCGGTTGGATGTCATGGTGCGCGAGGGACTGGCGGCCGAACTGGAGCCTTTCCTTCGGCATGGCTGACGGCGGCGTTAGTCCACTTGCACTTCTCGACACAGTGGTCGGGGCGATGGGCGGTCAAAACCGGGCGGGTCAGCATGAGATGACCCGCCAGGTACAGGAGGCCATCGAGTCCCGCACGCACCTTCTGGTCCAGGCCGGAACGGGGACCGGAAAGTCACTTGCCTACCTGCTCCCGCTGGTGGCCCACGCACTCCACAGCGACAAGCCATCAGTTGTATCCACAGCCACACTTGCCCTGCAGGCTCAAATTGTGGGAAGAGACCTGCCGCGGCTACTCGATGCGGTGAAGGATGAGTTGCCGCGCGCTGTTGACGTGGCACTGCTCAAGGGACGCGGAAACTATGTGTGCCGGCACAAGACCGGGGGCGGCTTCCCTGACGAGGACGAACCGGGCGCGCTGTTCAGCCTCGCGGAGGAGAATGCTGCGCCGCACCCCAGCGCGGGGCCTTCGACACCGATGGGCCGGGAGGTCGCGCGGCTGCGCGAATGGGCGGAGGACACCGAGTCGGGTGACCGGGATGAACTGGTACCGGGAGTCAGCGACCGCGCATGGCGGCAGGTATCTGTCACAAGCATGGAGTGCCTTGGAGCCCAAAAATGTCCCGTTGCGCAGGAGTGCTTCAGCGAACGTGCCCGGGAGAAGGCGGGCCAGGCCGACATTGTCATTACTAATCACGCCATGCTGGCCATTAACGCTTTCGAAGGTCTAGCCGTGCTTCCGGAACATGATGTAGTGGTCATCGATGAGGCCCACGAACTCCATGACCGGGTTACCTCGGCCGTATCCGGACAACTGTCCGCCGTCATGGTCGGTGCGGCTGCAGCGGCAGCGCGCCGCCACACGGCCATCACGGTTGAGGCACTTAACTCGGCCCAGTCCGCCTTCGAACATGCCTTCGATGCCGTGCAATCCGGGTTGATGGCTGCCGGCATCAACGAGGATCAGGCACTCGCCCTGACCCAGGTGCGGGAAGCATGCCGCGTGGCGCTTTCGGACTCGAAGCCGGACAGCGGATCGCCGGCCGACGGCGGCCGTCAAATGGCCCGCTCACGGCTGCTGGTGATTCTTGAACTGTGCGACAGAATGGCTGCGGCAGCCGGTGCGAATGAGGTCATGTGGGCGTCGAGGCCGAGCACGTTCTCGCCGGGTTCGGGCTACTCCCAACCGGATGAGACCTCACCGGTCACTATCAATATCGCACCGCTTTCGGTGGCGGGAAAACTCCGCGAAGGACTCTTTGCCGAGCACACCGTGGTGCTGACGTCCGCAACCCTTGCCATTGGTGCAGAGTTTGGCCCGGTTGCCGGAGCGCTGGGACTGGTGGGGGAGGCCGCGCCTAGTTGGACAGGCGTAGATGTCGGCAGCCCGTTCGATTACCCGAAGCAGGGCGTCCTCTATGTGGCGAAGGACCTGCCAAAGCCAGGCAGAGGCACTTCCAGCGAGCAACTGGATGAACTAGAAGCACTCATCAAGGCATCCAAGGGTGGTGCGCTGGGGCTGTTCTCATCCAGGCGCGCGGCGGAAGAGGCGGCGGACGCGCTGCGTCAGAGGACGGATGTGGAAATCCTGTGCCAGGGTGAATCGTCCATGTCCGCACTGGTCAAGCAGTTTCAAGACGAGCCTGACACCTGCCTGTTCGGCACCATGTCCCTGTGGCAGGGTGTTGATGTCCCTGGGCGGTCCTGCCGGCTCGTGACCATCGACCGGATACCGTTTCCGCGCCCCGATGATCCGCTCATGACGGCCCGGAGCCGGGCGGTTGCGCGTGCCGGCGGCAACGGCTTCATGAATGTCTCCGCCACACACGCCGCCGTTCGGCTTGCGCAGGGAGCGGGAAGACTGATCCGGGCATCCAGCGACCGCGGAATGGTTGCCGTCCTGGACTCGCGGCTGGCACACGCCGGCTACGGCGGGTTCCTGCGGGCAGCACTTCCGCCATTCTGGACAACCATGGACCGAACCACGGCTTTGGCCATCCTGGAGCGGCTC
>NZ_KI914987.1:67065-73403 GCF_000520595.1 Arthrobacter sp. H5
AACCATGGACCGAACCACGGCTTTGGCCATCCTGGAGCGGCTCGGAAGTTCGAAGCCCTGAATTCATGGGTGGCGTACAGGGTCAGCTGGCGCTCTGCAGCTGCCTCAGAGCGCCCTCATTACTGAGACAACCTTGCCCATGATGGTGGCATGGTCGCCGAGGATCGGTTCGTAGCGCGTGTTCTGAGGCAACAGCCAGGTGTGTCCATCCCTCTGGCGGAAGGTCTTGACCGTTGCCTCATCGTCCAGAAGGGCTGCCACGATATCGCCGTTGTCGGCGCTCTGCTGGCGCCTGACAACAACCCAGTCACCATCGCAGATCGCGGCGTCAATCATGGAGTCACCCGAAACTTTGAGCATGAACAGCTCGCCATGTCCCACAAGCTGGCGGGGCAGTGGCATCACATCCTCGATCACCTGATCAGCGAGGATTGGCCCGCCAGCGGCGATCCGGCCGACCAGGGGAACCATGGCGGCATCTACCGCTGAATCGTTTGTCGGGCCGGTATGCCGCGCATGGTCGGCGGACTCGCCGTCCGCTTCGGAGTCCCGTCCAAGCGTGAGCGGCAGGAGGATCTCCATCGCCCGGGGGCGCTTGGGGTCGCGGCGGATATAACCCAGCCTTTCGAGCTGCGACAGCTGGTGGGTCACGCTGGACAGACTGGCCAGACCCACCACGTCACCGATCTCACGCATCGACGGGGGATAACCATTTGAGGCCACACTGCGCTGAATGGTTTCCAAAATTGTCTTCTGGCGATTGGTCAGTCCTTTGGGCGTCGCCCGGCCGCGGGGCCTGCCGCGGGACGGCCTGATGATCGGTTCGACTGACTCGGTTCCATCAACAGCCGCGCTGAGCTCTGCCACGGGTATCTTCCCTTCACTCGTGTGCGGTGCGGCGGTGGCCAAGGCCCCCGCACGCCACCGCCACCTATTTTGTCAGTGGCAGGTGATGAGCTGGATTTCGAAGCAGCCGGTTCATTCACCTTCGTCCTTAACGCTAGGCGAGAGTACGCGCAGTTTCAAACATTTGTTCGAGCGTGTCTCGACAATATTCGATAGTTAGTGCTAGAAATATACAAGTGAAGACTAGAACATAGCTTCGAACCACACGGTGAAGAGCATGATCCACTCTATTTCGAGAGGTGAACAAGATGTCATCCACAGAACTGTCCACACGTGCGGCTGTGTCCCCCCGGTCAAGCGCAACGCAAAGCCCGGTCCTTCGGTTGACCCGCAGGGGCCGGGTGCTGCTGGTTGGGGTGCCGATGATGCTGCTGACCGTCTTCCTTCTCATCGCGGCTGCGTCGTTCACATCGGTGGCGCAGGCCGCAGGGGACCAGGGGCCGCTCACCAACACCCAAGAGGTCAGCGTCGCAGCGGGCGAGACCCTGTGGGCGCTTGCCGCTGAGTTTGCGCCCGATCGGGATCCCAGGGACGTTGTGGCCGACATCGTGGAAATCAACGCCCTGGAAAGTTCGGTCGTGCAGGCAGGGCAGACCCTGAGCGTTCCGGTTGCACCGTAGCCGGAACAGGCCTGGCTGACCGTAATATCGGGCGGGTCCGCTCGCCCGATTGCCGTTTGGGACCGGCCAGCGCTTAAACTCGGTGGGTGACCACACCGTTTGACCGGCTCAGCGCTTTGCCCCTCAGAGACAACCTCAGGGGCCTGCACCCCTATGGTGCACCCCAGCTCGATGTCCCCATCCTGTTGAACGTCAATGAAAACACCCACGGCGTCCCGCATGACGTTCGGCAGGCAATACTGGCAGCGGTCGAAGAGTCGGTCGGTGGTCTCAACCGCTACCCGGACCGGGAGTTTAGTCAGCTGAGGGACAACCTGGCGGACTATCTGGGGCACGGACTGGACCGTTCAAACATCTGGGCAGCGAACGGATCCAACGAGGTGCTGCAGCACATTCTTCTCGCCTTTGGGGGACCTGGACGATCCGCCCTTGGGTTTCCTCCAACGTATTCGATGTACCCGCTGCTGGCTGGCGCTACGGGCACGGCCTATGTAACAGGTGAACGGCGTGCGGACTTCAATCTGGATGCCGACTCGGCCGCCCGGCAGGTGAAGGAAACCGGTGCCAACCTCGTCTTCTTGTGCTCACCCAACAACCCAACGGGTACAGCAATTAGCACGGATGTGATCGAGGCCGTGTACAGCGCGGGCGCCGACGCACAGGCGATCATCATCGTGGACGAAGCGTACGCGGAGTTCGCGCACCAAGGAACGCCCAGCGCACTTGCCCTGCTTGAAGGACGGGAGCGG
Organism: Arthrobacter sp. H5; assembly: GCF_000520595.1. Classification (GTDB taxonomy): domain Bacteria; phylum Actinomycetota; class Actinomycetes; order Actinomycetales; family Micrococcaceae; genus Arthrobacter_D. Next base: position 69,341 of record NZ_KI914987.1, read on the forward strand.
CTGATCGTGTCGCGCACCATGAGCAAAGCCTTTGCCCTGGCCGGAGCGCGGCTGGGGTATCTGGCGGCTGCGCCGGCGATCTCAGACGCCCTGCGGCTGGTCCGGTTGCCTTATCACCTGTCGGCTATCACCCAGGCAACCGCAAATGCGGCGCTGACCCACTCCGCACGGCTGTTGGCCAACGTTGAGGAAATCAAAGCGCAGAGGGACCGGATTGTCGGGGAGATCGGCTCCATGGGCCTTGTACCTGTGCCTTCGGACGCAAACTTTGTACTGTTCGGAGGACTGGCCAACCCGCACGAGGTCTGGCAGGGTCTGCTGGATGCCGGTGTACTCATCCGCGACGTAGGAATACCCGGGCATTTACGGGTGACTGCGGGGACAGAGCCCGAGACCACAATTTTCCTCGATCGGCTGCGTGAGCTTGTGACTCCCACGGTCTCCTAGACTTGATACTGATGCCAATTGCGGCGCCGGATGCCCTCCGGAGCTGTTCTTCGATCGTAAGGAATGCCATGACAACGGACATCGCCACTGCACGCACTGCGCAAGGCGAGCGGACCACCAGCGAATCCTCGGTGTTCGTCGGGGTGAACCTAGACGGAACCGGCCGCGCCGAGATCAGTACCACCGTGCCGTTTTACGATCACATGCTCACCGCTCTGGCGAAACACTCCCTGATCGACCTCACGGTGCGGGCCAGCGGCGATACACACATTGACGTCCACCACACTGTCGAAGATGTCGCCATCACGCTGGGTGAGGTCTTGAGGGAAGCGCTGGGCGACAAAGCCGGCATCAGAAGGTTTGGCGAAGCCACGGTGCCGCTCGATGAGGCACTGGCCCACGCCGTCGTCGATATTTCCGGTCGCCCCTACCTGGTGCACGGCGGTGAGCCGGCTGGCCAGGAGTATCACTTGATCGGTGGGCACTTCACCGGTTCGCTCACCCGGCACGTCTTTGAGGCGATTACCCTGCACGCGCAGATTTGCCTGCACATGAGGGTGCTTGCGGGCCGCGACCCGCACCACATCGTGGAAGCGCAGTTCAAGGCGTTCGCGCGGGCACTCAGGTCCGCCGTGGAAACCGACCCCCGCGTCGAGGGGATTCCGTCAACAAAGGGTGCGTTGTGAGCGCTGCGCCGCGGGTAACGGTTCTTGACTACGGCTCGGGTAATGTGAGATCGGCTGTCCGGGCGCTGGAGCATGTGGGTGCCGAGGTGACGCTCAGCGCGGCGCCGGAGGACGTGCTGGAAGCCGATGGGCTGGTGGTTCCCGGCGTTGGCGCATTTGCTGCGGTGATGCAGGGACTCAAGGATGTTGACGCGATTCGGATGATCGGCCGCCGGATTGCCGGAGGACGTCCGGTACTCGGTATCTGTGTTGGACTGCAGGTGCTGTTCGACGACGGCGTGGAACACGGCGTGCGCACTTCCGGCATGGGGGAGTGGCCCGGCACGGTGGAGCGGCTGCAGGCCGATGTGGTGCCCCATATGGGCTGGAACACGGTCGATGCCCCGGATGATTCAGTCCTTTTCTCGGGTATCAGTCAAGAGCGCTTCTACTTTGTTCATTCCTACGGGGTGCAGAAATGGGATTTCGATGTCACGCAGCCTGCCATGAGGCCTCCCGCCGTTACCTGGTCCAATCATGGCGGACCGTTTATCGCCGCAGTGGAGAACGGGCCGCTCTCCGCCACCCAGTTCCATCCCGAGAAGTCCGGAGACGCAGGTGCCCAATTGCTGCGCAACTGGACGGGCGGGCTGCGCTAGTTCATGTGGAGCGTTGTCCTGATGGGGCTTGCCGGGCTGTTAATCGGCGGCGCCGTATCATTCCACCACCAGAAGCTTCCGAAGTTCCTGGTGATCAGTTTCGGCGTCCTCGCCGCGATGGCGCTTGTGGCTGCCTACCTCCTCACCCTGCCGTAAACCCCTGGGCTCGCCAGAGCGCACCAATGAAGGAAATCAATGAGTCCCTTTACAGAATCCCCCAGTCTTGAACTGCTGCCAGCCGTGGATGTGGCGGACGGCCAGGCTGTTCGGCTTGTCCAAGGTGCCGCCGGCAGCGAGACAAGCTACGGCGACCCGCTGGATGCGGCACTGGCATGGCAGAACGACGGCGCCGAGTGGGTGCACCTGGTTGACCTGGATGCCGCGTTCGGCCGGGGTTCCAACCTCGAGCTGCTCAAGAAGGTTGTTCGGGAACTGGACATCAGGGTGGAGCTTTCGGGTGGTATCCGAGACGATGCCTCCCTTGAGGGCGCGCTGGAATTGGGTGCCGAGCGGGTCAACCTTGGGACTGCCGCGCTGGAGAATCCTGAATGGACCGCCAGCGCGATCGCCCGCTTCGGTGACGCCGTCGCCGTAGGACTGGATGTCCGGGGCACCACGCTGGCCGCCCGGGGATGGACCAAGGAGGGCGGCGATCTGTGGGAGGTTCTCGCCCGGCTCGATGAAGCCGGTTGCGCACGGTACGTGGTCACCGACGTCACCAAGGACGGCACCCTTCGGGGGCCGAACATCGAACTGCTGCGGGACGTGTTGAGCCGCACCGACCGGCCCGTAGTTGCGTCCGGCGGAATCTCCAGCCTCGACGACATTGCCGCATTGCGGCAGCTGGTTGCTGACGGTTTGGAAGGCGCGATCGTGGGCAAGGCGCTCTACGCCGGGGCGTTTACGCTGCCGCAGGCGCTGGATGTCGCTGGACATCCGGAGCGGTAGTGCCGCAGGAGCGGGAGTTGCCGGGGCACATCAGGGCTGCGCTGGAGGGCAACACGGCGGATTCCGCGGGCCGTCCCTGGGCCGGCCGGGACCTGGCCGGCGGCGGCAATCCGCTCCATAACTACGATCACGACGACGGCGGCGCGTCTGCCGTGTTGACCGCCGCCCTCACGGCCTTGCTGGATGGCAGCGGAGATGAAGCCGGCGTCATTGCGGCGCTGGCCAGCGTAAGGGTGTTCGTTCCGGTGGTAGCCCAACTGGCGACACCGGTCGACGAAGCCCCCGGAGACGCGGATCGGCATGCGGCGCAGCCTCCTGACGATCCGCACGGGCGTGTTGGACATCCCCAGGCACATGACGGCGTGTCCGGCGATAAGGAAGCGGACATGGCCCTCGTGACGCTGAAGGCGCCCGACGGACGCACCGCACTGCCGGTCTTCAGCTCCGCGGATCAGCTTGAGCGGTGGCACGCTGATGCCAGACCCGTGGCCGTGTATGCGCCGCGAGCCGCGCTCTCAGCCGTGTCGGACGGATCCGAACTCATGGTGCTAGATCCGGGGTCGGATTTCACCTTTGTGGTCCGCCGTCCGGCGCTTTGGGCCCTGGCACAGCAGAAGCCCTGGACGCCGTCGTACGCGGATGCAGGGCTGGCCGCCCTGGTGGCTGAGTCCATTACGGCTGACGCGCGAATTGTCCGCGTCGAAGCTGGCCCCGGCAGCGGCGTTTCAGCCCGGGCCACGGGAGGTAAAGTTGCCTCCGGTGGAGGGCCCGGTCCCGAGCTCAGTCTCGTGATCACATTGTGTGACGGGCTGACTCAGGACGAGGTCCGCGGCATCCTGGACCGTCTGCAACGGGATCTGAAGAACAACAGGGAATTTGTGGAGCGGGTGGACTCGCTCGAGGTGAGGCTCACCCGCTGACATGCGTGCGGGAATGCCCGTATGAAAGTGACAAACGTGAACTTTGAGATTTACCGGGATCTGCTGCGGGTGGTTCCGGTCCGGCGCCTGCTGCTGGTGGGCATGATTGCCCGGTTCCCGCATTCGGCGGCAGGGGTGCTGCTGACACTGCATGTGGTCCTGACGCTCGACCGCGGGTATGCCGCTGCCGGTGCGGTCGCAGCGGTGATGACCATCGGCATCGCCGTGGGCGCGCCTTGGCGGGGCAGACGGGTTGACACCGTAGGGCTCCGCCGCGCGCTGATTCCCTCAGTGATTGCTGAGGCGGTGGTGTGGTCTATTGCACCCCATCTGTCCTACGAGTGGCTTCTGGTGGCGGCATTGATCGGCGGGCTGCTGACCCTTCCCGTCTTCTCGGTGGTCCGTCAGTCCCTGGGAGTCATGG
>NZ_KI914988.1:0-30859 GCF_000520595.1 Arthrobacter sp. H5
TCGTGGGCATCTGCCAGCCGCCGAACCGCCCGGTAATCCAATCGAGCCCGGCCAGCAGCGACCGCATCACCTCCTCGTAGGATCCGGCCGCGAACAACGCCATCGCCATCACGTAATACACCATCAGCCGCGAGGGCAGCAGCCGGTTCCTCAACTGCCCGGCACCGGCACCGGCAATCACCCGGTCCACGACCGCCGGCGGAAAGACCCGCGTCAATACACCGAGCGAGACATGATCGCTCAACCGTTCAGGACTTTCGGGCTTCACCCAACCACTACGCGCCATGCCAAAAAGTTTAACAGATCACAGCCTAAGTAAACGGCATTGCCGTTAGCCCAGATTGGTTTGGCATAGTTCTAGGCAACAAGAGTGAAAGGACCACTGATGACTGAGAACAACGGCTCGCCATATAACGGACCCATCCCTCCCCGCCCGCAGAATCCACCCGCCCATCGATGTGATGAGCAGGCGGCCGACGAGCGGACGGCCGACCAAGGGACACCCAATGAACAGGGCCCTGACGCAGCCGGCCCGGACGGACCGGCCCGCGAGGGTGCGCAGGATGCCCACGGCCGCGAAAGTGATTACCTGGCGCCTTCAGTGACACATGGGCCCAATCCGTACCCCACAACCCAGCCGCACCCGGCGGTGCAGGCATCGGGCTCGTTCGGGCAACCCCAGTACGGCGGATTCGATTCCCATACCGCCCAGCCGGAACAGCCCGTCTATAAGCGACGGGACAAGAAGCGTGTTGGCGCTGGAACCTTCGTGGCCGGCGTTCTGGTTGCAGGCCTCCTGGGAGGCGGAATCGCGGCCGGGGTCGACAGCTTCCTGGATCAGGGGGATCAGCTACCCGCCTCCTCGAATGAGTCGCAGTCTGTGGTGGTCAATGACACCGAAAGCGTCAACGAGATCACCGGCGCGGCGGTCAAGGCATCTCCCAGCGTGGTAACCATCGCGGTCAGCGGCGGCGGATCGGGCGGCTCCGGTTCAGGCATCATCCTGGATGCGGAAGGACACATCCTGACCAACACTCACGTGGTGACGCTTGGAGGCCAGGAAGCTGATCCCACTATTGAGGTCCGGACAAATGACGGCCGGGTGTTCCAGGCCGAGGTGGTGGGAACAGACCCGCTTTCCGACCTCGCAGTGATCAAGGTGGATGCCCCCGACCTTCAGCCCGCCACGCTAGCGGATTCCAGCGAACTGAATGTCGGCGACGTTGCCATTGCAATCGGCGCGCCGCTCGGGCTTAGCGGAACCGTCACAGATGGCATCGTTTCAACCCTCAACCGGACTATCAGCGTGCAGTCGTCGGCCGTTCCGGAGGAACAGCCGGATGCACCGCAGGAGGCACCGGGCGATGGGTTCAACTTCCTGCCCCCGGAAGGTTCAGAGGCGCCGGACCCGCAGTCGCAGGGCTCCATTTATCTCAATGTGATCCAAACAGACGCTGCCATCAACCAGGGCAACTCGGGCGGCGCTCTCGTTGATTCAGAGGGAAGCGTCATCGGCGTAAACGTGGCAATCGCCTCGGCAGGAGCCGGCGGCGGCGCCGGAAACATTGGAGTCGGGTTCTCCATCCCAATCAACTACGCCCAACGCGTGGCCCAGGAAATTATCGAAACGGGAGAAGCCACGCACGGCTTCTTCGGTGTGACCGTCAAGCCTTCGGCGTCCGGAAACGTGGACGGGCAGACCACCTTCTCCGTTGGTGCTGAAGTGGACCAGGTGGAGCCTGATTCGCCTGCAGCGGCGGCCGGGTTCCAACCCGGGGACGTCATCACCAAAGTTGGAGACCTGCCGATCAACGACCCACAGGCACTGACCGCCGCGGTCCGTATGCAGGCCGAGGGATCCACGGTTGCAGTAGAGTACCTGCGAAACGGCGAACCGGCGACCGTAGACGTCACCGTTGGGCAGTCGCCCGCTTAGCCGCACTCGAATGTAACAGGACAGTGTCCCACCGGGGAGACTGTCCTGTTACGTGCTGAAGGGCGTTCCTTCCGGCTGTGTGGTTAGCTTATTTCCGGGCAGATATCCATATACAGGAAGGCAGCAATGGACCAGGCAACAGGAACCGGGCTGAGGATCGTTGTTTTGGTAAAGCACGTTCCCGATACTCAGTTTGACCGGCACCTCGGCGGGGAGCGCAGCACCACTGACCGGGCGGAGAGCATTCTCTCCGAGCTGGACGAGTATGCGCTGGAAGCCGCATTGCAACTGGTGGAGGCACACGGCGGCGAGGCGGCCGGCCACCGGATCACCGCTGTAACCATGGGACCGGCCGGAGCCGTCACCGCCGTCAAGAAGGCCCTTCAAATCGGCGCCCACGACGGCGTGCATCTCACGGATGAGGCGCTGTCCGGCTCCGATGCTGCTGGCACCTCCCTGGCGCTTGCCGCCGTAGTACGCCACCTCGGCGACGTGGATCTCATCCTGACAGGCATGGCCTCCACGGACGGCGAGACATCGCTTGTGCCCGCACAGCTCGCCGAGCGACTCGACCTGCCGCAGGTCACCTTTGCCGCGATGCTGGAGCTGACAAGTGACGATGACGGCGCCTGGCTCCTGAGCGCGCGGAGGGACAACGATACATATTCCGAAACGGTGGAGTCCGGCCTGCCCGCCCTCGTTTCGGTAACGGATCAGATCAACGAGCCGCGCTACCCAAACTTCAAGGGGATTATGGCCGCGAAGAAGAAGCCGATCACCACACTGTCCCTCGCGGAGATAGGTGTGGACCCGGGAACGGTCGGCCACAGCGGCGCCTGGACCGAGGTGCTGACCGCACAGCCACGCCCTGCACGCTCACCGGGCACCGTCATCACCGACGAAGGTGACGCAGGTATTCGTCTCGTTGAATTCCTGGCCAGCCGGAAACTTCTCTGAGACCGACCACTGTCTTGTTGGCGCACACAATTCATTCCTAAGGAGTCCACGGTATGGCAACCGTTCTTGTGTTCATTGATAATCCGGGCGAATCCCTTCATAAGGCTGACAGAGAGCTTCTGACACTCGCGGCAACACTCGGCGAGCCGGCGGTTGCGCTCAGCGGCGGGCTTTCGCCGTTGGTGACCCAGGAGTTGGGCGCCCACGGCGCCGTGACGGTGTACCAACCGGCAGATCTTGACGTCGAAGGCTATCTGGTCGCCTCCAAGGCCGCTTTCCTGGCTGCTGCAGCGGAAGAGTCCGGCGCGGAAGCCGTTCTGCTGGGGAACTCCTTCGAGGGCAAGGAAGTGGCAGCGCGTGCAGGCGTGCGGCTCGGTTCAGGCGTTATTACCGATGCTGTAGCAGTCGACGCCGGATACGTGGTGACCAAGTCCGTACTGGCGGGTTCCTATACCGTGACCGTGCGGGTCACCACTGGGCGTCCAATCATCACTGTGAAGCCCAACAGTATTGAGGCAGCGGAACCGGGGAATGCCGGTTCGCCGCCGGTGCTGCAGGTTCGCGTCGCCGCGCCGGGGAAAGCCGCTCGTATCACCGGCCGTTCCGGGAAAACGTCCTCGGGCCGGCCGGAGCTCGACGAGGCCCGCGTCATTGTTGCCGGCGGTCGTGGGGTAAACGGGGACTTTGGTCCCATTGAGGAGCTTGCCGATGTGCTGGGCGGCGCGGTGGGTGCCTCCCGTGCTGCGACCGACGCGGGATGGATCGAACACTCGGCGCAGGTTGGCCAGACCGGTAAAACGGTCTCACCGCAGCTGTATATTTCGGTCGGGATATCCGGTGCCATCCAACAGAAATCCGGCATGCAAACAGCCAAGGTGATTGTCGCTGTCAACCAGGACGCTGACTCCCCGGTGTTCGAGATAGCCGACTTTGGGGTTGTTGGCGACCTGTTCGCGGTGCTGCCGCAGGCCACCGCGGAGATCAGGAAGCGCAGGGGCTGATATGCCCGCATCCTTCAATCCTGAGCAACACACCATCCGTCAGGTGCTGTGTTTCGCCGCGCATCCCGATGACCTGGATTTCGGAGCGGCCGGAACGGTTGCCCGTTGGGCGTCCGAGGGTGTGCGGGTGGCCTATTGCATCATGACCGATGGCGATGCGGGCGGATTTTCAGACGGGCACCGGCCGGGCATGATTGAACGGCGGCGCGAGGAGCAGCGTGAGGCAGCCGGACTGGTAGGTGTGCAGGACATTCACTTTCTGGGCGAACGCGACGGCTATCTGGAACCGACCCACAGCGTGATCAGAAATGTTGTCGAGTTGATCAGGCGTGTTCGTCCCGACATTGTGGTGTCAATGCACCCGGAACGCAATTGGGACCGGATCCAGAAGAGCCATCCAGATCACCTCGCCTGCGGCGAAGCCGTCACCCGGGCCATTTACCCCGCGGTTGAAAACCCTTACGCCTATCCGGATCTTCACGAAGCAGGGGTCGCGATGTACAAGGTGCCGTGGCTGTGGCTGTATGGGGGTCCCTCACACCTCGAGAACTATTTTGTTGACATCAGCGGCTATGTGGAACACAAGCTTGGTGCTTTGCACGCACACGTGAGCCAACATCCGGATCTTGACCGGATGGACCGGACCGTCAGGACCATTCTTCAGGAGAACGGGCGCCGGGCAGGGCTTCCCGAGGGTGGCAGCGCCGAGGTTTTCCAAGTGGTCGGGGTCAATACCGAAGGCACAATCGCCGGTTTCTAGCGCCGACATGAGTATGGCCGTGCAGCCCTCCACGGGTCACACCCACTGAAATCGAGCGTTAAATTACAACAAGCGTTAATTTACCTAGACGTCAAACGGTATCTGCGCCAACAGGGGCATGGTGGGCGTTGCGGACCCGCCCTCCGGCTCGACCGTGATGGCCAGACCGCGGAAAGCGCTGATGCCGTCTACCGCCGTCACCGGTGTACCTGACACATCGTCACTGCTCATGGTGCCGATGGACTGCGGGGATGTTCCATCGGACGGCAGCCGCCACATCTGGTAGACCTTTCCCTGCGGAGGAGCAGGCACCCCCTTCAGGGTGACCACTGCGGCATCCTCGGCGGTGGAGAAGGCAAGATCCGCGGTTCCGCCTGCAGGAATGGAAATCTCTGTTCGCTGGACATCGCTCGCCTGAAGCACCTCCTGCTCCAAGGAGCCGGTCTGCAGGTTCTGCGCAACTGTAACTCCGCCCACGGCCACGACTATCGCCGCAGCTGCGGCCACCAGCCAACGGGCGACAGGTGAGGATTTGCGTGATCGTGACGACGAGCGCCGTGCAGCGATTTCGTCGACCGGCGCAGCGCTTTGGAACTTCTGCGTGGCCTCAGCGTCCGGCAGCTGGCGCATGATCCGGTCAAGCAATTCAGCGGGAGGTTCGGCCTCATCAACAGCATAAGCTCGGCTGATGGCCTCACGGGCCGCCCGCACCCGCTGGTCAAACTGGTCTCGGACCCCGGGATCAGTGCCTGAGATGTAGACCTCGAGTGTGGTGCGCTCCTCTTCGCTCACAGCATCCAGGGCGTACATCTCAGCCCAGTCCAGCACATGGCCGTTGGCCAGGTCCTGCTGTAGATCATCTGCAAACTTGTTACTCATGTTGTTGTCCTGCATCTCAGTTCACCCCCAAACACGTTTTGAGTCGAAGCAATCCGTCACGGATTCTGGATTTGATTGTTGGTACCGCAACGCCGAGTTTTTCGCCGACCTCACGGTAAGTCAGTCCGCCGTAGTAGGCGAGGTTTACGGACTCCTGCTGGGTGTCCGTCAGAGTTTCCAGGCACTTGACCACAGTCTCGGCCTCAAGCCTTTGGGTCACGGTGTCCACCACGTCATCGTGATCAATGACCTGCATTGCGGCGCCATAGCGGGCTTCACGTTCTGTGGAGCTTTGCTCCGAACGGACCTTGTCAACAGCCCGGCGGTGGGTCAACGTCATGAGCCAGGCCATAGGACTGCCCGCCTCAGGGTTGAACCTGTCGGCCATGTTCCAGACCTGCAGATATACTTCCTGGGTGGTGTCCTCGCTCAGTTCGGGATCAACCAGGACACGGCGCGCGAGCCCGTACACCCGCCGCGACGTCTGACCGTAAAATTCCGCGAAGGCGTTCCTGTCCTTCCGCGCAACCCTCAGCAACAGCTCTGTGAGAGTGGGCGCGGCGTTCCCCGAATCGTCGGCAAAATTGGCTGCGTCTGATTCCGCGGGTTTAATCCGGCTGACTCGTGGCGTATCCATATGTTTCAAGCATAAAGCGCTGGCTTGTCTATTCCGAACATTTACACTTCCTGCGCGAAGCAGAACTCCCGTTCCTCCTATTCCCCTGTTCACCAGTATCACACCGTTGTCTGTCGAAGTAGCTGCGACCTTCTAAACTCCGTACGGCTGGCTCCCAGGACCAGAGGGCCAGCAGGATTGCCGCAGCGGAATGCTGTCATCAGTTATTCGGAGTCCTGCGCCCAGGGGATGGGCGGGCGTGCGTAATTTGTTATCCGAGCGTTATTGTTCGAGTTCTGCCACGGCTATCAGCGAGTTCGCATTGAGCACAAATCCGTCCCCAAGAGAGTCAAGGAAGGTCATTCTCACGCGTTCCAAAGCGTCGGGTGTTGCCGGCAGCATCGCACGGTACCCGCTTCCCAGGACTAAGGACCAGGCGAGAGAGTGATCCAGCGGGACTTCCAGGGGCGCCCTGTCGACATGAGCTGCTGCAAACCCGTGACCCGTCAGCCAGGAGCGGAGTTTGGCCGCCGAACCGATTGCTTCCATATTGCGGATGGGTCCCGCGACTGTAGCCTTTTCCAACTCCGGACGTTCAAGAGTGCACGCTTCCTTGAGCAGTGCCGCGAAGGGCGCGTGTGCTCCTTCATCCCAGGTGCTCAGGGCCAGCCTTCCGCCCGGCCGCAGCAGACTGGCAAAATGCCGTGTTCCTGCCGCCATGTCCGGCAGGAAGAAGAGTCCGTAGCAGCAGAGAACGGCATCATATTGAGTTTCAGCGGTCCAGGAGGAGGCATCTGCCTCGACGAAGTTGACCGCTGCCAGATTCATGGCTTCCGCCTTTTTCGCTGCAAGGTCCAGGAGGCCGCGGGACAGATCGACGGCGTCCACCTTGCCTTCTGCGCCGGTCGACTGGGCAGCGGGAACCGTGCTCGATCCGCTGCCACAGCAGGCGTCCAGAACGTGCTCGCCAAGCGAAATGTCGGCCGCCGCCACCACAGCATTGCCCATTGGATTCCACAGCGCCGGAGCAAGCCGCTCGAAGTGTTCAGCGCCCTGGTCAAAGAGAACTCCGGCGTGGGGTGGTGTCATGGGTTGATCCTTTGGCATGGGCATGGACTACGCTCCGGCCCCGGCGAAGCCATGCTGCCGCCAGGCCTCGTAGAGCACAATCGAGGCCGAATTGGCGAGGTTGAGGGACCGGCGCGCGGGCAGCATGGGGAGCCGGACCCGGGCCGATACTGCGGGGTGGTGTTTGACGCTTTCAGCGAGGCCCACCGACTCCGGTCCGAAGAGCAGAACATCACCTGCCTCATAGTGAATATCGCTGTAGGAGATCTCACCATCGGAGGTAAAGGCGAAAACTCTCTTTGGCGAGAGGACAGCCAGCGCACTCTCAAGGTCTTTATGCACGCTAAGCACCGCCAGGTCATGGTAATCGAGGCCGGCACGGCGCAGTTTTGAGTCTTCGAGGTCGAAACCGAGCGGCTCCACCAGGTGCAGCTCCGCTCCAGTGACAGCAGCCAGTCTGATGGCGTTGCCGGTATTGCCCGGAATCTCGGGACTATGAAAGAGGATGCGGAACACCAGCCAATCCTAGCGTTCGGAAGCGTTTAACAGGCGCGCGAGCACCGGCACCTGCACGGAGCTCGGTTGCGGGCCTTCGCTGAGGAAGCGCTTGGTCTCACGCAGGAGTGTTCCCGGATTGGCTACATGCACGCTGGAGAGCCCTGAACGGTCCAGGGACGGCGGGTAGTCCACGATCGGCTCGAAGGGGTTCTCCCGACGGCCGTGCAACACCAGCCAGCCGCGGACATTGCATTCCGGGAAGAGGTCCTGCACCTGCCGCACTGTCTCATTAATGCGGATATTTCCCACGGTGCGGCCCCGGTGACGAAGATTTCGTCCATCCCAATGGAAGTTACCCGGAGGAGCAACCAGGGAATCAACAACCGCAATCCTGTAACCGGCCAGCAGCGCATGCCCTGCCTCCAGGTCGTTTCCAAAGACCAGCCCATTGACCAGCCTGAGTGCCGGAAAGCCGGGCAGGATGCTTTTCTCCAGCAGCTGCGCGGTGAGACGCTCGCCATCATATCGAGCAGCCGCGTTCGATCGGAGGCGGTCCAGGAAGCCGGGCCGGCGTGCCAGGCCGTGCAGCTGCTGACCTGCCAGCGTTAACGGGAGGGGCGCCGTCGTGCCCTGTTTGTAGGGCGGGACGTAGAGAGCAGGCCTGGTCTGCTGTTCGCCTCCGGGTGGGCGTGGAGGCGATGGCGTACCGGCAGCTTCGGGACGCGCGGTCCGCGATGGTTCCGAGTTTCCGAGGCTCCGGTCATAGCCGGCCCTGCGGCCAGCATCCGACAGCGTTTCGTAGGCGACGGCAACATCGTGGAAGAGCTCGGGATTTCCGCCATGGTCCGGGTGGGCAGTGCGGGCCGCCCGCCGGTAGGCATCCTTGATCTGCTTGGCTGTTGCATCCCGTCCGAGGCCGAGCACGGAGTAGTACGTTCGCTCCGGCTGGTTTACCATGGCGGCCTTTCGCTGGGTGGGTGAACGTAGAAGATCGGGCAGGCACGTCAGGGCAAGACTGTAGACGCAGACCGGACGCGCGGCAAAACCGCTCCGACTGTCCAACGATAGTGTGTGCGCATCAGTTCGGTGTCAGTGCTGCCCGGTAGCATCGGGGAATGGCTATCATCGGGGCGGACTGGTACGGCAGCGTGCTGGATGGCGAAGATCATTCGGGCTCAAAATTCATCGACTGCGACTTCACCGAGGTGCGCTCCGAAGGGGCTAATTTCAGCGGCTGCGTGTTCACCAACGTGAAATTCAATGTTTCCGTCCATCTGAACAGCGCCTTCGACAACTGCCGGTTTGAGTCTTGCAACTTCTTTGATGCCGGATTTGACGGTTGCCGGGTCACCGGTAGTATTTTCACCCGCTGCTCGCTGAAACCCGTGCGCATCAACGGCGGAAACTGGTCTTTCGTGTCAATGGTCAAGGCAGACCTCGCTGCCGGTGAGTTCACCGATGTGAATTTGACCGAGGCGGACTTCAGCGGATCGAACCTGTCCAAGGCGCAGCTGCGGAACTGTACCCTTTCAAACGTCGTCTGGGCGGGTGCGAGCCTCAAGGGGGCGGACCTGAGGGGAAGCGTCCTCGGCGAGCTGGAGATGGCAGAGTTCAATGTAAGGGGCGCAATCGTGGACGCGGGCCAGGCCATGGACATGGCCGTTGCCCTGGGAGTGGTGATCAGGTGAGGGTCGCCGTGGCGGTCAATCCTGTGGCGGGCTCGGGCTATGCGGCTGGGGCTGGCGCCACCGCCGCTTCCCAGCTCAGCGCCGCGGGTCATACCGTGGAGTGGATCGTTGGCGAATCGTGGGAAGTGCTGAGGCAACGGGTCGAAGCTGCCGTGCGCGGCGGCGCGGACGCGCTGGTGGTGGTGGGCGGTGACGGAATGGTGCATCTGGGGGCAAATGTCCTCGCTGAACGCCCGGTACCCCTGGGAATTGTTGCCGCGGGAACCGGCAATGATGTCGCCCGGACACTAGGGCTTCCCGTGCGTCGGCCTGCGGACGCTGCCCAAGTGATTCTGAAGGGGCTGCGGACCGGTGCACGGCCCATGGACCTGGGCAGGATATCCAGCGGATCCGGCAGTCCCGTGTGGTTTGCCGGAGCATGTTCAGCAGGGTTTGACGCGGTGGTGAATGCCAGGGCCAACGCCCGGTCCTGGCCGAAGGGGAGAAGCAGGTACACGCTCGCCGTGCTGCGCGAACTGGCGGTCTTCAAACCGTTGAATTACCGGCTGGCGGTGGACGGCCGCGCGGAGAACACCTCGGCAATGTTGGTTTGCGTAGCCAACGCCCAATCCATAGGTGGCGGAATGAGGATAGTGCCCACGGCCGAGTACGACGACGGCGCGCTGGATCTGTTTGTTGTCTCCCCCTTGAGCCGGTGGCGGTTGGTCATGCTGCTGCCCCTCGTGTTTTCTGGGAGGCACGTCGGTCACCCCGCGGTGCGCTTGGAACGGGCGCAATCGGTGTCCATCGACGTTCCCGGCATCACGCTCTTCGCAGACGGTGAGCCTGTTGGTGTTGGTCCGGTGGGCATTGACGTGGTGCCGGGCGCACTTCACGTCCTGGCCTAGGTCCGAAGGGTGGTCATGGGGAGTGGTGCCCATTGCGGTGACAGGCCCGGCAATTAGAGTTGACCAAGGGCCGTGTGATTGGCCGGCGGTGTTGTCAACAACGAGGGAAGTTCACGGTGAAATTGGGAGGGCACGGCAGGCCGCTGCGTGGGATAATCCTGCTGGGCATTGTGCTGGCCGTGTCCGCCTGCAGCATCCAGATCCCGATCTCCCCAGGCGAATCGACGCCGGGCACGGCTGGCCCCGGGGGCCGCACGGCTGCGCCGGAGGAATCCGCCCCTGCAGACTCTTCATCCGCCACACTGCCACCGCTGACCCGCGCACAAATTACCGGCGAGGACATGACGTTTGCCCGCGGCACCTACATCGAGCCGGGCCAGATGGTCGCATTCTCGGACGGTATCCTGCGGATGCCCGGCTGGACCCAGACCAAGCTGATGGTCAATGGCGAATCGGTTTACACGAGCGACAGGAACTGCACCGCATCACTGCGGTATACCCAGGTTCAGGACCCTCTGGTGGTCGACGGGGATGACAAGGCTTCCACTGAGGCGTTATTCCGCTTCCTTGATCCGAGTATCCTGCCGGAGTACCTGATGACCACCAGTTGGCTGTGGGGCGAATCGCCGGGGGATGCAACCGCATCGATTGAATTCCTGACCTATATGCAGGAGGCAACCGGTGAAACGCCGGCCAGTGCGCTGTCGCTACGCCTCTTCCATGCCACCAGGACGGGCATCGCGTTCACTGTGACCTGTGAGTCCAATGATGAACTGGCGCCGGCAGTGGCGGACGTCCGAAGCCGTATTTCGGTGGTTCCGCCCGGCTAGGCTACGGCCGCAGCCACCGGCCGTAGAGTGCCGAGTCCGATTCCAGGAGCGATGCAAGCCTCATCCTCCGCAGGTCGCCCGCAGGAGTATCCGCACCAACCCCGCGGCCGCGTCCACCGCTCAGCAGCGGACTGAGCGACAGACACAGTTCATCCACGGCGTCGTCCCGCACAAAGCCGGCAAAGAGCGTGGGTCCACCTTCACAAAGAATTCCATTCAGACCGCGTCCGCCAAGCCACGCCGCGCAGGCGGGCCCGTCCACGGTTTCCTCTCCGAGGACGACGACGTCGGCCACATCCGAGAAAGCCTCCCGCCTGCGCGCACTGGCTCTTTCACTGGTAAACACGATGGGCCGGACCGGTGACCGCGTAAAGAGTCCCGAGCACGGGTCCAGGTCCAGCGAGCCGGAGACGATGGCTAGCGCAGGATGCCCGGGGTAGCCGTTGGCGATGCGCCAGTCACGGCCGGCGTCGTCGAGCAGTGGTCCTTCGTATCCTTCCGCCCGGATGGTGCCGGCCCCTACCAGGATGACATCCGCCTGTCTGCGGGTCAGGGCGAAGATCCTGCGGTCGCCATCGTTGCCCAGTGGGCCTGATACGCCATCGTGTGTCGCCGCGCCGTCCAGGGTGGACACAAAATTGAACCGTACCCACACGCCCGGCCCGGAGCGGCCGTACAAGCCCAGGATCTGGTCATCGCTGAGATCCTGGGCGGGGGAGGGAAGCAGCTGGTTGATCATGGCGAGTTGAACTCGCCCATGTTGTGCCGCAGGTACGCCGGCTCACGCCAGCCGAGGGCGGCCTCCACCACGTTGATCGCCGAACGGGCCGCGGCGACGTTGTGCATCCTGATGATCCGGGCGCCGCCGAGAATGCACATCACCGCAGCCGCCAACGACCCTTCGACCCGCTGTTGCTTTGGCAGGTCAAGAATCTCCCCGATGAAGTCCTTATTGGACACCGCTGCGAGGGTGGGATGGCCCAACCCGCTGATCTCCGAAAAGCGGCGCGTGATCTCCAGGGAGTGAAGTGTGTTCTTGTTGAGGTCATGGCCTGGATCAATGATGATCCGATCCTCGGGGATGCCTAGGCTGACGGCTCTCTCAACCTGCCGGAGCAGGAAGTCCACCACCTCGGCGACCACGTCATCGTAGTGGGGACGTGGAACCGCCGTTCGGGGCTGTGCGAGGCTGTGGGTGATCACCACGTGTGCGTCGGATGCAGCGACGACGGCGGCCAGATCGCGGTTCCGCAGGCCCGTGGTGTCATTGATGACGTTTGCCCCTGCGGCGATTGCCTGTTCCGCAACCTCGGGGAGAAACGTGTCAGCGGAAATAACGACGTCGGATGCCGCTCTCACCTGCTGGATGACCGGGAGGACACGGTCAGTCTCTTCTGCGGCGGCGATGGCCGGTCCCGGCGCAAACGGTGCGCCTCCGATGTCTACCCAGTCGGCGCCGTCGTGCACGGCACTGAGCGCGGCATCGACCGCCGCCTGCAGGGCGAAGGTGCGTCCGCCGTCGTAAAAGGAATCGGGGGTTCGGTTGACGATTGCCATCAGGGCCACGTGACGGTTGAAGTCGACGGTGCGGCTGCCGAAGGAACGCACGGGATACTTCAGAGCAGGCATGAAGCTGCCGGGAGTGAGCGGGGGAGCCATTGCGTGATCATCCACAGCTCATTCATATCAGCCTCACCTGTGACGCTCCCGCACTGTGTGTTGGTATGAGCGGGTTTTCCACGTTTATTCGAACACTTCCTGCGGGAGCGTGCCGGGGTGGGTCCGCGTGAGGGTTCGGCTTAATCCGTCACCGCCGGTAGAATTGTGAGGTGCCCGTGTATCTTGACCACGCGGCGACCACGCCCATATCGGCGCCCGCGCTCGCCGCACTCACCACAGAACTCAGCCGCAGCGGCAACCCGTCTTCGCTGCACGGCTCGGGCCGCCGCGCCCGGAGAACGGTGGAGGATGCCCGCGAGGCCATTGCAGCAGCAGCAGGTGCGCATCCGTCCGAAGTGATCTTCACCTCCGGGGGCACCGAGGCAGACAACCTGGCCATCAAGGGCCTCTACTGGGCACGCCGGGCCGCCGATCCCCGCCGAACCAGGATTATTTGCTCCGCCATCGAACACCCGGCAGTGCAGGACACGGTCGAGTGGCTCCAGAAGCATGAGGGCGCCTCAGTCATCTGGCTCCCTGTTGACGCGGAGGGTGTGGTTGCGCTGGGCGCGCTGCAGGCCGAGCTCGACGCTGGCGCTGCGGAGATAGCCCTCATCACGGTCATGTGGGCTAATAGCGAGGTCGGCTCAGTCCAGCCTGTCCACGAGATCACGGCGCTCGCCGCCGCCCATGAAATCCCCGTCCATACCGACGCTGTCCAGGCGTTCGGTTCGCTGCCGGTCTCCTTCAAGGATTCAGGACTGGCCACAATGGCAATCAGCGGTCACAAGATCGGCGGGCCGGTGGGAGTTGGCGCGCTGCTGGTGGGCCGAGCAGTCCAACTGACACCCGTCCAGCATGGCGGCGGCCAAGAGCGGGACATCCGTTCCGGAACGTTGGACACTGCGGGCATTGCCGCGTTCGCAGCCGCAGCGGACGACGTCGTCACTCACCTTTCCGGGGAGTCCGCGCGCATCGCCGCACTGAGGGACACGCTGGTGGCCGGCGTCGAACGTGTTGTGCCTGGTGCGGTACTCCGCGGGCCTCGCGGGAACCGCCTACCCGGTAACGCCCACTTCACCTTCCCCGGCTGTGAAGGTGATTCGCTGTTGTTCCTGCTGGACCTGGCCGGAATCGAATCATCAACCGGCTCAGCGTGTACGGCGGGAGTTCCGCGGCCATCGCACGTCCTGTTAGCCATGGGACTGACGGAAGCCGAAGCCCGGGGCGCGCAGCGGTTCAGCCTTGGGCATACATCGGACGCCCAGGACGTTGACGCCTTGGTGGCCGCGCTGCCGGAGGCGTACCGGCGGGCCAGACAGGCTGGCATGGCCGGCCACGTATCAAGCATCCAAACAGCAGGGACACAGGTAGGAGCTTCATGAAGGTTCTCGCAGCAATGAGTGGCGGAGTGGACTCCGCAGTCGCCGCAGCGCGCGCGGTGGAGGCGGGGCACGACGTCGTCGGCGTCCACCTTGCCCTTTCCCGTATGCCCGGGACGCTCCGCACCGGCAGCCGTGGGTGCTGCACCATCGAGGATTCCCGCGATGCCTGGCGCGCCTGCGACATCCTGGGCATCCCCTACTACGTCTGGGACTTCTCCGAGCGGTTCAAGGAAGACGTGGTGGACGATTTCATCGCCGAATACGCCGCCGGGCGGACGCCGAATCCGTGCATGCGCTGCAACGAGCGCATCAAGTTCGCTGCACTGCTCGAGAAGGCGCTGGCGCTGGGGTTCGACGCCGTCTGCACCGGGCACTACGCCAAGGTCATCGAGGACAAAGACGGTAATCGTGAACTGCACCGTGCCGCTGACTGGGCCAAGGACCAGTCCTACGTGCTCGGCGTTCTCACCCACGAGCAGCTGAAGCACTCTATGTTTCCCCTCGCGGAGACACCGTCCAAGGCCGAAGTCCGCGCCGAGGCTGAACGGCGGGGGCTCTCCGTCGCCAACAAGCCGGACAGCCACGACATCTGCTTCATTCCGGACGGGGATACCCGCGGCTGGCTCGAAGAGCGCATCGACATGACCGAGGGTGACATCGTGGATGTGAACGGCGAGCGGATCGGCTCTCATCCGGGCGCCAATGCCTTCACCGTGGGCCAGCGCAAGGGGCTGAAACTGGGCACTCCCGCCGATGACGGGAAGCCACGGTTTGTGCTGGAAATCCGGCCCAAGGAAAACAAAGTGGTGGTGGGTCCC
Source organism: Arthrobacter sp. H5 (assembly GCF_000520595.1). Lineage (GTDB taxonomy): Bacteria > Actinomycetota > Actinomycetes > Actinomycetales > Micrococcaceae > Arthrobacter_D. The sequence continues at coordinate 14,983 of NZ_KI914988.1, forward strand.
GAGCGGATGCTCGCCGTCGACCAACTGCGGGGCATCAAGGTGTCCTGGGCGGGACTGCCCATTGGCGCGGTCGAACGCGGCGGGGAATTCGACTGCATGGCGCAGGTGCGCGCCCACGGTGACCCGGTGGACGCGAGGGCGTGGATTGAGCACGACGACGGGCGCCAGATTCTGATGGTTCGCTTGGTTGAGTCGATGAGGGGAGTTGCACCCGGCCAAACGGTGGTGGTGTACCAGGGCACACGTGTCCTCGGGCAGGCAACACTGGATTCGGCGCGGTCGCTGCAGCGTCCCGATCTTGCCGCCGCAGCGTTGTCCCCGGACGGCCGCTGATCCGCTTTGTTGCGGCAGCTGATTACTCAAGCCGATGGCCGTCTGCTTAACTGGATTCATGACTGAAAAATCCCCTGGCTACAACCCGGCTGCGAGTTCCCTGGCGGGTGAAGTGGATCCGGCGGTCATGGAGGAATTGTTGTCGGTGCGGGGAAGCATTGACAACATTGACGCCACCCTGGTTTACCTGCTGGCGGAGCGGTTCAAGGCCACCCAAAGGGTGGGCCACCTCAAGGCCGAACACAAACTGCCCGCCGGTGACCCTGACCGCGAAGCTGCTCAGATCGAACGTCTCAGGGCGCTCGCCGTGGAGGCGCACCTTGATCCGGCCTTCGCAGAAAAGTTCCTGAACTTCATCATTTCCGAAGTCATCCGCCACCATCAGGACATCTCAGACAACCGCAATTCCCGACGTGGATAACGGCGGCGCGGTCACCGTCACATCGCTGGGGGACTGGCCCGGAACGGACCCGCTGGAAGCCTGCCGGATGGTTCGGGGCGAGCTTGGCGCACCCCATCTACCCTTCCTCGCGGAGCTTCCCGGGCGTGGTCCGGGCAGCGACGCAGTGGGACGGACCGCCTCGCTGCTGGAGGGACTGCCGGTGGATCTGCAGCCACACGGGTGGCGGTTGGTGGACCGGCAGGGACAGGATCTGCGGCGAGCGGTCTCTGCGCTGTCAACCGATATCAATGTTCTGGGCGATGTGGCCGGGGCGGAAGAGTTACGGTCACCAGCCATTAAGGTGCACCTACGGGGGCCGCTGTCCATGGCGGCGAACCTTTACCTGCACAGCGGGGAACGGGCACTTGCCGACCACGGTGCGCGCCGGGACATCCGGGACTCGCTGGCAGGCGGCGCCGCTTCTCTGGTCAGACGGGTTCAGGCAGCGGTACCCGGGGCCGCGGTTCATGTGCAGATTGACGAGCCTGAAATTGCTGAGGTACTGGGCGGTGGCATACCCACAGCCAGCGGCTACCGCACCCTGCGGTCCGTGCCGGAACAGGAAGCTGCGGACAGCTGGGATCTGGTAACTGACGCAGTCCGAGGAGCAAGGGGAGCCGACGTCGTCCTCTCCTTCGGGCAGGATGCGCCGCTGAAATTGGTCGGCCGAACGGGGGTTGACGGCATTGCGCTGCCCTTGGCAGGGCTGTCAACCAGCGACTGGGAAGTCCTGGCGGGCCTCATCGAGGCAGGGTGCGGTCTGTGGGCGGGCATCCTGCCAGCGGTCCCGGAGATGCCCCAAGTATCCGGGCTCGTTGATGCAGTGGTTCGCCCGTGGCGCGGGATCGGTCTGTCGTTGAAGGATGCCGCCGCCATCCGGATCACCCCCGCAGGGAGTCTTGCCGGACTCACGCCTGAGAAAGCGAGGCTGGTACTCGGCCGGTTGGACCGAGCGGCGGACGCGCTCAACCAGGTGATTGCGGACGCATAAACCCTGCGGGCGCCTCCTTGCTGAGCAGCAGCCTCAGGTGCGCGGCTCCCAGCGCCGCGGCTCTCAGGTGCGCGGCTCCCAGCGCCGCGGCTCTCAGGTGCGCTGCTCCCAGCGGCGCGGCTCTCAGGTGCGCTGCTCCCAGCGGCGCGGCTCTCAGGTGCGCGGCTCCCAGCGCCGCGGCGCCGCGACATCCGGCAGGCCGCCGTCGTACTCCACCAACCCGTAGGTGAAGCTCCCGGCATAGACCAGCAGGGTACCCAGCTGACGGTGCAGCACCCTGGTCTGGATCCTGAAGCGCTCAGTGCCGGGGTCCCACCACTGTTCCATGTATGCCTGGGCGCCGACGATATCCGGAACAGGCAGCCGGACCGGCCCCGTGAAGAGCCGGGTTCGGGTGGAGACCATACGCAAACGGCCGTCCGACGTGACAGAGCAGTGCAGAGCGGTTGCCATTCGACGGTGTGCCCCCAGGTAGTCGATCAATCCACCGCCTGTCCACGTAGAGGTGTCTTCAAAGGTGCGTGCGACACCGGTGAACTGCAACTCCCGCTGGGCCGTCAGTGATGTCCTTCCGAACGGATCAGCGTGCGCCCAGTTGTGGATGGTAAACGGCACGTCTGTCTCGTACTCGGGGAAGAAGGAATTTTCGCCCGCTGCGAGGGTGAAGAAGGGCCGCATAAACCAGGCGGGACACCCGGCGATGTCAAAAACACCCTTCCCTATTCCAAAGCTGCCGCTGGCGTGATGAAGGCCGAAGTACTTCTGCAGCTCCGGCTGAAGCCCATCGAAGCTTCGTCCGAGCGCCAGTTGATAGATGGAGGCAGTCATGCCCATCTCCGTTCGTTGAGCCAGTCGACAGTGATACGTGCGGTGAATCGGGCGTGCGAACGCAGCCAGGGGCTGTTGGGAACCTCCGGCTGGTTGCCGCTGTGGACCATGTAGGCGGCGAGAATGGCAAGCCAGCTATCGATCCTGTCGGGATCAGCGTTCGCCGACAAGGGGGACCGCTTCAGCCAGGCCCCCACATCGATCCCTCCGTGGCGTGCGTACACGAGCAGCGCAACCCAGTCCGCCCAGGCGGGTCCGGTGGAGAGGAAGTTCCAGTCGCAGACGTACGCCTGTGACTGGGAAATGATGATGTTGTCGGCCCGCAGGTCGTTGTGCAGTACGGCGTTTCCCTGGAGCGCGTCGAAGCTGGCACTGCACAGTTGCTGGAGGTCATGCAGCTGTTCGGAGTCCAGCGGCGGCAGGAATGCGGGCGTGGTCCCGGCGTCACAGTGGGAGGCAAAGATGCTGTTGATGGCGGGATCATTGCTGAAGTCCTCAGCCATGGGTCCGCCTGTGAGGTTCGCGGGAAGATGGGCCAGTCCCTCCTGGATCCGCAACAGGCTGGTGTGGATGGCATCCAGATCCTCGTGTGTCCAGGGCTTGCCCGGCATATACCCGCTTACCGCTTCGAAGCACAGCACCTGCCAGGACGTTCCGCCGGAGTCGACGTTCTCCGCAGCGAGAAGCTGCGGAATGGGCAGACCGGTGGGAAGAATGCTTAACACCTCACGTTCCCGGAGATAGGCAGGATGAATGAACGTATCGGTGGCAGGAGCGGCCTTGGCAAAGATTTGCCGGGAGCCATCCGAAACCACTGCAGCAAAACCCGGGGTGAACCCGCCGCCTGCGGCCGCCGATGTCACAACGGGGCCACCGAGCACACTCTCGACGCTGGACCGAACCGGCGCCGGAAGGACTGCCCAGCCCGGCCGGAGCGCCGTCCGCGAGTAATCAACCACGTTCACAGCCGGCCGGCCGCCTTGAGCCGGATGTACATGTCGGCCAGCTTGGGGGGCAGCTCGTGCGGGCTCTCATCCACAACCTCGGCACCGAGTTGTTTCAGCCGCGCGGTGACGGCTGCCCGGTCCAACAGCGCCCGTTCAGCTGCGGCGGCACGGAAAGTCTGTGACGCAGACTCCCGTTCCAGGCGCATAGCGTCTAACCGTGGGTCGCGGACTGAGGCGACCACCACCACATGCTGGGCTGTCAAACCCGGTAGAACCGGCAACAGCCCTTCCTCCACGGCTCCGGAATCGAGGGACGTGAGCAGGACCACCAGGGACCGGTGTGAAGAGATGGAGCGGATTTGGGCCGGGACCTGGGACCAGTCCGCTTCGATCAGCTCTGCCTCAAGGGGCGCCATCGCGGTGACCAACGCACTGAGTAGGTTTTCCTTGGCAACGGACTCCACACGCGCCCGCGGGCGACGGTCAAAGGCAAGAAAGTCGACGCGGTCACCGCCGCGCTGGGCGAGAACGGCCAGCAGCAGGGACGCTTCGATGCCGGTATCGAGCCGGGGTTCGTTGTCAATGCGCGCCGCTGAAGTGCGGGAGGTGTCGAGCACGACCACCACCCGCCGGTCCCGTTCCGGCCTCCACGTGCGCACTACGGTGTCACGGCGCCGTGCCGTAGCGCGCCAGTCGATTGACCGGACGTCATCGCCGCGGACGTAGTCGCGCAGTGAGTCAAATTCTGTTCCCGCACCGCGGATTTGGACGGCTGCCCTGCCGTCCAGTTCGCGGAGGCGGCGCAGCTTCGACGGAAGATGCCGTTTGGAATGGAAAGGCGGCAGAACGCGGAGTGTTCCAGGAGAGGTGATCGTCAGCTGGCGTGCGGTCAGTCCCAACGGACCGAAGCTGCGCACCGTGACGTGCCGGACGGCTAGGTCGCCGCGGCGTTCCGGCATCAAGACCACGTTCATGCGGCGGGATTCACCAGCCGGCACCGTGATTCGCTGGACAGGGTTGCGTGCACCCGCTGAAGGCTGCCACCCTTCGCGGACCTGGGCGCGAAGCGTGCGGGACGCGTGGTTGCGGATGGTCAGCTGGCTTGTGCACTGCTCAGTCAGCCGGACACTCTCCGGCAATGAGCGGGCCACACCCACCCGTCGAGGCGACGCGGCAAGTATAAGGTCAAGACCGGCGGCCAAAACCAGCAGAGCCAGCCACAGCAGGATGGAGACGACGCCGGGAAACAGCACCACGGGGAGGGCGCCGATGAGGGTCAGGATGACAAATCGTCCGGTGATGCTCATGTCATCCCCGCCCGGTGTCCTATTTCTGCGGACACCGTGTTACCGCGGGACCGGAACGGTGGCGAGGATGCTGCCGAGGACATCATCGACACTGACCCCATCCATCTGTGCCTCGGGCCGGAGGGAGACCCTGTGGCGCAGCGCCGGCAAGGTTAGTGCCTTGACGTCGTCGGGCGTTACGTAGCCGCGGCCCGAAAGCCATGCCCAAGCCCGCGACGTATTGAGCAGCGCCGTGGCCCCGCGCGGAGATACACCCAGCTGGAACGACGGCGTGACCCGGGTCGCGCGAACAACGTCCACAATGTAGCCGATGACCTCGGGCGCGATGGCAACCCGCTGCACCGCACTCCGTGCCGTCGCGAGGTCAGCCGCACCTGCTACTGCTCTGACACCGGCACCGTGAAGATTCCGGGGGTCGAAGCCAACGCTGTGGCGGCGGATCACTTCGATTTCATCATGCCGCTCCGGCAGAGGCAGGGAGAGCTTCAGCAGAAACCGGTCCAGCTGTGCTTCCGGCAGGGGATAGGTGCCCTCGTACTCCACCGGATTCTGCGTTGCCGCCACAATGAACGGATCCGGAAGCTTCCGTGAAACCCCGTCCACGGATACCTGGCGCTCCTCCATCGCCTCCAGCAATGATGCCTGTGTCTTGGGCGGAGTCCGGTTGATTTCGTCCGCGAGGAGAATATTGGTGAAGACCGGTCCTTCCCTGAAGGTGAACTCGGAGTTCCGGGCCTCGTAAATGAGTGAACCCGTGACGTCGCCGGGCATCAGGTCCGGCGTGAACTGGACACGCTTGGTGTCGAGGCTCAGCGCGGCCGACAGTGTTCTGACCAGCAGTGTTTTGGCCACCCCCGGAACGCCTTCAAGCAGGACGTGCCCCTGCGCCAGCAGCGCTATCAACATCCCGGTGACCGCAGCATCCTGCCCCACGATCGCCTTGGCCACCTCAGTCCGGACGTTGAGAAGCGCCTGGCGGGACGGATCGGCCTCAGCCGCTGTCCGGTGTTCCTCCCGCGGGGGCTCAGCCTGGCCTGCTGCACTTCCCTGGCCGGTGGGCGCATTGGCGTGGGCCTGGCCCGGCGCGTGGCTGGGAGCCGGTGTTGATGGTGGACCAGCCGGCGCCGGTGGTTGATGTGGGTACTGCTGGCTCATCTCTGGTTTATCTCCTTCTCTAAGGTGTCCAGTTCCTGACTCCAGCGCACCAGGTCGGCATCGCTGAGGGGCGTGTGGGTATGCAGCAGCAGATCAAGTTCCTGCGTGCTGCGACCGGTCCTGCGCGCCGCAGCCTCGACCACTGCGCTGGCGGGACTCGACGCAGGGATGCGGAGCATGAGGGCAATACGGCTCAGCGTTGCGGCACGGAGGTTGGCGGCGGCCCTGTTAATTGAGCCGGCGTCCTGGTAAAGCCGTGCTCTGCCCTCAGCCGTTTCCGCGGCGCGCACCACCACAGGCATCGGTTCTTCCACCAGCGGTCCGAGCCGGCGTGCACGCCAGACGATTGCAGCCAGGGCCGTCAGGAGCAGCCAGAGCATGAGCGGATTAACGAATTCAGGGAGCAGGTTCAAGGGATTCACCGGCTGGTCGGTGACCGCCAGATCCTGGGGGGTTGGCTGATACCAGACCAGCGAGGCACTGTTCCCGAGTGTCCGCAGGACAAGAGCGGCGTTTCCGTTGTCTTCAATCACGCCGTTGCTGAGGATGGCGCCGTTGCCAAGAACAACGACGTCGAGTGCACCGGTGGCGGCATAGGAACCGGAGGCAGCGCCGCTTTGTTCGGGGTTCCCGGCAGGAAAGCAGGTCAGCTCACCGCGGTAGACCTGCCCGCCGGACGTGATGGTTCCGGCCGTGCTCGGATCTTCAGCGGAGCAGCGTGCCTCCAGCGGCCCAGCGGCCTCCGCGGGCACAACCCCCGCAGAGCGGATCCCGGGTGCAAGCACGTCAAGTATGGTCAGCCCAGGTTCAATCAGGACAAGCCTCGCGGACAGATCCTTGAGGCTGCTGAGCTGATCATTGTCCAACCATCCGTCTGGGTCGTGGAGTAGCAAAGTGCCGTCCTGCGCGGCGAGCGCGTCCTGAGCCTCCGTCAGCGAAGACGCTTCGATCACATCCACTCCCTGTTGCCGGAGCACTTCCGCCACAGCCATGGAACCCTCCGGCGCGGGGTTGGACGGGGAGAGCGGGGACAGGGTTTCCCGGGGAGCTCCGATTAGCCCTGCAATGACAACTATGAGCAACAGAGCGCCGAGGACGATCCACGGCCGGAATCGGCGTAGGACGGTGCCCACAGAGCGTCCGACGCTGCCGCCGTCGCCGATGATCTCGACGGATTCGCGCTGACCGGACGGCGGCGCGGTGCTCACAGTCGGACCAGGCCGGGTGCTCACGACGGCACCGCCCATCGTGTGGATCTTGTGGAGTATGTAGGTCTGGTTTCCAGGAGAAGGCCGTCCAGGACAACTGCTCTCCGGTAGTCTGTATCGCCTGCCGGCTGATTGCCGTAGTGAACTTCGTTGAACCGGTCCGCGATCCACCCGATCGAATCTCTTGAGGTGTCGAAGGCACCCTCAAGCTGCACGGCAACTTCGCCTGCGGTCCTCCCGGGCTGCTCATCGATGACACTGCGTTCCTCGGCCGAGCGCACAATGGCGCGGAAACGTTCAGCCAGTGCGGTATCCCAGTCGCCTGCGGCAGCCGCGCTGTCGGCCAGCCCGCGATGTCGGTCCGCCGACCGCTGCACTCCGTCGTCAAAAACGGCCGGCTGTGAACTGCTCCTGCGTGCGTTCAGCCGCGGTCTCACCAGCAGTACCGCGACGACGATGACGATGGCCGCGCCGACGGCGAGAAGCGTGGTTCCGATCCCCGCGTCCAGGGATTGGAAATTTTCGAACAAACCGAACAGCCAGTCCAGGACGGCGTTCCACAGCTGCTCCAGAAATCCGGGCTTGGCTTCCTGGTAGGAGGCCTTTGCCAGTTCGTCCGACAGCCAGTTCCGGGCATCTTCACTATCGGGGGTTACGGGAACCTGCCTGGGCGAGGTTGAGCGAATGACCATAGGGGGATCGGTGCCTGTCAGTTCCACGCGCCGGGACGTGGATCTTCAGGGCTTTGCGGGTTGTGGCCAAACTCCTGGGAGCCCGGCCCCCGGGACTGGCCAGGGATCGCATTCCCGATGCCCGGGGTGGCCGACTCGTGCTCGCGAAGGAGCACGACGTCGAACCCCTCCCTGCGGATACGAAGGTCAACATAGAGGAGCGCCGTGACCCCAGCCTGGAAGGCGTACCCAATGGCGGTGAACACCGCGGTGATCGCCTGTGTGATCAGGAGCGCGGGCAGCGACTGGAGGATTTCAGCGCTCGCGGTTTCCGGCGATGTGCTGAAGGAGGTGGAAGTGAAAACGATCAGGGAAATGGGGGTGGCAACAACCTGGGTGATGATGGAGACGATGATTGATGTCAGGATCAGGATACCGAAGGTCCGCCACCAGTTCCGTGTGGTCAGCGTCCAGGACCGCTTGAGCGCGTTGATCGGGCCGGCGCCTTCCAACATCAGGGCGGCCGGGGCAAGGACAAACTTCATGTTAATCCATACGGCCGCTGCGAGGGCACCCAGAACGCCGATGATGATGATCGCAATGGACGCCTCTTCCAAGGCGAGAGCCAGTCCAACAAAAATCAGGACGAGCACAACAATGGCGACTGTCCAGATCAGTAACAGTAAGGCGCCCAGACCAATCAGTGGAAGGATCCGTCGGCCAGCCAGCTTCCATAACTGCGAAAAACCGGTCTTCTGATTCAGTACGGCGCGCGCTATGGGAATAATTAGCACACCCTGAAGAATAAGAAGGCCGACGGCGGTCATGAGGACAAGCACTGTGGTTATCGAAAGAAGCGAGGCGACAAATCCGCTGGTCTCCTCGACGGAGGCGGTGAATGGATCGAATGTGGCCAGCGACCCCGTCAAACCAAAAGTGAGCAGAACCGTGACTAAGGCAACCACCAATTGGAACAGTATTGCGGTGCCGAAGGTGGAGAGCGGATTCTTTCGGCACGCCTGAAAAGCGCCGTCGAGAATATCCCCAAGGCCAAGCGGCCTGAGCGGGATGATTCCTGGTTTGGGTGGTGCCTGATATCCACCAAATCCTCCGGGCGGAACATTTTGCCAGCTGGCCGGAGGCGCCCCGGGCGGCGGCGCCCCCCACTGCTGGGGCTGGGCCCACTGACCCTGGGTCCGAGGATCTTGCGGCGGTGTGGGAGGAGGCCCTGGCCACGGCTGCTGGGGCGGGGTCCCTCCCGGCTGCGATGGGGACGCGGACGGCGGATGCCATGGCTGATCTCCCGGAGGCTTTTCCGGCGGATTAGTGCTCATGGCGACCCCCTGGAATCGAGCCTGGCTTTTGGTGTGTGTGCATCAATTAGAAACTATAGTTACCGGCGGCGACATTGGCTCAACTTATCCTTCAATTCAGGTCCCTTCCATTCCAACATCGTCCTTTAGGATGAGCAGGGGCGCCCTCTGGCAGCCCAATGGGGCACTGACGCTGCCGGAGCCAATGCAACATTGTCTTCGGCGATGGGAGACTATGGAGTTATGAAGGCACGCATTCTGGTCATAGACGACGACGAAGCACTGGCCGAAATGATCGGCATAGTCCTGCGAAATGACGGATTCGACCCCGTGTTCTGCGCCGACGGCGCGCAGGCGGTGGAAGTCTTTAGGAGCTCCAAGCCGGATTTGGTACTGCTGGATCTTATGCTGCCCGGGGTTGACGGCATCGAAATCTGTCGGCAGATCCGCAATGAATCGGATTTGCCGATCGTCATGCTTACCGCCAAGTCGGACACCTCGGACGTGGTCCGTGGTCTCGAGTCCGGAGCAGACGACTACGTGCCCAAGCCTTTCAAGCCGGCCGAGCTGGTCGCGCGGGTGCGGGCCAGGTTGCGGCCGGGCGACCAGAAGGCGCCGGAGACGCTTCGGATTGGCGAGGTGAGCATTGATGTAGCAGGTCACTCGGTAACGCGGGCAGGTGAACGTATTTCCCTGACTCCGTTGGAGTTTGATCTGCTGGTTGCCCTTGCGCGGAAGCCGTGGCAGGTTTTCACCCGTGAATTGCTCCTGGAACAGGTTTGGGGGTACCGGCACGCGGCGGACACCCGGCTCGTTAATGTGCATGTGCAGCGTCTGAGGTCCAAGATCGAACGCGATCCAGAGGCTCCGGAGATTGTGCTTACTGTTCGCGGGGTCGGCTACAAGGCAGGTCAAGGATAAGTTGGAGCGCAGTGCACGTCATTCCCTCAACACTGCCGCACAGGCAGTCCGCAGGGGCTGGAAGCAGGTCCCGCGCGGCTGGAGGCTGACTGCCCGCCACTGGCGGCGCTCCCTGCTCTTCAGAACAGTGGTTTCCACTTTGGTGCTCACCGCAGTGGCGCTGATCGCGGTGGGTGCCTTTTTGTCGAGCCAGATTGCCAATGGTCTCTATCAGGAACGGTTTGAACAATTCAGGGCCGAAGCCAGCGCGGGCCTCACCGAGGTGGAGCAGATATTTGCCGGCACGTCGGCAACTGACAGGGATACCACCGCGAGGCTTGCGCGCGACACGCTGCCGAGCCTTGAGGGCGGTGGAGCGGACGCGCCGCGCCAGTTCATTCTGGCCAACATTCCCAATCAGGAAACACAGACTTTCGTGGCGCCGTTTGGCAGCTCCAACCTCGTGGAGTCGTCCACCATTCCTGTTGAGTTGACCGAAGCGGTCCGGTCCGGTGATGACCAGTACTGGTCCGCCATCGTCCTTGAAATCTCGGAATCGGGGGACGAGCGAAACGTTCCAGGCCTGGCCTTCGGAACCAAGGTCACGCTCCCGCCGTCTCAGACCGAGTATGCCCTCTATCTGCTCTATGACCTTTCCTCGATGCAGGCCACCTTGGATTACATCCACGGCGTCATCTGGATCGGAGGCTCGCTGCTGCTGATCACCATCGGTGCCATCGCGTGGTTGGTGACCCGCAGCGTCGTCGGGCCGGTCAGCCACGCGGCCGTGGTCTCGGAGAAGCTGGCGGCAGGTCAGCTGCAGGAGCGGATGGAGACCAAAGGTGAGGACGAAGTGGCCAGGCTCGGCGCTTCCTTCAATCACATGGCGGCCAGTCTGCAGGATCAGATTACCCAGCTTGCCCAGCTGTCCCAGATGCAGCAGCGTTTCGTTTCCGATGTTTCGCATGAGCTCCGCACACCGCTGACAACGGTGCGGATGGCTGCCGAGGTGTTGTACGATGCGCGGGCCGAGTTTGATCCCGTGAATCGCAGATCGGCAGAGATTCTCTACAATCAGGTAGAGCGGTTTCAGGCGCTGCTTGCGGACCTGCTGGAAATTTCACGGTTCGACGCCGGCGCTGCCGTTTTGGATGCGGAGTCCGGCGACATCTTCCAAATGGTCAACCATGTGGTTGATGGAGCTCATCCACTCGCTGAAAATTACGGATCGGATCTGTTGGTGATTTCGCGGGAGTCCAGCTGCATCGTAGATGTCGACCCCCGTCGAATCGACCGTATTCTGAGGAACCTGGTGGTCAACGCCCTCGAACACGGCGAGGGCAGGCCCGTCCACATATATGTCGCGTCAAGCCCCGACGCAGTCGCTGTCGCCGTCCGGGATTACGGAATCGGCATGTCCGCGCTGGAGGCGGCCAGAGTATTTGACCGCTTCTGGCGCGCCGATCCCGCCCGCGCACGCACCACTGGGGGCAGCGGACTCGGACTGTCCATCGCCACTGAGGACGCGCGTCTTCACGGTGCGTGGCTGCAGGCCTGGGGCTCGCCGGGTGAGGGCTCGTGCTTCCGGTTGACGCTGCCCAAGCGCCGAGACTCCGTCCTCAAGGTCTCGCCCCTTCCACTTCCTCCCAGGCAGTTGGCCCTTCCGCCGACCACCGCCAGCGCGGCGGGCACGGCTCCCGACACGCTGCCTCCCGTCGATTCTCTCGCCAAAGGGGAGCAATGACAGATCTCAACCGGCCGCGGCGCGGACTGCTACTCCTTCTGCTGTTTCTTCCTTTTGTTCTGCTCGTTGCGGGGTGTTCGTCCATTCCGAGCGCGGGACCAGTGGGGACTATTTCAGCCAGTGCTGAACCCGATTCCGTTGGGTTTGTTAATAATCCCAGCGGCCCGCAGCCCGGAGCCACCGCCACTGAAGTCCTGAGTGGATTTGTCTTGGCCGGAACCGGTGTAACCGACAACTATAGCGTTGCGCGTGCCTTTCTGACTGATGAGCTGGCAACCACCTGGCAACCGGAGGAGCGCGTGATCATTTACCGCGCCGATCCGAAGTACTCCCAGACTGCCGCCGAAGGCCAGTTCCTCATCCAGATTGAGGTGGCGGGATCCGTCGACGCGCGCGGTATCCGGAATAATGCCGCCGCCGCAACCACGGAAAGTATTCCGGTGGAGATGGTGCAGGTTGACGGGCAGTGGCGGATTAACAGTATTCCCAGCGGAATCATGATTTCCACAGGCGATGTAGCAAATCTCCTGAACTCCCATAATCTCTACTTCTATAGCAGCGGCTTCTCCTACTGGGTCCCGGATGTGCGGTGGTTCGTCAACCGGCAGGGAATTGCGACGAACATTGTTCAGGCCATGCTGGACGGCCCCGCGCCCTACCTTCAGGGCGCTGTCACCAGTGCCTTCCCTGAAAACGCGACCCTGGCGGTGGAATCGGTACCGATCGACTCAGGTACGGCCACGGTGGACCTGAACGCAGATATTCTCCTTGAGACATCGAATCTGCAGCGCCAGCAAATGGAGCAGCAGCTGAGGATCAGCCTGACCGGGCTGAACTCGGTGAACACAGTGGACATGCGCGCCGGTCAGCCCATCGATCTGGGAGAACCGGATCCGGAGCTCGCCCCCACGGTTCAGGACCCGAATGTTGGCTCCACGCAAGTGGTGATTTCGGACAACGAACTGGCATTTCTCGATGGGCTGCAGTTGTCTGCCATTGAGGGTGCGCCGTCGGTGGCAGACCTGGAGCCGCAGGACCCCGCAATGTCAGTCAACCGGGAGAATCTGGCATTCCTCAATAGGGAGGCATCGCAGCTCTTTGCCACGGGCGTCGATCAAACCGTTCGTCCTTTAGTGACAGGAACCGACTTGACCGCACCAAGCTTCGGACCCGGTAATTGGCTGTGGGTTGCAGGCAGTGTGGATGGGGAATCCGTTGTCCGGGCGGTACCGCCTGGGGGTGGCTCCGGAACTGCTGTCCGCATAGCGGCCCCCTGGCTGAGTGATCGAGTGATCCAGGAGCTGCGGATATCGCGGGACGGAGCACGTGCTTTAATCGTTGTCGAACAGTCGGGGTCGAGCCAGGTCCTGGTCTCCGGAATCACCACCAGCGGCGAAGGTACGCCCCTCAGTCTCAGCGAGCCAATCGTCCTGAGCCCGTCCAACCCGGTCAACACAGCAAAGTGGGTGTCGGAAGATTCAGTCGTCGTGGCGCAGACCTCCGCCGATCGATCCGTCTCTGTCGAGATCCTTGACTTTGCATCGGCACCAGTGCAGGTTTCCCCACTGGAGGGCATCGTTCATATCAGCGCGGGAAGCGGCGCCGGGGACATCTACGCACAGACGGGGGACCAGATTCAGCTTTTGCTGGGCAGGGCCTGGGCGGAACAGGGTGTGACAGCGCGGGATCCCGCGTTCCCCGGCTGACCTGCCGACGCACTGAAGTTATCCACATACAGCAGGTCCTCACCGAACAAGCCGGACGGTTGCAGCCACTATGAATACATGGTTGCAACCGGAACCCTGAAGCGTCTCGACATACTTCGGCAGCATCCTGCCTGGAAGGGTATGAGTCTCGCGGCCAGGGAATTCTTGTCCACCATTTTCCCCACGGAGTGTGTGGTGTGTTCCGCCCCCGACATTTCCTTATGCGCCCGCTGTCTCGCGTCGGTCAGGCGAGCCACAGTGCGGCCGTTCCGCGCAGAGGGCGGTGCTGAGTCGTTGCCCGAGAAGTTGCCTGCGGGAAGGCCGGCCGATTGGTATTCCCCCGGAGCCGGGGTTGACCCGCTGCCGGTCATCGCTGCAGGCCACTACCGCAGGGATCTGGCTCTGACAATCCTCGCGTACAAGAACCACGGTCACACGGATCTGGTGCGGCCGCTCCAGGCAGCGCTGGCCGGCGCACTACATCGTGCGCGGGAGGATGTCGAGGAGATCGGTGGGCCGCGCCGCTCGATCCTACTGGTTCCGGTGCCGGCCAAGCAGGTGTCTGTCCGAAGGCGCGGTTATGACCCTTTGGGCCTGTTGTTGGCCGGTTTGAGGAAACGCGGTGAGCTGCCCGCCGACTGCACAGTGACGCAGGCTCTCAGTCACCGCGGCTTTGCAGGACCGGGAGGATGGCTGCGGTCCCTGTCGGGCGGATCCGCGCAAAAAGGCCTCGGGCGGGGGCAGCGGCGGAGCAATGTAGCCCGCACCATGCAGTTGGATGTGCGCTGGAGCGGGCAGCTGTCAGGGCGCCTGTGCGTGGTGGTTGATGACGTCCTGACCACCGGCTCCACCATCGCTGAAGTGACCCGTGTGCTCCGTCTTGAGGGTGCGGAAGTGGCCGCCGCCGTCGTCGTTGCAGCCACGCCTGCGCCCGCCGGAAGGGAGGACCGCGCGCAAGTCCCCGTGCCGGTACACAGCAGACTGCCGATGATCCCACAGGGAACGGGAGGAAAAAAAGATACGGGAAAGGATGAATAAAAACAGTGGGTGAACTAACGTGAAGTATGGGTATCTCAGCGAAGACAGTTACCCATCGACAGCGGCTGGAAGGAGCGATTCCTCAGCCGCTGTTGTGTCACCTAAGCGATTTTGGAGGGCACTATGGAATTCATGATCAATGGACGAAACCTGTCGGTATCGGACCGTTTCCGGGAGTATGCAGAGGAGAAGATCGACAAGATCGAGCAGCTCGGCGACAAGGTTCAAAGGCTTGACGCGAAGGTAACAAAGGAACCCAACGCGCGTCAGGCAGACAGTTCACTCACCGTTGAGCTCACCGTCCTCGGCAGGGGCCCGGTTATCCGGGCCGAAGCATCGGCCGCAGACAAGTTTGCGGCATTCGACCTTGCCTACAGCAAGCTGCTCGAGCGGCTGCGCAGGGCACGCGACCGCAGGAAGGTCCACCACGGACGGCACACCCCCGTCGCCGTGCGCGAGGCCACTGCCACCCTTGAACCGGCAAGTACAACGCAGGCCATCTATACGCAGCCGGAAGCGGTAGATGGTGCCTCATCGGTACCGTCCGAGCCGGATGATAAGTACGAAACTTCCGACGACATCCCCGCCGGCGACTCACCGGTGCTGATCCGCCGTAAGGTTTTTTCCGGCACACCCATGACCCTGGATGATGCCGTGGACAATATGGAACTCGTGGGGCACGCATTTTATCTGTTCGTTGACTCGCTGACCGGGGCGCCGTCAGTCGTTTACCGGCGCCAGGCATGGACGTACGGCGTCATCACCCTCGATGCCAAGTGCGCCGAGGGAACCGAGGACCCGCATGAGGAACTGGTGGCCTACAGGTCGCGGGAATCAGCAGCGTCGGCCTAGCAACCTCCCAGGCGGGCAACCGCCTATGATCGGGAAATGACCTCTTCCCTTACGCTCGCGCAGGCACGTAGAATCGCCCTCGAAGCGCAGGGACTTGCAAAGGAACGGCTCACTGGCCCCGTCACGGCGAGGCAGGTGGGCCGCATCCTTGAGCGGATCCATTTGCTGCAGATCGATTCTGTGAACGTTCTCTCCCGGAGCCATTACCTGCCCGTGTTTGCGCGGCTCGGCGGCTACGATCGGCAGATCCTCGATCGCCTGGCCGGAAAGCATCCCCGACGGCTCACTGAATACTGGGCGCACGAGGCCAGCTTTATCCGGCCGGAGCTGTTTCCGTATCTGTTGCCGCTGCAACGCCGGAAATGGGCCGGCGCATCGTCTGTCCCTTCTCCGCTGAGGGAATCCCTGACCGAACGGATTGTGGACCTGCTCGGCACAAGCC
>NZ_KI914988.1:30959-35069 GCF_000520595.1 Arthrobacter sp. H5
GGATTGTGGACCTGCTCGGCACAAGCCGGCCCATGACCTCCACACAAATACAGCTGCGGCTCGGCCATGAAGAGGCACGGGTCAAGGAGCAGTGGGGGTGGAACTGGAATTCAGTCAAGCGGGTTCTTGAGGAGCTATTCCAGCAGGGTGTGGTTTCGGCGGCCGGACGGACGCCGCAGTTTGAGAGGCGTTATCCGCTGACCTCGCGTGTGATGCCGGATCCGGTTCATGCGCTCACCGCGGTTGATCCGGCCGAGGCCATTCTGCACCTGGCCGAACGTGCCGCCGCCGCGTTGGGGGTGGGAACCGTGCGGTGCATTTCCGACTATTTTCGTATCCCCAGGACGTCCACCAAGGCGGCCGTAGACACCCTGGTCCAGCGCGGCACCCTGTCGCCCGTAAGTATTGAGGGCTGGGACCGGGCGGCCTATCGTCACGTGGCTGCTGTCCTTCCCCGCAGGGCATCGGGCAAAGCGCTCCTGAGCCCCTTCGACTCGCTGGTATTCGAACGCGGACGGCTTCATTCCCTCTTTGGGTTTCACTACCGGATCGAGATCTACACTCCTGCCCCAGCGAGGAAGTACGGCTACTATGTTCTGCCATTCTTGCTCGGGGACCGGATTGTCGCGAGGCTGGATCTGAAGGCGGACCGGATATCGCGCAGGCTTCTTGTCCGCGGAACCCACGGCGAGCCGGACGCTCCGCCGGATATCGCCGTCGAACTTGCCTCCGAGCTTGTAACAATGGCCGCCTGGCTGGATCTCGATGACGTGGTGGTCGAAGCGAACGGAAATCTGGCTTCGGCACTGAATGCTGCAATCACTTCCGCTTAATCCGCCCGGAGGGAACTAAATCGGAGGACGAGACGTCTCTCACGTAGACTGAACACGCCAGATTTCGGCGCACCTAGATTGGGAGCAAATACCAGTGCCATCACTTCTCGAACGAGTACTCCGCACCGGCGATAAGAAGACACTGAAGAAACTCCGAAATTTTGCCGACGCGATCAACATCCTGGAGGATGAGTTCCGCGCGCTCAGCGACGAGGAGTTGCGCGGCGAAACGGACAAACTGAAGAAGCGCTATGAGGACGGCGAGTCACTGGATGCGCTGCTGCCGGAGGCTTTTGCATCGGTGCGGGAAGCCTCCAGCAGAACCCTTGGTTTGAGGCACTTCGACGTTCAGCTGATGGGCGGGGCCGCGCTCCACCTCGGAAATATCGCCGAGATGAAAACCGGTGAGGGTAAAACCCTGGTCGCCACGGCGCCGGCCTATCTGAACGCGCTCACCGGCAAAGGCGTTCACATTGTCACGACCAATGATTACCTGGCTGAATACCAGTCAGACCTCATGGGCCGGGTATTCCGCTTTCTCGGAATGAGCTGCGGATGCATCCTGTCAAAACAGGATCCGTCCGTCCGCCGAGAACAATACAACTCGGACATCACCTACGGAACGAACAACGAGTTCGGCTTCGACTACCTTCGCGACAACATGGCGTGGAGCGCGGCCGAACTGGTTCAGCGGGGCCACAACTTCGCCATCGTTGACGAGGTTGACTCGATCCTGATCGATGAGGCACGCACACCGCTCATCATTTCCGGTCAGGCGTCAGGTGATGTCAACCGCTGGTACACGGAGTTCTCCAAGGTTGTGCAGCGTCTGGCGCGCGATTCGGACTACGAGGTCGATGAGAAGAAGAGGACGGTCGGAGTTCTCGAGGGCGGCATCGAAAAGGTGGAGGACTACCTTGGCATCCAAAACCTTTACGAGTCCGCAAACACCCCGTTGATTGGATTCCTGAACAATGCCATCAAGGCTAAGGAACTGTTCAAGCGGGATAAGGATTACGTAGTGCTCAACGGCGAAGTCATGATCGTCGATGAGCATACCGGCAGGATCCTCGCCGGTCGACGGTACAACGAAGGCATGCACCAAGCGATCGAAGCCAAAGAGGGCGTCGAGATCAAGGCTGAGAACCAGACACTCGCCACCGTGACATTGCAGAATTACTTCCGGCTCTATGACAACCTGTCCGGAATGACCGGCACGGCCGAAACGGAGGCTGCCGAGTTCATGGGAACCTATAAGCTCGGCGTGGTCCCGATTCCCACGAATATGCCGATGGTCCGCGAGGATAATTCCGACCTGATCTACAAGAACGAGGTCGCAAAGTTCGACGCAGTGGTGAAGGACATCACCGAGCGGCACGAGCTTGGCCAGCCGGTGCTCGTGGGCACCACGTCGGTGGAGAAGAGCGAGTACCTGTCCAAGCAGCTTGCCAAGGCCGGTGTGCGTCACGAGGTGCTGAATGCGAAGAACCATGCGAGGGAGGCGGCCATCGTTGCCCAGGCTGGCCGCAAGGGCGCCGTCACGGTCGCTACCAACATGGCGGGCCGCGGAACTGACATCATGCTGGGTGGTAATGCGGAGTTCAACGCCGTTACCGAGCTTGAAAAGAAAGGACTCCACCCCGCCGAAAATCCGGACGAGTACGAAGCCGAGTGGCCAAAGGCGCTGGCCGCTGCCAAGGAGTCTGTGGTGGCCGAGCAGGAGGAGGTTCGCAGCCTCGGTGGCCTGTACGTGCTGGGAACCGAACGCCATGAGTCGAGGCGGATCGACAACCAGCTGCGCGGACGGTCTGGTCGTCAGGGTGATCCGGGTAAGTCGCGGTTCTACCTTTCCTTGACCGATGACCTGATGAGGTTGTTCAACTCCGGCGCCGCAGAGCGCATCATGAACAGCTCTACAATGCCGGACGACGTGGCACTCGAATCCAAGATGGTCTCCAAGGCGATCGAAAACGCCCAGGGCCAGGTCGAGGGACGCAACGCGGAGCAACGGAAGAACGTGCTGAAGTACGACGACGTTCTGAATCGTCAGCGTGAAGCGATCTACGGCGATCGCCGGCGCATCCTGGAAGGCGGCGATCTTCATGAGAAGGTTGCGTTCTTCCTGGAGGATGTGGTTACCGCCATGGTGGATGAGGCGACCGGGCAGGGGCATGGGGACGACTGGGACTACGAACAGCTGTGGACCAACCTCAGGACCCTTTATCCCGTGTCACTCACGATTGAAGAGGTTGTTGAGGAGGCTGGGGGCAAGTCCAAAATCACCCGGGACTTCCTGCACGCAGAAATCCTCTCGGACGCCCGGGTATCCTACGAGAAGCGCGAGGCTGCTCTCGGTGAGCGGAGCATGCGCGAGCTGGAGCGACGCGTGGTGCTGTCGGTGATCGGACGCAAGTGGCAGGAGCATCTCTATGAAATGGACTACCTGAAGGAAGGCATTGGGCTCCGCGCCATGGCGCAGCGTGATCCGCTGGTTGAGTATCAGCGGGAAGGCTTTGTGCTGTTCCAGACCATGATGGAGGCCATCCGAGAGGAAAGCATCGGATATATCTTCAATCTTGAGGTTGAGGTTACTCCGGCGCAGCAGTCGGGACTTCCGGGCGTCCAGGACGGCAGGGGATTGGTGCAGACGCCAACCATCCGGGCGGCCGGTCTCGAGGTTCCCGAAAGACCCGCAAGCCTGAGTTTTACGGCACCGAATGCGCAGGGCGAGGTGGAAACCCGCGTAGAGCGCCGCCGAAGCCGGTCTTCCGAAACCGAGTCCAAGCCCAATGGTTCAAAATCTGGCACACGGTCGGATTCCAAGCGTCGAAAGAAGTAGGAACGCTCAACCGACTTCCAGTTCGGTTGCGCGCCATTGTCCGCGTCGTCGCTCGATCCGAAGAGCGACGGCGCGGACTCTCTTTTGTTCCGCGACGATCACGGCTGCCTCGAAAACCGCTGCCGAGACGGGGCACACCCGCACCGCGCGGATCATAATGTTTCGGTGCAGCCTGACGCCCGGGGCTGTTCCCGCCTCGTACCTTTGCCGCTGTTCAACGCTGCGCACCAGATTCGCCCGCAGATGCAGCCGCTCGTAGCTTTTGGAATCCAGCACCCTGGCCATGTGTTGCAGCGGTCGGGTGCCGCTCAGGACCTCAAGGGCGCCACGGGCTGTCTTTCGTGCCAGTATCTCCACCTCCGCAGGGATCGAGTGTGGTTCCTGCAATGGCAGCAAGGGGACTACATCCGCCAGCGCGCTGTTGGCCGTGTGGACCTG
>NZ_KI914988.1:35169-73107 GCF_000520595.1 Arthrobacter sp. H5
CCTGCCGAGAGGAGATGATCGGCCGGGGCTCGCCGCTGGCTGGCGCGAGCTCGCTCGGCGTACTAGGGACCGGCAGACGGGTCAGGGTGCTCATGATTGTTCCTTTTGCTGATGGTGAGCTGGAGTCTCAGGGGCCAGCCGGCGCGGAAAGCACCTGGCCGGGGATGAGCAGGCCGGGGTCGTTCCCAATGACTGCCCTGTTGGAGGAATGCCACCGGGGCCACGCCGCAGCGATTTCGGCTTCCGAAGCCATGGGTCCCAGGTGCGCGGCAGCGATAGTCCATAACGAGTCGCCGGGACGCACCACAACTTCACCCCGCTGCGCGGCGGTCGCGGGATGAGCCGCACGTTCAGCCTTTACGAGCAGTCCTCCGTCGGCCGGCGCCGGAGCGGGGTGCCAGTGGGGACCTGTCGGGGATGCATCCTCCGGCGCGATTCCCGGTTGCCACAATGGTCCGTGCAGCTCTCCGCTGCCTGTCGATACAGATCCCGCCGGTGCTGAGATTCCGGTGGATTGCAAGGCAGGCGTTCCGGCGTTCGCGGCTGGCGCGGCAACAAGGCCCAGGCCCAGTACGGCTGCCGCCAGACGTTTCATAAACTCCGGGGAGACGGCCGCCACGCGTCGTGCAGCTACTTGGTGACCACGCTGTTGCAGCGCTTCTGAGACGAAGGCGAGGAGCAGCGCGGTGAACCACCAGCTGATCAGCAGAATGCCCAGCGTCGACGCTGTCAGTGCAAGCATTTCCTCGAATGGCTGATAGCCGGCCGTCTGTTGCCCGACAATCAGTGCGCCGGAGCGCCACAGCGCCGCTGCCAAGGCGGCCACGATCAGAAGGTAAATGGCATCGATCATTACTTGTTTCATCGATTGGCCTCTTTCAGTGACGTTTGATATTGTTTAATAACGTTTGATGTGACTTGTTTACCTTGAATAATGATGGATGTCTAGTCTTGACCCATGGAAAAGGCGGTCCTAGGCTTATCGGAATGCGATGGGATGCCCTTTTCGATGATTTGGAAGCTCAGATGGCGGCAACGAACGTTGCGGCAGACGAGTCGGAAATTGCCGACCTCACACGACTGGAACAATCGGGGGTTTCCCTGGCTGATCGGTTGCGTGGTCAAACACAGCTCACCCTGCGCATACATACGTCCGGCGGCGTGGTCTTCAATGGCCTGCTCAGCCACGTTGGTTCTGAATGGATAGTGCTGGAATCAGGATTGTCGACCACACTGATCCCTTCCTTCTCGATTCAACTGATCGAGGGGATGGGACGCCAGATCCGGCAGGAGCACTCTGCTGTGCACAGGCGTCTGGGGCTTGGGGCGGCGCTGCGTGCTCTTGCACGGGACCGGGCACGGGTTGTGATTTACGGTTCCAGCGAAAGTGTCCGGGTCGAGGGAATCATCGATCGGGTGGGCAGCGATTTCGTTGAAATTGCCGCAGTTGCCCGCGGCGAACAGCGGCGACCAGGAAATGTGGGCGGCGTCTTCGCGATCCCTTTTAGAGGAATGGCCGCAGTGTCGTCACACCCATAGTGGACGGCGACGCCACCGACGTGGTCAGGCGGCACAGAGAGCTGGTCCTATCCGCGGGGGAAGGACCTGCTGGATTGCCGGGCAATTATGCCGCTTTTAAGCGTGCTCGGTGTGCATCCCTTCGCGGGCGGTGGCAGCCGTCTTCTCGTAGGCCCGCGCTATGTACTCTTCCAGAACGTGGGTTTCCACCCGCCATTGACCACGGCCACCTACTTGGATCGCGGGCAACTCCCCGGAGCGAACCAGAGCATAAGTCTGTGACGACGAAATGTTCAACACCTCACCGACGTCCGCCAATGTCATGAATCGTTTCTCGACCACGAAAGCCGCCTTTCCCTTCGCCCAACGCAAGAAACCCCCACTTACCATCCTGCCATTGTTTGCCCGGGAGGCGGCGGTTATCCACAGTTTGGGACCAATTGAGGTTCCCCGTTTCATTTTGCGGGATGTCTCGACGAGAATTGCTTCGGTAACGTAAACCACTCCGCGGTTGCGCGCACTTGGCAGGCGGAGGACGCAGGGGGAGTCCCATGAGTCTCAGGACCGACAGCACAACACCACCGACCGCGCCACGACTCCGCAGGCCATCGTGGCGAGACCCGCGGCTCTTGATTGGCCTCCTGCTCGTTCTCGCATCGGTGGCGGGAATCATCGCGCTGGTGGAAAGTATCGACCGCACCACGGATGTGTACGCAGCCCGGGAGGACCTGCCCGTCGGGAGTGAAATCACCGCAGAGGACTTTATGATTGTTCCGGTGCGCCTCGGTGATCTGCAGGATACCTATCAACCAGCGCGCGAGGGCATTCCGGAGAACGCGGTGGTACTTCGATTGATCAACGGAGGCGAGTTAGTTCCCTCCAACGCCATAGGCGGCGCAGATCTGTTGGGCCGCAAGCCGGTGGGCCTGAACGTCACCGACCCGCTTCCGCAGGAAACCAGCGCTGGTGACCGCGTGGATGTCTGGATATCACCCAAAGGTGAAGGAACCAGCTTCCTGGAGCCACAGCTACTCCTTGAGGCAGCTGAAATATCCGAGTACAGCCCGGACGAGGGCACACTGGGAGGAAGCCTTTCCACACGGGTCTACGTGCTGGTTGACGATGAGAAGCTTCCCGGGCTTCTTGAAGCCATCTCGAACGAGGCAAGAATCGCCGTCGTGCTCAACGCCGGCGGATCATGAGTATCCCCGTAGTCACCGTGGGCCAATCCGCGGGAGACTGCGTTACCGGCCTTGAAAAACTTCGGGGACCGGTCACCGTTGTCCGCCGTTGCGCAGAGCTCACCGAACTTATCGCCGCATGCCAGACGGGCATCGCCCGCGCAGCAATCGTTGCCGTTGAGGCAGGCGAGCTGACGGCATCGCTGCTGGACAGGCTCCGGGGCGCGGAAGTTGCCCTGGTGGTCTTGGCAGACAGCGACGAAGCAACAGCGCGGCTGGACTCGCTGGGTGTAAGGCACGCTCCAGGCAACGTGGATCCGGAGGTGTTGACAGAATTGGTGTCGGCAGCGGTGGATGACCTGGCGATGCCCGGGTCTGCCCCGGCCCAAGTACAGGGGAGCGCCAGCTTCGCGGACACTGCCGACGCATTGAACCCGGCGCAGGCGACGCCCGAACCCGATCCCTCTCTGGCGGGTGAGGGGAGGGTGATCGCAGTGTGGGGACCGGCGGGTTCCCCGGGGCGTACTACCGTTGCGGTCAACATTGCAGCCGAGCTGGCTGCTTCAGGGTCGAGTGTCCTGCTGATCGATGCGGATACCTACGGAGCAAGCATCGCCGCTTCCCTCGGCCTCCTGGACGAGTCCGCTGGCGTGGCTCAGGCCTGCAGATTCGCAGACCAAGGAAGCCTGGACCTCGGCACCCTGCAGCGGATAACCACCGATGTGGTCATTGAGGGAACCCGGCTCAGGGTGCTCACGGGGATCACCAGACCCGACCGTTGGGCTGAAGTGCGGCCCGCGGCACTCGCACGGGTTCTCGAGCTGGCGCGGACAGTTGCTGATACCACCATCGTGGACTGCGGGTTCTGTCTGGAGGCGGATGAGGAGCTCAGTTTCGATACCGTTGCACCACGGCGCAACGGTGCCACCCTCCGCAGCCTGGAGCTTGCGGATTCCGTGATTGCAGTTGGTTCGGCGGATTCAGTCG
Organism: Arthrobacter sp. H5; assembly: GCF_000520595.1. Classification (GTDB taxonomy): domain Bacteria; phylum Actinomycetota; class Actinomycetes; order Actinomycetales; family Micrococcaceae; genus Arthrobacter_D. The sequence continues at coordinate 38,856 of NZ_KI914988.1, forward strand.
GTGTCCCCCGAATGGTGCGCGGGCTGGGCGACCTTGCCGCTGCGGTGCCATCGGCGGAACCGAGGGTCGTCTTCAACAAGGTTCGTGCCGGATCCGTAGGCCGATCGCCCGAACGCCAACTGCAGGAAGCGTGGGACAGATTTGGGCCGGGGGTGGAGATCGACGCCTTCCTGCCCGCCGACGTCGATGCGGCCGATGCGGCACTTCTGGCGGGCTCCGCACTTGTGGAATCTTCGCCGTCGTCAAGCCTGCGTCAGGCCATCGCCGCACTGGTGGATGTACCGGTTGAACAACGCCGCAGAGGCGTTGTTGGAGGAGGACACAACGAAGTGAAGTTTTCCCGCAACGGCGTTAGGCTCTCTAGGTAAGGGGCTGCAAAGGGGCGGCCTTTCATTTCGTTACGGAGGCGTTTCATGTCGTCTGGCTCCAGCACCACGGACCAGCCCAGTTCTGACACATCACTCGAAGATTTCATTGAGCACTACTATGAACATCTTTCCGATGACGACGCGGGCGGGTATTCGCCGGAGGCGCTGCGCGAGAGGGCTCTCAACCACCGGCGGACCGCCGGGCTGCGGCCCCGCGGTGAGGCCGTGATCGACGTCTATGACCAGTCGGACGCAAGCATAGTGATGATTGTCACCGATGACATGCCGTTCCTCGTTGATTCCGTGACAGCGGAACTTGTGCGGCAGAATGCCGCAATCCGTCTGGTGATGCATCCAACCTTTATCGCAACCCGCCATCGGGAATCGAACAAGCTCCACAACCTCAAGCGGGTGCCTTCCACCGCGGGCGTGTCCAGCGGGGACACAGCGGCACTGCCCAATATCTCGAAATTTCTGGCCGACGGCGATTTTAGCGCGCATGTTGAATCCTGGATCGCCGTCGAAATCGGCAGAGTTCTCAATGAGGAACGGCGCACGGAAATCCTCGACGGTCTGGGACGCGTGCTTGGGGACGTCCGGGCGGCCGTCGAGGACTGGCCGGCGATGCGGAGCAAGGTGCGCGACATCTCAGTGGGCCTTGCCTCAGTGCCGGGCGGCGATGCTATTCCTGACTTGCAACAGGCCAGGGAGCTGCTTGCCTGGCTGGACGATGCCAATTTCACGTTTCTTGGGTTTAAGGAATACGATCTGGCGTCCGAGGACGGTGAAGACGTACTGCGGGTGCAGGGAGACAGCGGACTTGGACTGCTGAGGCATCCCGCCGGCGGGAAAAGGGTGCAGCACCTGACCCAGGCAGGCAAGGTCAAGGCCCGTGAGAAGCAGGCGTTGGTGATCACTAAAGCCAATTCCCGCTCGACCGTGCACCGTGCCGCCTACCTCGACTACGTCGGCGTCAAACGGTTTGACGAAAACGGCAATGTCAATGGAGAGCGCCGCTTCATTGGGCTCTTTGCAACCAGCGCCTACACCGGGTCGGTCAGGAATGTGCCAATCATTCGGGACAAGGTCAACGAGGTGCTCCGGCAATGCGGATTTCCAACGGACTCGCACTCGGGAAAGGACCTGCTGTCCATCCTGGAGACCTATCCGCGCGATGAGCTGTTCCAGATAGATGTGGCTGACCTGGTCACAACCGCCCTGGGCATCCTCAGGCTTCAGGAACGCCGGCGTACCCGGCTGTTCCTCCGCCCGGACATTTACGGACGGTTCATGTCCGCACTGGTGTACCTGCCGCGGGACCGTTACACGACAAGCGTCCGGCTGCGCATCGAAGATGAACTCCGACGGACCTTCAAGGCCGAATCGATCGACTATGAAGCACGCATGAGTGAGTCGGCCCTCGCACGGCTGTTCTTCCGTATCCGCCTGCCAAAAGGCGAGGAAGTGGTGCACATTGAAGCTGCCGACCTGGAAACGCGGCTGGTCAGCGCTGCCCGGTCCTGGTCTGAAGGAATCGATGAGGTTGCCCGAAGCCGCTTTGACCGCCGAACTGCGGAGAAGATGTCCACGCTGTGGGCGGAGGCATTTCCAGCAGGTTACCGGGTGGACTACGAAGTCGAAGATGCACTTGTCGACATTGAACGCTTCGCCGGCTATGACCGTTCCGAAACTGCCGGTCCGATCATGCACGTCTACGTGCCGGAGGGTGCCGGCGACGCACTGGAAGAGGACGCCCGGCTGAAGTTGTACGTGACGGAGCCCAAGAGCCTCAGCCAGATTCTGCCCTTCCTGCACAACCTCGGGCTCGAGGTTCTCGACGAAAGACCGTTTGAGATCGAGCGATCGGATGGGCGGGAGTTTTTCCTTTACGACCTCGGCCTGAAGTATCCATCCGGCATCGATCCTTTGAAAACCGGTCCTTTGCTGGAGGAATCCTTCGCGGCGGCGATTGAAGGGGCCAGCGAATCGGACTCGTTTGACCGCCTGGTGCTGCGCGAGAACCTGCACTGGCGGCAGGTGGTCATCCTGCGAAGCTATGCCAAGTACATCCGGCAGATCGGCAATACCAATTCCTATGGCTTCGTGGGCGACACCCTGCTGGCCAACGCGCGGGTCAGCCGGTCCCTCGTCGCCTTGTTTGAGGCCCGTTTTGATCCGGACCTTCCGGCGGACGAGCGCGAAAGTGCAACAGCCCGCGCACGTCAGGATCTTGAAGCCGGATTTGACGAGGTGTCAACCCTCGATGCGGATCGCGTGCTGCGCACCTTCGCCAACCTGATCGAAGCGACCCTGCGCACCAACTACTTCCAGGACAAGCCATATGTGAGTTACAAACTCAATACCGCGGCGATTGATGGGGTTCCCAACCCCCGGCCCAAGTTCGAAATCTGGGTCTATTCCCCGCGCGTCGAGGGCGTCCACCTGCGTTTTGGCGACGTGGCCCGCGGGGGCCTCCGCTGGTCCGACCGCCGGGAGGATTTCCGGACAGAGATCCTTGGCCTGGTGAAGGCTCAGACGGTCAAGAACGCCGTCATTGTTCCCACCGGAGCCAAGGGAGGTTTCTTTGCCAAGCATCTGCCGGATCCAGCGGTGGACAGGGCGGCCTGGATGGCGGAGGGGCAGGAAAGCTACCGCACGTTCATCCGGGCACTGCTGGATATCACTGACAATCTGGTTACCACCGACGACGGCGAGTCAGTGGTGCCGCCGGCGCGCGTCGTCCGGCACGACGACGACGACAGCTACCTGGTTGTCGCGGCGGATAAGGGCACGGCCTCTTTTTCCGACATCGCCAACGAACTTTCGGCGGAATACGGGTTCTGGCTGGGCGACGCCTTCGCATCGGGCGGATCAGTGGGCTACGACCACAAGGCAATGGGTATCACGGCCCGTGGCGCGTGGGAATCCGTCAAGCGGCACTTCAGCGAGTTCGGTGTGGACACCCAGACCGAAGAGTTCACCGTGGCGGGTGTCGGCGACATGAGCGGCGACGTCTTTGGCAACGGGATGCTGTTGTCCGAGCACATCAGGCTCGTGGCTGCGTTCGATCACCGGCATATCTTCCTTGACCCCAATCCGCGGGCCGAGTCCTCTTTCGAGGAACGGAAGCGGTTGTTCGAACTCCCGCGGTCAAGCTGGGAGGACTACAACGCCGAACTGATCAGCGCCGGCGGAGGGGTCTATCCCCGCTTCGTGAAGTCGCTGACAATCACCCCGGAGGTGAGGGCAGCCCTGGGTCTGGCGGACTCCGTCGCGACAATGAGCCCGCCGGAACTGCTTCAGGCAATCCTCAAGGCGCCGGTAGACCTCCTGTACAACGGAGGCATCGGAACCTACGTGAAGTCCTCGCAGGAAACCCACGCAGAGGTGGGGGACAAGGCCAACGACGCTATCCGGGTCAATGGGAACGAACTGCGCGCCAGGGTTGTGGGTGAGGGCGGGAACCTCGGAATGACCCAGCTGGGTCGGATCGAAGCCGCCCTCAACTCGGTGCTGCTCAATACGGATGCCATCGACAACTCTGCAGGGGTGGACTGCTCCGACCACGAGGTCAATATCAAGATCTTCGTTGACCGTATGGTGAAAACCGGTCGAATGGACGCGGGGGAGCGGACTGAATTCCTGCACTCCATGACGGACGAGGTTGGGCGGCTGGTCCTGCAGGACAACGTGGACCAAAACGTGCTCCTGCTCAACGACCGGCAGCGCGTTCTCGAGTGGAGCCCAAGTTTTGAAAGGCTGATGGACTGGCTTGAGGGCAACGCGGACTTGAACCGCGAGCTGGAGTCGCTGCCCACAACTGCTGTACTCCGCGAACGGATCGAAGCGGGCCAGGGCCTTACCTCACCTGAGCTTTCCGTGTTGGCGGCGTACGTCAAGATCGAACTGACCAGGGCGCTGACCTCCAGCGAGCTGACGGACGACCCGTGGTTCAAGGGCACACTGCGCCGGTACTTTCCCAAACAGCTGGTTGATCGCTTTGACGATGAACTGGATACCCACCCGCTGCGCAAGGAGATCATTTCCACAGTCATTGCCAACGACATCATCAACATGGGTGGAATCACCTTCGCCTTCCGCGTGATGGAAGAGACCTCGGTATCCGAGTCCGTGGTTGCCAGGGCCTTCGTCGCACTGCGCGAGATCTACGAGCTGGATGGCCTGGTTGCTTCCCTCGGGGAGCTGCCCGCCAGCTTTCCAACCGACCGGTGGACCACGGTTCACCTGGACATACGCCGTCTCCTGGACCGGGCCGTCCGCTGGTTCATCAACCATGTTGGCCAGGGATCCACCGTCGAAGAGGACATCGCCGCGTTTAAACCGTTGATGGACCCCCTGCGCACCAAGCTGGTCAACTATGTCCGCGGAGGGGATCTCGAGAGAGTGCGCAGCTGGTTTGCGCGGGCGGAGGAATGGGGCCTGCCCACTGACATCGCCCATCACTGGGCAGAGCAGTTTGAATCCTTCGGGCTGCTCGACGTTGCGCTGATCACCCGGCGGATCGATGAGCCGGTTGAACGCATAGCGGAGGTCTACTACGCGGTCTATGACAGGTTCGACGTCGACAATCTGCTGGAGCGGATCACCACCCTGCCGAGGGAAGACAGATGGCAGGCGCTTGCGCGGGCCGCGCTCCGGGACGACCTTTACTCCACCGTCGCGGATATGACGGTGGCCGTGATGAGGGCATCGGCCGGCCTGACATCGCAGGGTCCGGAACTACGGCTGCAGGAGTGGGAGAGTCAAAACGCAGAGCCGTTGGAGCGCGCCAGGAAGATGTTCGCCGAAGTGAACCGCCTCGAACGCGATGATATGGCATCCCTTTCGGTTGCCCTGCGGCTTCTCCGTTCGATCGTCCGTCGGTAGCTGAGGAGCTCAGTGGCAATATTCACAGATCCCATCCGCGAGTACACCGGTTTTGGCCCCGGGGACGCCGAATGGCTGCACCTGCTGGTGGGGGACTGGCAGATGGTGGCCGATCTCGCCTTCGCGGATCTCGCACTGTGGTTTCCGTTGGAGCAGGGGGGGTACGTAGCGCTCGCCCATGTGCGGCCATCCACCTCACATACCGTGTTCCACAGCGACTTTGTCGGGGAACGTATTCGGGCGGACCTGCGGCCATTGGTTGAAAAAGCCTGGGAGAGCCAGACCATTGAGCGCTCCGGGGAAACCAACTGGACCACGGAAATGGCCATGCGGGTGGAAGCTGTACCAATGGTGCGCAACGGCCGTACACTCGCCGTCGTCACCTCACACATGGACCTGTCCAGTTCCCGCATGCCGTCCCGGCTGGAACTGACCTACAGGCAGTGCGCCTACGACCTGCTGCGCATGGGTACCCTGGGGCTGTGGCCCGACTTCGCCACACCCACCGGATCACGGCGCGGCGCTCCGAGGGTTGGCGACGGGTTGATCCGGCTCGACGTGGATGGGATTGTCCAGTACGCCAGCCCCAACGGGGTCTCCGCGTTCAGGCGGCTGGGGGACGTCGAGACGCTTGAGGGCCGTTCGCTGGCAGAGATTACGACGTCGCTCCTCAAGGACCGCCGGATGGTGGACGAAACGCTCCCCCTGGTGGTGACTGGAAAAATGCCGTGGCGCACCGAAATCGGATCGCAGGGCGTGAGTCTGTCGCTGCGCGCAATTCCGCTGCGTGACGAAAGGGAGCGGTTCGGAGCCTTGGTCCTCTGCCGGGACGTGTCCGAACTCCGGCGCCGGGAAATGGAACTGGTATCCAAGGATGCGACCATCCGGGAGATCCACCACCGGGTGAAGAACAATCTCCAGACCGTGGCGGCTTTGCTGCGCATGCAGTCAAGAAGGATGGTCAGTGACGAAGCGAAGCAGGGACTTGAACAGGCCATGCGGCGGGTGGCCACCATTGCGCTGGTGCACGAAACGCTGTCGCAGGGGCTGGCGCAGAGCGTCGATTTTGATGAGCTTATTGCGCGCCAATTCCGGCTGTCGGCGGAGGTGGCTTCGCCAGCCCACGTGGTCAGGACAGAGCGGTCGGGATTCTTCGGTGAGCTGCCCAGTGATTTTGCCACTCCGTTGGCGTTGGTGATCAATGAGCTGGTGACCAACGCGGTGGAGCATGGCCTCGCCGACCGAACGGGAACCGTATGGCTGGTTGCCCACCGCCGTACCGGCGCGGACCGCGAAGAGCTGCTCAAGGTGACGGTGGAAGATGATGGGGTGGGGCTTCCCGGCGGAGGGTATGACGAGGGTCTTGGACTGCAGATCGTGCGCACCCTGGTCAACAGTGAGCTGGGGGGAACGATCGATTGGAAGCCGCGGGACGGCGGCGGCACATCGGTCACTATCGAGATGGACCTGACGAAGAATCAGGATCCTTAGGAGTGCGCGCTTAACAGGACACAACGAGGGAGGGGCACCCGCCAGGGTGCCCCTCCCTCGTTAGGTATTATCTAGGACGCCCGCCGAGCCCTGGCCGCCCGGCGCTTAAGTGCGCGCCGCTCGTCCTCGCTCAGGCCGCCCCACACACCGGCGTCCTGGCCGGACTCGATTGCCCATTGCAGACACGTGTCCACAACCTGGCAGCGGCGGCAGACGCTCTTGGCCTCTTCAATTTGAAGCAGTGCGGGCCCGGTGTTCCCTACGGGGAAGAACAATTCCGGGTCTTTATCGAGGCAGGCAGCGCGACTACGCCAGTCCATGCGGATCACCTTCTCCTTACAGCCCGTGACTATGTGAAAATATTCACGAGTGGTTTCATAGTAAAGGGGGCCACTACGGCCCCCCGTCTTTTCCTTCATTAAGGCTGTCACGATAAATTGAAGCAAACAAGGGGTAACCTGCGGTTAATTGCGCAATCTGGTGAGGGATAGGTCACACGGGTTGGCGGAAGCTGCAGGTTCGTAGCTGTAAACCGACTATGTCGGGTAGGGTGCCAGTGTGTCAAGACCCCCTAGCCCAGCCCGGCCCGCGGCTCCCGAGGTGCGCCCTATGGGCATCACCGTTATCGCTGTCATCCTCTTGCTGGAATCAGTGGCTCTGTTTGCGGCAGCCGGCTGGTACCTCACCGGCCTGTTGACCAGCACTCCCGCCTCACTGGGAGGTGCGGTGTTCATGTTGGTGCTGTTGGTGCTGTTTGCCGGCTGGTTGCTGGTGGTGAGCCACTTCGTCTTCCGGGGGTTTCGCTGGACCCGATCGGCCGCACTCGTCTTTCAGCTTTTCGTGATTGTGTTGGCCGTGCCCACACTTACCGCAGGGGTGGTCTGGGCTGGTTTGCTGATGATCGTGCCGGCTGCCTTGGTGCTGCACCAGCTCTTCACGAAGGCGGTCATGGCTTTCATGATCAGAACCACCGACACATCAAGGGCACTTTAGCCGGTACCGCCCTCCGTCTTATGCGAAGGACTGTTGTAGGCCACCTGGAACTCCGTCAGGGCGGATCCCTGAATGAGAAAGCCCCGCCCGGGAGACATTCTGCCCTCAAACTCGAGCCTGACTCCCAGGGAATCGCCGTCGGAGGGTGACCGCGGTGAGAGCACCAGTCCCAAGGGCGTGGAACGTGCCTGGGCAGAAAGCGGAACCCTTGACATCAACCCGTGCCCCGGCGCGCAGGTCAGGACCACTCGCGCTCCCGCTGCCGAAAACCTGATGAGCTGCTGATGGGTTTCAGGCGGCAGCCTATCCGCGTTGTCCACCAAAAGAATTGCCCCGGCCATGGTAGGGCCGGCCCGGCGGGCAAATCCGTCCCAGAAACTGACCGGATCATCGGTGTCGGGGCGGATGCAGCGCAGCGGTGCTGCGTCCGCCAGGCGGTTCAAAACCGAAGTGCGTCCCGAGCCGGGTGCCCCAATAACAAGGAGCACCGCATGCGGAGGCAGTGCCACGGACACTGTTTCGAGTTCGTCTCCACCGACGCCCAGCGGCAATACCGGGGTGGACTGGTTGTCGGTGGCGGGACTGAGTACTTCAGGGCGCACCCGTGCCGGGAGCGGATCGACCCTGAACGGTGCGATCGACGGCACGCCAGGATTGATCGCCGGGCCCTCGTCCATGGCGAGTTGGGCGACGGCTCCGTGCGGTCCGGCCATTCTGCCCTGTACAAAGCACCTGCCGGGAACCGGGTCCATCGCTGGCATCCGGGGCCACCCCATCAGTGATTCCGGGCTCACTCCCACAGGGAAATAAATCCGGTTTGGAACCAGTGAATAGAAGCGGCTTGCCAGGACGTCCCTCTCGCCGGATATCACCAGGACAACGCCCGTGCTCTGACCGTCGCGCACAATGTCGAGGAGCGCATCCTCCGCCCAGGCCCATCGGCTGCTGCGGAACGAACCGGTCCAGCGGCCCCAGCTGGACACCACCAAGGTAATACCCGCCCAGCCGCCGGGTGGTTCTTCCGCCGCCAACCGTTCCGAGACCAATTCGGACAGTCTGTGCAGTACTCGGGACGCCCGTTTGATTTCCCGCGGTCCCGCACATGCCCCTGTCTGCGGGAAATGCGAGGTGAACCGCAGGCTGCCGTCTCCGTCGAGGACATAGAGGTGCCGCTGCGGCAGTGTGCGCACCAGTTCGCCGGTGATACTTCGCAGGCCCGCCGCGGCGCCGCCCTCTCCCTGCCCAATCCACGCAACGTGCGAATCCACCCCTGGATTCCACCTGAGCGGCCGCTGCACCTGCTCGGCAGGAATGTCCAGTAGACCGAGCTCCAGGTCTCGTGTCGACAGGGGCGACGGCGGCAGCAGGACTCGTTCGATGGATGCGGGCAATGGGGGTTGCATTGGCGGGTTCAGTTCAGGCAGAGGCACGACGGCGGCAGCACCTTGAATGGCGCGGATCAGGACCGCAGGTCCCGCCTTTGAACTCCCGCTTTCCTCAGTTAGTCCGCTGGTCGTTTCCGGTGGGAGTGCCATGGAAACCGGTGTTCCGCGGAGATAGTCGCCGAGGTGAATAATCGGATCTATCAGCGGGTTGTGGGCGACGGGTGCCGTCGTCGCTGTTTGAAACTCGACCGGTGGGGAGCCGCCCACCCTGAGATACGCGCGTCCGGGCAGCCCCACCGGAATGGTTGACGCGGCCGGCGAGTCCAGTACGTCCTGCGATTCCATGACGGACTGCACACGCAGCGCGATGCTCGCTGTGATGTTGGCTCGGATGTCGGACGTGACAGCGCCTTGGGGCCGCTGGGTGGCCAGGACCAGGTGAATTCCCAGGGATCGTCCGAGCGTTGCGATCCGCATCAGGTCCTGAACGGATCCCGGTATTTCTTCGCTGAGCATTCGGAACTCGTCAACAACCACTGCCAGGCGGGGCAACTCTGGAACCCCTTCGAGGGCAAGGTATTCACGAAGGTCGGTCGCGCCGTGCCGGGCGAAGAGGGTCTCGCGGCGTTTCACCTCGGCCTTGAGCGATTCCAGTGCCCTCGACACGGATTCGGCGGACAGATCCGTGAGCAGACCGGTGCAATGGGGAAGTGCACTGAGCATGCCCAGCCCCGAGCCGCCCTTGAAATCCACCAGGAGGAAGTTCAGGTCCCGCGGTGAATGATTCAGTGCGAGGCTCAGTAGTAACGTGCGCAGAAGCTCTGATTTTCCTGAACCTGTGGTGCCTGCCACCAGCAGATGCGGGCCGTCGGAGACGAGATCGAATGTGAGAATGTGGCCGGTACCCGCGCCCAGAACGGCCTCCAGACAGTCTCCGGACACCGCGGTCGACCATCGTGCGGCAATACCTGCGGTGTCGGTTGGGATCAGATCGGCCAGCGCGGCTTCCGCCGGCACTGTTGCATCGCAGCGTGTGTCCGCATCCCGATGCCCGGATCGTCCGAGCGCCCGGGCAAGCCGCTCGAATGTCCCGGACCCCACAAAATCCGGCGAGAAATCAAGCGACCCTCCAGGATCCCGAAGGGTCGCCCCGGACGGTGAAAGCGTGATGAGAGTGCTCACCGGCGAGGGTGATCCCACGCCAAACCGGTAGACCCGCAGGTCCTGCACCAAGCCCTCCGGAAGGGTGCGGAAAGCGAGCAGGGTGCCGGATGAATCCAACACCAGCAACCTCTGCAGTTCTGCTTCCGTGTCCGCCAGGAGCACGCGTGGAAGAAATCGTGCATGCTTGGCAAACCCGTGTGCGGGACCAAAACAGATGATTTGGCCGGCTGGATTCATCATTGACAGCTGCAGCAACACCAACCGGGCGATACCCGACAGCTTGTCCTCCGGACCTGAGAAATCCACGGGCACCCGCACCGGGCCCGCTGCTGACATCCTGGTCAAGGGGATCGTCAGGGGTACCGACTTCAGAACCGGCGCCTCCCAGCCCGGCACCTGCGGCTTGATCACCACATTTGCCGGCGCATCCGAGTTGCCCAGCCGAAGGTGGACACTCCGGTATGCCCGGTGATGTCCTGTTTCATCCGTGGCCACGGAAACGGCGAGGGAACCGGCGTCGTGGGCCGCGCGCCGTCGTCGTACTCTGTCCTGTTCCGTTGCAGCAGACAACGCAGCCTGAAAGCGTACACGTTTTCGCCCTCCCGAAATCAACGGGATAATTCCGGTGACCGCCGACAGGGCGCTGAAGGCGAGGAAGAACCACATACCGGTGGTCAGTGCAAGGACTACACCCAGGACGAGGGGAAGGAACGCGCCCACCAGAAGCAGACGGTTAGTCTCTGGCGGGGGCGGTGAGGCCACCTCGATGGGCTCGTCAAGGTGTTCGGTCCCGACTGGAGGCGTGGGTGTTCCGGCGAGGATAATCCCGCAGTCGCTCCCGCCCAGACGGATGGTTGAGTTCACTGTGACCGGGGCTGTTGTTATTTGCCGGCCATCCACCCACGTGCCGTTTGCCGAGCCGCAGTCTGTGATGGTGATTCGGTCAGTGGCAACCGTCAGGACTGCATGGGCGCGCGACATTTCAGGGTCTTGGATCAGGATGTCTCCATCGTTGCGGCCAATGCCGTAACTGCCGCGGGCAAGCGGTGTGAGCTGACCGGCATCCGGGCCGGTGCGAACGGCGAAAAGGAGGTTGGCGGCACGGTTGTTCGACTCAGCCAACGCCGGAGTCGCGGACCCGGCGACAATGACGGCTCCGTTGGAGAAGGGAGGGAAACCCGGTGTGAGCGATTCCACGGTTCTGCCGGCCACGGTGAAACAAGGGGCTGCGCTCCTGCGTTCCAGTCCCCGCCGGACCTTTGGCCCGGTATCGAGGACTCCGGCGTCGATCACCAACTCTTCAGCCGGCGCGCCGCAGGTCAGAGCAGCCCCCGGCGCGGCGGCCAGGGTGACGTGAAGGAGCATGGAGAAGCCTCTTGGTGGGATCGGTGTCTTCCTTCCGAGACTATGCTCAGGCCGGTGTGCCGCGCCTGGATGTAGCGCGAACTGTGGATAACTGACGGCGACGAACGTCAGTGCATCGAGCCGGTAGGATGGCACTATTTGCGTGGCCTATGAAGGGAATCGGCAGGTGTCAGCAGAAGTTGAACTGCGCACGCAAGCGGGCACCGGATATGGACCCCGGAAGGTGTCCCAGCGCAGGAAGTCCTATCGGCCCGAAGTCCAGGGACTCAGGGCACTCGCTGTGCTTATGGTGGTCACTTATCACATCTGGTTTGGACGGGTTTCCGGCGGAGTCGACGTTTTCCTTCTCATATCCGCGTTTTTGCTGACGCTTTCTTTCGTAAGAAAAATCGAGGCCGGAGACGCTCTGGATCTAGGCAGATATTGGCTTCATCTTTTCAAGAGGCTGCTTCCCGCCGCCGTCGTGGTGATGCTCGCCACGCTGGCAGCTTCCTTTGTGCTGGTCCCGGCGACTCGTTGGCATGACATTCTCGAGCAGACGTGGGCGTCCGTGTCCTACGTGCAGAATTGGCTTCTCGCGTCAAACTCGGTGGACTACTACGCGGCAGACCATAGTGAGGCAAGTCCGCTTCAGCACTTCTGGTCCCTGTCAATTCAAGGACAAGTATTCATTCTGTGGCCGCTGTTATTCGGGCTGTGCGCGATCATCGCGAAAGCGGCGCGCCTCCGGTTTCGCGCCGTCGTTGTATTGGTCTTCGGTGCGCTGTTCGCCGCATCCTTTTCCTTTTCCATCATGGAGACCTATTCAAACCAGGCGCATGCTTACTTCGACACCCGCACGCGCCTGTGGGAATTTGCATTGGGGACACTCCTGGCGCTTGCTCTTCCGTATTTGAGGCTGCCGCGTAGGTTGCGGATTGTCGCTGGATGGCTTGGCGTGTCAGCGATGCTGAGTGGGGGCTTCCTGCTTGATGTTGAGCGTGAGTTTCCGGGATACATAGCGCTCTGGCCACTCCTGGCCGCAGGACTGGTGATTCTTGCTGGTCAGACCGGCAGCCCCATTGGCGTTGATCGGTTCCTGTCGTGGAAACCGCTGGTGCGCCTGGGGGATATGTCCTACGCGCTGTATCTGTGGCACTGGCCGCTTTTGGTAATCTATCTGATTGCACAAGGACGATCTGAAGCGGGCCCACTGTCGGGATCCGCAATTATCATTGCGTCACTGGCGCTGGCATACCTGACGACGAAGTTTGTGGAAAAGCCCGTCCGCGATTCGGTTTGGGCTGGACAACGACGACGGCGCGCCGCCCTCGTCGCGATCAGCTGCTGGCTGATTGTTGCCATTCCACTTACCGCCTGGCAACAAGGGCTTCGTCTTGAAGCAGAACGTCTGGACGCACAGTCGGTCGCGAATAACCCGGGAGCACGCGTGCTGTCCGAAGCGTTCAGCGGCAACCCGGCCCCGGACACCCCAACCATCCCGCTGGCTGCGGAGATTCAAGGGGAGTGGGCAGCGCTGCCGGGGCGATGCGATGAACAAGCTTTTAGGGCATCCGGGATCCTCGAAGAACATTGCACCGACAATGTTCTGGACGGCGCTCCAACCCGGACGATGGTTGTGGTGGGGGACTCCCATGCAGAGCAGTGGCTGGGGGCGATCGAGCCACTTGCACAGGACGAGGGATGGAAACTCGTGGCACTATTGAAAGGCGGTTGTGACTTTGGGGCTCCGGCCGCGACCCCGGACCAGGAATGTGCCGCCTTCAACACTGCGGCCCTGGAGTATGTGAAAGCACTGGACCCTGACCTGGTTTTCACCGTTGCGACGGACGCCCATCCAGATGATGCCCAGGACACAGTTGTCCCAGGATACTCTTCGATGGCAAAAGACCTTGGTGAACACGGGATGAAGGTCATCGGTATCCGCGATAATCCCCGGTATGCCTTCAACATGATGGAATGCCTTGACGCCGAAAGAGGGGACGTTTCCCGGTGTTCCAAACCTAGAGACCGGGTCCTGAATGGCACTCCGCCGTTTGACGAAGTACTTCAGGTTGCCCCTTCCGCCGGGCTCATTGATGCAACCGACCTTATCTGCGGCCGGGATGAATGCGGCCCCGTGGTGGGAAATATGCACGTTTACATTGACGATAACCATCTGACTGAAACATACGTTGGTTCCATGTACCCGGCTCTTGGCGAGCGGATCAAGTCCGCCGCAGGATGGTGAGAGGGCGAATTTGAAGGTGTGACGATAGGCTTGGCTACTGGGTCCCCTCGGACATGTTTCCGCCGCTCAAAGAAAAGGTCATTCCGCTGTGAAGATTGCTGTCATTGCTCTTGGAAAAATTGGTCTGCCGTTGGCCGTCCAGTTCGCTTCGAAGGGTCACGAGGTTGTTGGTGTTGACGTCAATGCAAAGGTTGTCGAGCTGATCAACCAGGCCGTTGAACCGTTTCCGGGCGAGGCACACCTGCAGGAAAAGCTGACGGAGCTGGTGCCTGCCGGAAAGCTCCGCGCCACCACCGACTACTCGGACGCGGTTCCCGGCGCAGACGCCATCGTGCTTGTTGTCCCGTTGTTTGTCGATGACGACGCCAAGCCGGATTTTGGGTGGATGGACGGGGCAACGGCTGAACTTGCCAAACACCTGACGCCCGGAACCTTGGTCTCGTTCGAAACGACCTTGCCGGTGGGGACCACGCGCAACCGTTGGAAGCCCATGCTGGAAGAGGGGTCCGGGCTGGTAGAGGGTGAGGACTTTCATCTGGTGTTCTCGCCCGAGAGGGTCCTTACCGGCCGGGTGTTTGAGGATCTGCGAAAGTATCCCAAGCTGGTGGGCGGGCTCTCCGACGCCGGTGCAGCGAAAGCCATCGAATTCTACGAAGCCGTTCTGGATTTTGATGACAGGCCGGATCTTGCCCGCGGCAACGGCGTGTGGGATCTGGGATCCGCTGAAGCGTCCGAGCTGGCAAAGCTTGCCGAGACGACCTACCGCGATGTGAACATCGGGCTGGCGAACCAGTTTGCGCAATTCGCTGCGACCGCCGGTATTGATATTTACCAGGTGATTGAGGCATCCAACTCGCAGCCTTACAGCCATATTCATCAGCCGGGGATTGCGGTGGGCGGCCACTGCATTCCCGTCTATCCGCGCCTTTACCTGTGGAACGATCCCACTGCCACGGTGGTGCGCGCTGCCCGTGAGGCAAACGCGGCAATGCCCGAGTACACCATCGGTTTGCTGGAAGGCGCGTACGGGTCACTTGAGGGCGCGCGGGTAGTGGTGCTCGGCGCTGCGTACCGCGGTGAGGTGAAGGAGACCGCCTTTTCCGGTGTCTTTGCTGCCGTCGATGCGCTCAAGTCACGCGGTGCCGTTGTCTCGGTTCATGACCCGTTGTACACGGATGATGAGCTTTCTCGTTTGGGGTTCGATGCCTATCATTTCGGTGAGCCCGCTGATGCCGCAGTGGTGCAGGCAAACCATGCGGAATACGCGGCCCTGAGCCCGGCGGACCTGCCCGGTATCAAGGCCTTCATTGACGGACGTCGGGTGAGCAGCGCGGACAAGTGGGACGGCGTGACCTACCGGGTCATCGGCAAGGCCTGACCGGGCTGCGGCCACACGTAGGAGGAGCAGTCACATGACTTTTATTGCAGAAGGTGCGGACGTATCCGACCAGGCGGAACTTGGCGAAGGAACCAAAGTCTGGCATCTGGCCCAGGTTCGTGAAAACGCGCAGGTGGGAAAGAACTGCATCATCGGACGGGGCGCATACATTGGCACCGGGGTTGTGATGGGTGACAACACCAAAGTTCAGAATTACGCCCTGGTGTATGAACCTGCGCACCTGGGTCGCGGTGTGTTCATCGGCCCAGCCGTCGTCTTGACCAACGACACCTATCCGCGGTCGGTCGCACCGGATGGCACGCTGAAGAGCGCGCATGACTGGACGCCGGTGGGAGTAACCATTGAAGACGGCGCGTCGATCGGGGCGCGTGCGGTCTGCGTGGCTCCGGTGACGATCGGTGAGTGGTCAACGGTGGCTGCGGGCGCCGTCGTCACTAAAGACGTGCCGGCCTATGCGCTGGTTGCCGGTGTTCCGGCCAAACGCCTTGGCTGGGTGGGGAAAGCGGGCCACCCGCTCCGCCGTGAGAACGGGTTCTGGGTGTGCCCGGAGACCGGTGAGAAGTACACAGAATCCGACGAGACACTAACAGCAGTAGGGGTAGAGGCATGAGTTCAGGATTCATTCCGGCAGCGAAGCCGATTGTTGGGGACGAGGAGCGAGCAGCCGTTGACGCGGTGCTCGTTTCGGGGATGTTGGCGCAGGGGGCCGAGGTTGCGGAGTTCGAGAAGGAATTCTCGCAGGTCCTTCTGGACGGCCGGGCGAGCGTCGCCGTGAACTCGGGCACCTCCGGGCTGCATCTTGGGCTGCTGGCCGCCGGTGTTGGGCCCGGGGACGAGGTTATTGTTCCTTCGTTCACCTTCGCGGCCACGGCAAACTCCGTCGCGTTGGCGGGTGCCACCCCTGTGTTTGCCGACATTGAACTGGATCATTACTGCTTGGACATTGCACACGTGGAATCGCTCATCAGCGAGCGGACCAAGGGAATCATGCCGGTCCACCTCTATGGGCATCCAGCGAATATTGTGGCGTTCCGCGAACTGGCGGACAAGCACGGCATCAAGCTCTTCGAGGATGCTGCGCAGGCCCATGGCGCGGCGCTGGACGGCCGCAGGGTTGGAACGTTTGGCGATTTCGCGATGTTTTCCCTGTATCCCACGAAGAACATGACCTCTGGTGAGGGCGGAATGGTCTCGACTGGGGATTCGACGGTTGAGCGGAACATGCGGCTGCTGCGCAACCAGGGGATGGAGCGCCAGTATGAGAACGAGCTTGTCGGCTTCAACGCGCGGATGACCAACCTGCACGCGGCCATCGGCCGGGTTCAGCTCACCAAGGTGCAGGGTTGGACCAGGCAACGGCAGTCGAATGCCGGATTCCTCACCGCCCACCTGGACGGCGTGGGCACTCCCGCGGTGGCAGCCGGAGCGGAGCACGTGTACCACCAGTACACCATCAGAGTTGATGGTGACCGTGACGGGATGGCGGCGGCGCTGAAGGACGAGTACCAGATCGGATCAGGCGTGTACTACCCGATCCCCAACCACCGGTTGCCCTCCTTCAAGCGGGAGGAGGATCTTCCCAACACGGAAACCGCCTCGCGTGAGGTGTTGTCCCTGCCGGTGCATCCATCATTGGACCAGGAGGACCTCGAACGGATCGTTTCCGCGGTCAACAAACTTGCGAAGGCTGGTGCGTAGCGTATGGCTGTTCTGAGAGTCGGGCTCATTGGTTTGGGCATGATGGGCAGGCATCACGCGCGCGTCATTCGCGAGGTTGACGGGCTGGAACTGGTTGCCGTTGCCGATGCCTATGGCGACCCGCACGGGGTTGCGGGTGATCTGCCGGTCTGTGGGGGCGTCGAGGAACTTATCAGCCAGGGGATTGACATGGCCGTGTGCGCGGTGCCGACCGGCCTGCATGAGGAAGTGGGCTTGGCGCTGGCCGCGGCCGGTGTCCACACGATGGTCGAAAAACCCATTGCCTCCACTATTGATGGCGGCGAGCGGATGGTTGAGGCCTTCGAAGCGGGCGGGCTGGTGGGGGCGGTCGGCCACATCGAGCGCTTCAATCCGGCGTTGCAGTCGCTGCGCTCCCGTATCGAGAGCGGCGATCTGGGAGATGTTTACCAGATCGCCACCCGTAGGCAGGGCCCGTTCCCGGCACGCATCGCCGACGTCGGCGTGGTGAAGGACCTTGGAACCCATGACATTGACCTGACATCGTGGCTGGCGCAGTCCCGCTACACATCGGTCTCCGCGCGCACCAGCACACGGTCGGGCCGCCCGCACGAGGATATGGTGACGGCGTCCTGCCAGTTGGAGAGCGGCGTGATCACCAGCCATCTCGTCAACTGGCTCTCGCCCATGAAAGAGCGGCTCACGGTCGTGACCGGTGAGAAAGGTGCCTTCGTCGCGGACACACTCACCGCGGACCTCACGTTCTATGAGAACGGAACCTTCACCACGGAATGGGAGGCCGTCTCCAACTTCCGCGGAGTCTCCGAAGGCAACATCACCAGGCTCGCGCTGACCAAGCGGGAACCCCTCCGGGTTGAGCATGAAGCATTCCGCGACGCCGTACTCGGAACAGCGGACAACGTAGTCTCCATGCGTGATGGTTTGAATACCCTCCGCGTCGCTGAATCAATCATTGAATCGGCGCGGACCGGCACAACACTGAACCTGCCTGCGTGACGCAGAAAGTTCTTATTGCTACCCGCCTGTATCCGCCCGAGGTAGGTGCGGCAGCGTTTCGACTCGAAGCGTTGGCGGATGGACTGCTCGACGCGGGCGCCTGCGTGTCCGTGCTCACGAGCGTGCCGCCGTCATCGTCGTCCAAGCCTGCTGCAAGCCGTGTCCCTGTCTCGCGTTGGCCGGTACTGCGCGACGCAGGTGGAAACGTTCGCGGCTACGTGCAGTACCTGAGCTTTGATCTGCCACTTTTCTTCCGTCTGCTGGCCAGCCGCGCTGATGTTGTGGTTTCCGAACCGCCGCCAACCACCGGGCTCATGGTGGCACTCAGTTCGTGGCTGCGCCGCCGCCCCTACGTGTACTATGCCGCGGACGTGTGGACGGACGCGCTGGCTGCAATGGGAGCTCCCGGCGTTGTTGTGACACTGATGCGCTCGGTCGAGGGCCTGGCGTTGCGCCGCGCCGCGCGTGTCATTGCCATCTCGCACGGGGTGGCAGAGCAGTTGGCTCAGTTTCGGGTGGATCCCACCCGGGTTTCAATGGTGGGGAACGGCGTGAACACGGACACCTTCTCGCCGGACGGTGAGACCAGCGATCCGGGCCACCCCTACTTTGTGTATACCGGAACAATGTCCGAGTGGCAGGGGGCCGAGGTATTCATCCGCGCGATGGAACATCTCGACGAGTCGTCGCCGGTGCGGCTTTACTTCTTCGGACAAGGATCAGCCGAATCGGACCTGCGCGCGCTCGCCGAACGCGTCGCCCCGGGACGGGTGGAGTTCGGTGGGGTGATTGCGCCAGAGCAGACCGCCGTCTGGATTCGGGGAGCAGTGGCGGCCCTGGTAAGTATTGTGCCTGGCCAAGGCTACGATTTCGCCAAGCCAACCAAGATCTACGCCGCCGCGGCATGCGGCACCCCGGTGATCTATGCGGGCGCGGGGGAAAGTGCAGCTATGGTGGCTCAGAACAACCTTGGCCGAAGTGTGGATTTTGAACCCGCCAGGGTCGCCGAAGCAATGAAGGATCTGCTGGTCCACGAGGACGTACACCGACCCGCCCGCATCGAGTGGGTGGCACGTAATGCCTCCCTGCGAACTTCTGGGCGAATCGCGGCCGCGGAAGTTCTGTCCGTCGTCGGTCGCTAGAGCGCCCGAGTAACTAGTTGAGCAGGGCATCCACGACTGCTTGTGCCGCTTGGCCGGTTCCGTATGGAGTGGCGTCGGTGGGTGTGGGCCGCTTGCGCTGCACCGCGGCAGCGAGCTCATCCAGGTTTTTTGACACCAGAACATTCCATCCCAAAGTGACAGTTTCCACCCACTCGGTTTCAGGCCGGATTGTGGTGCAGGGAACACGGAGGAGAAATGCCTCCTTCTGCAGACCGCCGGAGTCCGTTATCACTCCGGCCGAGTTCTGCACTGCGTTGATCAGCTGGGGGTAAGCGAGCGGCTCACACACTTCGAGAGCTCCGTCGTCGAGCGCAATACCGTGATCCTCGGCCAGTGACCGCAGACGCGGGTGTGCCAGCAGGAGAACCGGCTTGTCCAAGCGGCTCAATTCGCTGACGATTTGCTTGAGGCGTTCGGGCTCATCGGTGTTATCAGGGCGGTGAATCGTGCTGACATAGAACTCGCCGGCGGCAAGTCCCCGGTAGATGGGGTCTTGTCGGGCCGCAACAGTGTCCCGGGTCTGGAAAAGCACATCGGTCATGACATCGCCCACCATGACGCTTCGGTCTGCCAATCCTTCGTTGGACAGATGTCGCATCGCTACTTCTGTTGGCGCCAGAAGGAGGTCCGCGGCGTGGTCGGTGAGCACCCTGTTATGTTCCTCGGGCATGCGGCGGTTGAATGACCTCAGACCAGCTTCGAGGTGCGCCAACGGGATGTGCATTTTGACGGCGGCAATGGCGGCCGCAAGGGTGGAGTTTGTATCGCCGTAAACTAGCACCCAGTCTGGGCGGACCTCCTCGAAGATCTCCTCCAGTCCAGCCAGCATTGTCCCGGTTTGCTTCCCGTGCTTGCCGGACCCAACCCCAAGATTGAAGTCCGGCGCCGGGATCCCGAGATCCTGGAAAAAGACGTCGGACATCAGCTCGTCGTAGTGCTGGCCCGTGTGCACGATGAGGTGCTCCGCGCGTTCGCGCATGGCTGCGGCTATTGGAGCAAGCTTGACGAATTGAGGGCGTGCGCCAACCACACTGAGAATACGCATTCACCTAGCCTAACTGCAGATAGAGCCTAATCCCGCCCACCTTTGACCGGCAGAAACGCCCTCAGGATGTCCCGTTCAACCTCTTCATCAGTTGACGAGCTCAAAGCCATTGCTGCTCTGTGAGAGTTGCTCTTGTATGAGGCGATATCTGCGGCGGTGAGTCCTCGGATGGTGTCCGTAAGGGCACGCGATGAGAAGTCGACGGTCACCGCACCCAGGTCGTTGGAGCGAATAAGCTGTGTGGTTTCGGGAGACGGACTAAAGACGATGGCCAGTCTCGCTTGAACGAAATCGAAGAACTTATTTGGGAGCATGAGGGCATGGTTACGTGTCTGCGGAGGCAGACTGAATATTCCAACGTCATACGCATTGAGCACGCGGGGGAGCTCGTCCGGGCGTACCGCAGGGTGAAACCTGACCTGATCCATTCCGGCGGCCATCCGCTCAAGTGTTCGCCAATACTTGCCACCGTCGCGGGCCTTTACCAGGTAAAGGTCAAGAGTGTAGCCGGGCCCAAGGGCGCCAACTGCGTCAATCATGCCTTCGATGTTTCGCCCGGGAACAGCCGCGCCACTGTGGGCAAGGCGAATAACGTCAGGAACAGCTTCACTCGGTTGGAGATCTTCGAACGGCCGGGCATTCCGCACAGTCACCGTCGAACAACCGAACTCTTCCCGGTAGAGGGCTGCTATGGAGTCGTTAACCACCGAGACCGCGTGGGTGCGGGGCAGATAGCTTGCGCAGACGTGGGTCATGAACGGTTTCACAAGCAGCTTCCACGACCTTACATGAGCGCGCTCCTCGGGCGCCCACTCATGCATGTCCCCCCACACCGGGTTTCCACCTGCGATCTTGTGCGCAAGGGGCAGCGCCCGCGCTTCGTTGGCGACAACCAGGTCAAAACCGATACCTGCACACAGGCGGAGCGCAGCTTGAATAGCGGGCGCTGCAAGCTCGGCTTTTTCGTACTGTCTCGCAGCCAGCAGAACGACTCCCTTGGGCGTTTGAGGCAGTGACGGCAGCGATGAATCGATTTCCAAGTGGTGTGTGGCGCCGGGGGGCTTGACCCCGTAACTCACGGTAGTCACTTCTCCGAACTCGGCGAGAACTGCAATCTGTCGAAGAACCCTCGAATCGGCCGAGATGTCGGAGAATGAAATGCAAAGGATCTGGGGGGCCATGCCAATACTCTAGACGCTCGGGGCCACGCCCAATGAGCGTCCGTCAAGGATGGTCGGGTAGCCTTGTCCCGCAGGCATTACTGGATTATGTGCTGCCCAATTAACACAGGAGACTTTGTGAACGTTGACCTTGTCGTCGTGGGTTCAGGCTTTTTTGGACTGACAATCGCTGAACGGGCCGCGACTGAACTCGGACTGAAAGTAGCTGTGCTTGACCGTCGCCACCACATTGGCGGCAATGCGTACAGCGAGAACGAAGCCCAGACAGGAATCGAAGTACACCGCTACGGTGCCCACCTGTTCCACACCTCGAATGAGCGGGTCTGGGAATACGTCAACCAGTTCACCGACTTCACCAGCTACGTTCACAAGGTCTACACCAGCCACAAGGGCGAGGTGTACCCGATGCCCATCAACCTGGGTACCATCAACCAGTTTTTCCGCGCCTCCCTTGGGCCGGCGGAAGCCCGTGCGCTGATTCAGGAGCAGGCCGGTGAGCTCGCAGGCACCGATCCGCAGAACCTGAACGACAAGGGGATTCAGTTGATCGGACGCCCGCTCTACGAAGCGTTCATCAAGTACTACACCGGGAAACAATGGCAGACAGATCCCAAAAACCTTCCGGCGGAGATCATTTCCCGGCTGCCTGTCCGCTACACCTATGACAACCGCTACTTTAACGACAAGTATGAAGGCCTGCCCATGAACGGTTACACGGCCTGGATTGAGCGGATGGCTGACCACCCCAACATCACTGTTGAACTGAACACAGACTTTTTCGACGCAGGGCACGACTACTCGCGTGCGAGTACTCTCGGCCAGGTTCCTGTGATCTATACCGGACCCGTTGACAGGTACTTTGACTACGCCGAGGGCGATCTTTCCTGGCGGACCATCGATCTGAAGGAGGAGGTCCTTCCCATTGAGGACTTCCAAGGGTGCTCGGTCATGAACTATCCGGACGAGGGTATGGACTTTACCCGCATCCATGAGTTCCGCCATTTTCATCCGGAGCGGAACTATACAAAAGACGCCACCGTTATCATGCGGGAGTATTCCCGCTTTGCGGAGAAGAATGACGAGCCGTACTACCCCATCAATACAGATGAGGACAGGAAAAAGCTCATGGCATACCGTGACCTGGCCAGCGGCGAAAAATCGGTGCTTTTCGGTGGACGGCTCGGAACGTACAAATACCTCGACATGCATATGGCAATCGGCTCCGCGCTGTCCATGTACGAGAACAAGATCAAGCCCCACTTCAGTGGCGGCGCCAAGCTGGAAAGCGGGGGAGTGGACGCATGAGCATGCCATCGGGATCGGAACATAAGAACGACGACGGCGAGACCTGGCAGCCACTGCAGCGTGTCATCCTGCCGAATCCGAGCGATCTGGACACGGCACCACTGTACGTGGACACCGGCAGTGCCATGAGCGTTCAACTCAATACGATGGACGGAAGCGCCGCACAGGGCGATCAAGCCTACTCGAGTGGCAGCGCCAAGGAAGTGCACGCGGAAGATTTCAGATCCAGGCGGTCCACCTCGGTCCGCCCGGGTGAGCGTGTTTCGTTCGGCACGTATTTCAACGCCTTTCCCGCGAGCTACTGGCGGAGGTGGACCACCGTTGAGGAAGTGAGGCTAAGCGTCTCAACCAGCGGGCGGGGAGGAGTGAGCGTCTATAAGTCGAACGCCCGGGGATCGTTGCAACATGTCGAGACCCAGCGGGTAATCGGATCCGCGGTGACTACCTTCGATCTTTCCCTCAAGCCTTTCGGCGACGGTGGCTGGTATTGGTTTGACCTCGTAGCCGGCTCCGAAGAATTCGTACTCAACGAAGCGGAATGGCAGGCGTCGGAGGAATCAAGGCCAAGTGGGCTGATCACGCTTGAGATCACAACTTTGAACAAGCCGGATTTCTGTCTCAACAATCTCCAGATTCTCGCAGGCAATCCAGAGGCGTTGGAGCCGTTGAAGGAGATTCTGGTAGTCGATCAGGGCACGCAGAAGGTCGCGGATCAGCCTGGATTTGCTGAAGTGGAGTCCGCGCTCCAAGGCAAGCTGAGGATCATCAATCAAGCTAACCTCGGCGGTTCCGGAGGTTTTGCCCGGGGGATGTATGAAGCCGTCGAGAATGGCAGCGATTATGCGCTGCTGTTGGACGACGACGTCGTGATAGAACCGGAGAGCATTGCCCGCCTGCTGACTTTCGCCGATCGGTGCAAATCGCCGACGATCGTGGGTGGGCATATGTTCGATCTCTACAACCGCACCGTCCTTCACACTTTTGGTGAAACAGTTAACCCGTGGCGGTTCCAACCGGATCAGCCTTTGGCGGAGCAGACTCTTGGCCACGATTTCGTCAGGTCCAGTCTGCGTCAGACCCCTTGGCTTCATCGACGCGTCGATGTTGACTACAACGGCTGGTGGATGTGCCTGATACCGACTGCCGTCATTCGCGACATCGGGCTGTCACTGCCCGTATTCATCAAATGGGACGATGCCGAATACGGTCTTCGTGCAAAATCCGCCGGCTACCCCACGGTATCCATGCCCGGCTCTGCCGTCTGGCACGTCTCTTGGATCGACAAGGACGACCTCGTCGGGTGGCAGGCATATTTTCATACCCGCAACAGGATGATTGCTGCCCTTATCCACAGCCCGTATGACCATGGTGGCCGCGTGGTCAGGGAATCCGGTTATATGGACATCAAGCACCTGATTTCCATGCAGTACTACACCGCCCGTGGGCGCATCATGGCGCTTCAGGATGTGCTGAAGGGGCCGGATCAACTGCATGATCTGTTGCCCACCAAGCTGACCGATATCCGCTCAATGGTAAAAAATTATCCAGACTCACAGTTTGAGGCGGATCCCGATGCGTTTCCGCCGCCGCGTATGGATAAACCGCCCCGCCGTGGACAGGGATTCAGAGCGCCTTCTTACACCACATTGGTGCCATGGGCAGCGAAAGTACTTGCCCGTCAGTTGAGCAAGCCAATTGCCCCTTCCAGTAAGGAAAGGCCTCAGGCATTCGTAGCGCACCAGGACAATAAGTGGTGGCGCATGGCCCAGTATGACAGTGCAGTGGTCTCAAACGCGGAAGGCAGCGGTGCGTCCTGGTATCAGCGGGATCCCCGCCAGCTCCGCTTGATGCTGACGGAGGCAGGCAGGCTGAACGCGGAGATCCTTCGAAACTGGCCGAAGCTGCGCGCCCAGTATCGCGCGGCTCTTCCGGAGATCACGTCATTCGAAGCGTGGAAGAAGACTTTCGAAGCGCACTCCGAGAAGAGCGACTAGGACTTGAACCACGAGGAACTCACCACACCTGGAATGGGCGGTGGTCTTAGAGATGTTGTCCGATCCCGGTTTCTTCTGAAGCTTTTAGTCTCCAAGGAACTAAAGGTCAGATACCGTGGATCGGTTCTGGGGATTCTGTGGTCCTACGTGAAACCCGGAGTGCAGTTTGTGGTCTTCTGGTTTGCCCTGGGAGTATTCCTTGGCATGAATAGGAACACTGAGAACTATCCGATCTACTTGTTCTCCGGAATTGTTCTTATTAACTTCTTCAGTGAAGCACTGGGTAACGCCTCCCGTTCCATTGTTGGAAATGGGGGACTGATTAAGAAGATCTATCTTCCGAGGGAGCTCTTTCCGGTCGCATCCGTGTGGGTCTCCGGGGTCCATTTTTTGCCGCAGCTCGTGGTGCTGTTAGCCGCCTGCCTGTTCTCCGGCTGGCGGCCCGGACTTGCGGAGGTCGCGGCTGCGATCGCAGGGTTCTTGATAGTTGCTCTGCTTGCCACCGGTCTTGGACTCTTCTTTGGCGCCGTCAACGTCTACTTCCGGGACTCAGAGAACTTCGTCGACATGCTGTTGATGATCGCCACCTGGGCATCACCGGTGCTCTATTCATGGACGATGGTGCGCGATGAGGTGGCAGCACCGGTACTGGCCGTTTATCAGGCGAATCCGCTGACCATCGCCGTCGAACTGTTTCACTTCGCGTTTTGGAAGCCGACCACTTCGGCGGCTGTAACCGATCAAGCCATTGCCGTGCCACCGGATCTGCTGGACTTCTGGCTCCCCATCGGACTCGTCACCTCAGTGATCGTCATCATCCTCGGTCAACTAACCTTCCGGCGGCTCGAAGGCCGCTTTGCCCAGGAGCTCTGACCCATGACAATCGCTATCGAAGTGCGCGGTGTTTCCAAACAATTTGTGCTGCGCCATACCCGCTCCATCAAGGAAGCCTTTGTATGGT
Organism: Arthrobacter sp. H5; assembly: GCF_000520595.1. Classification (GTDB taxonomy): domain Bacteria; phylum Actinomycetota; class Actinomycetes; order Actinomycetales; family Micrococcaceae; genus Arthrobacter_D. The sequence continues at coordinate 64,481 of NZ_KI914988.1, forward strand.
TAATGAAGGGCCGCAAAGGAGATCTCTCCGAAAAATTTCATGCGCTGGCGGACATCTCGCTGGAGGTGGCCCAGGGTGAAACCGTTGCCCTGCTGGGTTTGAATGGCTCCGGAAAATCGACATTGCTCAAGCACATCTCGGGGGTCATGCTTCCGGACAGCGGCAGTGTCCGCACGCGTGGCAGAGTCGCCGGCCTGATTGAGGTCGGTGCGGGCTTCCATCCGGACCTCAGCGGCCGGGATAACGTCTACCTCAACGGTGCAATCCTGGGAATGACCGAAGAACAAATTGACGAACGGTTTGAGTCGATCATCGAATTTTCCGAGATCGGTCAGTTCATCGACACCGAGGTCAAGTTCTACTCGTCCGGCATGTATTTGAGGCTCGCATTTTCGGTGGCGGTGCATACCAATCCGGAGGTATTTCTCGTGGACGAGATCCTGGCCGTCGGGGATGAGCCGTTTCAGAAGAAGTGCCTGGCACGGATCAGGGAGCTCGCCGATGCGGGCACAACCCTGGTTGTGGTGAGTCACGATCTGGATCTGGTATCCACAATCTGCGACCGTGGGGTGCTTTTGGATCACGGTAAAATAATCCTTGACGGGCCCGTTGACCAAGTTGTTGCGCGATTGCGTGGAGCAGCTTAGCTGCGCCTCCGGCGCCGTACCACTCAGGCGCTATGGTCCGCACGCTGTGAGTTCGTACAGGCCGGCGTCCCCTTCGGAATCAACCAACTCGTAGCCAGCCTTGTCCTCTAGGTCCTCCACACCGGGATACACATGGTCGCCGACGTGCAGTTCAGGTCCATCGAAGTCCAGAACGTAGTAGCTGTTTTGCTGCTCGGCGATGGTGCAGATCTCCGGATCGGAATCTGCAAGATGCATGCGGTTCAGTAGTATCTCGGTCTCGGGGGAACCGGTGCTTCCCAAATGCGGTGTCAGCGTGGGGATCCCGGTAAGTGCATAGACTAATGCGGTTCCCGTCCAGGCGTTTCCGATAATCACGGCATCGTCTGGCACGTTGTTTGGAACGCGTTGGATAAGCGTAAGCTCATCGGTTGAAAGCAATGGCGAGTCGTCTGACAGCACATACGCTTTCCTGGCTGTTGCGACCGTGCTGTCAACCGCTGAACCTTGGGTCCCCATTACGAGGAGGGCGAGTACGACGACGCCAGCCAAGGCAGCAGGAACGGTGGACTCCGAACGACCCACCCTCCAAGGTACAAGAATCGTGCGGCCGATACCTTCAAACCGGCGCACGACAGATGAAACAATCCATGTTCCGCCCAGCATTGTGATCATGATGGTGGTCACTGGCAACAGCGCTGCCAGCCTGAAGCTGTCGTTGTACCAGGCGCCCGTGATAGCCGATCTAAAATCGTCCTGCGGGAAGGCTGAAACCACCATGAAAAGAAAAGCTCCAACAATAAATATTCCAAATGCCCACCAGCCGCCGCGGCGCATCGCGACGTGCAGAAGGCCGGCAATAGTCAAAGTCATGACAATCCAGGCAACCGGACGTTCCAAGGGTGCCGATGCCAATACTTCCCCTATCGCATGGGCCCGGGTCTGGTAAGGCTCCCAACCCGAGGCGGCTTCGCTGGGACGAAGCTCGAACCACAGCAGAACCGTGAAGCTCAGGTAGGCCAGAAGCAGGCCTGCGGGGAGCAGGTATCGTCCCGCAGGGGCGGATCGTGCGTGCAGCCGGCGCCAGTCCCGCACCAGTGCAACCGCCGTCATAGGAACTGCGAACGCGAGAAATGCCATGAGAGTGCTGGGATGCGCCAGCGCCACGCCCGGCAGGACACCGAGCAGTGCCATGACGGGAAGGAGAACCCCGCCTTGGTTATCCGCACTGAGGCGAAGAGCCATCGCCAGAAGACCGAGTACCGTCGGCAGGATCGCGATGGACAGGAAGTTGGGGTATAGCACACCAAAATCGAGCAGCAGATAGGGGAATGAAGGAAAAGCCGCCGCCAAGACTCCGGTCACTAGGAGGGGAATGGGCCGGTTCCCGGTCAGTCGGGTGCACAGGAACAAACATGAGAGCGGCCAAACCACAGCGGCGATGACAATGCTGGTCACCGTCGCTGCAACCGGGATCGTGGAACCGGTGATCTGAACCACAAGGGAAGCGTAGGCATGCCAAGCCGCCGGGTAGAAAGGAGTGCTTTCACCGTCGGTCGGCATGCCGCCCAAAGTAAGTGACGACGCGGAGCCGCTATCGGCCACGTACTGAAGCGCATTCAGATGAAATACGCCATCGTAGCTTTGGGAAATGTTGTCCGGACGGATGAATATCTCCTTGAGCCGGAGCCCAATGATCACTGCAGGAATTGTCAGTGCAGTGCCCACCGTCAGAGCACGGACCATCACAGGTCGTCTTGCGGACGAACCCGGGGGCGACGATTTTTCGGCGACTGCGCGGTTTCTCAGAATTCCGAATCGGTGCCATAAACGGCGTGTGACGATGCCCGCCAACGCCGTTAACGCAGTTGCTATTGCTACCACCCACACGCTCCAAGACACTTGGATGATGTTCGCCACGATCGCGAAGGTGGACATGATGGTGATCGTCAGTGGTGCAGCCAAAGCGCATGCTGTGATCCCTCGGGTGCCACATGACTTGGCGGCGAGGTAACCGGGGATGAACATTAGTGCCAGTGCGCCCGCAAGGGCGGGCACAGCCTGCCACCAAGTCATTGAATCAGTCTTCCCACGAGTATGAATACGTCTTCCACCATACAAGAGGCAGATCGCCCATCACGCTCTGCGGAGTCACCGGCGCACAACCACGGAATCCAACCGCCGGCACGCGAGGATGCGCCAGCAGGATTGGAAGCCCCTTCCCATCAGCCACTGGTTCGCTGCAGTTGCCGGATTTGAAGAGTAATCCGGGACGAATACTTGCATAATCCCGGCACGCTTGCCGGTCCGGGCGAATGATTGCGGTGACCATTATGCGATACTTGCGTGGTGAGTCGCACTTGGATCGTCATCCCTCTGTTCAACGAGGCCCCCATTATTGGCTCCGTAATCAAGGACCTTCTCCCGGTCTTCCCGCATGTCGTTTGTATCGATGACGGAAGTACCGATACATCGGCCAGGGCCGCCCGGGAGGCGGGCGCGGTCGTCGTGCAACATCCCGTGAACCTTGGGCAGGGGGCGGCGTTGCAGACAGGCTTTGAATACGTGATGAACGATCCCGAGATGTCCTGCGTGGTCACCTTCGATGCCGATGGGCAACACCGGGTGGCCGATGCTGCGGACATGGTGCGCAGGGTGCAGTCGGGCGAGGCGGATGTTGTCCTCGGATCAAGGTTTTTGGATGGGCGAACCAAGATCGGTCCTGTCAAAAGATTGGTGCTGCGCACGGCTGCACTCCAGACCCGCTGGAGCACCGGGATGCACCTCACGGATGCACACAACGGTCTGCGGGTCATGAGCAGGCAGGTGGTTGGAAGCATCCATCTGACGCAGAACCGTATGGCCCATGCCTCTGAGCTGATTGACCTTCTATCGAAACTGAAACCCCGCTGGACCGAACACCCGGTGGAGATCATTTATACCGAGTACTCAAAGTCCAAGGGGCAATCCCTCCTCAACTCCGTCAATATTATGGCGGACCTGCTCTTTAGGTAAATGAAATGCTAATCGTCGTTCAGATAGTCCTGGTCCTCGTCGTTGTCTTGTTCTCTTTGGTGTTAATCAGGGGCGGCTCAAATGCCAAGCACATGGCAGTGCGCCGGATCATGGTCCTTCTGTTCGCAGCTGCGGCGGTTCTGTCCATATTCTTTCCCACACTGCTCAGTCAGATTGCCCGGCTCGTAGGCGTAGGCCGGGGCACGGACCTCATGCTTTATGCGTTCATCGTGTCGTTTCTGGTCTACATGTCGACAACACACCAGCGGTTCCGGCAGATGGAGGCCACGTTGACGAAACTCACCCGGCGCATAGCGCTTGACGAAGCGGAGAGGCCGTGGGAATCCGTTCGATCCGGCACCCAGGCACTTGACGCCACCGGTGATTCGAACCACGGCAGCCGGGATACCCTTCGATAAGTATGAAATCACTCATTTGGATCAACCGTCAGCTGCTGGCGGTCCTACCCGACTCGGCCCGCCGGTTTCTCATTCGGTACGCGATCCTTTCGTCGTCTCTATCGCTGATCGATATCGTTGCGCTGGGTCTCTTGGCCCTCACGATGTCAAGCATCATCTCCGAAAATCCGTTGCAGCTGGGCCCGGTAACCATCGATTCTGTGAGTGATTACGGAATTGTGCTCGCTATTTTCTGCTCGTTGGTAATTATCAAGAGCGCGCTGAACGTACTCCTGCTGCGTCTCGCGACTTCGCGGTTCGCGGCGCACGAAGTGGCAATAGGGGACCGTCTGTTGTCGGCGTATATGCGGGCACCCTGGGTGGACAGGCTCAAGCGAAATTCTTCTGAACTTGTCCGCTCGGTGGATTCGGGCGTCTCTTTGACGGTTTCGGGTGTGCTGATGCCATCTATGGGACTTGCAGGCGAGATTGTGTCTGTTCTTGCAGTGGTTGCAGTTCTTTTCGTGAGCAACTGGATCACTGCGGTGACGGCAATTATCTACCTTGGTCTGGTGGCGCTGTTCCTGTCGCGGGGAATTTCGAAGCGTGCGGTCGCAAACGGCCGGCGGAACAGGCAGTTCTCGCTGAGAACAGTGCGGTTGATTACCGAGGCTATGGGCGCACTAAAGGAAGTGACACTCAAGGGTGCGACGGAAGACGTCGAAAAGGCGGTCCACGCCAACAGGATTCATTCCTCCAAAGCACGCGCGATGGCTATATTCCTGGGGCAGGTTCCACGCTTTGTCCTGGAGTCCGCCTTGATCGGTGGATTCCTGCTGGTTGGAGTAGTGGGCATGCTCACGAGCCCTGCGGGAGTAGACCCGGTGACAAATACTCTCGCCGCAATAGCTCTCTTTGGCGTTGCCGGTTTTCGTGTTGTTCCCTCACTGACCCGCTTTCAGGCGATCCTTTCCCAGGTCCACTCAAGCACGCCGTTCGCTGAGCAGGTGCTGGACGATATCAAGGAAGCAGAAGCAAGGGCCAAGGATGAGGAATCTCCTGATCAGTCCGAATTGCCGGCGGGTGTGCCCAACATAGTGCTCACAAACGTCACATTCAGTTATCCCCATACCGCGTTGCCTGCCCTCAGCAATGTAACGATGTCTATTCCGGCAGGTTCCAGGGTTGCGGTGGTCGGATCCTCAGGCGCAGGAAAGTCCACGCTGATCGATCTGTTGCTGGGGTTGCTCTTGCCAAGTTCGGGAGAGGTCCTGATTGGTGGAGTGCCGATGCGGGAAGTGTTGCATTCATGGCGCTCAAGGGTGGGTTATGTGCCGCAGGAGGTCTCTCTCTTTGATGCCTCGATTGCGCAGAATGTAGCTCTTACCTGGGATCCGGACGAGGTCAATCCGGACCGCGTGCGACGTGCGTTGACGCGTTCACAGATGCTGGAAGCTGTAGAGGCCAGGCCTGACGGCATTTATGGCATGGCGGGGGAGCGCGGCATGGCCTTGTCAGGCGGCCAAAGACAGCGGCTTGGAATAGCCCGGGGGCTGTACGCGGACCCCGCGGTACTCGTTCTGGACGAAGCTACGAGCGCCCTCGACACCTCCACGGAGGCCGCCGTCACGGACGCCATCCGCAACCTCGCGGGCAGCGTCACCACAATCACTGTGGCCCACAGGCTCTCAACGATCAAGGACAGCGATGTGGTGTTTTTCTTTGCGGACGGACGGCTGGCCGCCCAGGGTACATTCGAGGAAGTCATCGCGCAGATGCCGGACTTCGCCCGACAAGCAGCGCTGGCCGGTCTAGCGTGATGAAGGACTCCGCGTTCACTCTTGCGCCGAACTGAAAGTGAGTTTATGACCGAGCAAAGGTCCGTTCCAGAGCGCCCACGCGTACTTGTGCTGTCATTTTCCGTCCTTCGAAAGGATCCGAGAGTGCTGCGCCAAATTGCCATGTTCAAGGACTTTGCCGACATTGTGTCGTGTGGGTACGGCGATGCCCCGGACGGGGTGGTTGAGCACGTTGGTATACCAGAGCGCTTCGACCGGCATCCCTGGCGTTCGGACCGCAAGCGGCTCGCTGTGCTCTTGAGCGCCCGGCGTCACGAGCAACTGTACTTCGGGTCGGAGAAAATCCGCTTCCTGCGCGACGCGATTCCCGCCGAAAGCGTCGATGTTGTTGTAGCCAATGATGTTCTCGCGGTGCCGCTGGCAATTGCGCTGAGCCCTCGAATGGGCGTTCACGCCGACCTGCATGAGTATGCGCCCCGCCAGGGTGAGGATAGCCGCCGCTGGAGGCTGCTCACGGCGCCCTTCATGGACTGGGCCTGCCGAAAGTATGTGACCCGGGCAGATTCCGTTTCCACCGTTGCGAAAGGGATTGCGGAGGAGTATGCGTCGGTCTATCGCATAGCCGAGCCATCGGTTGTGCCAAATGCCTCCCCGTATGCGCCGGAGCTCTCACCAACACCGGTCGGCGATCCGCTGCGGATCACCCACATTGGCGTGGCCGGCCGCAGCCGCAGACTTGAAGTAATGATCGATGCAGTGGCGCAGGCGAATGAACTGAAGCCCGGGGCCGTGGTTTTTGACCTGGTCCTGGCTCCGGGGGACCGGACTTACATCGAAGAACTCACACGCAAAGCGGCCTCAGTGCCAAACGGTGCGGTGCGGGTGCTACCACCAGTGGAGTTCGATCAGATTGTTGCGCAACTTCACCGCTACGATATTGGCTTTTACCTCTGTCCTCCGATTAATTTCAACATGCTAAACGCCCTTCCGAACAAACTGTTCGAGTTTGTTCAGGCGCGTCTTGCTGTTGTTATTGGTCCGTCTCCGGAGATGCGGCGCGTCGCTGAAGAGTTCGGCTTCGGGATTGTCTCGACCAGCTTCGAAGCACAATCGGCTGCCAAACTTCTGGCGGGCCTGACCCTAGAGCAGGTGGGCGACCTGAAGAAGGCAGCGCACGAGGCGGCGCCACGCTTGAGTGCCGACGCTGTTTCGGGACCGTGGATCGACGCCGTACGCAAGTTGGCTGGAGTATCGTGACAGAGCAGACTATGAATGAATCACCCGAGATCTCGCGGCGCCCGCGCATTCTTGTGCTTTCTTTTTCGACCATCATCCGAGACCCAAGGGTCCTGCGGCAGATTCAGTTATTCAAGGAATCCGCCGATGTCGTTTCATGTGGCTATGGTGTGGCACCTGAGGGCGTAGTCAAACACATTGAAATTCCGGAAGCGCATAAATCATGGCGGCGCAGCTACAAACACGTTGCCCTGCTCCTTGCACTACGCGCCCACCACCGTCTTTACTTCGGCTCCGAGAGAGTGCGCTTTGTACGTGATCATGTTCCCGAACAGAGCGTTGACATTGTGATCGCCAACGATGCCCTCGGTGTTCCGCTGGCGCTCGCGCTGCAACCACGTCTGGGCGTCCATGCCGATCTACATGAATATGCACCGCGTCAGGGTGAAGACAACCGCCGATGGAAGTTGCTCATTGGCCCCTTGATGGACTGGGCCTGTCGTCAACACGTGACCAAAGCAGACTCGGTATCGACCGTAGCCAAGGGTATCGCCGAGGAGTATTCCTCCGTCTATGGGATACCCGAGCCCACGGTCGTCCCCAACGCCGCAGTTTACGATAGGCGCTTCGCGCCAACTCCGGTGGAATCGCCGCTACGCCTGATCCACACAGGAGCGGCCGGCCGCGGCCGGAAGATCGAAGTAATGATTGATGCCGTGGCGCAGGCCAACAGTCTCAAGGCCGGTACAGCAACCCTCGACGTGGTTTTGGTTCCCGGCGAACAGCGCTATATCGACGAACTTGCAGTGCAGGCCGCGGTCGTGCCGGACGGCGCGGTTCGCATGGTGCCACCGGTCAGTTTCGACCAGATAGTGCCAATGCTTCACGGCTATGACATCGGCATCTTCTTGTGTCCCCCAAGCACATTCAATTTGCGCCACGCACTGCCGAACAAGCTCTTTGAGTTTGTCCAGGCTCGCCTCGCGGTGCTGATCGGTCCTTCTCCGGAGATGGAGCTCGTTGTACGCAGGCATAATCTCGGGTGGGTCGCGGAAGACTTTGATGCGGCGTCTACTGCGCGCCTGCTGGTCGGGCTGACTTCAGAGGAAGTCGTCGCGATGAAGCGGGCCTCACATGACGCGGCCGAGGAACTGGGGGCGGAGAGAGTGTCGGAGCCCTGGACGGATGCTGTACAGAACCTGCTTCGAACGTCCCGATGAGTAACGCGGGGAACCTGATCCGTGCCATGCACGTGCACGATGCAGCCAGTGTTGGACACAACCTGGTAGCAGCCGCGCGGGAGCAGGGACTCCCGTGGTCCATGAAAAGTATTCCCTGGTACTACAGGAATCAATGGCGCGGACTAATCAAGCACCCGGTCTTGAGAGCCCGTCCCATAATCTGGGACGGCACGCTCGCGCTGCAGAGCCTGCGGACCGACGTCGTGCATGTCCATACCGGCGGTCTCTCCCCGCACACGCGCTGGCTGCGTTGCCCATGGGTACTTCACCTGCACGGCACCGACGTCCGCACCCGCCAGTATGAGCCGGCTT
>NZ_KI914988.1:73207-74196 GCF_000520595.1 Arthrobacter sp. H5
CCCCCCGCCAGTATGAGCCGGCTTGGCAGGGGAAACTCACGTACGGTGCAGCCAATGCGGACGCCGTGCTGTATTCGACGCCGGACCTGGCACCGCACGTCGCACATCTGACGGACTCCGGGATCTATTTTCCGATCACAATTCGCCTCAGCGACGCTCCGGAGTGGGTCCCCGTGCCACATCGGGTAATCTTTTGCTCCCGCTGGGATGACGTCAAAGGGGCCCGTGAACAGCTGGAAGTGGCTCGGCTTCTGCGCGATTCCCTTCCTGATGTCGAGTTGGTTGGGCTGGACTGGGGGGAACGCTCGCAGGAGGCCATGGCAGCGGGAGTAAAACTGGTTCCCAAGATGCCGCCCGTTGAATTTAGACAATGGCTTGCCACTGCATCAGTGGTCGTTGGACAGATGACCAGCATCCTATCCGTCAGTGAACTGGAAGCCCTGGCAATCGGTGTCCCGCTGGTTAGTAGTGCAGATCCAGCTTTTTACCCCAGTCTCAACCATCTGAGTGGGAACGATCCCCAGGTAGTCACGCGGGATGTGGTTCGAGCTCTCGATGACCCGCACACCGCCTCCGCTCAGCAGGACGGCCCCGCGTTCATCGCAGCCGACCATGATGCGCGGGTGGGCGTGGAACGCCTCATCGAGGTGTACGGTGCCGTTATTGACGCCGCGGAATCAGACCAACGGAGAGTCTAGCCACACGCAAACAGACGGCGGGCAGCACCAGGTGCTGCCCGCCGTCTGTGGGTGGTTAGAGTTTTCCGGCGGGTTGTGGTGTGGTGGGGGCGCTGGTGTGGATGGTGCCGGTGCCGGCGTAGTACCAGAGGGTTCCGTCGGGTCGGGTGGCGAGGAGGTCGTTGCGGTTGTCGCTGTTGAAGTCTCCTGGTCCGAAGATGTCGGTGTAGGCTTGCCAGCCGCCGGTGCCGTTTTGTTGTGCTGGGGCGTAGCCTTCCTGGGTGGTGCTGGCTTGTCCGGTGCCGGCGTAGA
>NZ_KI914989.1:0-1434 GCF_000520595.1 Arthrobacter sp. H5
GGTGGCCAGCTTCTTCCGGCCGCCGCCAGGTGCCCGCACCCGCGACTGCGGCCCGGGATTCCCCGCCATCTCTCGGACTCCGCGGGCAATGGTATCGGGATGGACCCCGGTCGCCATGGCCATCGCCTTGATCCCGCCACGCCCCAGCCCGGTTGCCTCCACCCCCAACAACAAACGGCGCTGCCGCTCGTCCAAATGCGGACGCAACACCGTATACCTCTCTGTCGCTGACTCCACCAACTGCTCACCCACGGCCATAACACAATCCTAGAGCCGACACACCATAAAACCTAAGTTATTATGTCGCGAGTCCTTAGCTAACCACTCGACGGATCATGCACCGACCGGAACAACCTCACGTAGCCCGGTCAATGTGTGCCTGTGGACAACTTTGACTGGTTTTGCGTCGGATGCGGTCAAATAGGTGCATGCGCCGAGCTTCCCCGTTGCCCGCCCCGATACTCGGAAGGTCATTTGTCCTGTCGGAATCCACGGCCCTTGGGGTTTCCCGTGCGCGAACCCGAGGGCTGGATCTGCAATCCGCGAGTCGCGGTCTTCGCATACCAAAGAAGAGCGACCAGGACCTTGTTTCGCGATGCAAGCCATATGTCGACATCACCCCGGATTCATCGATTAGCCATTCCACAGCGGCGTCTCTCCACGGTGTTCCGTTGCCCGCCTGGCTTGAGAACGAACCGTACATTCATCTGTCCAGGCCATATCCCGGTGCGCGGCCGCAGCGGAAACGGGTCAAGGGACACAGCCTCCTTCTTGACCCGGCGGACGTGACCGTTCTCCACGGACTACCGCTGACTTCAGTGGCCCGAACCTGGTTGGACCTGGCCGGAGTGTTGGCCTTGGACGATCTCATCGCGGCCGGTGACTACATCGTGAGCGAACATCGGCGTTCCTTCGGGCCTCGCCGCTACCCGAAGATCAGCTACGCGGATCTTGCGGAGTACCTCAAAGGTAAGTCGGGGCATCGGTGGATCCGGAAGGCGAGGGCAGCGTTTGAGGAAATACGCGTAGGTGTTGATTCTCCGCCTGAAACACGAATCCGCTTGATCCTGCAACGCGCCGGGCTTCCCGAGTTCAAGGTAAATTGCGCAGTGCTTGACGACTTCGGGGATCCAAGGCTGTGGGTTGACCTCGGCTGCGTTGAATACAAGACCTGCATCGAGTACGAGGGCGGGCATCATCTGACGCCTGGGCAACACGCCCGGGACATCGCCCGTGATGAGACCGCGGCCGAGCTTGTCTGGAGGCAGGTGAAGCTGACCAAGATCGACGTGAGCTTTGGTGACTTATGGGTTGTCGCCAAAGTAGAGGCGGCACTTCGGCCACAGGGCTGGAGCGGTGAAGTAGATCGGCTGGCTGAGTCGTTAGATGTGGCGTGATAGGGCCGCCATCAGCGCATGATCTAACGAGTCAGCG